>CP070813.1:3178548-3190087 GCA_020344055.1 Candidatus Zixiibacteriota bacterium | reverse complement strand
CGATATGGCGATCATCTGGGTGGCGGTCTTCCACTTGGCCAGAAGGGTCGAGGTTATAACCTCGCCTTTATAGGCCGCCATGGAACGAAGCCCGGTGATGAGAAATTCCCTGACGACAATTATAATCGCCATCCAATCGCGGACGTAGTCGAGGGAGATAAAGGTCAGAAGGGCGATGGAGACCAGGATCTTGTCGGCGATGGGGTCCATGAACCGCCCGAAGCTGGTCACGTCGCCCATCTTACGGGCGTAATAACCGTCGGCCGCATCGGTCAGCGCCGCCACCGCGAAGACGATGAGGGCGATCAGCCTCGGCAGGAAGCTGTCGAACAGCATTAGAATCAGAAATACCGGCGAGAGCAGTATTCTCGATAATGTCAGGAAATTCGGCAGGTTCATACGGTCATCCGGCTTTCAAGGTCGACTCCTGCCTCCGGCGGGATCGACCAATCCCGGCAATTTAAGGGGTAGCATGGGGATAGTCAAGGGGTTAGGGGGGTTGATCGGAGATTATAAAGAACTGAGTTGAGTTCCTTTATTTTGCATATTTCATAAAGAGAAACGTACACCGAGATTTGCCTCAGAAATTCTTGTCTCAGAAGGTCTGGTATCCGCTGCCAATAACTCCAATTCGAACTGTAGAAATAAATTGGATTTTATTTTTACTTTTGCTCCAAACGGCATGGCAAACGCGCCCGAATCTCTGAATTTAATTTCAGAATATTCCATTATTGAGGAATTTGAACGAAAAACCGTCTTCGATCTATGAAAATAACCATAGTTAAAACCGATATAGGGAATGAATGTTTTAGATGGATTTTTTAAATTAATCAATAATTGCAGATAAAAATAATATAAAGAAACGTCATTACCGCTGAATTCTATAGCAGGATAGCCATAATAATAATCGATCGGGAATTGCGAACTCTCGTCAAAATCAAGATGGATATATCTCCCGTTGGCCCAAAGCTCGACATAATTTGCCAAAATTGGATAAGGCGCTCTGACACCGGCTGTTATAGAAACTCCGTTTCCCCAAAAATCAGATAACGGCTCGAATGAATATGAGGAAGGGAAACCAAACTTTAGAGAAAAGTTGCCGGGATTCTCATTTCCCTTTGATTTTAACGGACATAAGAATAAATATACAAGAAAGAGGAAATTTACAAAAAGAAAGTTTATTCTCAATTTAAATGTCATAATCTAATAATAATTAGCTTCTGCAAAATCGATAATTAGGTTTTTCTCAATGTCAATAGCTGTAACATAATAAAGTCCTTCCAATGATACAATCCGACCGAAGCTGAATATGGCATCCATATAACAAAAATCTCCATGGAATTCGCAAATAGTCTCTTCATCTGAGAAAAGGCTTAACCTTCTGCCATTGAAATCTGAAATCCAAACTGAGTTATCGGCATTGAGTTTAAATGCGGTTATATCGGTCCATTGGCCTCCATTCTCTATCGAATTTTGATAAACGCCATGGAAATCATAAACTTTGATTGAACCATCTAACTCATTTAATATCCATACTTTTTCACTGAATATTTTAATTAGCTTTGGACGGCCTATATTATTCCATTTGGATATAAAATTACCATATTTGTCAAATACTTTTAAGGAACTATCTCCATAATCTAATATGTAAATTTGCTGCAAGTAGTTAACGTCAACTGATACTGCATTAACTAAAATAATCGAATCGGGGCCGACACTTCCGAATTCCAGTAAAACATTATCAAACCATGCCATTTTGCAGCATGCTTGCGGTGACAGGACTAAAGCGAAACCATCCAAATTTATCGTAATACTATCCGGGATGTTATTTCTATCTCTTATATATCGATCATATAGCACAAAATCTGTAATAGTGTCCTTATTGCAAATTTGATTGAGGTTATATGTTTCCTGACCGTCTGTCTCCTTCTTGACTAGCATACCATTCGAATAAAGGATAATATCGTTGGGAGCATCATATTTGATTGGATTCTCGTATGGCATAGTATAAAACATACCAGTACAGGCGTAAGGTTCGTCACCACAAGTATATCTTAACGGGCAGCTCGATGAGCTTATTACCAAAACAAAGGGGCATAGCAATAATAATTTTATCTTATCCATCTCCCACTAATTTTACAGCCATTTATCAAAAATATTCCATCAGATTTTAATAAAAGTCATGCTTTGTAAGCCTCTATTGACACATTATTCTCGGTATTCTATTTTACCGCCATGCACCTCTCCGCCGCCCAGAAAGAGGCCGTCGAATTCCTCGGCGCTCCGCAGATAATCCTGGCGGGGGCGGGCTCCGGCAAAACCCGGGTGATCGTGGCCAAGGCGCGGTTCCTAATCGAAGAAAAAGGGTTCGCGCCGGAGTCGCTCCTGGTAATAACCTACTCCACCAAAACCCAGGTCGAGCTGGAGGATCGGATGGCGGATCTCGGCAAATCGGCGCCGGAGGTCAGGACTTTTCACTCCTTCGGTATGGATATCATAAACGAGTTCGGACACCTGATCGGCATGGGCGGCGAGGTGGTCAAGGCCAGCGAGTACCGGCTGTGGCAGATCCTCAAGACCGGCATCTCCAAACTGCAGGAATCAATGCTTCTGGACACCTCCCAGCCGGAGCGGGTCTACAGCGATATCAAGAGCTTCATCGAGCGGGCCAAGGACGAGCTGGTCACTCCGGCCGAGGTTATCGAATTCGCCCAACAAAAACTCAATGAAATACCCCCTAACAGCGACTCCGATGATGACCTGGTCGCCAGCGACAGGTGGGGCAAGATTCTCGAGGCGGGAAAGGTATACGAAAACTACGAGAAGATAAAATCCGAAACCGGCGGCATTATAGATTACACGGATATGATCTTTTTGGCTCACAGGCTTTTGAAAGACCACAAGACTGTGGGGGCGTCGCTCCGGCAGAAATATAAATATATCCTGGTGGACGAGTTCCAAGACGCCAACTACGCCCAGGTGGAGCTTCTGTATTATCTTTCCGGCGGCAAGACCGGAGTTACCGTCGTGGGGGACGACGACCAGGCCATATACCGGTTCCGGGGAGCCAGCTTTGGCTCGTTTCTTTTATTTCACAAGCTTTTCCCCGGCAATAAGCCTTTCAGGCTGGAGCACAATTATCGCTCAACGAAGAATATTGTCACGGCCGCGCAGGCACTCATCGAGACCGAGCCTGAAGCCCGTTTCGATCCCAAAAAGAGGATGACCGCGGATGAAGCCGAGGCGGATAAAGTGGCCGTCAGGATCTGCCCCGATGATCACACCGAGGCAGAATCGGTCGCCGTTGAAATCGAATCGTTGTTGCGGGATGATAATCTCAAAAGTCCCTCCTCCATCGCGGTCCTGTTCAGAAACAGAAATCAGAAAGATTTTTTAGTGGGAGCGTTACAGCGAAGGGGCATAGGATTCTCCTACGATAAGATACTCGAGGAGCAGCCGTCAAGACCGGCCGCCACATTGCAAACGCTATACGAGTTCATTGTCGATCCGGGCCGGGGGGATATTCTAAATGTATTGTTAGGCGACTTCATACCTGGTCTCTCCCCTCAAACCGAACGTGAGATAGGATACCGCCTGTCGCGGGAATCGGGCGCGCCTTTGAATATATTATTGGCTTTCGCGTCGGAACTCGACCCCGACCAGGCCGAGACAACCAGGCAGTTCGTCGAATTTATGGTCGAATTGATATCTTTTAAAAAAGAGAAGAATCCTCTGCAGCTTCTGGAGATAATAATTGAACGATCCGGCATAATGTCAAAACTGGTATCGGGCGGTAAGGTAACCGATCAAAAAGCGGCGCGCGAAATCGCGGAAATCTTAAGGGCGGCCGATGTTTTCAGCGCCGAAACGGCGGGCGGATCGCATGCGGAGTTTATCGAATACCTGGAGTGGTACAAAGCGACGGGAGATGAGGAAAGCGTATCATTGCTTGAGAAAGCGGATGCCCCGGTGGTACTGCAAACTATCCACGGTTCCAAGGGGCTGGAGTATCCCGTAGTATTTGCTATTGGTTTAGCTGACAGGAGATTCCCGGGATCGTCGCGCCGGACCAGCGTGGAATTCCCGGAAGATCTATACAAAGATGAGTTGCCGAAAGGAGATTTCAGGCTGCAGGAGGAAAGGCGGCTGTTATACGTAGCCATGACCCGCGGAGAGAAGAAACTATATTTGTACGGCGTGGATAAGAAGAGGTCTCCCGTTTCGAGATTCGTTAAAGAGCTTGAAACCAGCGATCAATTCGATTCGGCCTGTATAAGAGAAGACGTTCCTGCGGCGGAATTATTGGCTGAAAAGCGAGGGGCCGCAATCGACATAAAAAGGAGTCCCGGCGCTGTTATAATTCCGATAAATGATGACGCCCGGGCGACCCTGGCGCCCGCCATCCTGAAAACCTGGGACGCCATGAAAACGAGGGCGGAAACGCAGGAGGAGTTCGAAAAGCTGAAAAGTGATTTTATGGCCGGCCTGGTCGACCTGCCTGTAATTTTATGGGAAAGAATCACCGAGGAGGAATTTAGAAAACCGGAATCGCCGCCGGGCGCGCCCTTCGAGTCGCTCTCTTACACCGATATCAACTCCTTCGATACCTGTCCCCTGCAGTTTTATTTCGGAAAGGTTCTCAGGGCGCCGTCGCCGCCGAGTCCCGCCATGATTTTCGGAAGTGCCGTTCATAACGTACTGGAAGAGGCCGGGAAATCGCTGATGGCGGGAGAGAAAATTACTCTCGAAAAGCTCGTTTCGAATTTCGATGAAAGATGGAGAAGAACAAGATTGGCAGATCCCGACCGGAAAGAGAGGCTCGGGCAGAGAGCCGCGGCTCTATTCGGCAATTTTCTGTCGGCGCAGTCGCTTCTCGATGGAACACCCAAAGAGGTTGAAAAGAGATTCGAATTCGAAGTAGCCAATATTAAGGTCACCGGCAAGATCGATAGAATTGATAATACCCCCGACGGTTACGAGATAATCGACTACAAGACCGGCAAGCTGGATAAAGCCAAACTTAAATCCGATTTCCAGCTTCCCATATATTCCCTGGCCTGCAAGGAGCTTTACGGCGAGTTTCCCTCGAAGGTAACGTATCTGTTTCTCACGGAGACGGAGCCGTATTCGCAAGCGCAGTCCCCGGATAATCTGAAAAAAATTAAAGATAATCTAACGGAAAAAATCGAAGAGATAAAGGGATCTGATTATACGGCAGATCCCGAAAGTTTCAAGTGCTCTCATTGCGGATATGACAGGATCTGCCCGGCCAGGGTTTGATTATCCGTAGTATATATATTGTAATGATTTAATTGATTTATTCTATTTCTAACGATTTTTTCCGAAGCCATTTTTATTTATGCGAAAATCGCGAACTCTTCGTCGATAAAAAACTATTGACAATATATAATAGTGAGTTATTTTTAAATGTATATAAGAATTAATATTTTTCAACTTATTGATGTCACTTCTCGGATTAATTTGTGCGGGGGAATGAATAATTTGGCAAAGGGTATCCCAATATTTATTGCAGCCTGGTTCTTAATAAACCCGATTTCCGATCCCTCAGCCGACGAGAACAGCTGGTCCACCAACGGCCCGGCGGGGGGTACTGTATACTCCATAGAGATTCATCCTCAGAATCCCCAAATCGTTTTCATAGGCACTATTCAAAACGGAATTTATAAGACCACGGACGGCGGAAACCTATGGAACCACGTAGAGAGCCATGAGCAAATGAGCTGTATGCGCGAGATCGCGATCCATCCATACGGGCCGGACACGATCTACGCCACCTCCACGGGAGGAATGTTTAAGAGTGAAGATGGGGGCGCCGATTGGACAAAGCTGTATCCACCACATGGAATCAATAACGAATATACGGCATTTCTAATTCACCCCGAAGATCCGAGTCTGTTATTCGCCGGGGGACCCGCGAACGAATGGAAATCCACCAACAGCGGTCAAACATGGGAACAGCTCGGTATACCGCATCTCGCCGGGATTGAGGATATAGCAGTCGATCCCTCAAATACGGATTTAATGTATCTCGTCACCAATACCATGCGGTATGGAAACGGGGTTTTTAAAAGTACAGATAGGGGAGAATCTTGGTCCAACATTCAAAATAATATCGCCGGTCAATTTTATTGTTGGAGCATAGCCATCGATCCTCAGAATACGGATATATTATACCTGGGATTAAGCAATTTTTATTTATCGGATACAGACAGCTGTCTTTTTAAGTCAACAAATGCCGGGCAAAGCTGGTTCGATATAACTCCTGGCGGACTATATATCGGTGAAATTTTCGATGTGGCTGTATCCCCGTTTGAAAGTAATACTGTTTTTGCCTGCTCGTTTAGCGACGGTTTATTTAAGAGTACAGATGGAGGCGTTAGCTGGAACCGCTCAAACGAGGGATTGCGAACATTTCAATTGTCGAAAATGGAATTCGATATCCCGAACGGTATCATTTACCTGGGAACTTTGGACGGAATTTATAAGAGCACCGACAACGGCGCCAACTGGCTTAAGATCAGCCACAATATTAACCTGTCTTACTCGCAAGGGTTTACGGTTTCTTCGACAAACCCTTCCTCGGCATTTGTGGCCACACCGGGCGGCTTATATAAAACAACCGATATGGGGCAGTCGTGGTCATTCGTGGATGTTGGTTTTCCAGATGAGCACGGGATCGGCGGCATTTTATATGATCGAATCGATACCGCAAATGTCTATTTATCCACCGCTCATCAGTGGTGGGACAACCAGATTTATGAAACCGGTTTTTACCGTTCTACCGATGATGGCGTTACCTGGCATTTCTTCAATGCCGGGCTTCCGTGGGACAACTACTATTTTGATATGGATATGTCATACATGGGGCCCGAAGATAAGAGAATATTTCTATCGTCACACAGAGGAGTTTATTACTCCGACGATACAGGCGAGACCTGGAATATATGTTCAAACGGCATCCCCCAAAATATCTATTTCGAAGCAATAGATGTTGCTCCATCGAATCAAAATGTTGTTGCTGCAGGTACCGATGGCTTAATTAATAATATCTACCTTTCACTAAATAGAGGCCAGGACTGGCAGTTATTAAATAATTATCCCAGTACAAACGGTTATTATATTATTGATATAGAATTTAACCCTCTGGACGAGGAGCATATTTATGCGTCCAGCTGGGGTGGCGGCCTTTTTGAGAGCCCGGACCAAGGGCAAACCTGGTTCGACATCACAAACGATATGCCTGTAAACCCGGATTACCCTTCGATTTCGGGGATCGCAATTAACCCCCATAACCAATCGAATATATTCGTTTCATCGGGCCGTTATGGGATTTATCAGTCCCATAACGGCGGCCAGAATTGGGAACCGTTTAATGAAGGACTTGATACTACGGCGTCATCCGGATTTATCGAGTTCGCTGCAGGAGATACTAATAAAATTTACTTCGCCTCCGGTGGAAGATCTGTCTGGACCATAACCCGGACGCCCACAGGCATAGCCTACAATGAATCGAGCCTTCCGACAAACGTTACGCTTCAAAACTACCCCAATCCCTTCAACAGTTCCACCACCATCGAGTTCGCCCTGCCGGAAGCCGGGGAGGTCTCCCTCACGGTCTACGATATTTTGGGCAGGAAAATTGGCGAACCGATAAATGAATTTAAGCCGGCCGGATACCACGATATAAATATTGATATGTCCGAATTCCCTTCGGGATTATATTTCTATGTTCTCACCAACGCCGAAATTACAATCAGCAAAAAGATGGTTTACCTGAAATAATTTAACTGAGTAAATTCCTACAGCCCCAGCTCTTCTTTAGAAAATATCGCCTCGTAGGGCATATCAATCTTCTTGAAATTCTCTATGGCTCCCTCCGCCCGGTCGACGATTACCATGACCTTCACGACCTCGCATCCGAAATCTTTCACGGCGTTGATGGCCCTGATGGCGGAACCCCCCGTCGTGGCCACATCCTCGACAATCACCGTTTTCATCCCCTCATCCAGCGGGCCCTCGATCAGGCTTTTCGTGCCATGCCCTTTGGATTCTTTGCGTACTATAAACCCGGTCAGCTTCCTGCCCCGGTTATGCGCCAGGGCGATGATGGCGCCCACCATGGGATCGGCGCCGAGGGTTGGGCCGCCTACGGCATCGCAGTCGGTACCCTCCAGCATATCGAGCATGATTTCGGCAACGAGGTTTACGCCCTCCGAATCGAGGGTGGCCATCTTGCCGTTAATGTAGTATTTCGATTTCTTCCCCGACGCCAGCGTGAAATCGCCGAACTTTATGGCTCTCTCAAAGAGCTTTTCTTTCAGGCGGGCCCTCTTATCTTCTCCCAAACTACCTCCCATTAAAAAAGACGACGCCCCCTCCTCAATAGCGCCGCCGGGTGGATTCTATTACAAAACTCAAAAGCATGTCAAGCGGCTTTCCGAAAAAATACGGCATCGGATCAATCGGTAAGGCCAATCTCCACCGTATCCGAAATAACATTAGATTCAGGAATTATGGCATACACCCAGTATCGTCCGCCTGCCGGCCAGCTGCCGTCGGGTTTACGGCCATCCCAGAAACATTCGAATCGGTCTTTATCGCTTAAATCCGCGCGGCCGGCGAAAATATCATACAGGTATCCAGTTTTCTTCTCGAATATCTTAACCTGCAATGAATCGGGAGCGGTATTCATCCCTGAAACAGAAAATGCGAGGCTGACGCTGTCACCCATGGCGTATCCGCCGGGCCTGGTCAAATTCGAAACAACGGGTTGGTCCTTACAGGATAACGAAACCGATAGGATAATTATAACCGCAAAGAAGCGTCTCATTTCTGCGCCGCCTCCGGAGGCGTTGTTCTCCCCAGTAAAGATTCAATTATCAATAAAATCAGGGCGATCGCCAGAAACTCCTTCCACAGCTCCCGCCCGAATCTCGCTTCTTTTATCGATGTGGTGATATCACCGTAAGAATCGAGCTCCCTGGTCGTCACTCCCAGGATTTCCCTGATGTCGTTTGTTTCGACCCTGTCATTATCCGACTCCGCCGGATCGACATTGAAAGCCAGCAGTGAAATGATATCGCCGTCGCTTTCCAGGGTATAAATTCCGGGTTCTTTATAAACCGTGCCGCTTACAAAAACACGCGTCGATACGCCGGCGTTTTTGAGTTTCTCGGCCGTTTTATCGGGCGCTACCAGCGAAAACGCTCCCGACGAGCTTTTTACATTCCATCTGAACGGCTGTCCGATAACTCCCGCAAAACCGAGATCGGCGTTTCGCGATCCCAGGTATTCTATGGATCTCACCAGAAAGGGGATGAAAAACGGATGCGCCGGTAGTTCTCCTGAACTCAGATCAAATCCGCTTCCATAAACCAGGACCGGATTGTCGGACGATTCCGCGAGTAAATTTACCCCGGAAGAACCTGAACCGATAACATTCCCTCCCGTCAGGTTTCTATACAGGTATAATTTTATTCTGGGGATTTCGGCTTCCGTCGTGGCGGCGGTTTTATCGGAGTAAATGGAAAAAACGGGATGATCGAGATCGAATCTGTCCAGGTAAATGTATTCGTCTTCTTTTCCCGCCAGATCTCCGGCGCCGATCCCCGCCAGCTCTCGCAAAAACTGATCCCAGTAACGTTGCTCGGACAACTTCCCAAGAGCCACCATCATTCCGCCGCCGTCCTGCACGAATTTCTCTATGGCTTTTTCCCGGGCGGGGTCCAGCGATTTTACATCATGCAGCAGGATGACTGAGAAATTTGAAAGATTTTCTTTTAAGAGATCAGCTACGGCGATCCCCCTGAATTTGATCTGCCCGGCCTCCTGCCTGTCGAGGGCCAACCTCAGAAACCTCAAATCATCCACCGTCTGCGAGACCGCCAGAAGGTTTGTCCTTTCGGGGATCTGCAGGCTGAAGTATCTCTTGTTATCGAGCCCGTAATTATCGTATCCGATTTCCACATAACCGGCATGATAACCGGGGACCTCGAGTTTAAAATTGAAATCAACAGCCTGGGTTCGGCCCGGAGGAAGCGACACCGTCGTCTGCGCCCGGCGCTCCCCATCAACCGTTACACTCACCAGGACGTTTTCGACGGTTCCCTTTCTGGAATTTTCGAGCTCGGCGGTAAGCCTGATATTTTCGCCCGGCGACAGGAGCTGCGGCGGCGTTTTGACCTCGACCACGGATATATTGTCATCGCGGACAGGGGAAAACACAGTATTGTAAAAATGAATGCCCTGCCATAAATCCTTACTCAGAGCTTCAGCCGGAATGTTATCCCAGATGATCCTTTGAGCGTCCGAGATCAAATAAATCTCCCTGTTTAAATCAGGGCTTTTATCCAGAATCTCGAGGGCCGAATTGAGAGCCTCCCCGACATTCCCGGTTTGATAGGAGATCTCTATTTTATTCAGTTTTTCTTTCAGCAAACGACCGGGATTGATCTGTTCCACGGGACTCGATTCCGGCACTTCCGGGAACGAAATCACCGAGACGAGATCGGCCGGGCTTAACGCTTCAATCAGCCTGCCCGCGAACCGTTTCGCCTCCTCGAAAAGGGTCCCGGTCTCGCCCTCGGCTTCCATCGACGCCGATCTATCGAGCAGGATTACCACCGACGATACCGCTTTTGACGATCCCAGAAAACCTTTCAGGGTCGGCCGCGCGAAGGACATGACGATCAGGGCGATTATGATCATTCTCAGAAAAAGCAGAATCAATTCCTTTATCTTCAGCCACTTCATGCGGTTCTTCTGCATCTGCTCCAGAAATTTCAAGGAGGAAAATTCTATGGTCTTGATACGTCTTTTGGAGAGAAAATGGATTATGAGCGGGATGGAGACCGCCGCCAGCGCAAAAAGAAAAGCCGTATTCAAAAAGGTCATGTCGGTAAATCCCCGCTATCGTTTTCTTCGAAAAGGCGATTTCAAATATTCTTCCGCCAGAGTTTTCTGATATTCGCCGCCGTCAAGCTCGATAATCTGCCGGTAAAAATTACTCGCCCGCTCCCGGTCCCCGAGCAGGTCCTCGGCCTTTCCCATTTCGAGCACTATGAACGCCTGATTGAACGGGCTGTCTTCAAGAAAATACGCCGTGTTTAAATAATACATCGATTTTTCATAATCGTTCATCAATGAGTACGCCTTTCCGAGCACCAGATATGGTCGCGGATCATCAGGAGTCCTGTTGGTAACGGTAACGGCTTTCCGGATTACCATATCCAGAAGAGAATCGGCATCCTGGCCCCGAATGATTTTCATTCCGGCTGTTTCCATCGAATAATCCAGAAGGCGTTCTGCCTCTTTGTCGATGCTATCCAGCAGGAATGCCGCCGAATCGATCTGTCCCCTATTTATCAAGATCGAGACAATTCTCAAACGGCCCGTGATAAATCCTTTATCATAAGATTCACCGTAAAAAGAGAGCGCCCGGTCGATATCGCCATGAGCCAGCATCACCTCGCCTTTCATAAATAAGACTTCGGGCGATTTGTCCCCGAGTTCGAGAAGA
>CP070813.1:3166799-3178448 GCA_020344055.1 Candidatus Zixiibacteriota bacterium | reverse complement strand
ATCTACAAAACCACCAATTATATCGACACCGAGCGCGTGACCCTGCGATACGAAATCCCGCTGGCGGAGATAATTTTCGATTTTTACGACAGGCTGAAATCGATATCCAGGGGATACGCGTCGCTGGATTACGAGTTTATCGATTTTAAGAAATCCGAACTTGTCAAACTCGATATTGTTTTAAACGGCGAACCGGTGGACGCTCTTTCTTATATAATTCATCGAGATAAGGCTTATGACCGGGGCAAATCGTTGTGTGAGAGACTGCAGAATTTGATTCCCAGGCAGATGTTTGAAGTGGTTATTCAGGCCGCCATCGGGAATAAGATCATAGCCCGCGAATCGGTAAGGCCGTTGAGGAAAAATGTTACGGCCAAGTGCTACGGGGGAGATATTACCCGCAAGCGCAAGCTTCTGGAACGGCAGAAGGAGGGTAAGAAAAGGATGAAGCAGGTGGGGCAGGTGGAGATTCCTCAGGAGGCATTTTTCGCTATATTACAGGTAAACAAATAAACTTAAATATCATAAATCGGGATATAGCTTTTTGGAACAATCGGGGCAGAGCCCGTGGGAAAATTCGGCGTCGGAATGCTCCATTATATATGTCTCTATCTGTTCCCAGTATCCTTTATCGTCGCGGATCTTCTTGCATGAAGCGCAGATGGGAATGAATCCGCTTAGGGTCTTGATTTCGTTGGCCGCGTTCTGCAGGTCGGCGATCAGTTTTTCGCGAAGCTCTTCCGCCCTTTTTCGCTCCGTAATATCCTGCAATGTGCCGATTATTCTGACCGGATCGCCCCGATCGTCGGGCAGGATTTCGGCGGTCGAGTGCACGTAGGCTATATCGCCGCCGGGTTTGATGATCCGGTATTCGACGGATTTCGGCGGAATTTTGTCGAAGACATTTTTTACGGCGTTATCGAATATATTCAGGTCTTCCGGATAAACCGTTTTGCGCAACAAGTCAACGGTTATTTTCGCTCCATTATCTATGCCATAAATTAGATACATCTCGTCCGAAAAGTAAATATTATCGGTTCCCATAACCCATTCCCAGCTTCCGATTTTGGCTATATGTTGAGCTTTAACCAGGTCCTGCCGGCTTTTTTCCATGGCTTTTTCGGTTTTTTTTCGTTCGGTTATGTCCGTTACAATTCCCAGTATCGAGATCTCGCCCTCATACTTTATCAATTTCGTATTGATTATCGAATCTATTCTTCTCCTTTCTTTAGTTATAAGGGCGTATTCATATGGTTCAACATCCTCGCCTTTCATATGCCGGTCGAAATTGGCCTTAATGTTTTGAATATATTCGGGCGCGATTAGCGAAAGGAAGTCGAAATCCGGGGAACAGAACTCTTCTCTGGTATATCCCATTATCTCTTCACATTTATTGTTCACGAAGACAATTCGGCCCTGTTTGTTAATGAATATCATATTGGGCGATTGTTCCGCAACGTTTCGGAATTTCTCCTCCGATTCCTTTATGGCTTCTTCGGCCCGTTTTCGGTCCGTTATATCGGTGACAATTCCCAGAAGAGAATTTTCTCCCTCGTATTGAATTATTTTAGTATTTATTATCCCCTCGATCTTTCTCCCGTCCTTGGTCAAAAGAGCGTATTCATAGGGTTCAACATCCTCACCTCTCAAGTGCCTTTCATACTTTTCCTTGACCATTTGAGCGTATTCGGGCGCGATTAATTTCAGGAAATCAAAATCGGGGGAATAGAATTCGTCTTTGCTATACCCCAGGATTTCTGCGCTCCGGTTATTTACATAGACGATCCGGCCGCGCCTGTTGATAAAAATCATGTTGGGCGACTGTTCGGCGACGTTCCTGAATTTTTCCTCCGATTCGCGCAATGCCTCCTCGGCCCGTTTTCGCTCAGTAACGTCTCTTACTATCACCTGCATGAAAGGTTTTCCCGCGATATCTATTCGGTTTACGGTGACCTCGGCGTCAAACGGTGTTTTATCGAGCCTGCAATGAATCCAGTCAAATGATTGAGGCTGTCCTTTCATGGCGGCGGCGGCAATTTCCCTAACGCGTTCAATTGATGATCTTCCGTCCGCCTGAACCTCCGGGGAGAAATCCGCCGGGCACTTGCCCAAAACGTCTTTTCTACTGTTACATCGAAAAATCTCTAGAGTGCTGGAATTGCAGTCAACAAATTTCGCACCTTCAGATGACATTTCTACAATAAATATTGAATCGCTTGCGGCTTCAAATAAGGATCTGAATTTCTCTTCTGATTTCTTAAGATCATCTTCGGCTTTTTTACGGTCGGAGATATCTTCTATTACGGAGATAAAATATTTCGGCTTATTATTTTGATCGCGTAATAGCCTGGTAGTCAAATTGACCCACACAACGGCGCCATCCTTACGGCAATAACGTTTTTCAATTGAGTGAATTTTTAGATCTCCGGACAGCATCCGGTGGAGGATTCCAATATCCCTTTGCACGTCATCAGGATGAGTGATATCCTGGAAGGTGCGTCGAATCAATTCATCTTTTGAATATCCCACGATAGCGCAGAATCGTTGATTAATTCTAATAAATTTTCCATCCGGAGCCACGTGCGCTATACCGACGGCGGCCTGTTCGAATGTGCTCCTGAATCTCTCTTCACTCTCTTTCAATTCCTTTTCGATTATTTTTTGCTCCGTTATATCGAAAAACATCGCGGCCATGCGGTTTTTCGTGGTCTGAAAGGCGACAACCTGGAAAGCCCCCTTGATTTTCTCATCCACGTAATTTACCTGTTCGGTTTGCCAGGTTCGTCCGTCCGATGCCGCCGCCCTGTATTTTTCAGGAATCTCCGTTCCGATGCTTCCCGGGAAAGCCTCCTCAATTGTCTTTCCGACGAACTGATTGTTATTCAAATCCAGTAATTTGTCGGCGGCGGGGTTGGCGCCTTCGAAAGTAAGCTTCCCGTCAGGTTCGAGCCTGTAAAAATGCATTCCCATGGGGGAGGATTCCGCGATGTTGCGGAATTTTTGCTCGCTTTCCCGGATGCTGTTTTCCACCTTTTTGCGGTCTGTTATATCATATCCTATAGCGATAACACCCAATGGATTATCTTCAGTGTTATCGGGAATTATATTGACATTCCACAGGAAGATCCTCTCCTGTCCGTCATGAGTCAGAATTCTGTTTTCAAATCCTATAGTCGGTTCGCCTGACAACACTTTCTCGAAATTCTTTGCCACGTTCTCTCTTTCATTTGCGGGTATGCATAATTCCAGGTAATTTTTCCCAAGTACTTCATTCCTTTTGAGACCATATACTCTCTCAGCTTCAGGATTAAATTCCAGAATCTCGTGGTCGGGCGAGATATAAAGTATGACGTTTCGTGCGGTATGAACCAGGGACCGGAATTTCTCTTCGCTTTTCTTGATTTCGAATTCGGCGCCTTTTCTCTCGGATTCGTCTCTGAAAACCAGGACTGCGCCGTTGATTTTTCCGGAATCGTCAAGAACCGGCGCGGCGCTGTCCCCGATTAGGATCCTGGTTCCGTCTTTTCTGATCAAAATCGTATTATTGTCCAGACCGATCGCCTTGCATTCCTTGATAACTTTCCTTACAGGATTATCCGCCTTTTTGCCGGTGGCGGCGTCGACGATATAGAACACGTCATCAACGGAGCGGCCCAGCGTCTCTCTTTCTTCCCACCCGGTGACTTTTTCGGCTACCCGATTCATGAACGATATATGACCGTTAGCGTCGGTCGCAATCACGGCGTCTCCCGTGCTTCGAAGAATCGCAGCCAATTTCGCCTCGGTGGCGGACAGGCTGCGCAAAGCGTTTAGCCGGGACGAGAAAAGCCCTGAGATTAAGGTTCCAAGCAATATGAATAAGGCTATAATAACGAGGCGCATAAATAGTTCATGGGGCGGCACATTCAGAATGAGGAGGTTCCAGAAACCCTCTTTATAGAATACGTAGTATTCGAAAACCACGTCCAGAATATATACCAGAAAAGCGAATAATACCGAAAGAGAGATAATCTTCAGCCTCAGGCCCCGGGCGTTTTTCATAATATGAGCTCCCACTAACTTGTTATCGTCAATAAAAATACGAAAATTAATCCCGTTTTAAAAATGGCCGGAATAGGTCTATTTATTTTGGACGAAAATTTTCAAAACGGGCTGTTTCATGGATATTTATAATTGAAACATCCATTGAATCAGCTTTTGCAGTATCCGATAATGAAATTAGGTTATAGAGATTTGTATAATTGTCAGGTTATGATTCCGGAGAATTTAATATCGATCTTCCTTAATGAAAGGAGGCAAAATAAGTTCCGACCTATATTTTTGCTGTGAACGAAGCGAATTTGATCGAGCCCTTGCTTCAATCGAATCGGAGAAAAGAACAGATAAGCAAAAGGGGAATCAAGGAGAAGGCATTATGAGAGTGCTTGTGGTTGATGATTCGGTGATAATGCGCCGTATCATCTCCAATAACCTGAAAACCGCGGGTTTTACTGATATTGTCGAAGCCAATAACGGCGCTGAAGCAATGGAAAATCTGTCGGGCGTGGAATTGATACTTACCGACTGGAATATGCCGGTGATGGATGGTTTGTCGTTTGTAAAGGAAGTCAGAAAGAATGGCGAGTATAGCAAAATCCCGATAGTAATGATAACCACCGAAGGCGCGAAAACCGAAGTTATGGAAGCCCTGAAAAGCGGGGTGAATAACTACATTGTAAAGCCGTTCACACCGGAAACGCTCGTGGAAAAAATCAACTCGACGCTGGCAAAATAATCTGCGGGTCTATTCCGGGGCAAAATGAACGCGAATTCATTAATCCTCTTGCGCCGGAGGGGAGCGATTTCAGCATGGAGGGCAGTATGAAGGCGGGCGGCAGCGCGGCATTATCGGAAAAAGCGGAGGCAGTTCAAATCCCGTCAATAAGTTGAGATGATTTTTAGCTTTTGCAGTCTTTATCCGGAAATATGTTTATAACGATAACGCCGGCCCCGCTTCGATATTTCCTTCAGGGTTATTTTAAATTAAGCCGGGGATTTGTCCGATAGTGATAACGGGAGATCATAAGATCGGATAATAGTAAAATGAATTCGAATTTGATCAATCTTCAAAATGACTCCAAGAAGTCCAAAAATTATAATCATATAGGTCATTTTTATTCTTCAAAAGATGAACAGCTGTCGGTGCTTGTAGACTATATTAAATCCGGGCTGGAGCAGGAGGAAAAATGCGTATTCATATCCCGGGAGAACGGATCCGACGTTTATCTCGAGAAGTTGAAAGGCCGGGACATCAGTATTGAAGCGGCCCTGGGAAATGGAGACCTTATTTTGGAGAATGTAAATGAGATGTATCTTCGCCGGGGTTTTTTTGATCCCGATTATATAATAAAACGGGTAGAGCGTTATTCGGATCTGGCGGGCGGCGAGGGATATAAGGGTCTTCGAATCGCCGGCGAAATGTCGTGGATCGGCGAAAACCGATTCGAGTGGGATAAGTTGATGGAATATGAAACCAGGCTGAATATTTTTATCCCCAAACGCAATATCACCTCGCTGTGTCAATACGACATGAAGGGCTGGTCTTGGAAATGGATTATTCAGGTTATACATTCCCATCCGAAGATTATCTATAACAAGGTACTGCGTGAAAATGAATATTATATACTACCGTCTGAATTCCTGCAGAAAAATAACGCCGATTACGTTTTAAACGGGATGCTTGAGAAAATTGTACGCGGGGATA
Organism: Candidatus Zixiibacteriota bacterium; assembly: GCA_020344055.1. Taxonomy (GTDB): domain Bacteria; phylum Zixibacteria; class MSB-5A5; order UBA10806; family UBA10806. The sequence goes on along the minus strand of CP070813.1, from coordinate 3,172,705 downwards.
GTCCTGAGGGCAAAATTTTTTGTGGAGGGCAGGCGGCGTTGTTGAGAGACAGAATGTTGAATCGCCAGCTAAACGAATGGGAGAAGACCCTCGAGGTTTTTAAAGAAAGCGAATCGTACTTCCGGAAGCTCGTTAATTCGGCCCCGGTCGCTTTAATCGTGACGGATACCAGCGGGAGGTGTCTGTTCGCCAATGAGTACTGGCAGGCGTTATCGTGTCTGACCCTGCAGGATTCCATCGGGATAGGTTGGCAGAAAGTGATACATTCGGAGGACGTGGGCAGGATCGGATCCTGGTGGTATCCCGGGGAGAAAAAACATACCGACGTCGCAACTGAATGCCGTATCGTTACCTCCGGGGGCAAGGAAAAATTGACCGATCTGAAATCAGCGCCTCTCTATGACGATAACGGCTCCCGGATCGGGTTCATCGTGGTATTTGCCGAAGTTACGCATCGCAAAAATGATAAATACAATTCGATAAACAGAATTCCCGCGTTGACAGACGCCCTGGAAGTTAAATAGGCAAATCCGCGGAATATCTTTTCAAATATGGACTACGATATAGTTCGATAATGAGCCGAAATGGGAAAATGATTTTCTTTCTGCAGGCGCGCAAAAGGCTCGGATTTGCCCTTATATCTTATCGCCTGGCAGTATAAAAATGGCTTTTTGCCCGGGATGGATCGGCTTGCGTCCGCCGCAATTTATTGTGCATAAAAGCGTTACGCGCGAGAAATGACCTAAAACGTCCCCTTATATGGTCGACAAAAATATTAGGCGCTTTTTAGGAGATAGGTTTAACAATGGCATATTTAACGGTCTTTAATACTGCAATGTGCCGGATATTTACTCATAACAAATAATGCCGGCCGAAAAGAGAGGTATCGCCAAAAGGGATCGGCCTTAAGTTAATAAAAAGATTGGTCCTGGGAAAAGAGTAGCTATGAATCCGGAAAGAATCGGGTTAAAATTCTTCATAATAATCGCTGCGTCTGTATTTATCGCTGAACTGTCGGCAATGTTTTTTATTACTCTTTTTCCAGGGGCTGCGATTCTGAATAATATGTTCGTCGGTTCGGCACTGCTGGTCATTTTGATATGCCCGGGGCTGTACCTGTTTATAGTCAGACCGATGGTAAGGTACGTAATTGACCATAAGATGGCGGAGGAGACGAAAGATACCCTGTTTTTGATTTCCGATTCCATAAGCTCGACCGACAACCTGCCGGAGATGCTGGGAAGAGTACATAAAGCGCTCGGCACATTAATCGATACCACCAATTTTTACGTAGCCCTGTATAACGATAATAACGACACCTATACATTTCCTTTCTTTGTTGACCGCTATGACGATGATATGCGCGGGGCGATGAAGCTCGAAAACAGCCTTACCGACTATGTAAGAAGAACGGGCAAACCGCTTTTCGCCGATGAAAAAACCACGGTGGAATTGACCGGCGGGGGCGAGATTAAACTGTACGGAGAATATTCTCCTATCTGGATGGGAGCGCCTCTCAAAATTTATAATAAGGTTATAGGGGTGGTGGCGGTGCAGAGTTATGAGAATCCGGATAATTATAACCTGAAAGACCTCGATTTGCTGACCTACGTGGCGGGGCACCTGGCTGCTGCCATCGACAGGAAGAAAAAAGAGGAGCTGCTGAGGAATCTCTCCAGGGCGGTGGAGCAGAATCCGTCATCCGTGGTTATCACCGACACTGACGGCAATATTGAATACGTGAATCCCGAGTTCACCAGGAAAACGGGATATTCACTTGAAGAGATAAGGGGGAAGAATCCCCGAATCCTCAAATCGGGAAAGACTTCGGAAAAGACCTACGAGGTGATGTGGCGAACCCTGCTGGGTGGATACGAATGGAAAGGGGAATTGCTGAACAGGAAGAAAAACGGCGAGCTTTTCTGGGAGTCGATCACCATATCTCCGATTAAGGATAATTCGGGGAAAACTTCTCATTACGTGGCCGTCAAAGAAGATATTACCGTTAGAAAAGACGCCGAAGTGAAAATCGAAGAAAGTAGAATAGTCCAGAGCGTTATTGCCAAGCTTCTGAAGATCTCCCTTGAGAAATCGACTCTGGAAACTCAACTTGAGCGTTCCCTCGATATAATTTTATCAAATCCGCTTTTGCCGACTATCGATAAGGGTTGCATATTCCTGGTTGGTGATGATCCCGATCTCTTGATTTTAAAAGCCTGGAAGGACCCGGCCGGTAATCCGGCGGGAATCTGCCGTAAGGTGCGGTTCGGAGAATGCCATTGCGGCCGCGCGGCCTTGAGCAAAAGCGTAACCTATTCCAGATGCGTGGATGGAAGCCACAAAGAGATCGAAGGCAGCGAGATATTTTCGCACGGGCATTATTGTGTTCCCATCATGTCCGAGGGAGACGTAATCGGGATTTTGAACTTGTATCTAAAGGAAGAAAACGAGCCGACCGACAATCACCTGAAGCTGCTGGAGGCCGTAAGCGACACTTTGGCCGGGATGATTAATCGTAAAAGGGGTGAGGAGGAACTCCGGAAGGCGAAAGATATCGCGGAGGCCACAAGCCGCGATCTGGAGTTTATGAATAAACAGCTGACAATCGCCATCGAACGGGCAAACCAGATGGCCGTGGCGGCGGATGGGGCCAATCGAACCAAAAGCGAATTTCTCGCCAATATCAGTCATGAGATCAGAACGCCGATGAACGGTATAATCGGTTTGACCGAGCTGGTGATCGAAAGCGAATTGAGTGTTGAACAACGCGAACAGCTGTTCGTTGTCAAGCAATGCGCCGAAAACCTTCTGAATCTCATCAACGATATCCTCGATCTGTCCAAAATCGAGGCCGGCCAGATGGAACTGGAGGAAACGGAATTCAGCCTTTACGAGCTGGTGGAAAAAGCCCTGGATCCGTTTATGCCGAAGGCGGACCAGAAGGGGCTGGAGCTGGTTTCGTTTATTTCTCCGAACGTGCCGGATAAGGTTTCGGGCGATCCCACCAGATTACGGCAGGTAATATTTAACCTCCTAGCCAATTCCGTGAAATTTACGGAAAAGGGCGAGGTCGTTTTGAAGGTGGATCTGGAGGCCAAAGTCGGAGATATCGCAAGGCTGCATTTCAGCGTCGCCGACACCGGTATCGGAATACCGGAGGATCGACAGGAGGCGATTTTCGAAAGCTTCACCCAGGCGGACGGTTCCACGACCCGGAAGTATGGCGGTACCGGGCTCGGCACCACAATTTCCAGGCAGATAGCGGAGATGATGGGCGGACGTATCTGGATCGAAAGCCCCAATAGAAAAGATAATAATCCCGGAGACCCGGGGACCACAATGCACTTCACAATTCAACTGGGATTTCGAGAGAGCGAAGAAAGAGAGGAAGCCGGTCTGCCGGGCGATATGAAAGGATGGAGAATCCTGATCGTCGATAGCAACAGCACCAGGCGGGGATTTCTGGGCGATCTGACCGCGCATTGGGGCCTGAGGCCCTCATTGGTGGAGAGCGGGAAAGAAGCGTTGTCTGCGCTCGATAAACCCGAACGGAAGGGGGATCCTTTCCGTATGATTATACTCGATTACAAATTGACGGATATGGATGCCGGGGAAGTAATCCGAAATATAGAATCGCAAAGCATCCATAAAGATACTCCGATAATAGTTATCTCCGACCTGCGGGATAAGAGAAATCTGGAAAAATCCGGATATGCCGATATTTCGAAAATTGTCAGAAAACCGGTTAAACAGAGCGCCTTACTGGATGCCATAATAGGTTTTTCCAAGGAAGAAGGGTCGGCGATCGCCAAAACGGAAAAGGTAAATTTAATTCAATCGGATGGGATTCCGATTACCGATAGGCATGGCAGAGGGGTGTTGATAGCCGAAGACGACAGGGTGAATCAACTTCTCGCCGCGAAGCTGTTTAACAAGATCGGCTGTGAAGTGACAATAGTCGAAAATGGCCAGCAGGCTGTCGAAAAAACCGAGAAGAACGATTACGATTTCGTATTTCTGGATATCCGCATGCCGGTTATGGGAGGTATCGAGGCGGCGAAAGCCATTCGCCATATGGAAAAAAATACAGGCAATCGAAAAATCATAATCGCCATGACCGCGGAAGACCTGTCAAGCGAGAGAAAGATCTACGCCGATGCCGGGATGGACGACTGTATCCTAAAGCCGATCGATCAAAAAAGCGTAACCGCGATCCTGGAGAAATACGGGGTCCCCGTCGTCTCGAATCGCGCGGGTGAAAAAACCAGATCGAATTTAAAAACCAGACTGGACTGGAATAAAATACTTTCGCGCGCGGCGGATGATCCCACGATACTGAAAAACGTAATCGATGTTTTCCTCCAGGATTATCCGGTTATGTTAAACGATCTGCAGAAGGCGGTGTCGGATAAAAATCCCGGTGAAATCGAGAAGCGCGCTCATAAACTGAAAGGGGCGGTGGCCGTATTCGAGCACGAGGAATCGTATGAAAACGCTTATGAGCTCGAGAAGATGGGACGAAGCGATAATCTCGAATCCGCCGAAGGGATTTTTAAAAGGCTCAAATGCAGTCTCGAGGATCTCCGCGATAGCCTGATAAACAGACCGGCCAAGTCTTTTTCCGGCCAGGTTAAGTAGCCCGCTATTGAAAATAAAGGCTGATTTTGCCGGGTTATATTTATTAGAACGGCGCTTTTTGATATTCGCCGTCGACGCCCACGACTATGACGTCTATTTCAACCTCTTTGCCCGACATTTCAACCGCCTCTCTGACGATGGAGTAAAGCCCCATGCAGCAGGGAACCACCATGATGGCCACCGTGATTTTGGGGATATTGTTGCGCCTGATAATCTCGGCCAGTTTGGGCGCGTATGATGATGTATCATCGAGTTTGGGGCAGGCTATGGCGAGCGATTTTTCGCTCAAAAGTCTTTTATGAAAATTGGCGTCGGCGAAGGGCACGCAATCAGCCGCCACCAGGAGCTCACGGTTGTCGAAATAGGGCGCCATGGGCGACACCAGGTGAAGTTGCACCGGCCATTGAGTGAGCTCCGAATTCAGTTTGCCGACATGAGTATCCGTCCGCCGCTCTTTTCTTTCCAGGACCATGGTCCTCGAACCGGGGCAGCCGCCGAAATGAGGAGCGGGAGCGGAGGCGTGTGCCTCTTTTTTCTTAAGTTCAGCATTTCTCATATTCTCCATCGCCGATGCTTCATCGAATTCCGGCGCCTCCCGCTTGATTATCTTCATGGCGTCCTGTGGGCATTCCCCCACGCAGGCGCCCATGCCGTCGCAATAGCTTTCCGAGACCAGCTTCGCCTTGCCGTCCACGATAGCAAGCGCCCCTTCGGGGCATGACGGTATGCAGAGACCGCAGCCGTCGCATTTTTCTTCATCGATTAATATTATCTCTCTAACGGGCATATTATCCCCCTGATACAGGCCTCGGCCGCTGTATCAATACGGCGAAGCCGGATTTGACCTTTCAATTTCCTCATTTTCATGTTTTGAATTTACACTCTATGCCGGGATTTCACTTTGACTTCGGTCAATTAGCGCGATCATTTTTTGAAAATGTAAGCCCATATAATTTTGAGAGTTATGAATATAGGTTGGGATGCTGCCGGATTAAATGTTGGAAGCGCGGGGAGACGAGCTCCCCGCCTACATTTTCTCCGTTAGGCGTAGGTCGAAACCTTTATGGTTTCGACGCTCGGGTTGTCGAAAGGCAAGCCTTTCGATTTACGAGATTCCTGCTGCTCGAACCGATTGTTTCGGGAATCATAGTTCCCGAAACACAGCCAAATCTAAACCAGGTGCGGGGAGACGAGCTCCCCGCCTACATTTTCTCCGTTAGGCGTAGGTCGAAACCTTTATGGTTTCGACACTCGGGTTGTCGAAAGGC
>CP070813.1:3154913-3166699 GCA_020344055.1 Candidatus Zixiibacteriota bacterium | reverse complement strand
GGAAGTCGGAGCTGGCCGAAATCGTGGAAAAAAGCCTTGTCAGGGCCGGATTGTGGGAGGAGGTCAGGGATAGACTCGAAAAAAACGCCATGGATATTTCGGGCGGCCAACAACAGAGATTGTGCATCGCCAGGGCGCTGGCGGTGGGGCCGGAGATCCTTCTCATGGATGAACCGGCGTCAGCCCTCGATCCCAAGTCGACCGCCAGAATAGAGGACCTGATAGCGGAATTAAGAAAAAACTATACAATCGTGATCGTGACACATAATATGCAGCAGGCCGCTCGCGTATCGGATTTCACTGCTTTCTTCTATGAGGGTCATCTTATAGAGTTCGGCGAAACAAAAATGATATTCACCAAACCGCAAAAGAAACAGACCGAGGATTATATTACCGGACGTTTCGGATAAGGAGGTGAGTCGAGATGCCGGCTAAACTTAAAAAAGAGATAGATAAACTAAAAGATCAAATTTTAAAACTCGGAGCCGAGGTGGAATCCAGTGTCCGATTGGCAGTAAAATCGGTGCTGGAAAGAGACTCGTCGCTGGCCAAGAAAGTTATCGAACACGATAGCGAGATTGACCGCTTTGAGGTTGAGATTGAAGAGGAATGCCTCAAAGTCCTGGCCCTGCACCAGCCGGTGGCTATAGATCTCAGGTTTATCGTGGCGGTACTGAAAATAAATAATGACCTGGAAAGAACCGGCGACCTGGCCGTTAATATCGCCGAACGGGAGATGATAATATCCTCCAAGCGCAGAACCGATTTCCCCACCGGACTCGAGGAGATGTCCGAGAAGGCACAGGCTATGCTCAGAAAAAGCCTGGAAGCCCTCATTAATCTCGATACTAAAATCGCCTGCGAAGTCATAGACATGGATGATGCGCTGGACGATATGAACCGCCGTATGTATGATAGAGTCAAGGAAAACATAAGGGCCGAGATCGAGAACCTTTCCTGCATGGTACAGTATTTTACTATCGCCAGAAACTTAGAGAGAATCGGCGACCTGGCTACCAATATATGCGAGGATGTTATCTACATGGTGGATGGCGAGATCGTACGCCATCAACTGTCCAGCGGTTAGCGGTTATTTTTCCAGAAAATCTTTGAAATTCTCCAACTTCCCCGACCAGTATTTTTTCATTTTCTCAGCTTGAGTAGCGTTTGAAAGCCTGGTGTGCTGGACCGAAACCTGGCATTTGTTTTCACCCTTATCATAGAAATTCACATCCACATGGGTCTTATCCGGCCAGGTAATTCGCATGGACTTTGCCGGCGTCGCCTTCCTGATAGTGATACTCTCTCCCAGCCATTTATCTCTTGCCGCTTTGTCGTTCCAGGCTTTAAACGCCGTCATTGGTGAAATCGGCAGCGTCTTAGACTTCGATATCTCGAAACCCTCGGGCTGCTCGTGCATTACCCGCATTCCCCGTTCCTGCTCGTACCCCACCGATATTTTCTGTGCCCACCACAGGGACAGCTTATGTTTTTCGCGCAGAAATTGCCCTATCTCCCGGTGCGACAACTGAGTCGCCTTTTTCCTGTCCAGAACGGCGAGCCACTGGCTCCAGCCTTTGCCCGTGGCTTTTACCACCGCCTCATCGCTGGTCCCGGCGATCTTTTTCGGTGATACCATATTATACTCCTTTTTAATATTTTCGAGGCCATGGCTTGCGCTCCCAAACTCGCTTTGGGAGCGAAAGGTGAAATTACAATCCCAATCCCCGCCCATGGCGGGTGGGATTGCCGCCCGGCGCCTCCGCAATGTAGGCACAGAACATCGTCCTGTCCACGGGAATCAATATTTTTGCGTGTCGCAATTTATTGCGACCGTTCTTACATAAATATTATTCTATTCTGAATGTCTTTGCGCTGGTATCGAAAAGCGGCTCGTAATTTTCCGCATTTTCAGCCAGGGCTGAACAGGTTACTATATACTTTTCCCCGCCTCCACCGAAAAAATAGAAATACTGCCTGAGCGACCTTTGAAAATGCTCGCCGTCGACTGTTAATTTAATTATACGCGCCCCGTTGTATGCGGCAAACTGCTCCTCTCCGACCAGGTTGAAGCCGTCTATAAAATTACGCATCGTTTCTATGTTTGCATCCACATACGCTTCCAGGGAGCCGTCATATTTTTCATTTACAACGTTGATATTGGGGGCGAACCGATTTTCCATCGGGCCGCGGAAAATCTTGTATTTCATTCCCGGATATTCGGACATCTCCCAGCCCTCCGGAGGCACGAAAGAGAAACCGCCCTCTTCTTCGTAATGCCGGTTGGGATCGTTGGATTTCCCGCACCCCGCCATTGTAATAACAAAAAGTAAGAATATAATCGTGGTAATTCTCAAAAAATTCATTTTCAGGCTCCTTCCCTCGCGGATCGAACCATGTTCGACGCCTATGATCCCGCGTGTCACCACGCCTTTGGCGTGGTTGTGACCGCTTCCACAATGTAGGGACAGAACACCGTTCTGTCCAGCGATGATTGAATCCCAGAGGCTTTCCGTGCCGCCGGGTGGCCTCACCCGGTCCCGCCAAAGGCGGGAGTGTCGGGTCAGGTGACCCGACACCACACTAATATTCCACCTGGTTGCGAAGCGCCGCTTCGCAACCGATACTTCTGTGTGGCGTCAGAAGTTACTTCTGACGCTATGGCCGTATATGTCGGAAGTAACTTCCGACATCACATAAGGGGCTTTACTGAGTTACCAAGCAGCGCTTGGTAACCAGAGATTTTATGTTGGCTTTTTCACTTCGTCCCGAATCCAACCTACCTTTACCTAATTTTAATATTTTCAAATCATAATTTTTTAAGCGATTTAGTAACAATCTCAATTATTGATTTAATTTTAAATGATATTTTATTTATATAATAGCTAATTTCATCAGACTCGATTTCGGATTTTGATTTAGGTAGATATAATTTACCATTCTTTATTTGAAAATTTTCCAATAAGCTAATTGGCTCCAAATCATAACGAAGTAAATCACCTAAACAATCGAATTTACTAAAATAATAGAAGTTGCCATGTCTCTTTAAATCAAAAAATACAATAGATTCCATGGCATGCGAAATATTAATTCTAATCGATCTCGATATGGATATTATTGTTCTTAAAACATATCTTAATTCGTCTTTTATGTCATCGGTTTTACCGTCTGCAAACTCCAATTTATTTATATAATTATTAGCTTTAATAATATGGTCTTCTCTTCTAACAAGATAAGAAGATATCTTCAATAGATAATATTTCGTAAAAGGATTTAAATAAGATAATTCTTGCACATTTGGGCTCTTTAAACCATGAGTTTCAGGACATTCTATTTGTAGGCCTAAGCTTGAAGATAAAAATGTAACCTCAATCTTCTTAAATAAATATTCTATATAATCTATATAACGGGCCTGAAAAACGTCTTCAGTTCCCCTTAATAAATCTAATCTTGATATAAAAGTTCGTCCGGCTTGGTCCTCGTTTTTTTTGAAATTAATCCTATCGTAAATAATTTTTCCTAATACAAAAGTTAATATTGCTATAATTGCAGGAACTACATATTGTAGCATTCTAAAATTCCTTAAATTTTATTAATATACATTATACGCTCCAAATGCAATATAAATAAATGTATTTCAATCCCAAAAATATAAAGAAAAATATTCAGGTTTCCTCCTTCATTAAGAACTCAATATTTTATTTATCTTTTTTCCTCGTTACTTCAATCAGATCTTTTATATTGGTTATGCTGTATGCTGTTGAAAATCCCGATTGTTTAAACTTTCCTGGCAAATTTACCTCAACCATATACGCTATTACTTCATTTGTATTTAAATCTATTATAGGAGAACCACTTACACCGCCAACTGCGGTCATGTCGAGCTGTAATATCGAAATATTATATGATTTATTTTCATCTTGATTTACCATCGTGACAAATGGTCTTATCGTGGATACTATGCCATGTAACGCAAAAGGACGCGGCAATGTATATTTGCTTGGTACATATCCTAAGCAAACAATATCATCACCGGCTTCACTATAAATAGAATCGGCCAATTCTAAATAGCCAGAGGTCCCCACCGGCATGCTAGCTCTATTAAAATCAATCTTTATTACCGCAGCGTCGTATTCTACAGAAAAGGTATCGACGGTGAATGGAAACGAAATTAATGTCTCATAACTTCCATTTCCGGTTATATAAAGGGCATATACACGTGCGATAAAAACGGAATCCTTTAATAAACCTGTTTTTTCATCATATAAAACATGATAACATGTTATAGCATTACCAATTGAATCAATAAAAAATGCAGTGCCAAGAAACGCATCAGTAGAAGACCTAATTTCAAGTATTTCATCCTTAGCGTCTTTAATCACTTCCTGCCTAGTAAAACCAAAAACCTTTGCGGTTTTTAATACAACTACAATAAATAATACAGATATGAAAATATAATATTTTTTGCATATAATTTCCTTAGCGTTCACCATTATTCACCGTCCATGGCAGTGCTTGTACTTCTTGCCGCTACCGCAGGGGCAGGGCTCGTTGCGGCCGGGGGCTTTTTTCACGCGGATCGGCTTCTGTTTCTCGCCCCGTTCGGCGGCCTCCGCCATGGGGCCGGCGTACTCCTCTTTCCCCTTTTCCTGCGCTTGCTGGGCCTGTGCGCCGACGGCCACGCCCATTCCCACCGCCGACTGCTTGGCGGCCACCATCTGGCCCCGGGGGAGGCGGGTCGGTTCGGTCGACGGCTTCATCTTGTAGATCATCCCCACGATCTCCTCATCGATCCGGGCCATCATCTCCTGGAAAGCCCCGTAAGCCTCCCTTTTGTACTCGATTACCGGGTCGCGCTGGCCGTAGGCCCGCAGGCCGATTCCGGTCCTGAGATGGTCCATCTCGTAGAGATGCTCTTTCCACTGGGTGTCGAAAACCGTGAGGAACGCGAACCGCTCCAGGCGGCGCATAATATCCTCGCCTAAGATCTCCTCTTTCTCATCGTAGATCTTGATGGCCGCTTCCATCAGCTTCTCGATAATATCCGGCTGTTTGGCTTTTTGCAGGAACGTTTCGGGGAACTGGAAATCCATCAGGAATATCTTGCGCATCTCCTCGCGCAGGCCCATCAGGTTCCATTCCTCCCAGTGGGTCTTTTCAGGGCAGTGCTGCCAGACCTTTTCCTCTATCAGGTTTCCTACAAGATCCCGGGCTTCCTCTTTGAGATCCTTCCCCTTCAAAAACTCGGTCCTACGGTCGTAGATCAGCATCCTCTGGGAGTTCATGACGTTGTCGTACTCCACCAGGTTTTTCCTGATGGAGAAGTTGTTATATTCCACCTGCTTCCGGGCCCGCTCGATGGCCTTGGTGACCATGGTATGATTGATGGCCTCGCCTTCCTGCCATCCCAGGGTATCCATGACCCGCTCGATCCGCCCCCCGCCGAATATGCGCATCATATCGTCCTCGAGGGAAAGGTAGAACACCGATCCTCCGGGATCGCCCTGCCGGCCGGCGCGCCCCCGCAGCTGACGGTCGATGCGACGGGACTCGTGCAGATCGGTGCCGATTATATGCAGGCCGCAGGGGACGTCGTCCTCGCATTTGAGCTCGTCATAGAACGGGCATTTTTCCTTCTTTTGCATGGGGGAAACCAGCATGCAGGAGTTCGATTTTACTATCTCCTTGGCGAGCTTGATATCGGTACCACGGCCGGCCATGTTGGTGGCTATGGTAACCGATCCCGGCAACCCGGCTTTGGCCACGATCTCCGCTTCGGATTGATGATACTTGGCGTTAAGCACCGAATGCCCGATCCCCTGACGTTTCAGCATCCGCGATAAGGTCTCGGAGACCTCCACCGATATGGTCCCGACCAGTATCGGTATTTTGCTGTTATGTAGCCTGACGATTTCCTCGATTATGGAGTTATATTTTTCTCGTCTGGTTCTATAAATAACATCGGCGTAATCCATCCTCCTCACCGGCTGGTTGGTCGGTATAACCACCACGTCGAGTTTATAAATCTCGAAAAACTCCGCCGCCTCGGTTTCGGCGGTGCCGGTCATGCCCGCCAGCTTGGTGTACATCCTGAAGAAGTTCTGCAGGGTGACAGTCGCGAGCGTCTGGGTTTCGCCCTCGATGGTGACCGTTTCCTTGGCCTCGATGGCCTGGTGAAGCCCGTCGGAATAGCGGCGTCCCGGCATCAATCGTCCGGTGAACTCATCGACAATTAAGACTTTACCTTCCTGAACGACGTATTCGACATCCTTCTCGAAAAGCTGGTAAGCCCGCAGCAGCTGGTTGATAGCGTGGTTTTTCTCAGATTTTTCGCCCTGAAGCAGATACAGTTCCTCTTTTTTCTTGAGCTTTTGATCGGGAGTAAGATCCTCATCGGAATCGATCTGCACCAGGCCCTCGTTGATATCGGGGATCTCGAACAGCTTCTGGTCGTCCGGCGAAAGCGTCTTCAATCCGGGATCGTTGAGATATACCGTATGTTCGCGTTCGTCTATGGTGAAGTACAGCTTCTCATCCACTTTATGCAGGCTTTTATCGCGCCTGTATACAAGCTCTTTTTCATCGACCAGCTGGCGAACGCCTTTTTCCTTGTACAGCTTCATCAATCGTTTGTTCTTCGGCGCCGCGCGATGGGCCATGAGAAGCTTTTCCCCGGCCTCGCTATAATCACCCTCATTATTCAAAATCTTCTCGGCATCGGAGATTAAAGACGCCACAAACTGGTTCTGACGTTTCACCAGGTTGGCGACCAGCGGCTTCATCTCCTGGAAACGGGTATTCAAAGTCGACTCGACCGGCCCGGAGATTATAAGCGGAGTCCGGGCCTCATCAATAAGCACCGAGTCGACCTCGTCCACTATGGCATACTCGAAACCGCGCTGCACCTGGTCCTCGGCCCTGATGGACATGTTATCCCGCAGGTAATCGAAGCCGAATTCGTTGTTGGTGCCGTAGGTGATATCGCAATTATACTGGACTCGCCTCTCCTCGTTGTTCATCTCGTTCTGGATACATCCGACCGTCAATCCCAGGAATTCATAAACCTTCCCCATCCACTGGGCGTCGCGCCGGGCCAGGTAATCGTTAACCGTAACCAGGTGCGCTCCCTTGCCCGTCAGGGCGTTCAGGTATAAGGGCATGGTGGCCACCAGAGTTTTGCCCTCACCAGTGGCCATCTCGGCTATTTTACCCTGGTGTAGAACCACGGCGCCGATAAGTTGCACGTCATAGGGGACCATCTCCCAGGTTATCTCTATACCGCTGACATCCCAGCTTTTGTCCACCAGCCGTCTGCAGGCCTCCTTAACCATGGCGTAGGCTTCGGGCAGGATCTCGTCGAATTTCTCGTCCAGACGTTCGCGGTACTTTTTCTTATAGACGTCCGGATCCATGAAATCGCGATCGAAATCGCGGTCTATTTCCTCGAAAAGAGTCTTAAATTCGGCTTTAAATTCCTCAGTTCGCTGGGGAAACCATTCGTCCGGTTTTTCATGAAGAGTCTCGTAGATTTCGTTGATCTCCTCAACAATAGGGTTGATCTTTTTTATATCGCGGTCGGATTTGCTTCCGAAAATCTTCTTTACAGCATTCATCACCATGGCAAAAACCTCTTATTTTATATGCGTATATCAGTATATGGTTTAACGTAAGGCTATTCAAGTGAAAAGTTAGGGATGATTAGTCCGGAGGCGGTTCATAGCAAAAACCGCGTATCGGTTCAGGGCCGCCTCTTAGATAACCAACCAAATAAATAACATCCAGACCATTAAATGTGCAATCGCCGTTGGTATCGCCCCGTTCCTGCGGATCCGGCGGCGCGGGACCAAGTCCCTTAAAGTAATTTACGAGATAAACCACATCCAAACCGTTGACGTCGCCATCACGATTGGCGTCGCCGGTATTTACCATTTCGCCGCCTGTGTAGGCAAGTTTATAGAGACCATATTCCAAATTCGAGAAATATATAATTGAATCCTTTATAGCTATCTGTGGTAAGACGAAATTGGTATCCGCCGGTAAATCAACAAAACCCAATGATTCCGGGGCCGAAAAACCGCCGATATCAAACATAATGAGACCACTAAGCCAATTTAAAGCGAACAGATAACCGTTAACGATTTCGATACGAATCGTATTGCCAAAACTGGTAGGAATCTCATATTTAAGAAAAGGAGCGCCGGGATTCTGTAAACTATAAACACGAACAGGATCCGAGCCATACCAGATCGGTCCCCCAATGAAAAGATGGTTTCCATAAACCTTAACCCCTCCTCCGTGTTCATGTATAATATTGGCTAACTGGACGGAATATGGATTCGAAATATCTATAACCGCAATTTCAGTATACGAGAAAGTTGTTTCATATGCAAAATCCCGGTATAAATCTATATCAAAACCTTCGCCATAAGGAAGGTGATCGGCAAGAATGGGATTCGATGGGGCAGTAATATCATATACATAAAGTCCGGGAGTGCACAAGTCGCAAACAGTAGGTAGATATATAAAATTGCCTTGAAAATCTACATTCGGAATTATTAGAAAACCATAAAGAAGCGAAAAAATCATCTGGGGCGAATATGGCGACGATACATCGAAAATACTGAATGAATTCCAATGATTGAATGCAACTCCTACCAAAATATCGCCATTTATAAAAAGATTATCAATGTAGGGCGCCGCACATACGCCGATCTGCTCCAATGTATCTGCTAGAGATAAATCAAATATACGAAGGGAATCATAATTTTCGGTTATATATAGATAATGGTCTTGCATACAAAGGCCCGTAATCGTATCGCCGTCAACAAAATAATGACCGACGATATCAAAATTCTGTAGAACCTGCGCGCCAGCGCTATTCGATAAAAATATAAAAACGCAAAAAAACAGTAGAAATTTAATAAGGCGACGCATCGGATCTTCCCTTATTTATAAATAAATAAACTTGGGCTATTTAATATGTCAAGAAAAATCTATTTTGGTGCCTCGGCTTTATTCGCCAGAGGCATAGATCACATATTCAGCTAACTTCTCCAGCTCCTCTTCGCTTCCCTCAAAGGGCGGCATATCCTCCGGGGGCTCTTTTAAGAACTCCTTTAGCTCCTCTATCTGGTAGCTCTCATGCAAATCAACAAGTTCGGGGCCGATATTGCCCCCTTTGCCCTGCAGAGTATGGCAGGCGCCGCATTCCCAGTCACTGTAAACCCGCTCGCCCGATATCTCTCCTTCGATAATCGCCGGTTCGACCTTTTCGCCCACGAGCTTCTGATTCATGTACATGGTGCCCCAGACCAGATACGGTTTCCTGGCTTTCTCACGGGTATAACCTCCCATAACGAAAGCAACGAAAACTGCAAGGGCGGTTATCATCAGGAATTTTCTGCCCTTTTCATGTCCGAATATCCAGTACAGTATCGCGAAAATTATGGCGATACCGGCCAGACCCACCATGGCGTGAAGATAGGGCCTCCCCAATCCCGTCCAGACCTGCTGCCAGGGATTGGGCGTGGCAAGATCCTGCGTGGCAGACTTAACCCTGGCCAGAAAACTGATTCCGGAAATCGGCTGGAGAAAAATCAATAACGCGGCTTTGCGGCCTGTGAACCTGTTGATTTTTTCATAAAATTCGAGATCCCTGTCCGACGTTTTCAGTTTCCAGTACGACCACAGGAAAATAAAAAGGGCGGCGTTTAAAAGACACGGGATCAGCATATGAATATACGACTCCCATAAAATCGGGTTGAAAAAGGCGTCCCAGCGGTTCTGAGTGGTTATCCATTCGCCCGGAGTCATCATAAAAGCCCAGATGGCATTTATCAGAAAAGCCGTCATTATAGCCGCGAAGGCTGTCATAACGCCATAAAAGAGGTGTTTTCCCGGGGAGGTTTTATCCCAATTATTATTATAGGCTATGGAAAAAATCATGAGAATCAGGAAAAACAGGCCTTCCGTAACGAAAGGCCAGAACATCACGCTATACAATAGCTTCGCAAACGAGCCCCACAATCCTATTATCAGAACGATGATGGCTACCCCCAGAACGCCGTTGATTTTCATCATATCGGCCAGGAATTTGGTGACCTTTCTTGCCAGGGTTATATAATCGTCATTCCCTTTTCGGCGGCCGACCCATTCCGAGAAAACCGCCAGGGTAGAGCCCCCCACGGCGAAAAACGCGAAGAAAACATGGACAAGTATCACTATCGCCATGATGATGCTGTTGCCGGTCAAGGGGAAATCGATCCGTTCCATTATTTACCTCCTCCCGAAAAAATCAGCATAGAATATTACAGCGGGAGAACAGAAAATCAATCAAAAAGGAGAAGCCCCGCAGACCGAGGTTTACGAGGCTCCCTCCTCTAATATCTGTATAATTTCGTTATACCAGTTTTCTCAGAATAGCTGCCAGATCCCTGGCCGTCTGGAATCGCAGATCCGGATCTTTCACCAGCGCCTTCGCTATAATCTTGTCGAATATGCGCGGTACATCCAGATTGACCTCCGACGGCATCGGCGGATTGGTATGCAGAATCGAGTATATCAACGCCGAAAGGGTTTCTCCTTTAAACGGCTTCTCGCCGGTTAACAATTCGTAAAATACGACGCCCACGGAAAATATATCCGAGCGGCGGTCTACAGGTTGACCCTTTAGCTGTTCCGGCGAAATATAATTGGGGGTGCCGAGGGCGGTACCGGTCTGCGTCATGGAGGCCGAAGCGTCCAGGCGCGCAATACCGAAATCCATGACTTTCACCTTGCAGCTGTCCATTATCATTATGTTCGCCGGCTTCACGTCTCGATGGACTATGCCGTTCTCGTGAGCGTAATCAAGAGCGTCGCAAACCTGTATCATGACGTTTGATAGGGTCTTGTAATCCCAGTTGGTTCCGGAAGACAGTAATTCCTCGAGCGTGCTGCCCTCCAGATATTCCATGGCTATATATTGAACGGAGCCTTCCTCGCCCACATCATATATAGTCACGATATTGGGATGGGAGAGTTTCCCTGCGGCTTTCGCTTCCCTTTGCAGCCTTTCCCGGAGCTCTTTCGACTCATCGGGATCAATAATCTGGTCCAGACGAATTGTCTTCAAAGCGACAAGACGATCGATGGCCGGATCGAGTCCTTTATAGACCATCCCCATGGCGCCTTTGCCTATGGACTCGATAAGTCTATAACGGCCAAAATGATCCATTGCCGCCCCGCTTACCGGACCGGAATCGGTGGAAAGCGGCATTGTTCCCGAATCGGAAATTCCAGTCCCACCGGAAATAATCCCCGGACCCGAGGCGGTTGCGCCCACGGTTCCCGAGCCCGACGCGGCAATGGTTCCGGATTTGCTAACCGCGGTCTCGGCGTAATGCGGCGAAGGCGTTTGATTTGTAATAGCCTGAGTGGGTATCGCCTGGCTCGAAGACGAAAGTAATTTTTCGTAATCCACATCCTCCTCATCTTCCTCGATGTCCTCGACGTCCTCGGTTCTAATCTTTATAAGGGGGGTCACCAGAAGTAATATCCCTATTTCCAGACCCGGATAAAGAGACTTGAGAGTGGTATTAAAGGTTGAAAACAGAACGTAACTCAGGTTGGCCAGTATTATCAAAAACAAAAGCAATACCGCTATCCTGTTCAAAAGGGATATCTTGGGAAGAACAAAAGCGCCAAAAAGGCCAATAGCGATTATGACGGCGATATTTATATGCATCTGCTTGGATACGCCTTTCAGGAAATTTCCATGGATGATATTTTCGATTACGCTGGCGGTT
>CP070813.1:3142893-3154813 GCA_020344055.1 Candidatus Zixiibacteriota bacterium | reverse complement strand
ACCATTACTATGTCGGGGTCCTGCCTTAAAAAAGACCTCAGGGCGGCGGCAAATGTCAATCCTATATCGGACCTAACAAGAACCTGATTGATGCCGTCAAAATTAAACTCCACCGGATCCTCGGCGGTCATAATATTCACGTCAGGGGTATTCAATGTCTTCAGAGCGGAATACAATGTCGTCGTTTTACCCGAACCGGTCGGCCCCGTAACCAGGATCATCCCGTATGGGAGATGGATGGCTCTATCAAAATTATTCAGGGCTAATTCGGGGAATCCCAGCTTGGTCATGTCCACCATCAGCGATTTGGGATCCAGGATTCTCATAACCACCTTTTCCCCGAATATGGTAGGCAAAACCGACACTCTTAGATCAACCGTCCGCCCTCCCAGCTTAACCTTAATCCGGCCGTCCTGGGGAAGACGTCTTTCGGAGATATCGAGATCAGCCATAATCTTCATTCTCGATATAATGGCGGCCCGGTATTTAAACGGTATGGGAGCCGATTCCTGCAAGGAACCGTCAAACCTGTAACGGACCCTCACGCGCTTTTCGTAGCATTCAAAATGAATATCCGAGGCTCCTTTGTTAATCGCCTCGGCTATGATCCCGTCCACAAGCTTTACCAGCGGCTTATCCTGAACCTGCGACTGCAGATCCTGTTCGGATATGTCCTCCTCGGTCTCCTCGATCAGCTCCAGCTCCCCGTCGGAAATCCCCTTGATCAGCTCATTAAGGGCGGAACTGTCTTTATAATACGAATCAATGGCTTTCTGGATAGTATTCTCCGGAGATATTACGGGCTGTATGTTGCAGCCGGTAATAAACTTGATGGCATCGAGCACGTAAATGTTATTGGGATCGGAGATGGCGACTATTAACGTCTTGCCTATTTTCGATACCGCGATAACATTAAACTTCTTAGCTATATCATGGGGAATAAGCTTTACAATATCCGGATTCAGCTCGATATCGGTAAGACGTAACGCTCCTATATTCAGCTGTTTCCCTATGAATTCAGATATGACGTTTTCGTCGGGTACGGCTCCAAGCTTTACCAGGATTTCGCCCAGTTTGCCCTCACCTTTTTTCTGCATTTCGAGGGCCTGTTGGAGCTGTTCCTCGGTTATCTTACCGGCTTTGACCAGCATCTTGCCGAGTTCTAATGCCATCTTGATTTCCTGTCCGCTATCGTCTGCAGGCGTTTAGGGATAAGTTATTCTTCCTGAAAAATATCATCGAGCTTTGCGTCCGCGGATTCGCTGAAATCATCTCCGATTTCGACTTCCGATTTCTTCCCGTCCGTGCTGGACTCGAGAATTTTCTTGAGAGTCTCTCCCACTTCTTTGGCGTATAGCCTTATCATCCCGATGGTCGTGCGGTCATCAAAAATGATAACCAGAATCGTTCTTTCGCCTATCAGGGAGATATGAATGTGATCTTTTTTGCCCTGGTGGAAAAGAACCGAAAACTCCGGCTCGCCGACTAGCCTGGCAATCTCTTTGGTCGATGCGAAACTTCCGGCAAGAAGAGCGGCCAGCGCCGTGGTATCAAGCGTATGGGTGAATCCCTGCCTGGTAATTAGATGCCCGTCTTTATCCACGAGCAGCGCGCACTTGGCTTCCGATTCCTTTATGATCTGGCCCAGAGCTTTATCGATGTCCTTTATTTGATCCTCATACAGGATCTGCTGCTCCTGAGTCAATGCCGACCTCCTTTATCTCCAAATATTATTTATTCGATTTTTTGAACATGCCGAACAAGCCGAACTTCTTATGCTTGCCCTTAACCTTGCGACTTTCCGCCATCTGCGGCTTCCCCAGAGGCAATGGATTTTTCAAATTCAGGCTGGATACCTGCGTCGCCTCCTCGTCGAAATTCTGATTGTCAGACGATGTATCATACAACGGTTCCGGGACATCTTCCGATTTCTTGCCCCCGTCCCCGGTTCCCGGATCCTCCTCCTGATTCACGGATTCCGCTACTTGCCCTTCCTTGTCATCCAGTACCGTTTCCCCTTTGAGAACCGCCCTTTCGGTAGTCTCTTCAAGATCATTATCCTCCGCATCATCATCGTCTGCGCTGGGCAGATTCTGGGAATCGGAAACCACCACGTTCGCCAGGGTTTCAGAATCCTCCATTATTCCCGGAACCTTGTTATCCTCATCCACTTCCGATTTTTCCTCGTCTACAGTTGAATCGGTATCCGGCGGGGACTCCTTTTCGGGAACCGTGGAAACCTCCTCCTGAACCTTCGATGGCGGCGGTTCCACCGGTGCCTTTGCCGCCGCGGCCTCATTTTTCGCTCCGGGATCGGATGCCGAAACCGCCACCGGTTCCGGTTTCGGCGGTTGGGACTTTACCGCGTTCGGAGCGCCCATCTTGTTTTTCCGGATTTCCTCGAGTACCATTTTACTTATGGCCTTGAGGGTCTTGAAAACCCCCGATCCCGTCGGCGCAATCGCCTCAAAATGGGGAAATCCCTTTTTATTTAAGGCTTTCTCCAATTCCGATATATCCATGGCATTGGGAAGATCCCTCTTGTTATATTGAATAACGGTCGGAATGCTGTCAATATTATACCCGTATTCGGCGAGATTGTCCTGCAGATTTTGAAAGGATTCTAAATTTTCATCCAGCTTCTCGGCCTGACTGTCCGCCACAAATACAATGCCGTCAACCCCCCTGAGCACCAACTTCCTGGTGGCGTTATAATAGACCTGCCCGGGGACGGTATATAGCTGAAATTTGGTGGCGAATCCCTTAATCGTCCCCACATTCAACGGAAGGAAATCGAAATAAAGGGTCCGGTCGGCGTCGGTCGCCAGGCTGATAAGCTCGCCCCTGGTCTCCGCCGGAACCTTCTTAAAAACGTATTGCAGGTTCGTGGTTTTGCCCGAAAGCCCCGGTCCGTAATAGACGATTTTGGAAATGATCTCCTTATATGCGTAATTTATCGATGCCATCGGGGTCTATCCCTTCTATTGTCCTTTGATTCTCGATATGGCGCCCTTAATCTCCAACCTAACCATACCGACGTTTACTTCCGGATCGGTAACCACCGCAAGTATGCCCACGCCGGCGTCATTCAGGAATATCTTTCCTTCCCCCGCCTCGATAGTAATCCTATCGGGATTGTGCTGTTTCAGCCTTTCCATAGCCTTGTTGACATTCGAGAATATAGAGGCCGCAAGCGCGCCCACCGCTTCATCTTCGAGCCGTTCATCGAGGTCCGCGGCGATAATAATCCCGTCGCCGCCAACAAGCATGGAACCCTGAATACCGGAGGTTTTATTCAGATCGCCAAGGATATCATACATGTGAAGCCTCCATTGCTTCTTCCTTTTTTATCGCTTCCGGCCTGGCCGAATAAACCTCGGCCGGATATTTTTCCTTTATGTGATTAGCTATCATCTCCAGCGCCCTTTGAATACGAACGTTCAACAGATCGTCCGCTTTTTCGTCCGCCAGCACCACAAGGCGGAAATTTAATGTGGCCGCCACAGTCAACCATCTGTCCCCGGTCCTGAGCGAAATATGTCTGCAACCGGGAGTGATAATTTTTCCAATAATCCGGTCGGCAATATCGAACATCTCCGGCCCCAACGCGGCGAACTTCTCTCCGTGCATCAGGCTGGGGGGACTGCAAACGACAACCAAACCTTCGTGGTCGGCTATGACGGCCCCGATAACTCCCGTATAGTCGGTAAGATAATCAACCGCGGTTTGAAGTCTGCAATCTCCCTTTATAACTTTCAAAATTCTCTCCTTATCATTCCGATCCGATCGATATATCCGCTTTACTGAATAAATTCTCGATTCTCAGCTTCAATGAGCCCATGCTGACATCGTCACGGGCAAATATCGTTAACAGGAATTTTTCTTTGTTGAAGATCCATAACTTTGAGGATTGTGTCTCTATTAAAATTTCCTTGGTGGCGCCTATGTTTATTTTGTTTCCGCCGGCCGACGTCATATCGAAAATGCTCTTAGTCAGGGCCCCTGTCTCTTCCCTCGAAATAGAACCGTCGAATCTACCTTCCATAACCAGGCCGTCTTCCGTTACCACGACTACCCCCATAACCCGGGGAGTTATTTTTATCAAACTCACAATATCCGACAGCGAATATGCCCTCTTCTCGGCCTGTCCGGCCGCATCCTTGATATTCTCTTCCACTGATGTTTTCTCTTCACCTATTATAGACAATAGATTCAGTACCAGTTCGTCCTCCGGATCCGAGGCATGCAGCCTCTCCAGGATTACCGCGGCCTCGGATATTCTCCCCAGCCTTATAAGTATTTCGGCTTCAAGAATATCTATGGCTCGCGACCTGCCCGATGCATTTATAGCTTTATCCAATTCCTGTTTGGCCGCCATATAATTACCATCGGATAAATAAATCTTGGCCATCACAACGCGAGCAGAAGAGTAATTGGGGTGCATTTCCAATCCCCTCGAACATATTTCGCGGGCCTTTGGCAAATCGCCCCTTTTACGGTATGCGTCCGCCAATGCCGCGAAAATCTGGCTGTTGCCGTCAGCCGCAAGAATTTTTTCGCACTTTGCAATGCGATCGTCTAATTCGATTGTATCGATCATAGTAATCCCTATAAGTAGTTTTCAATCATATAAGATATCGACATATAATAAGGGAAATTTAGGGATATATGACAGGTTTGATGGCAGATTTATCTCAGGCCGCGCTTATATAAAATCAACCCGATCAAGAAAAAAATCATGGACCCGCAATTCGTAATTAACAGCGCCGGCCTGAGATCATAAACATGAATCAGAATCTTAAACAGGTCAAGAAGATGGATCGCTCCGCCCGCCGCTGCGAATAAAAAACCTGCGAAGATAAAAAGCCAGGGGGTCCCGAGGCTTCCACCCTTAAGGGAATGGAAAATAATTAAAGCGAATGCCAGACATCCGACGGATGTTGCAAAATATAACGATTCCTGGATTATTCTGTATTCCTGAGATGATAAAGCCCAGCAAAAATCATAATTGACCAGCACCAATGCCAGTGTAAGACAGGCTGTTAAACGTTTCATTCTATTTGTCCCTTAAAATCCTGTTAAATTCCTCTTCAAGACCGTATTTGACGGAAATCTGACGGTTCTGATTTATTATATTATGGATGTTTATCCTTATTTCCGATAAAAGCCTTTTATATATTTTCGAACCCAGGCTCTTGTTCACGGCATACAGATAATCATTCAAAAGCGAATTGAAACTAGACACTATTTTCCAGATTCTGGCTTCCTGGGGCAGTTTCTTATACATCTCCAAGAAATAATCGAACCTTATCTGCCCGTCATCGCCGATAAAATTCTTATCCAGGTTGGGGTAGTAACTCTTATTGCCCAAAAACGTTTCCGCGATCACCCTGTCGCCTTTTCCGCCAAGCTTCTCCTTAATATTCTCAAAAATATAATTCAGGTTGCCAAGATATATTTGCGCCAGCAGTTCCGCCAGGGCTTTTTGCTCCATCTCCACAGATTTTTCCTCGACAACCTCTTTCGCAGTTTTTATCAAACCCAGCTTCAATAGATTCGCCAGAACCTTGTTCGTGATAAATCGGTCGAGATAACTATCTTCGATTACCTTGGATAATTTCTTTCCCGATCCGATGAGAGCCAGTATCGTGATCTCGTTTTTGGTCAGGCTTATCTCTTCGGTTTTGATGGCCGGGTCCCGGGCCAATTCCAGTATCGTGTCATCGGGCGGAAGAACTTTTTTCATCTCCTCCCATTCATCAATACGCCGCGTCCCCTCCATAATGATGTTCATGGGATTTAATTCGCTCAATATAGAATCGGGGGGAGGATTGTGGTCCTGGAGAAATTCAAAAAGCCCGTCTTTCCAGCCAAACAGGCTGTAGACGATCTCCTCGATCTGCATTTTAAGACATCCGATCACTTCCTCACGGGTAAACAGGTTCTTTTCTACAAGCAGGGCCCCTATTTTCTTGCCGCTGGTCTGACCGGCCAGGACTTTGTTCAAATCTTCCTTTGAAATCCTTCCCTTCTTAACAAGTATATTTCCGAAAAGGTCCTGGCTGTCGTTGGAGGTCGCGAAAATCAGCATGCCGTTTCTAAAATAGATGTTCTTTTCCTCCTTATCCTTGGTGATTTTCAACGCACCCGTCATTTTGGACGTAAAAATCAATTGAAAAACATCGGGCAATGATACTGTGTTCAGGTTTCCCGCGAAGCTCACCTATTCACTCCTCGATCTCAACCGACTCCATAGTCTCAATCCTTAATCCGCCGCCGATCTCCGCTACTCTAAAACCGCCGCAAATCGATGTCGCCAAAAGCCTGTCCGCCGAATGTGTCAGATCCGATCTTCTCCTGGGGGCGCCGCGCGAATAGCGGTCCGGCGAAAATACCACGCATTCCGGATTCAGCCTGTCAATTGTTCTCCTGCAATCGGTCCGCGCGTATTCGCCCCAGGGCAGCTCCAGTAGAGCTATCCTCTTATTATCTTGAATGTTCCGCATACTCGGCGTACCGGACCGGCCAGCCATAATCAAATAATATTCCCCAGTATCAATCCGCATACAGGGCAAGATATGACTTCCTCTCTCAGTATTATCGGATTGCCCCCATACAATCTTAATCCCATCCGGCAGCCTCGAATATTTTTTATCCGAAGCCAGTCCTGCATTTTCGCCGTTTTGAGATGTATTCTCCAAATTTAGAGTCATCGGTGAAAACGACTCCTTTATCGATTTAAGCGACTTAGAACCGGGGGTTGAGGTTACCAGCCAATCCAAACGCTCGCCGTGAAAATCCAGGATACTCGATATAAGTGTATTTTCCACATAACTATCCTCACGGTAAATATCGAAGCAACCCAGTCTTCTGCCGCCTTCATCGGTGTAAATCCAGGCCCGGTTGAGCCCGATGTCAATAAATTCGACAGACCATAACGGCTTCTTTTCAAACACCTTCGGCCAGATTATAAAATTGAAACAGATAAGAACCCCGATTAAGCTTCTGGCGCTGAATCTTCGTTTGAATAAAAGTTCGTAAAACAGGTAAATCGATATCCAGTAAAGAAATATCACCGGCCAATCAAAAGACGGCGTCTGTGTGACCGCCAGCGGTAAATCGTAAAAAAACCGCAGGATAGCTTTGACCGCCTCCAGAACGAATTCTACTATCCGGCCGGATAAATATTCCAGCCATCCCCCCGCAAACGAAACAAAATAAAAAGCGATCCCCAGCGAAGACGCGAAAGAGGCCAGAATTCCCACCGGAAGGTTGGCGACTATTCCGATAAGGGGAAACCTGTTGAAATATAACGCCATTAGCGGCATTACCGCCGCCTGGGCGGCCACGGTGGTGACGATCATAATAACGACCCACCTGACCCATCTAAGTTTCTTGCGAGTTAACGGCTTGATGCGCCTGTAAATATCGGGTACGACATAGACAATCCCGAAAGTCGCCGCGAATGAAAGCTGCAATCCCACATCGAAAAGCTGCAGGGGCCGCCATAAAAGCATTATCAATCCCGCGAACCCCAAAAGGTTAATATAGTCCGGTTTACGTAGCCACCCATAGGCCAGGAGTCCCACCGACGCCATAATGGAAGCCCTGATTACCGAGGCTTCAAGCCTCGTGAGAATCGCGAAAAATACTACCGCAACCAGCAGGATAACGATTTTATATTTTCTTCGTAATCCCAACAGAGCCAGTGGAATAGCGATAACGGTCAACACCAGACCGACATTGGAGCCCGATACCGCCATAAGATGAAGCGTCCCGGTATCCCGGAACATGGTCTGATACTCCTCCGGGATATCCCGCCTCTCCCCCAGAATAAAACCCGAGAGTATGGCGGCCGAAACCGGAGAAAGGTTCTCGCGGGCAACATCGATCATATAACCCCGCACCGGCTTTACGACCGACGATAGAAATGAAGATCCCTTTTTTATAATTGATACGTTATGGGGGCCGCTCACCGATACGGCCGCGAAAATGTTTTTGGTGCGAAGATATTGAGCGTAATCGAAACCACCCGGATTCCTGGCGCCCCCCGGACCATAAAGATAGCCCTCTGCCATTATATAATCGGAATGATCAAAACGGGCGCCGCCATTCAAAACTTTCGCCCGCAGACGTCCGAAAGACGGGATCGTATAATTTCTGATCGATACCGAGTCCGCTTCAATAACCAGGTAGGTTCGATCTTCTCGTATATCCGGCTCTTCCGCGATTTTTCCGTAAATTATCGACTTCCCCCCTGTGGTTGCGAGATGTTCGATATGATTCGGCGGGAAAGGACCTCCGGCGAGATCCGCCCTGAACCAGCCCAGAAAAAAAAGCATCAAGCAGATCGACAAGCCCGCCGGTTTTGAGTCTTTTTTAAGGTAAAAATACAGCGAAGCGATCAAAAAAATCAGAAAAGGTATAAAAGAATAAAGATAATGCAGTTCGAGGATTGTTGAGAACACGATGCCCGAAACAAAAAACGCTAAAGCCTTGACCGAGGGACGGTTTTTAAAAATTGAGCGGTTCTCTTTTATCAAGTGGTCGATTTCCAACGTCGATGCGGCCAGAACCAGTGGTCCGGATACCGCCTTACATATTTTTCAATCAGCGACGTATAGATCTGAGTCAGTTTTTTTATATCATTTTCCTTACTTCCCGACGGATGAAATTCAATCACCGGCTCGACAATGATTTTTTGACGGGCGCCGTTTCGGACTATAAAACCGCATGCCAGCGGCGCCCCGGTCTTGATGGCAAACGCCGCGGGGCCTTTCGGGGTCGACGCGGGACGGCCCAGGAAATCCACCACCACGCCGTCGTTCCCGGCGTCCTGATCGGAAAGCATGCAGACCATCCGGCCTTCTTTTACGGCTTTGAACACGCCGCGCGCCGCCACCCCCATCTCAATCAAACCTATATTAAACAATCGCCGATGATCGTTCATTAATTTGTTAACCAGCAGATTGTGCTGTTCTCCCACAAGATAATCTATGGGCCATCCCCTCCTGGCGATAAACGCTCCCATCAGCTCCCAGCTCCCGAAATGACCGGTTACAAGCACCGCTCCCCTTCCGGAATCCTTTATCTTTTTTATATTTTCCTCACCCTCTATGCACAGGTATTCAGAGAGGTCTCTCTTGCTCAGTTTGGGAAACAGGCCGTATTCGATGAAACCCCTGGCAATATTCCTGTATGACCCCGCCGCGATTTTCCGGTATTCCGAATCGCTATATTTATCGCCGAACGATTTTTTCAAATTGTCGAGCGTTACCTCCCTCCTGATCCTGATAACGGAGAACGCCAGAAAACCTATAAAATCGCCAAACATGAGCGCCAGCCTGTAGGGCACCAGGTTCAATACGATTATTAACGTTAAAACCGCGAGGTACTCGATTTTATACCTTGTCTTTGTCGTCATAATACCCGTCATAATATTGATTATAGCCCTCGTCCGGAGGGTTTATCCGATCCTCGATCCTCCAGCGTTTCTTGACTTTCGCGTTCTGCCTTTTTTTCAGAATGACCAGCAAAATGAAAAATAACGGGATCAGAAGCCAGAACAGTTCAACGTCAAGCAAAAACAGAAAAAAATGATACCTCATGGTCATCCTTTCATACCAGTTGGTCGTCCAGCCATGGTAATCGTTGTTGGTAACAATTTCGAAACTCCGGTAAAAGTCACGATTGTCCCGGTAAAGCCCCAGAAGATCGGCCAGAAGATACTTGTCGGATGCTTTCACCAGCTCGGACGCCGCCAGGTAAGATTCCGTGTAGGCCAGGTTCGCCTCCGCCCCGCTGAATTCCGTAAGCCCCTCCAGCCGGTACAGATTGATCAGCCGGTTTGTCCAGACCGCCCTGGCGACCAGTATATCCTGCCCGATACTCCATTCGCCGGAAACCCGCATCGACAATCCCTCATGTATCCAGCGCGGAAGCCACTGCGAACCCGAGGCCCTATGTAACATTATATGGGTAAGCTCATGACCGATAAGCTCCCGGAACGATTTCCCGACCCGAATATACTTCGGGGATTTGATTATAATAGCGGCGCGGTCAATCGAAGCCGCCGCCGCGCCCCAATCGGGGAACGACGATCCCACCCTGCTTAGAAACTCCTCTTCGCTGTCGGCTATAAATATAACCACCGTCGTATCCAGCGGGAAATTCAAAAGGTCGGCGAGAATTTCACGATAGTAGTTGGCATAAAATCTCGCCGAATCCGAAAAGACATTGTCTTCCGGTAGAATTATTATCTCGCCTCCGGCGTTTCCCTGAGCCAAAGAAAGTCCGGAGGACAAAAAGAAGAAAATGAAAAAACAAAAGCCCAGAAACAGACTCCGGGCCTTAAACCTGTTTTTTTTCATGGCTCTATTTTAATTCGTAGCTTTCCCCGAAGTTGAGAATTATCCCTTCAGTCCCCAACGGCTTTATTCCCTTTGCAAACTCCTTCGGATCGCAGGCGATCAAATCGAAGGTGTTGTAATGCATCGGGATCGCTTTTTTCGGCTTCAAAAAATCCACCGCTTTTATGGCATCGGAGATATCCATGGTGAAATTGCCCCCGATGGGTAAAAGGGCCAGATCGATCCTATCCAGCTCGCCTATAAGTTTCATATCCAGAAACAGACCGGTATCGCCGGAATGATAGATAATCTTGCCGTCGGTGCGAATAATGAAACCTACCGGGTTACCTCCGTATTGAAGTTTGTCTCCCAGCGTCGAGCCGTGATGCGCAATGGTCAATTTAACGGAACCGAACGGAAAATCGTGGCCGCCCCCGATGTGTAAGGGATGAACATTTTCAATCCCCTGACTCTCACAATAGGTGCACAACTCGAAATTCGAGATAACCATGGCCTTGCTTTTCTTGGCTAGCTCTATTGCGTCGCCAAGATGATCCCCGTGGCCGTGAGTTATTAATATGAAATCAGCCTTTTTCTGTTCCGCCGTCGATTTGGCAACCGGGTTTCCCTTGATAAAGGGGTCGATCAGAATCTTTTGCTTACCGTTATCCAGCGCAAAACATGAGTGTCCTATAAATGTAACCTTAACCATAACAACCTCCCAACTTTGCGAATTAATTTATTCATACGAGCGCCCCGTGTCAACCCGATAATCTTCCCTTTATTTATCATTCGATTACCTCGTCAATTATGCCCCCGCCGATCACAAAATCCCCGGCATAAAATACGGCGGACTGCCCGGGAGTAATCGCTCTTTGAGGTTCTTCGAAGGTGACCGTCATGCCGTCTCCGAAAAAATCGACGGTGGCCGGGCTATCCTGATGTTTATACCTGATTTTGGCGGTTATCCTTTCCGGAACGTCCGGGGTTTCCATCAACAGGTTAACCGAAGAGACCCTGAATTTTCTCGCCAGAAGTTCTTCATCCTCGCCCACAATAACGCTGTTATCATCCGCTTTGATTCTCAGTACATAAAGAGGGACTTTCGATGAGATTCCCAGCCCCCGCCGCTGACCGACGGTGTAATGGGCGAATCCCTTATGCTCACCTAACTTCTTACCGGCGGAATTATATATCGGCCCCGGTTGAAAGGCCTGAGAATCGCTTTTCGACCACCTTCGCAGCGTGCCCGCGTAATCGTTATCGGGGATAAAACAGATTTCCTGGCTTTCCGGACGATCCGCGTTACGGAAACCGTTTTCCGAGGCGATTTTTCTAACCTCTTTTTTGGAATGCTCGCCGAGGGGCAGAATCGTCCGGGATAGCGCCGATGACGGTATCCCCCACAAAGCATAGGATTGATCTTTATCCCCAAACTTAGAACGCATCAGCCTGTATCTGTCCGAAACAGCGACAATCCTCCCGTAATGGCCGGTGGCGATATAATCGCATTCCAGTTTTTCGGCGTAATCCAGCATTTCGCCCCATTTTATATAGGTGTTGCAGGCGAT
>CP070813.1:3130614-3142793 GCA_020344055.1 Candidatus Zixiibacteriota bacterium | reverse complement strand
CTGGGGATTGAACATTTTATAGGTGGCGTTACCATCGATGCCGCCGTTTATTTCAATCAATGTTATCCCGTCATCAACGGGATCCTTCAGTTTCAGCGAATTGCCGGAAGTCTCGGATGTTAGGACGAATCCCTCTTTTTCGTCGACTGGATCGATCAATCTGATTGAGCTGGCTGAGGAACCGACCAACGCGACCAGACCTTCTAATTCGTCAACCGGATCAATCAGCTTCATGGAACTTCCCGAAGCATCTGCTAAAGCCACGAATCCCTCTCTTTTATCGACCGGATCAATCACTTTAATTGATGATTGAAGCGGTCCGGCAGACATTACAATCGCCGACGCCGTATCATCATCAGGATTCATCAGTTTTATTGAATTGCCAGATGCCTCAGTCAAGGCGACGAATCCCTCCCTTTTATCCACAGGATCGATCATTCTAAACGATGATTGAGCCGGATCGACGGATATCGCAACCGCCGCTACGTTTTCATCAACCGGATCTATCAACTTAATAGAATGTTCGGAGGAATTTACCAACGCTACGAATCCCTCTTTTTCATCAACCGGGTCCATCATCTTAAAAGAAGACTGAACCGGGTCGGCAACCATTTCCATTACAGGTTCCTGATCATCGGGAGGAACAACCATGCGGATAAAACCTTCCCCCGTCTGAATATCCCCTTGTACCCTGTGCGAAATTGCGCTGTAGGGTACTGACGCCATACGTGATCGCGGTGATAGAATTTCTCCTCCCACCGTAACTTCCATAAAGAGCGGACCAATTAAGTTATCCAGTTCCATTTCAAGAAAAACGTCGAAAAAACCATTGCTGGTGTTAACGCCGAAAAATTGCTCGGTCCAGACCGGAACACCCCCGGTAGAGTCTGAGTAAAAGTTGAATTCCAGATCATAAGGGCCATCCGGTACCGGGTTGCCGGTGCTGTCGGCCAGGCGGGCCTGGTAGCTCATGTTCAGCGGAATTTGCGCTGAGGCGGTTAACGCGAAAAAGGCGATAACCATTGAAGCCAAAGTTGCGAGCGTTGCGGCTCTAAGCATGCACTTCCTCCCATCACTTGGTCTTTGATTCAAGATCTTCTATTCTTGATTTTAGCTCCTTATTTTCCTCACGTAATTCATTTACGATCTCGATCAATTCTTTGACGCCCGCCAGCGCCACGCCGGCCGGGTCTATTGTGGAAATATGTCTTTCGTCTTCACCCAGCCCGAAGGCCGCGTAGAAATCCTGGGCCATGGGGCCGATATGCTCTATAGATTCATCCTGCGTTTTGTAGCTCCAGCGGCTTACGGGGAGCTCTGATAGTTTTTCCAGAATGACTTCACCGTCCACGGGGCGGATGTTACGTTTGAGAGTGCTGTCGGAGACAGAGGCCCACGCTGACGCCCCGGCGGCCAAGGTGACACCTGCGTTTAGACTATATTCCGAAAAGATGCGGGTTCCCCCTGAGGCTCTTACGTTAAACTGGTCATCGGCCGTTGAGGAGAAGTTTACATCATGATTATCGGCCCATACGAATGATCCGTCGTTATTAGCCTGTGCTCTGCGACCGGCGGCGAAGGAATGCCAGCCTGCCGCGGCGCAATAGCTGCCGCCGGCAACGGTGGCATTACTGCCGCTGGCAGTATTGAAACTACCGCCGACGATCGTGGAATTACCACCGCTTACGTCGTTATAACTGCCGCCGCTGATCGCGGAGGAACTTGCGGTAGCATCGTTATCGCGGCCACCAGCGACCACGGAATAATAGTCATTGGTGGTGTTATAATAGCCCCCGGAGATGGTGGAATAAGCGCCGTAAGCCATGTTATTTGAGCCGCCACCGACCGCAGAATGGCCACCGCTGGCCCTGTTGGATTCGCCGCCGGCGACCGTGGTATGACCTCCGCTGGCTGTGTTGCCATTGCCGCCGCCAATTGCTGAAAAGCTACCGCCGGCAACATTAAAACCACCCCCGCTTACCGTAGCATGATTGTCGCTGGCGGTGTTGTTGATCCCGCCGCCTATAGTAAGGTAATAAGAATTTTGACCTGAAGTACCGGTTGTGCACGCCACGCCAAGGTTAATATGCGTATAAGAACTGTCGCCCCAGAGCTTATTATTTGCTTCTCCGCGGGCTATGCCCCATTTTTCACTTGTATAGATGACCGAATCCGTGACTTCCCAGACAGATTGCCCCCCGGCGGTAGTCTGCAATGTACCGTCAGGGAACATTAATCCGTCAACTCCGGGCGTACCACCGATATGCAGCGCGGCACCGGGGCTATCGTTGTTAATACCCACGCCACCCCCGGCGCGGACAAGGAATTGGTCATCTGCAGTGGAGGAGAAATCGGCATCGGTATGATCGGCCCAGACGAATGCTCCGCTATGGATGGCCTTGGCTCTGTGGCCCGCCGCGAATGTATATTGCGCGTCAGCATTGTTGTATGTGCCACCTGGTATTATGCTGAAATTGCCGCCGGCCACGTTATCGCTACCGCCGCTGATGGTGGCGGCGATTCCGCTGGCGGTGTTAAGATAACCGCCGCCAACAGAGGCAGAGCCTCCAGCGGTGTTATAATAACCACCGCTGATTGTAGAATTAACACCGTCCGCTACGTTGAATCTCCCGCCGCCGACCGTCGTATAGTTCTGAACGCTGGTATTATTCCCACCTCCTCCTACTGTCGCGTAGTTTCCACTTGCAGTGTTATTAGCCCCAGCCACAAAAGCATCGATTCCAGTATTTGTATGACCGGGCCCGATGGTTGCTTTCCCGCCGACGTAAATATTACCGTCGATGTGTAATTTCTCCAACGGAGTTGAAGTGCCTATTCCGACATTGCCGGAAACGCCGGAATACATATTGGTATCCGATATCACCCAGTCGGAATCGGCGCCACCGGAAGGGGCCTGCCACGTTCCAGTGCCTGATCCATCGGAGGTCAACACATAGCCGTCGGAGGCGCTGGTCGGCAATTTGAAACCGGTCATTTTCGCCGAGCCCGCTATGTCCAATTTCTCGGTTGGCGTGGAAGTCCCAATACCGACGCTATCCTCAAAATAGCCTTTACCGCCAAAATAGCCGGCCCAGCCGCTGGCGTTGTCGATACGGATTCCGTCGCTACCGGCGTTTTGAATATAGATACCTCTTCCGTTGGCGTTGGTGATACGCAGGCCATGATTCCCGGCATGCTCCACCCAGAGGGCGCAGGCGTTCTGGCTGTAGAAGCGCGTTGCGCGGAATGAGCCGTTCTGTTCAACATTTAAAATAGGTACCGATTCCGAACCGACCACATGTAGCTTATTTGAGGGGCTTGAAATCCCTATTCCGACCTTGTCATAGGACGATTCTAATCGAACATTAAGACCATCGTCGACCCAACCACCTCCTGAAGCTGCGTAATCGCTGGTATCGGAGCGGGCGGAATATCCCACCATATTGATTTTCTGACGAGGCGTCAAAATTTCGCCTTCGACCTCGACCTCGAGCCAGTAATCCTCATCGAAAGGCAGATTTACCATGGCAAGAGTCGCGACAAAATAACCACCGTCATCGGTGACTACCACAATAGCGTCGCTCCATTCGAGATCACCGGCGACATAATCGTCATAGATCCTTAATACTAAAGTTACCATACTGTCGGGAAGCGGATTCCCGGCGTTGTCCTTTAAAATACCCTGATAGGTCATATCGCGGGGAACTGACGTGATAACGTTAAGTTCCCCTTGTTCGTTTTCCAGGGCAACGGCGGCGATATTAAATAACAAAATCGCAGCCGCTGAAAGTAAAAGAGTATAAAGCTTGTTCATTTTTCCTCCCGTGTTGATTCTAAAAGATCATTAATTATTTGAAGTAAATTTCAAGCCGCTAGGGCCTTTAAACCCAAATAATAATAACAAATATGGATTATGTTGTCAATTGCAAATATGATAGATGGAGGAATTTATACAGTTTTACATATTGGCGGCCGAAATCCTAAAATTGGAATGTCGTCCGTATTCTTATCTGAACGGATTCGTTGAGCCTCTCCGATTCTCGCGGGAGACCTGTACCTCTTCGATTAATTTGACCAGCTGATTTACATTGGTCAGCATCGATTCATCCTGCTCTCTCTCCAGCCATTGTAAGGCGTTGGCAATCCGAGGCTTAGTCAGGTCGGCCTCGACCACCCAGCGTCTGATATTCTCTCTTTTTGGCATTTGACCCCTCCGTCTGTTTCCGTCTTTTTACAGCAAATTCCGTCAAATGTCAAACCCGAATTTCACTTGTTTTTGTTGTATAGTATTTGATAGGTATGAAAAGCGGTCGTTTATGCGCAGTATGCGCAGGCTGATAGAAGCCAATAAAAAAGCCGCCGAACCTCAGGAGCCCGGCGGCGGTAAACTGTAATCGTCTGCGAAATTGCCTTTCGGCTTAAGGTATGTATTCCAATATCAAAAGGTTTGAATCTACTATATAAATATAATTTTCGTCTTTGGCCAAAGCGACGACAGAACCTGTATTTGAATATCCGCCTACCAGAGTTGGCGCCACGGGATTTGATATGTCAATAATGCTCAATCCTCCCGGACCTGCCGCAAGGTACGCATAGTTGCCCTCTACAATAACGTCGTACACATCCGTCGGAGAATCATAAGTACTAACAACCGAAGGCGAAGAGGGATTAGAAACGTTAACGATTTTTAGCCCCGCTTGAAAGGCGGCAACGTAGGCGTAATCGCCCGACACATAAAGCCCACGCGTTTGACCGCCCAAATCCACTAATCCAGCAAAAGTGGGGTTGGACGAATTAGAGACATTAAGAATTAACAGACCTTCAAAAGAATTGGCAACATAGGCATAGTTGCCGATGATGAACGCTGCCCGACATTCTTCGCTCGCAGAATAGTTTCCCGCAAGATAAGGAGATGAGGCAACTGAAACATCTATAATATATAGGCTAGAATCGCGGTCGGGTAAGTAGACGTAGTTATCAAGATAGTACAATTGATCATTCCACCGCCCCACGTCCAGGCTACCGGCGAATAAGGGGTTAACCGGGTTAGACACGTTTACTATCTGTAACCCACTCTGATAGTCGGCAACATAAACATAGTTACCCCCTTTAGCCAAATGAGATGCGGAGCTTGGTGTATTATACCTACCGCTAAAGGTGGGATTTGATGGATTTGAAATATTCAGGATTACCAATCCTTCTAAACCATCTCCGATATACGCGTAGTTACCATCGGCTATTACCGCATTTGCATAGCCAGTCGTAGTGTAAGAACCTACGAGGAATACGCCGGATGAATAAGTTGAAAATGACCAGATAGACCCCTCGGTTTGGTCTGTCCCATCATCGGCAATTATTTGCCAGTAATAGGTCGTGCCTGGCTGAAGAGTCCCGGGATTATAGGTGGTTGCCGTCTGATTTGATTGTACCAGAGGCGGCGTCGCGCTTGTCCCGAAATATATATCATATGTTAAATCGTCACCGTCGGGATCGCTGCAGCTCCAACTCAATTGCACCGTCGTCGATTGGTCGGTCGCCCCGTGTGCCGGAGAAGGATTGGAGGGGGCTGCCGGAGGATTGTTAGCGGGCCCCGATACGGTCGTGAACGTCCACATCTGGCTGGTCGAGGTATCTGCATGTTCGTCCATGGCTATTACAGCCCATCCATATACTGTACCGTAGTTCAACGGCCCCGGATCAAAGAATGGCTGAGTCAGGTTTAAACCCATTATTGTATCCGGCGGATACCCGGCCATAGCCACTCCATAGATCAGGGCATCGCCGTCCGGATCACTGCATTCCCAAGATAGATCCACGTCGATCGGCTGATTCAAAGCACCGTTTGCCGGTGAGGGATTCGACGGTGTGTTGGGTGGCCTGTTCGCGGGTTCCGTACCGTTATCTCCGCATGATAAAAAAAGTGAAAATACCAATAAACAGGCCAATAGCAACTTCTCAGCTCTCAGCATTCTGCCTCCTTTGAAAGGGGAAATTGATTCGCCAATACCGAACCGTTAATATCTTAAGTTAAAAACAAGCAAAATCCCAGTGGCGCTATTTATGTACACCGATAATCATACCAACCCCGTATCCAATTGTCAATAGAATTTTAAATCGGCAGATATATGCCGGCAAAAGGCTAATTCCACGCTTTTAAAGGGTGCGAGACCAGAAACCGCCATTCCTTTAGTATAACATGGATAATGATAATTGCACCGTTACCTATTGATCGGCCGACCTGTAAGCGGCAAACGGGCCAGCGAGCGTCGACTGAAGGTTATTAGTAGCTCCTCGCAATAGTGGTGAAGGTCCAAACCTCGCTGAACGTGGTATCGGAATGCTCGTCGATGGCTAATACCATCCATGCATATATTGTATCGTAATTCAATGGTCCCGGATCGAAATATGGCTGAGTCAAGTCTAAACCTATTATTGTATCCGGTGGAAACCCCGCCATTGCCAATGAGTAGGTCAGGGCATCGCCGTCCGGATCGCTGCATTCCCATGACAAGTCCACATTAACCGGTTGATCCGTAGCGCCATTCGCCGGCGAGGGGTTTGACGGCGCGTTGGGCGGCCTGTTTGGAGTGGTGAAGGACCACGTAGATCCTTCGGTTCGGTCTTGACCATCATCAGCTTCGACTTTCCAATATTATGTTGTGCCCATTTGAAGAGTTCCGGGATCATAGGTGTTGGCCGTCTGGCCGGATTGTAACAAAGGCGGCATCGAGCTGTTTCCGAAATAAATATTATAAATCAAATCATCGCCGTTGGGGTCGCTGCATTCCCATGACAGGTTCACGTCAATCGGCTGATTCAAAGCGCCGTCCGCGGGAGAGGGATTCGATGGCGCGTTCGGTGGGCTGTTGGCGGACTCGATCCCGTTATCTCCGCATGATAAAACCAGCGAAAATACCAGTATACAAGCCAATAGAAACTTCTCCGCTCTGGGCATCTTACCTCCTTTGAGAGGGAATATTGATTCGCCAGTACTGAACCGACAATATTTTAATTCAAAAGGATGCAAATCCAAATGGTGCTTTATACCTATTTCATCAATAATGTCTGCATCATTCCTAATTGTCAACAGGATTTTAAATCGACCAACAAATATGGCCAACGGTCTTATTCCGTAAGGGTACGGGGTAGGGAACAGCAAATCTATATCGCTTCTTTACCGGGAAAATATAAATTGTAGCTAATTAAATAAGGAATCCGAAAATGCAGATGCAAAGCTGAATTTTCTCCAATTCTATATAATATATAATTACGGAGCGTCGCAGGAAATTTATTTCAAGAGTATCATCTTATTCGATTCAACCATCTCCCCCGCTTGCAGCCGGTAGAAATAAACTCCGGCGGAGAGATGTGAGGCGTCGAAGGTAACGGTATGGGCTCCCGCCTGCTTAAACTCATTTCCTAAGGTCCAAACCTGGCGGCCGAGGAGGTCGTAGATGTTTAATTGCACATTATCCGGTTGCGGTATGATAAATCTAATAGTGGTTCGGGCATTGAAAGGGTTGGGGTAGTTTTGATAAAGGAGGATACGGCTCGGTAATTTTGTCCAGGAATTATCCAATCCGACGATAGTGGAATCGCCGCCTCGTTCCAGTGCCGGATCGCCATAGAGGTTGAAAGTAAATAAATCCCAGTATTCGGCAAAATGATTCCAGTTATAGGTTTGACTGCAATAAAATTCCGAATTGTAAAGGGCCTCTCCCACTTTTTCAGGTCCTCCGGGCCCATTTATCAGGTAGCGATTAAATTCATAGCAGTGTTGTTCTCCCCCGCCGGTGGATACCCAGACCAGCCGTGTCCCGCTGACGATACCGGCGGAGGCGCCGAACGAGGGTTTGGTCAGCAGGTCTATTCCAAGATTGCCCCAGGCGTTCGGCTCCGGGTAGCCGACCATACAGGACAAGGCGAACAGGACAGAAGGATAATCGTCATCAAGATTTGAATTGATGCTGATAAAATCAGGCCAAGACATTTCGTTGGGATTACTCGTTTCCGGAACGGCGTCCCCATCGTCCCACGACCATATTTTTTGCCCCACCTCGCTTGACCAGCCATGAGCATACCAATTGACCATACCGTATTGGCCATTTCGCCACTCCCCGATAAACGCGGCTTCGCTCAACGCCAGCCAATTATGAATCGAAGGCGCCAGGCCCTGCCGTTCGCTATAATGGGTCACGGTCATGCCGTTCATAATGTCGGTCTCGATCTGATTCATCAGTACGGCCCCATCCACCAAATCCCGGCCGCTGTGGTCCTCGTTGGCATAAAAGGCGATGGCTCCGGCATTAAGAACCGAGTTTTTCCAGTCTCCTGTGTCCTGTTCATAAGCGACCAGCTTATTGAGAGTATATCTTATCCTGGTTGCGTCGTTCGTAGGGATCCTACCGACATAAACCTCGGCCAGAAAATCGGGATCATCCTGGCCGTACTCGCCGCGGAAACCGTCGCCATCCGAATCCCAGGAGATGTAATCGGGGGCCGAGAGATCGGCATAGTAATAATCCGTCGGTACATCGCCGCTCCAGGGCCATGATGACGGATTGCCGGCGCCATTGGCGTGGTTGTCGGGATCGGGATAGCAGTAACGCATGGGAATCGACACATAATCGCCGACCAGAAGTACATACTCAATACCCCACAATCCGTAGTAGTCTATGAGAAAATTCCGGATCTGCTCGGCGAGATCATCACCGGGCTGGACGGTTATCTCAATATCGGTGGTCAGTACGATTCTGATATTATATCCTAGGGAGGTTTTCCATGCCAGGAAATCTGACGAGGTAATCGCGCTCAGAAGATCGCCAGTAGTAATTATTACATAATTGTAGATATCGCGCGGGTTTCCGGATTTTGAACCTTTCGGTTGATACGAATCCATAATCTGGTCATAATTGAGGAACAGCCCGGCGGCTCTTTCATCGGCGGCATTATCCCATATTAATTCTTCGAGTTTATCAGCTTCATCGCTACCGGGAGCGGGCAAATCATAACTTATCGAAATTTCGGCGGCATCATAATATGTCAGTTTTCCTGATCGCGGAGAATAGCTGAAGGGGAAGAAGGAAACCGAGGCGTAGGAATATTTCCGGAGCGTTCCCGAGCCGTCAAGCTCACCTCTAATGTCCGGGTAAGCCCGGTCCGAGGAATATACCGATTCCTTGATTATCCGCCATTCGCGCTGTATCTTTTCAACAAAATCGTGGTCAAGATAGGAATCAACCAAGGGCAGAATAGGCGGGGATGGCCTAATATTATATGTGCCCGCAAGCTGGCGAGCGTTGAGACCTCTCACGTCAATGGATATAACGCGGGCACCGGGCGGGAGAGCGATTAAGAAGTTCCTGGCCGGCAGCATAGGTTTACCCGGTTCCATCAGATACCCAAAATCCTGCATTTCAATTCGCTGTTCGTCATTCTCATTGATGATCCGATATTCGCCCGAATTGACCGTAACGGTAAGAACATCCGCTTTTGATACAGTTGATATAAAAATAATATTAATCGCCACAAATAACCACCGGTTAGATGAAACAACCGACTTGCTAAATCTTCTCATCAATACCTCCATTATCAACCCGATCTACTTAAATAATGTACCCTATATGAATTAATAATGCAATACTATAAATATAGTTTCGTTTCATTTCAGCAGCACCATCCTCCTGGTCTCAACCATCTCCCCCGCCTGCAGACGATAGAAATATACGCCGCTGGAGAGGGAAGAGGCATCGAAATTCACATTATGTGCCCCTGCTTCAAGGTATTCATCAATCAGCATATCTATCTGTCGTCCGAGAAGGTCATAAACAGCTAATTCTACATCCTGCGCTTTCGGCAAAACAAACCTGATTGTCGTTTGGGCGTTGAAGGGA
The DNA here is from genome assembly GCA_020344055.1 of Candidatus Zixiibacteriota bacterium. Lineage (GTDB taxonomy): Bacteria > Zixibacteria > MSB-5A5 > UBA10806 > UBA10806. The sequence goes on along the minus strand of CP070813.1, from coordinate 3,132,900 downwards.
TTGGGGTAGTTCTGGGATAATGAAACGGATGAGGGAATTACAGACTCGGCAAATTCAAAACCCGTCGGTGCCATTTTTAAAATTAGAAAATACTCCTCCGTTGGAACATATAAATATTGCTCACGCATATAAATGGTGTTTCTCGATTTAACATCTGCGTATTCGTCAATAAAAACCGGATTTGTGGGATCGGAAACGTCCAAGAGGTATAAGTCGAAATATCCTGAAAGACAGGCATATCCATTATTAACGCCGACAGCAACTGCCGGGAGAGAATCAAAATAACCAATTATATAAGGATTTTCCGGATTTGATATATCAAAGATATCCAAACCATGAGGCGAACCTGCAACGTAGGCGTAGTTTCCCTCTACAAAAAGGTTATTGCCGGTATATCGATACGGATGACTCGCCAGATGTACGGGCGCCGATGGATCTGCCATATTAACGATCTCAAGCGAATACAGGCAGGATATATATGCTATAGTATCGACCACATCTAAATAGCGCGGCCAATAAAGATCGCTAAAAACTCTTATAAAAACCGGGTTGTATGGATCGTATACATTCAATATAACGATATCCAGGTCATTTACTCCCTCGATGGTGTTTATCAAATAGGCATAATCACCTTCAACCTCAACGAATCTTGTTATATTCGTCGTAACAAATGAACCGGCGAAGATGGGATTCTCAGGATCGGTAATATCATAAATCAATAATCCGGCATAATAACTTGCCAAATAAGCGTAATTGCCACTGATCGCTATATCTACCGCATCTCCTCCCGTTTCGATATTTTCATACACTATGGGATTATAAGGATCGGTAATGTCTATGGCCCGAATGCCTGAGTAGCCGTTGGCGATAAGGGCAGTATTTCCCTGCAGCTCTAATCCTCTGACTTCCCCGGGTACATTATAGATCCCCTCAATAACCGGATAATGCGGATCCGAATATTCAATGGCATGCAATAATGATGTATTGTAATTTTCGTTCGCGCTTATCACAATAAGTGTGTCGTCGCTCACGTGAAAATCCTCTATATTATGTAGCCCGTATAAACCACTCTGTTGTACAGGACCTGTCGGATTATTGATATTCCATCTAACGATTTCAGTTCCGCTTGACGTATAAAGATCATTATCCTGAACATCCAGATAGAAAGAGCCTATATTATGGGATACCTCCAGAATCGGGTTGGTGCGATCCTCAATGTCAAAAACCTGCATGACACCGCCAAACCCGACATATGCATAATCGCCGGACACTGCAATCGCAGAGGGCATATAATACCCGAAATCATAATCGCATAGATGATAGATTTGCCCGGAATTATCAGTTCCAAATATCTGCATGTTATTGAAACTCAGGTCGAAACTATTAAGTATATATATAAAACCGCTGTCAACCTCGAGTCCGACGTTGCTGATCGCGGCGGTGGCGTAATCCAACGGAAATGGCGATTGTGGGTCCGAAATATCAACAGTTTGTATATATGATTGGTACCATACAGTAACCGATTCCGCTACAATATAGGCTACCGTGCCCTCCACCATCAAGTTCACTATATAATCGTAATCCGCATCGTACTGACCGATTAATACAGGGTCCGCTCCGTCTGAAATATCGAATATCTGCATAAGAGTACCGCCGTAGGAAAAAAGCAGTGAATCGGGATTATCTTTAGAATCAACCACATTATAGACAATTGCGTCGCTAACATTGCCCACGAACACCAGACTATCGGGCTCGAGCATGCTAAAAATCTGAATCCCGTTTTCACCGCCACAATAAATATAATTCCCTGATCTAACAACGGACCTAAAATAATCATGGAATAACGACGAGCTTACGTATTCCAAAATCTCCTGGCTATAAGCGTTACCCGCTGTCACTATGATCGCTAAAGCCGCAGTTACTCGAATAATGATTTTCATCTATTTCCTACTTTAACAAAAGACATCTTCTAATCGCCCTGTCTTCGCCAATTCGAATAATATATAGATAAATGCCCGATGGGTAATCGCCTGCTTTCCATATTATGGAATACCGCCCCGGCGGTTGAATGGACTCCGCAAGCAGCGTTTCGACCCGTCTTCCGAGGATGTCATAAATATCGATATTTACCGTTGCTTTCTCTTTCAATTCATATTCAATAATTGTATATGAATTGAAGGGATTGGGGTAATTCTGAGAGATGGAGAATCTGTCCGCGGATAAAGAATATTGAGATTCAATGTTCGTCATAATTGAATCGACACCACCGTAGGCTCCCATGTCGCT
>CP070813.1:3118217-3130514 GCA_020344055.1 Candidatus Zixiibacteriota bacterium | reverse complement strand
GCCGCGAGAAAAGGTAGCTTATGAATGGAAATGACACCGCCAGTGCCAGAAAACCGGCGCTTATCTTTATGGGAAAACCGACAATGAATATATTCATCTGCGGAACCGTCCGGGCGATAATCCCCAGAGCTACGTCCGTGAGGAACAGAGTCACTATGACAGGAGAACCGATCTTTACGGCCACCAGGAATATATCGACGCAGGCTCTTACCATAAGCTCCGCCGATTTTCCGCTTATGACCATATCGCCTATGGGAACGACATTGAAGCTACCGACGACGGCGTTGATCAGCAAATGATGACCGTCGATGGCCAGAAATATCAAAATGGCGAGAATAAATTTGAACTGTCCGAGTATAGAAACCTGTTGACCGCTGGAGGGATCGATTACCTGGGCGACCATAAAACCCATCTGAAAGCCGATCATATGACCGGCCATCTGAACCCCCAGAAAAATGACGTTCGAAATGAAACCTATTATAAGGCCGAGGGAAACCTCTTTGGCCGCGATAACGAATATTTCTCCCAGCCCGGTAATAGGACCGATATCAGGGGCGGGGACGACAGGAACCAGGATCAACGACACGATCCCGATTAACCCGAGCTTAATCGATTTCGGGATATTGCGGTGCCCGAAAAGGGGGGCAACGGTCATTATCCCCCCCACCCTGAGGAGGATGAAGAGGAATTTTTCAAACTGAATTGCCGAAATCTCCAAAAGCGTCATCCGAAATCTTTCCTACTCCATTGGAATGAGCAAGCTATATGCCGTCGCGCAGGTCAGCAATGCCCTGCCGTATCTTATTTCATAATAATGAGTTGTCTGCTGATTCCCGGATGGAGGGACTGAACCGGCATAATTTACGGGAAAATAATTCCAGTCAGGGGAAAAAACTACCCTATCTTCCCAGGGTGGGTATTATCTGTATCAGATTGGAGGCGAAAGTCACTATGGTCGTAATCATCCAGGGCAAAAATATTACCAGCGCCACCGCTACGGCCACTATTTTGGGGATAAACGTAAGTGTCATTTCCTGAATTTGCGTTATCGCCTGGAGTATGGATATAGCCAATCCCACAACCAACGCCAATGCCAGCATGGGAGCGGAGACCATCAGAACCGTATAAATCGAGGTTCGGGCGATATCGACAACAAACTGCGTTTCCATTATTGAGCCTCAGTCACGTTAATGAAAGCCCATTACCACCGATTTCACAATGAGGTACCATCCATCCACCAGAACAAACAGAAGTATTTTGAACGGCAACGACACCATGATCGGCGGCAGCATCAGCATACCCATAGACATCAAAACCGAAGCCACCACCATATCTATAACGAGAAACGGTATATATAATAAAAATCCAATCTGGAACGCGATTCTCATCTCAGAGATAACGAAGCCCGGTATAATAATATGTGTCGGAAGATCTTCGTGACTTTCCGGCTGCGGGATGTTGGCCATGGAGACGAAAAGAGCCAGGTCTTTTTCGCGCGTCTGCCTCAGCATAAAATCCCTTAACGGTTTTATTCCCGTCTCGTACGCCTGGATCTGATTCATCTCGCCGGCGAGGTACGGTTGTACGGCCTCCTTATTGATCTGCTCTATCGCGGGGGCCATTATAAAGGCTGTCAGGATCAAGGCCAGCCCTATCAGGAGCTGGTTCGGCGGCATCTGATGCGTTCCCACTGCCTGTCTCAAGAACGAAAATACTATAATTAGCCTGATAAACGACGTTAACAATATTACGATCGCAGGGGCAAGCGATAAAACGGTTAATAAAATAAGAATCTGTAATGCGACGGAAAGATCCTCGGGCTGATCGGATTGATCGAGCTCAATGGAAATTTTGGGAATGCCCTGAGCGGTTGAATGACCGTATAACGATAGTATCACCGCGATAATAATTATGGAAAATAAAATGGCTCTTCTCACCGTTTTATCATTCCCTTAAAAATGTCGGCGAATTTGGATCCGGCGGAAATCGATAACGGCTTGTTCTCGCGATTATCGAAATCCCTGGCCTCCTGTTCGCTCAGTTCGGTGATCATATTTATGTTGCTCTCGGTAGCTCCCAGGATAGCGTAACGCTGCCCTATTTTCACCAGATACAATGATTGCTTGGGGGAAATAAATGTCCGGCCCATTATCTTTATGGTATCTCCTACAATTCCTCCGCCCGTGGCCCGGTTATTCATCTTCTTTATCAAGTACACGGATAGATATATCAGACCGACTATAAGAATCATGGAAACAAGCAGCTTGAATATAATTCCCGCCAACGACGGCGAATAGTCGGTTGCCGGGGGGACAAGCGTGGTATCGACGGTTGTCGTTTGCGCCGGCGAGTTTATGCTTATAAGAACCGCCAGGGCTAATGAAAGGAACAAAGAAATTCTCATTACATCAGGCTTTTCAGACGTTCCTTCTGCGAAACCATGGTGGTTACTCTTACGCCAAAGTTCTCGTCCACGACCACGACCTCGCCTCTGGCTATCAATTTATCGTTAACCAGAAGGTCCACCGGCTCTCCGGCGAGACGATTCAACTCTACGACCGAACCCGGTCCCAGATTGAGTATATCCTGAATGGGCATGGAGGTTCTGCCCAGCTCGATGGAAATCGGAAGAGTAACGTCCAGAAGCATTTCGATTTTTTGACCGTGCTTTCCGGGTTCGGGTTTGCCGAAATCTTCTAAATCTTTTGATCTTACGACGTTGAACTCGCTATCCAAATGCTGGTCCTGCGATGCGGCTCCCGATCCAGGTTGAGCGGCCGGGATGTTGCCGTCCGCAGCCTCTTCGTCCTGATTCTGGTGTACTTCGGCCTGATCGGTATTGATCCCGCGGCTTTCATCTCCTGAGCCATTCACTGCCTCAAAGGCCTTGTCGATTTCCTCCTGAGAAAGTTCTCCGCTATCGTCATTTGAGGATTCCCCTGACTGTTCTTCGCTTTCGGCCGCTCCCTCTTTTACATTATCATGCGCTTCATCCTTTGCGAGCGATGAGGATTCGTCCATGGTCGGATCGGAGATGTTGTCAGGGGTCGATTCCCTGTCGGCTCCGGCACTGTTCCGCTGATTGGCGGAAGCTTCCTCACCCGGGACGTCTTGCGGAGGACCGTTGTTTTCAGAGTCGGCCTTATTCAATTCTTCTTCCGTCATATTGATCCCCTTTAAATTTTATCCTTTATTTTTACGGCCTTCATTTTCCCCGAGCGACCGGGCACCGCCAGAAATTTCTTCCTGTCCCCGACATAAACAATCGCGTAATCATTCTCATTTTCATCGAGTCTGACAACGTCGCCGGGTTTGAGATTCATCAGATCTTTTACCGTAACAGTCGTTCCTCCGAGGAACGCTTTGAGATCGGTACTCACCGCCGAGAGATTCTTAGCGTTGGAGTCATATCTTCCGCTGTCGTCGCCTTTTTTCCTGGCCTCAATCCAATGTTGTGTGGAGAGTTTTTCCATTATCGGCTCCAGCGTCAGATACGGATAGCATAGCGTTACAAGCGCCGATGACGACAGCATCTTTATTTGCAGAGATACCACCACCACCGTTTCACCGGGCGGAACGATTTGAATAAATTGCGGATTGCTTTCGAATCCCGATTGTCTGAACTCCAGCTTCTCTACGTGTTCCCAGGCTTTTCCCAGAGCATGAAAAGCCCTGGCTATAATTTTCGACATTATCGATTTCTCTATGCCGGTTAACTCGCGTTCCGTGCTGAGGGCTTTCCCCTTTCCGCCAAACATCCTGTCCACAAATGAAAAAGCTATGGAAGGACTGAAATCCATTATGCCGGCTCCGTCAATAGGATCCAGTATGAATACATATGTGCATGACGGCGTCGCGAGAGACATAATAAATTCAGAATAGGTTATCTGATCTACAGATAGCAGATCGACATCAACCACGGATCGGGTGAAACCGGAAAGCTGCGAGCCGAACTGATTGGCGAAGTTGTCATGCAAAGATTCCAGCGATCTAAGCTGATCTTTGGACACCCTGTTGGGATGCTTGAAATCGTATAAAACCGCTTTCCGCTCTCCCTCGGTATGACCGGGATCGGAAGGCGCCTCTGCGGGAGCGGCCAAAGACTCCTCGGTATCGACATTTGTCAGAAGAGCGTCAATTTCTTCCTGTGATAATACCTGCGCCATATTTACTGTAAGACGTAATCCACCAGATATACTTTATATACCGTATCCGGCGCGATCTCCTGATTTACCTTTTCCATGATCTCGGTACGCAACGCCTCTTTACCCTCGGCAGAACTCAACTGCTCTATATTTTTCGAGGTTAAAATCGCAATGAGGATATCCCTTATTATCGGCTCTTTATTGCCTATTCCCCCGGACGGGCCGGTGCCATGACCTCCCGACGTACTTGCGGATTTGTCCCCATCAACGGCCCTGGCGTATTCCAAGCCGATTGAGGCGGATAGATACCTGGTGCCGTTGGTGCCGGCGGGATTCACTACCAGATCCTCTATCATATGAATCTGCGCCGGTTCTCTTTCCTGCTGTACTATTTCCTCGACGGCCTTACTCTCGACGGTCACTTTGGGCACAAGATACATTTTTACGAAAAAGAACGCCCCGGCCAAAGTAATTACCTGCGTAACGGCGATGACGATCACGGTCGGCAAGAGCCCGCCGAATTTAGGCTTATCGGATTTGGATTTTTCGGAAGATTCCTGTTCCGGAGTTGTTTCAATATCCTCAACCGCTTCGGTCGTAGCTGCTTCAGGCATGTTTCACCTGCCCTTCTCCGATCCATTCAACGATAACTGATGAAACGATAATCCCATAACATTGCCAAGACCGTTTTCGTTGATCGGGATTAAGTTAATCATTATTTACCTGCCAAATCGGCGTCGGGGGAGTCGAACTCCCCCGACCCTTTTATCTCCTAACTCTTCAAATTAACAAGCTCTGTCAGCATCTGGTCCGATGTCGTAATAACCCGGGCGTTGGCCTGGAATCCGCGCTGGGAAACGATCATATTGGTGAATTCCTGCGCCAGGTCGACATTTGAAATCTCCAGCGCACCGGAGGTTATCGTCGACGAGGTCGTTTCCGCGGGAATGCTCATAATCGCCGACCCGGTGTTGGCCGATTCCTGGTAAATACTCCGACCCGCTTTCAAAAGACCGCCCGGATTATTGAACTCCGCCAGGTATATTCTGGCCAGGACCCTCGAAACGCCGTTCGTGAAAATACCGTTAATGAGACCCGAGTATTCGATGCTGATATTGGAGAGGATGCCCACCCCGTAGCCGTTCTGGGATCTTGCCGCGGCGGTCGAGGTCGAGGCGAATCCGGTTAATCCGTCAAAAGCGCCCGGCGTTCCCACCATTAAATCCATATCCATATCGTAGGCGCCGTTATTGGGGCTGACGTTCAGGCTCGAGGCTCCGCCGTTGTAGGTGAATGATGCCAGCGATCCGTCAGGATTGAAATTCACCACTCCGCTACCGCCGGATCTTATGGTCTCGGTTCCCGCGAAAGAGGCTTCCCAGAACCATTGATTATTCAGCCATGATTTCGTGAACGTAATTGAGAGGTTATGTTTTCCTCCTTGTGAATCGTACACTGTAATGGAGGTGGCGTGCTGGGTTTCCGCGGTATCGACGATAAGCGTTGAGGATGTTTCAGGGCCTATACCATCCGGGTCCCCGACCAGACCGCCGGTCCCCGTTTGAATGGTTATGCCTCCGCCTCCAAGCCCTGATATCCCGGTAACGATTCCGGTATTGGGATTGAAAACAAGATCAAGGTCTTCAGGCGCAAGGGCGGCGCGATCGGTTGGCGTAAAGACGTCCGTCACTTGAAGGGTCGATGCCGCGCCATTGTTAACGTTAAATATCGCCGATCCAAAGACCTGGGTGCATACATCCGATGTCCCCGTATCTTCGAGTACAACGTTGTAGGCCGAAGGGGAGCCGGCATAATCGCGCCTTATATTGATTTCCCCGTTCTCAAGAGATGCGGTGACACCCGGGGCGCTGGCATTAATCGCGGAAATGAGATCTCCGACCGTCGAATCTAAAGATAGCGTCGGTAAGGTTATCCAGCCGCCGCCGTCCACCGCCAACCTGAATCCGGAGACGTCGGTCACTCCGATAGCGGATAGCTGGGTGGCTGAATCCAGGGTAAGGGTCGTGTTTATTGACGGCGGAATAGCCCCGTCACCAGACTGGGACCCGTCATCGGTAAAATTGAGCGGCCCCGGGGCGGCATATGCACCTTCATAGATTTTCCCGCCCAGGGTACCTCCATAGGTACCTCCGGCAGGCCTTCTATAAATCTGTATCGAAGTAACGTCAGGATCGGCATAGGTAATGGTAAGATCCACCGATCCATTGGCCGGCACGCCGATAACGGTTATTTCGACGCCGGTGGAATTACCCAGGGAATTCTGGGCTATGACCGTATAAACATAGTCATCCGCCGGCAAAGTCCCGGTTCCGCCTCCACCGACTACCGTCGCCACATCGCCGGCGACGACGTCATCGAGCGTGTTGGCGTGGACTCCGGAAAGCTCCGAGTATTGAGCGTTGGAACCGGTTATGGTAACAACGTGTTGACCTCCGGAACCGTTGACCGCATAACCTGAAACAGAAACCACATTGGAGTTGCCGGCCGAAACCATGGTGGCTACCGAGTCAGTGGCGGCAGAGTTCAGATTCATGCCCATTTCAATTTCGGATGTCTCTCTGGCGGGATCCTGCTGACCGAAGGGCATGACAATATTCCCGATGGGAGCGTTGGCCGGAATGGTACCATCAACATCGGCCATCTTCCCCTGGAGAATATATCCCGTCGACAGGCTTATCATGTTTGAATCAGCGTCGAAACCGAAGGCGCCGGCCCGGGTGTAGAAGTTCTGCTGGCCATCCGAGACCACGAAGAATCCGGTTCCCTGGATACCGAGGTCCGTGACCTGCCCGGTAGTCTCAAGGCCGCCCTGCAAAAAGAGATTATCGATCGTGGCCACGCTCATTCCCAGTCCGAGCTGTAGCGGATTGGTGCCGCCGGTATTGCTGGCAGGCCTGCTGGCGCCTCTCAAGGTTTGCACCAGGGCTTCCTGAAAAGTGGTTCTACCGGCTTTGTATCCAATGGTATTGACGTTCGCTATATTATCGCCGACGACGTTCATCCTTACCTGATGGTTTCTCAAACCCGAGACGCCGGCAAAAAGTGATGCCATCATAATTCAAATCCTCCCGATTGCCGGCGAAAAATACCGGCAACCCGCCGCGCCGATCGGGCGCGGGTAATGGCTTCCCCCTTCGGGGTCCAGCCCGTTATTTTAGCCAAGCACCGTGCTGTCAATTTTCGTAAAAACTCCCTCTTTCATCCCCTGCATATCACAGGCCGTTACAACCGTCCTGTTTTTCACCGAGACTACGAAGGCCAGTTCATCAAGCAGAACCAATGAATCCCGCGCGCCTTTCTTCTCCGCCGCGTCAACGGCGTTTTCCAGCCTCACGGCTTTGTCGCCGGTAATCCGGACACCGCGGTCGGCGAGCCGCTCAATGGCATGCCCGGAAAACTTCAGCCTGGTGAGCTGCTTTAAGGAATTATCAAGTTCCCTCGCAAACTCGGCTTTCGGGGTTTTCGATACAAACGGGATATTCTGTTTTCCCGCCGGGGGATTGATACGACCGACGTTTTCGGCGCCGATCTTAAAATCCTCCATTACCACCTCCTTCGTTTACTGATAAAAATTCTATCTCTAACTCCAGAATGGATCCTCTTCTTCTGAATTCTGCGAACCATTATCGGAACCGTCAGGCAGATTGATCTCGATAATATCGGACATTTCTATTCTCTGACCGTTTACGACCAGATATCCCTTACCGTTGAGGTAACGAACCGATTCCACGATTCCTACAATCCTCGTCTGAACTCCGACGCTTTCATCCGATGAATCCTTGGCCGTAATCTCAAAAGTATACTCTCCTCCGGCGACCCTGGACCCGGAATTGTCTTTTCCGTCCCAGACGATATGATTCATGCCTTCTTCGAGATCCTGTTCGGTAAGGGTTCTTATCAGAGAACCGGTCTCATTATATATTTTCACTTCCACGTTTTTCGCGTCCGCCTCCAGCTCAAAACAGATCCGCGAATCCGTATCGTACTGGTGGTATATGGTATTGCCCGCTGCCACCACTTCCTTACCGATAATTGTGGTGGCCATGGTATTGGCGATGGTCTGGCTCAGGATATAGTCGAGTTCCGAGGAATAGCCCAATAGCGTACTGATATTCGACAACTGCTCAAGGGAGGAAAACTGCGCGAGCTGCGCGACAAAATCAGAATCCTTCATGGGCTCGAGCGGATCCTGATACCGCAATTGGGTAACCAGCAGGTTCAGGAAATCGTCTTTCCCCAGGTTCGAACTTCCAACGCTGGCTATATTGTTTGCCGTTCCGGGAATATTGCTGATCGGCGAAATATCTGTCATCTCATTGCCCCCTATGCTTTCAAATCAATCCAGCCTTTATGGATTGACGCGGTTTCGGGATTATCTATCCTGTCGGTTTTCTCACTTACGTTTTCGATATCGGGATTGCCATGATCCTCGAACGGTGATCCGTTTCTTCTCTCCGTACCGTCCCCGGCGGAGCCCGAATAATATTGCGGGTTATGAGCCGATGAAAAATCCTTCCCGCGATCATCAACGACCACATTCATATCCGCCAACTTTAATCTGGCCTCTTCAAGACTTGCTTTCAAATCGGGCAGTATCGTTGAAACGGTCTCGGCCGCCCTGGCGTTTTCGACCCTGAACTCGGTCAGTAACGTCCCGCCTTTCCACTGGAGTTTTATGTGAAGCGAACCGAGATTCTCAGGATGAAGCCTCATCCTTACCGTCAAACGGCCGTTTTCAATGGCATCGATAATACGGGCTTTAATATTCGGGACGTTTTCCAGGCTTCTGAACGGCAGTTCTTTAATATCCAGCGGGCTGTCTTTCGAGATAACGCCCTTCAATATTCCGTATTGATCCGCAAATTCATCCGGAGAGTTGTTGCCAGATTTGGCGGATACCACTTCGGAAGCGCCGTTGGAGCCGACGGGAAATTTGGATAACGCAGAGGGATTATTATCTCTTAACGATTTAAACTCGTCGGCTCCGGCGCTTTCGATTTTATTAGAAGAATCGGGGACAATATGATTCTCGTTCTGACTATTGCTTTTGACGCCCTGAGGAACATGATTTTTCAAACGCGGAAGGGTGATCGATGCCTTTCGATCAAGCGGGAAAAGCTCTTTCAGAATTTCTGCCTTATAGAATTCGTTCTCCGGCTTGAAAACGCCCGCTTTTTGAGGACTTTCGTTATTATTGTGAGTAATATCGCGCGATTCAAAGAACGTATTCTTAGATAATTGGCCGGCGGATAACGAAATCAATCCTTCTATTGATTCCGGAGATTTTCCGGTATTTGTACTGAAAAGGTTTCTAAGATCAAATTTAAACGATGATTTCAGTTCGTTGATGTCATTGTGATCACCTCTTGCGGGGATAATCGCGATTTCGGCCTGTATGGGATCGGGATACTCGCTGATCAAGCGCGCAAGCCCGGTTACCTCCACCAACCGCGTCGTACTTTGGCCATCGGTGTCACCAAAATCGACCGGCAGAAAAGTTTTATTAAATAAGTCAGAAGTGTTAAATGTTATCCTGCAAGTCGAGCTCCCGGACTTCTTGAACCCAAATATCCCGGCATTTGTCATGGAATTAGCGGGAATTATCGCCGAACCGTATTTTTTGTTTGTTGTCGGTAGAGATAAATCGTCCAGGTAACGGGAGATTTCATCGGACGATATCTCTAATGTAATGATATTTCCCTGCTTTTCTATTAACGCCCTTAATGTGTCTTCATTAATAAACGTCCTTTCCACCAGCTCTATATTTTCATTGAAACAATCGTTTTCGGTTAACTCGCCCACGTTAATTTTACAGGATCCGATAGATGAATCGAAGATAGATCTAAAGGAGATCTCCGAAATCGGTCCCGCCGGTTTTTCAGAGTGTCGGTTTTCTTCTTGATGGGCAAGAAATCCCGCCAGTTGCCCTATATTCTGAAATAGGTATCCCATTATTCTTTCCCCAGAAGCATGGACGATATCTTGGCCGATCTCTCCGGCGGCAGCATCTCCAGGATTCTGCTCGCATTTTCATTCTTCATCTTGGGCAAAACCGAGACAACCATAGAATCGTCAAGATCCATCATCACATCGGCCAATTGCGAGGGATCCATATCGTTATAAATTTTCGCCAGGCTGTATAAGCTACTGTCTTCCATCTTCTTTTTTAGATCCATAAGCCTGGAGATCTCGTCACGCATAGCCGTCACCTCGGCCTTTTCGGCGTTGACTTTTCTTTTTTCTTTCGCGAGCGAATCCTCGACAACTCTGAATTGTCTGAAAGTTTCGGTCCTTATGGAATCGATTTCGGCCATGGTCTTTTGATAAATCGAGATCGGGTCTTTGTTTAAGCCGCCCGTTATAACGATCTTGGCCGCGTCGGCGGGGCTCAAACCATAGGCGAAACTGAACGCAATCGAGTACCCGATAAATCCTGCTATTGTCATTAAAACGATTCCCACAGTTTTAAACATACTTTTCACAATCTCCCGACTCTCTTAAAGCAATGCGCGTGCCCGAACGCGGGACTCGCAATTTGAATTCATAACGCTTTGTAATTTAATCAGTTAGAAGCTGGAGTCGATTTTAGTTATATAATCTATGTATTATTGGTACCGGTAATATTTTCATTCGAGCAGGTATTTTTTTCCGTTGTTGCTTGATTTTTGACAAATTCGAGATATAATACTAATAGTTAACTTCGAGATGGTTTGAGCTTTGTCGTTTTAGGCATTCTTCGAAGGGAGCGAGGGAATAAATTTACAGACAGCTATTAAGGGCCGATGCCGATTAAGAGGAAGAGTTGCCATTTAGATTGCAGGCAGGCCGGAATATATAGTCGTCTGTTACTTACCATTTGAAAACAACAGATCACCAAAGGGGAACCGATGAGAAGATTTAGACTTATCTTGCTGCAGATGGCGCTGCTCGTGATCTTCAGCGCGGGGCTGAATGCCGCAAATATCGACCGGGATCTGCTGTGGCGGCTTGGCGCCCTGGAATCCGGCGAAACCATACAGGCCCTCGCCTATCTGAGCCGGCAGGCCGATTTAAAATCCCTTGACATTGATCTCAAGGCCAAAAAGGCAACGCTTGCCGAAAGGAACATGCGGGTTGTGACTGCCTTACAACAGATAGCCACGTCGACCCAACCCGATATCGTGGCCTATCTGGAGGAGCTGAAAAGACAGGGATATGTCAAAAGCTACAGGATGTACTGGATCGCCAATATGTTCTGGGTCGATGCTTCCGAGTTCGGGATTCACTCCCTATCGGAACGGAGTGACATAGCTAATCTTTACTACAATTACGAAATCGAAAGTATAAAGCCGGTCGAATCCAAACCTCCCAATATGATTGAGAGCGTCGAGATAGGGCTGGAGCGAATCAACGCTCCCCAGGTCTGGGCTCAGGGCTGGACTGGAGCCGGGCGTTGCGTAATGAATATAGACACCGGCGTGGACGGTTACCATGTCGCGCTCGTCGACCGTTTCCGGGGCGATGTCGACGGTGATGGGGATTACGACGAGAGCTGGCATGATCCTTATACGGGCTGGTTGTATCCCCAGGACAGCGGCACACACGGCACGCATACCATGGGCACCATATGCGGTCGTTCCCCCTCCGGCGATACCGTGGGTGTGGCCATTGACGCTGAATGGATCGCGTCGGCGACCATAGACAGGTATAGCATTGATACGACTATCGCCCACGTCCTTTTATCGTTTCAATGGGCCGTCGATCCCGACGGCAATCCCGGAACACAGGACAACCCCGACGCCATCGGTAACTCCTGGGGCATACCTGACGGCATCCCGGGTTATCCCGATTGCGATCAGACCTTCTGGACCGTTATAGATAATGTCGAGATCGCCGGCTCGGTGGTTATTTTCTCCGCGGGAAACGAGGGTTCAAACGGCCTGCGCTCCCCGGCCGACAGGGCCACGACTTACTTCAACTGCTTTTCGGTGGGAGCCGTCGATGGAAACGATCCCGGCCTGCCGATAGCCGGCTTCAGCGCCCGCGGACCCTCGGAATGCGCCACCGGAGATCTCGCCATAAAACCGGAGGTGGTTGCGCCTGGAGTAAGCGTAAGATCGTCAGTCCCGGGCAACTCCTATTCAACCAAAAG
>CP070813.1:3105528-3118117 GCA_020344055.1 Candidatus Zixiibacteriota bacterium | reverse complement strand
GTTTGCCGTCTTCGGAGGCGACGGGCGTATCGTAATATCCGGGTCCGCCGACGGTCAAAACCTGCTCTTTCCCCTTCAGATCAGTTAAGTAAATTTCTCCCAGGCTGTTGCCCCGCCTCGAAACAAACAGGATCTTTGAATTTCCCATAAATCCCGGCGAATAGTCCGATGCCGAATGAAAGGTCAGCTGTCTATTTTTCCGATCTTTGAGATCCAGCAGCCATACGTTTTCGTCTCCATTCGATTCGGCGCAATAGGCCACATACCTGCCGTCTGGCGAAATTGACGGATCGTATTCGCGGTTCAAAGATGATGATAAATTTTCCGGCGGATTTATATTGCCGGCGTACAAGAGGCCGTACGGCACGAAAAATAAAACGGCGACCAAAAGAAAATTATACATTATCTATTTAACCGTCCAGTTGCCTTCATAATCCTCTATCCAGGTTCCATCGGGCGAGAGGCGCGCCATCACCTGGGCGAATTCTATCCTCGCTCCCTTTTTATCTATTTCATCTTCAATACCGCGGGAATCGAAATAGAAATTCAGGATTATCTCTCTATCGCTGTTTTCGGCTTCCACGATTTTGCTTATCTGATTTCCCGCTGTGATGCTGTCGGCCATTACTACAATCCGGCCCTCATAGGATTCGCCGAGCGTTCCCTGCCTTTTTAATTCGTCGATATAACCGCTCAATGTTTTTCTTCTGATCTGGGCAAGAGTCAATCGTCTTTTGTTATATTCATCTCTATAGCGGGTCAAGAGCTCTTCATCTTCGGTTTCCCAGGAATACTTTTCCAACGATGCCCAGACAGCTATGGAGGTCGAGGGATCGCTGGAAACTCTGGTCTTCTCGCCAAACATCTGATTTTCCAGGGCGGTTTTATCCGCCGTTATATGCACCTCCGGCGGTTTTATGGTACAGCCATTAATTAAGTAAATTATTATGGCAACTAAGAGGCATGATTTTACCATGATTCCTCCTTTAAGTTAGACAGCAGCGACTTTACCGGAATACGTCCGTACTCCACCGGCATGGGTACTCTCACCAGCGGCAGGACATCGGCGAAAAACGGCTGGTCCATGAAAAGGCGGGGGTAGAGAGACCCATGCTTTAATTCAAATGAAAAATTCTTCGGTTTATAACTCATATCTATAAATCCCAAAAGTTTTCTATCCAAAAGTTCCCTGGTCTGCATGATACTCGGATTGGAATTCTCCGGATCCAGGACATCCAGTACTCTCAAGGCGACGCCCGGCCCCATTTTTGTTATATGAAGGGATCCGGATATGATATAATCCTCCTCGGGGATAATTAAACCGCTTCCCTGAAAATGGGCATCGGCTCCGAAATCCGCCCGCTCTTTGAACGGTCCCATGCCATATGTAAGCTGGTTGAAATCGAGGTTTGACAACTCCAGGTCCAACTTATAGCTCACTGCCCGGTAATCCGGGATTTCGCGCATGAAATTAACGTTGCTCAAATCCGCCCGCAGTAAACCGTAAAAATTTCCTCCGAGAAGTTCTCCAGTAAGATAGGGAATATCGCAAATACCGTCTCTGAATCCGGCGTCGATATTTATATCGAATAAATAGAACGGATCGGCTTCTATGCGCCCGATTTTCAGACGGCCGTATTCTCGCGCCAGCATATTCGCCAGCCTTGCTCGCTGGTAACCGGAACCGGAAATCTCAGTTACATCTCTTTCCACTACAAATATCGAATCCTGGAGGTTCAATTTCCCCGAAAAGGGAATATCACCATTAATATCGGCGCACCTGAAAACGCCGGGCGATTCAATTTCAATGTTGTTGAAATCGGCCGTGCCGGAGAACTCCAGCAATGTATCAATACTGGCGGTCCTTATTTCGGCTTTCAATTCCCCCTTTACATAAAGCTGATTTCCAATTTCTACGGGCTCATCAGAATCGAAAGCAAAATAGAGCGTCAGGTTTGAAAACGGGGCCTCGCCGGCAAACCCGAAATCTCCCATAAGATCAAGACGTGATTTCAATGACGGTATTTTCGCGTTCATATTCGTTATGCGCCAGGTCGTATCCGCCAGGGAGACTATTTCCCCCTCAATGGTAATACCGGAAAAATCAAACTCGGAATAATTCTCATTGAATAATTCCTCTATGCCGGAATTAGAAAACAATGAAATGCCCCTGTCCGTGACCTCCAGCTCCGAAACGCTGATGAGGCTATATAAAACGCTCTGAAAATCGTCGATTAAAATATCGGTGGGCTCGATTGTAAGCTTAGAGGAACCTGTAAATTTGAATGTGTCAACCGGGCTTGAAAACCTTCCATCTAAAACGCTGCCGCCGCTGAGTTCCACCGCCCCCAGAGCTTCGAGAGCCGCCGCCGGAAGATACGACGGCAAAACGGAGTTGTCGAGATTCATCCTGTAGGACATTATTATGCTGTCCAGAGCGGTGGGTTTTAACGGATAGAGGAATTCACCGTTACCCGAGACGCTTTCATGAACGTCATAGGCGAACCTGGAGTTTATAGATTCTTTACCTATGATTGTCGATGCGGAAAAATTAAAATCCTGCCGCGGGATGAAAAGGGAATCATTCTCAAGGCTAACTTTTAAATTTTCCAGGCTGGCGGTTAAATTCGACTGAAGCGAATCCGTCCGGCCCGACACCTTCAGTGTCATGCCGAAAAGTCCGCCCAGATCCACCCCTTCTCCGGCCAGGATATTAGAAACAGCTTTCGATAAATTCAGGTTCTGGACCCGAAGATCGCCGTCTATTTTCGAGCTCTCCGTGAATGCGAAAATATCGAATTTACCTCCGAAAAAATCGGTGATGCCGGTGTTTATATTGAAATAGATGTCGGAACTCGAAATCTCCGCTTCCACGGCCGAGGATATCGTATATACGCTGAATAGATGTAGAGAATCGGACCTGCCAGATATCGAATCGGCCGTCAGGGAACTTCCGAATACGATCAGCTCCGGATCACCACTGGAATATATCGAACCGCTCAATCCCCCCAGATAAATCATTTTATCATAATCGATCCCCACGTCCTTTAAACCCATCACAAAATCATATGAAGTATAATCTGGTGAACCCGAAATTGAGAGGTCTTCAATCGATATAATTCCGGCCAAAATCAAAGGTAAGTTTAGATCCTTCAGAAGCGGATTCAGACCGGTGATATCCCAGCTCTTTTCCCTGGCCCGCAACGCCAATTCTGGTTTCTCTTTCAATTTAATTTGCCCTGTAAATCCGAGGATCTCCTTATCATCCAGATTGAATGTTAAATCATCGACCACAATGAGATTTTCATCGAATTTCGACATCGTTTTTAATGTCACGTCTAAATTATCTACAAGCAGCGATTCTTCCATAACAAGCCTGATATCCGATAGACTTACTTTCATATCCTGAGCGGTGTTTTCGGAAGACGATATTACGCCGGCGGCCGTTACATCGCAAGTTCCGTTCAGAGATAGATCCTCGGAATAATAGTGGATTAATCCTTTATCTGTGTTCAGGGAGTAAGCGGCCGAAAAATCATCCGGTGACTGAAACGATAATTGGGAAATGATAAGATCGAATCCCAGTTTAGCCTCCGGTCCGGACGCCACGAAATTCCCGAGCTCGAATCGTTCCATGACAAGATCCAGCGGCAAATCCATAGCGGCGGAGGGCGCTTCGCCCTCAGCGGGAGCCCTTTGAAAATCGGGAATATGAACATAATTAAGCCGGAGATCTTTAATAATCATATCCGATACATGGAGGTCACCGTAAATTAACTTAAGGGGCTCGATATCCGCCCGGACCCCCGCAATCCTGAGCCAGACGGAATCGTTTATTTCGTTTCTTAATTCCAGACCCTCAAGATCGATTTTCAAAAAGCCGGATATATCCAGAGAACCTATGACCGCATCACCGCCGGTATTTTCTTTAATGGCGTCCGTCGCAAACTCTTTTATCCGGCTGTCGCTAAAGTAAATTCGCAGTGATATCAGCGCTAAAAAGAATAGTCCTACCAATGAAACCGAACAGATTAATATTATTTTAAAAACGCGCTTCATAGCGGGAATTTATTCCTTTAAATCAATCGCTGTCCACAAAAAAAAGCCCCGTTAAACGGGGCGGGAAAAGTAATTTGCAAAATTTAATTCAATGCTTCCTTAAATGCCTTGCCGGCCTTAAACTTAGGAACTCTGGACGCGGATATTTGAATCTCCTCCCCGGTTTGAGGATTTCTTCCTGTGCGGGCTTTTCTATTGGAAATATCAAAGGTCCCGAATCCCGAAACGCTGACTTTATTCCCCTGCCTGAGACTCGTAACTATGCCGTCAAACATAGACTTAACAGCTTTGCTGGCCTGAGATCTGGTTATACCAACGTCCTCAGCCACTTTTTCAATAATCTGATCTTTGTTCATTCTTTACCTCTTTTTTAAGTTTTTCTATGACCGTTGTCTTTTTAAGCAAAATATACGCGGGTTGTCAATCGCTTTTTTAGAATAATTTACTTCTAGTAATACCTGCCCCTTACTCCACCCTCCGACTTTTCCACCTTGACGTCGGGTAAAGTCTTGATATATATCTTCACGAAATAGCCGGCAATGGGGCCGCTCGGTATCCACACAAATTCACCCTGCCAGCAGTGCATATCCCTGGCGATCACCAATGATTGAGACGCTATATTCTTATCTTCGATACTATAGCGGTTCTCATAAGTTATATTCCATTTCAATGCCGGCTTCAGACTCAACGCGAAATCGAGCCACTGGGTTTTATCGGTTCCGGTCTGGGTTTTGGTCATGGTATATCTGTGGGAAAGCGTAAAGTCGAAACCTATTTGCGAAGAAACCGATCCCCTTCTCCTGCCGCCGCTAAAGGGCGATCTGACTCTATTTCTACCGGGAATATCCTCCCCTTCCTCTTCATCTCCGGCACCACCGGGTCGGTATCCGCCTTTAAAAGATGACGAGATGCTCACATTTTTCAAACGAGGATTTAAGAGCGACCTGCGGGAATCATCGAAATTATAAAAAGAATATCCCGACGTGTAGGTAACGCTTAAATTGGGCAGAGCCGATGTGCGAATGCTTAAAGCGGGATCGCCGATCTTCCTTATCTCCTGAACAAAATCATAGCTCCCGCTTATACTCATAGTAAATAAATCCAGTTTCTTTTCGCTTTCGCCGGATACGTATTTCGACTGAAAAAGATTGCTGAGAGAATAACCTATTCTTTTTGACCTTCTTGAAACCGATCCTACACCGGTATATTCCCTGTATTCTTCGTTTTTCTCGATTTCCGGGGTAAAGGTGTATCCGATTGACGGGGTCATCACATGACGCAAGCCCGTTAATCCCAGAATGTTCGGATAGACCGTGCCGTAAAGATCGGTTTTGGCGTTGATTCCGAGGTTGTATGTCTCTCTGGTGAAAAGCCGGCTCGTTTCGAGGCCGAGTTCCTCCACAATACTATTCCATTCAAGATGGTATACCGTCTGTGTCAGGTCGCTTCGCGGTTCCACGGAGAGAACTCCGAAAATCTTCTGAGGGCTGCTCAGGGAGGCCGTCGAATGAAGCGTCTGGTACCGCCTCCAGTAGTGAGTCGTATCGCTCAGATTCAGGCGCTGAATCAGGTTCTGTCCGCTGGTACTGAAACTGAAATACATATTATGGTAAAATTTCCGCTTAGGCACCTCTTGCTCTTCCCAGGGTTTAACCCTCTTTTTCTTTTTAGAGACGGTAGGGTCCGGGAAAATAGGTAAAGACGAACGGGAAAATCTTATCGACGGGAGATGTTCCAGCCTCGCGTCGTTATCAAGATTCCAGTTTTGATCGGTCGAAATGATCAGCGAGGACGATTTCCATCTCTTTGTCAGGCTCGCGGTCGATCTCACGGTCCTGTTAAGACGCTCTTCCGGATCGTAAATATTGTCCGCTATGAAATCCTTGTCCGAAACGAAGCTGCCGGAGGCCGAAAGCCTGACCGAGGGAGAGATTGTCTGGTTATGGGAAAGATTGAGCCGCCATCTTGTCCTGATATTCTGTTTAAAATCGACCCAGCCCGTTTCCCGGGCATAGTTGACCCCGATATTTCCATTAAGGTGGTATCTCAAATTATATCTAACGCTGTTGTTTAGTATTATTCGCTCGTTTTCATAAAAATCCAGACTCGTTTCCAAATCCCAATAATCGGATGCCGCCCAGTAGTAGCCCACGTTACGGATAAAACGCTCCCCCCTTTCGAAATTCCCGATCTCGAACGTCAGAAATCCGGAATGACGCCCTTTTCTAATGGGAAAAACATAATAAGGGATGGCGAATACCGGGATCTCCCCGATATAGAGTATCACCGGCTTCGCTACCACCTTGTCTTTCCCGATCATTTTCATTTTATCGCTATGGAAGTGATAATGCGTTTCCTCCTCCTCATCGCAGGAAGTATAATTACCCTGAGAAACAAACATCTCGTTTTCAGAAATCCTTCTGATCCTTTCGCTATTATAGTAGGCGTCTTCATAGACGGTTTTTGCCCGGGAAACCTGCCCCTTTTCGGTTTCCAGATTATAAGTCATCCTGACGCCGTCAAGTTCCTCCATTCCCTGAATTATGACCGGTAGCTGAGAGATTTCCCCGGTCGAATCGTCCTTCAATCCTTCGGCCGACAGGATCCGGTCGTTAATGTCATAATTGATGGTCCCGGCCCGTAAGGTCATATCCTGATAATGCAGGGAGCTATTATTAAATAACGAAATGCTGGACTTATTGAAATCATAGTCTATCACGCTACCATAATAAGTCGTGGTATCGAAATAGACGCTGTCTCTTCCGGTTGTTTTGGGCTCAATGTATTTACCCTCAGCGCCGCCGGAGATATAAACCCTTCGAATGGCTCCCTCGTTGAAATACAGGGTAATGGAATCCCCGGAGGCCCTGTTTGTACCTTTGGTAATGGTATCCGTGGCGGCCGGAATATATACCGAAATCGCGTTATCGCGCATAACGGCTTTATTGACCTTATCGTTCTCAAAAAACACCTCGAGTTCCTTTCCGGTAAGCTCGGCCGTAGTATAATCCTCATACGAGGTGTCGGGCTGGGAAATATACAGGGCGCGGGCATTCCCCCGCGTGATCAGCCTTTCCAGGACCCTTTTTCTGGAAAATATGGAAATTGTATCCCCCGTGAGTCTGTTATCCTCCTGAATTACTACCGGATTATCGTATAACACCACGCTCTCGGGATTTCTCTTAAAATCGGCCTTTTCCCCTTTTGCCGTAAGGTTCTGCCTGACAATCATTACGGAGTCATAGGCAGCGCCGCTGGAATCGGCGGCGGAATATTCCAGCCTTTCCCCCGATATTTCCACCCTCGAGGAATCATCGTAGGGATTCAATATCAAAACCGGGTTTTCATAGGCGTAAAACTGACGAGACCGGCGAAAATAATCGGCCTTGCCGCAATCAAGGATCACGTCTTCGCCCAGATCTTCAATGCAGACATCGCCCTGGGCGATCACCCTTTTATCGCGGCTGTAGTACGTGATCTCGCGGGCGTCTATCATCCTGTTTTCATCCTGGGCGTATACCGAGCCTGTAAAACGAACCAACCCGCTTTTTCGGTACCAGGTGGCATGATCGCTGTAAAGATCGATATTCTCGTGGGAGAAATGAATATTGCCGTCAAGCTGCAGGATATCCGACTCGCCTCCGATAAAATCAAGATTATCCGCATTTTCGAGAAAAAGCTTAGAAATCTCGTCTTGAGCTGAAGACCATGGGCAGAATATCGACGAAATTAAAAACATAGCAATTATCAATGAAGACCTCATACCATATTTTACGCGCAAATAGAGGCTGTTCATGATTTATTTTATATTCAATGGAGATCGATTTAGCAATTGAAAAAGGGCCGGAGTCCGGCCCTAATTCTACAAAACAGAGATGTTTTCAGATTATTTAAGCATCGTCATCTTTCTGGTTATACGATGCTGTCCGGATGTCAAACGATAATAGTAAACCCCGGACGCGACCTCCTCGCCGGAATCCGATTTGCCGTCCCAGACGGCGGAGTGATACCCGGCGTCAAAATGCGAATCGACCAGGGTCCTGACCCTGGCCCCGGTCAGGCCGAAAATCTCGATCTTGACATGCCCCGGATTCGGTAGTTCGAAAAGCAGGTTGGTATTCGGATTGAAGGGATTGGGATAATTTTGCCGGAGGGCGAGTTTCCGCGGTAAACCGGATATATACTCCGTTTCCACCCCCGTAATAGGTTCCTGAAGCGTCAGCCTGATCATCCAGTCTCTCCAGGTATACAGGTTCCAGCCTTCGCCGTTGGCATACCAGTAAGATTGTTCGTCCAATATCCCGCTTTCGTCGCCCCCGATAAAGGGCCCTAAATCCTCGACATCCGCCCAGTGCAGAACCGCCCACAACGGCCGGTTATCGGTTACATAACCGTTGAAATCGACGCTGGTCCATCTCCCCGGACCGGCCAGGCTGGGATTGGATTCATATACGAGATAATCAGCGGTGTCGGGCAATCCTCCCAATTCCTTGCACACGCCGACATAATCAAAATACCCCGTATAATTTATGTCTCCGATGAAGAATCGCATATTGGTGATGTTAAAGGGGGGAGTAAGATTCAGCTCAAATCTCTGCGCGAATTTTCTATTGGTTGAATAAGGATAAAGGTTAACCCAGATATCGACTTCAGGAACTCCATCGTCATATATCATCTCGTTCTTTACCTCGAAATACTTGACGGCTATGTTATCGTCGGGGAAATAGTCGTCCGGTACAACGGCTTCTATCTCGATTCTGTAAATGCCGTTTTGATCAGGAGTCCATTCGCTGAATTGCGTTTCTTCCTCCACGTAAGGCTGCATGCTGAAAACCGAGGCCTGGGTCGCGAATACCTGGATGTCGAGCGAATCATAAATAGTCAGAAGGATATCGAAATTTTCCATGTACGAGCCAAAATTCTTGCAGGTCACAATGGGAATCATGGGCCAGTTATAAGTAACCTCATCGAAGGGGGAAATGATTTCTGTAATTTTGATATCATGCCAGCTTCTGAGAATCAGCGACAGATCGTTATTTGAAAGATCCTCATCGTTTGCCATGTCGGCTACAATTTCCATCATGTATCGCCCTTCCGCGGGCATGGTGAAGTCCGGCGAAAAATAGACCACGCTGGTTGAAAACGACGGAAGATCGCTTACCCCGAAAGAAGAGGAATAGACCACAATTCCGCTGTCAATATCGGTAATAGTGCAATTCGCGGTGAAACTCGCGTTATTCTCGCCAACGTTAATAAAAGTGGCGGTCGGAATAACGGACTCTCCCGGATTGAGAAATTCGCCCGGTTCGTCGATCGACGCGACGGCAACATCGTTATTGAGGGGATCGTTAATTTTTATGGAGTAAACCATACCGCCGTTGCCCATGATCCTGGCATGAACCTCTTTCCCCCCGGCGACGGCGTAATTGCCCGAATCCGAGATGGCCACGCCCATAATCGAACCCGTCTCGTCGATATCGTCGAGAAGCTGGAATATCGGTATGTTCGTATCTCTTCTGAAACAGGTGACTACATCCCCGTACGTCCCGTCTAATTGGCCGTAGCATCCCGCTATGGCATACTGACCGTCGGCCGATATGTCGACCGCGCAAACCTCATCTCCATACTCGTCGTAATCAATAAGGACCGTACCGGAATCGGCGTCTATAAGCATGAATTTACCGGTCCAGCCGCCGCTTAAAAACTCAATGGTCCCGCATCCGAACGTCGATCCGTCGGTCGAAATAGCCAGAGCTCTCACCCAATCGTGACCGGTATTAATACTCCACTTCGTAATATAGCTCGTTCCGTTCCACTCATACAGTATTACGTTTCCGCTGAACGTTCCGATAACTATCCGCGTTCCGTCACCGGATATTTCCGCCTCATTCTGGGAATAGTTATATAGCGAACCTATCAGGTTACCCGCCGGCACGTCATAAACCAGCAGCCCCCCGTAATTGGAAACCACGATGGTGGAACCGTCGTGCGAAAAATCGACACCGTATAATTCGGTTGTGGGTACAAATGACCTGGTGAAAATCGTATCCTGGGCGATCAAATCATAGACGATAAGGATGGCGGTTTGATTATTCAGCTTCGCTACCGCGGCCATAAGATTCCCGTCACCGGAAAATGATATTCCTTTTCCTTTATATCTCTCAGGGTATTGGAATTCATTTATAAACAGGGGAGAATCATGCTCCCAGACATAAACCGGCACTTCGTTGGCGGTACCGCAAAATTTACTGTTGGTGGCATCGACCGGCAGCCACCAGTCCGTTTCATGTCTGTAAGTCCATGCCGGAGAATTCATTCCGGCAGACACATAAGCGGAATATCGTTCATTATTCAGCCACCATCCCACGAAAATGCCAGAGCCGTCAGGTACCATTACAACGTTTTCAGCGATGGCGTTTTCGTGACTACGATCTATCCATAAAACCTGAGCCATAATGCTGGGATTACGGATCGGCCGTTTCGGCTTTATGGTGGGTTCGAAACTCCCGTTATGGGGAGTATCTATCCTCACAACTCTATTACCATCCCGGTTGGAAAATTGGTAGGTTTGACCCGGATCGCCCGCATAGGCTACAAGCCCCATAAAACAGATTGCCAGAGAAAGAATCGCTATAAATGCCTTCATGTTTCCTCCATTATGACCTATTCAATCCAAATATCTGTGGAATTCCACACTAAACCCATTACCGTTCAAGGACCAAATTAAATATAGGCTATATTTACGTAAATCCAAGAAAAAAGTGGTATTTATTTTTCGCAAATAAAGGATAATAGTATTAATTACCTGAAAATGATGGTGCTTTATGATTTCAATTTTAACTGATGATGCGGTGTAAAATGACTCGTGAGGGTAAGCTCGACCGCTATTATGGAAGAAATGGTCACGGAACTCAACAGCATATAGGCCACTATAAGCTGCCAGAAAACCGCCTCGAGAGGTTCGGCACCTGCGAGAATCATGCCGGTCATAGCCCCCGGCAGCGCCACGATTCCGACCGTTTTCATGAAGTTTAGAATGGAGGTCATTCCGGCGATAACCGCCTGTTGCTGAAACCGCCTGCAGGACTCGCGTTTGCCCTTTCCGAGCGCAAGAGCCGTCTCCACGGCGAGCCTGTTGGATTTTATATCCGACGACAGGCGGTTTATGGCCAGTGCAGCGGCGTTCATGGCATTGCTTATGATCATACCCGATAGCGGAATAATGAACCTGGCCTCAAAGGTTATTATTTTTAAAATCAGCATAAAACAGAGGGTGATCAGCGATCCCGTCCCGATAGCGGCAAACGATATCAGGAAAGCGCCCCTGACCTGTTTTGACATGCTGTAGGAAGCATGAGAGCCTACCAGGATCATTACCAGAATAACCGCCGATATCAGCCAGATCGATTCCAGGTCGAAAACGTACTTCAGGGCATAACCGACCGCTATAAGCTGAATGAACGAACGGATAATTCCGATGCTCATGTTCTTTTGTACCGGTATCTTCCAGAAAAAACCGATGGCCAACGCCACCGCCGCCAGGATCAGCGATATCAATACATTTTCGATCCCGACCCCGGTCATTCGCCGCTTCCTTTTAAAAAGGATCTGCCGGATTCCGTTTTGGGATGAGATATCAATTGCTTTGCGGGCCCATGCTCCACAAGCTTTCCCTTAATTATAAGCAATGTTTCTCCGTCGAACATTAACGCCTGCCTGGAATCATGGGTTACGATTATGGCCGTGATGCCGTCTCCCGATACTTTATTCTTTACCAGTTTCAAAAGCAGCGACGAGTTTTTTTCATCCAGGGCGGATGTCGGTTCATCCAGCAAAATTATTTCGGGTTTCATGATAAGCAATCTCGCCATGGCCACTCTCTGTTTTTCGCCCACGGAGAGAACTTCCACATTCGACGCCAGATAATCGGGTTCGAGATTTACCTCCAACAGCATTGATACTATCGTGTCGTCGGACAACGACGGATCGACATAAAGCAGGTTGTCTTTAACGGTCGCGGGAAACATATAGGGGATCTGAAACAGGTATCCGACCCTCCTGCGAAGCCGGCAGGGATTATATTGATTTAACTCTTTTCCGTTAAAAGAAATTTTTCCCCCGGTTGCCTCATCAAGACGGTTAAAGAGGCGCAAAAGCGAGGACTTGCCGGCGCCCGACGGTCCCAGGATATTGTAAATTTTGCCCCTGTAAAAATCGAATGAGAAATCGGTAATGATATTCTTGCGCGTGCCCCCGTTAATAACCTCAAGAGATATATTTTCGGCTCTAAGGATCGGATTTTGAGGTTCGGCTGAATCAGGTCCGGTCATAAAATACCTTTCTCGGACAAATAATATTAAAATCCGTATATTTAGGCAAAAAAAATCCCCGCCAGGATCCGGCGGGGATATGAATCATTATCAAATTTACTTTAGCAGGGACATTCGTTTAACCTGGCGATTGGAACCGGACTCGAGCCGATATAGATAGATACCGCTGGAAACAGCCTCGCCGCCGGAATCAACGCCGT
>CP070813.1:3092727-3105428 GCA_020344055.1 Candidatus Zixiibacteriota bacterium | reverse complement strand
ATATTACGACGAGGAGTTTATGCCATGAGATATGTAATAGTCTTTTTCGCCATTTTTATATTCGCAACAGCGGTATATGCCGAACGCTTCGAATTTTCATCATATCCGGGACTGGAGATCCCCCGTGACGATTCCATCGGTGTCTGCGTAAGCTTCCCCGTCAAGTAGACAATTCATCCATCCTTATTGAATATGATCCATTTTTATTATGCACTGACGATGGATTGTTTCGGAAATTCCATTGCATTTTCAGGGGCGATACCGGCCCGGGCCATGATCTGTATTATACAGCAAGCGATAATTTTACGAAAATTATAAACAGCGATTTAAAGGAACTGCCAGCAGATTTCGCCATCTCCGCTTACCCCAACCCCTTCAACGCCGCCTGCAGAATCACCCTAACCGATCCCGATATCGAGCACATTGATACCTACGATATCACCGGCAGGCTGGTGGAGCGGCTGGAGATGAGGGGTGGGGAGGCGGTATGGGACGCGACTGCGCACACCTCCGGCGTCTATTTCGCGCGGGCAGGGGCGGGAGATTATTCGAGGAATGTTAAGATTGTTTTGTTGAAATAAGTTGCAGCCTGTTGAATTCAGTTGTTTGCCCCGGCGTTTGCCGGGGCTTTTTTATGTCGGACAGCTTAATTTATAATAATTGCAGATAGGACGAAAAAAAGTTATTGACACCCGGATTACGCATTATTTAATTAGTTGAGCGCTTAAAGCTAAATTGATAATATGTGTATCTCTAGGCAGGGATTTTTTCCCTGGGAAAGGGAATATCAAATTCTAAAAACCGGAGGGTTGGAATGGGTGGCGGCAGAATACAAGGCCATCATGATTCAGCCGGCGACGATAGCATTGAGCTTGTCAGTTTGAAAGAAGAATCGTTCAATATGGGAAATAAGGGAGGTTAGAAATGTCAGATTTATCTATGCCGCTGTCAAAGAATTTTACCCTTGGGGAGTTTCTACGTTCCGGGACAGCGGAGCGCATTCCTGCATTGAAATCCGAACAGGAAAATCCACCACAAAATATTGTCGAAAATTTAAAGTATTTGGTGGAAAAAACGCTGCAGCCGGTACGAGATGAAATAGGAGCTCCAATCAGAATAAATTCAGGGTATAGATGCCCTTCGGTTAATAAGCTGGTTGGCGGCAGCTCAACTTCTCAGCATTGTCTTGGAGAAGCTGCTGACTGCGAAATATCAAGAAATTTCTTATCCATGCCCGAATTTGAACCCATCCGAGCAAATATCAGATCAGGAGTCATGGATTTAACCGGCAAACCGCTTAAGGATGATATAAGTGAAAACCTTTTTCTCTTTGCTCTAATTTGCCTGAATTTGGAAAAACTTGATATAGACCAGGTTATTCATGAATATGGAACCGATTTTGGAGATCCTGCCTGGGTACACGTAGCTTCTTCCAACCGACAGAACAGGCGTCAGATCTTATTTGTAGGGCAGTATACCGATGGAAAATATCTTAAACCTTCTGTTGAGGAAGCATTAGCATATTTAACATAAAGAAGGGAGAATAGGATGGGGCTTCTTTCGAAAATTCTAGGCGGTGGGACTGAATCAATCTTAAAGGATATAGGGGGCATTATTGATAAATTCAAACTTAGTCCTGAAGAAAAGAACAAGCTTGAACTGGAATTCCAGCAGCTTCTGCAGAAAAAAGACGCCGAAATCGAAGAGACGATAAGGGCTGAATTAGGCGCAAAAGAAAGAATCATGGTCGCGGAGCTGACCCAGGGAGATAATTATACCAAGAGAGCGCGGCCATCGGTCATTTATGCTGGATTGGTCTTTATCTTCATTAATTACTGCCTTATTCCAATTATTCAATCAATAGCAGGTGCATCGATTAAGCCATTTGATCTGCCTATTGAATTCTGGGCGGCCTGGGGTGGAATAGTCGGGACTTACACTATAGGCAGAAGTGTAGAAAAACGAGGAGTGAGAAATAAGTTTACCGAGATCGTTACAGGCGCCAAGAAGCCCGGTTTACTTGATATTTAATGGATTCGATTGGAAAATCCGCGGATGCAAAAGAACATATTCATATATCCGAAAAGGATAGATGCAGAAAATTCTTAATGTAATCATCGAAAAATGGGATATCCTGGTCGTCGTCGTTGGAGGTGCCGTGGGCCTTTGGCGCTTTCTGGCAACACGAAAGTCGGAATTAGCCTGGAAACGAACTGAATTCATTTTCGATAAGGCTCGTTATCTTGATACGGATCCGGATATCCGTGAGATAATCATGGTTTTAGAATCTGAGACCCCGAGTTATTTTGCAGGCAAAGATATTCTTCTCGATGGTAAAGACGGAATTGACCTAATAAGCGAACCCGACTTGCAGGTTTACCAGGATACGCACAGCGTAACTCTTGAAGATATTTTAATTCCGTCAGATACCTTGGATGTTACTGAACGTCGTCGCTATCTTTTTGCCTTGAATAAATTTTTAAATTTCTTTGATCGTTTACATTATGCAGTCTGTGTTTCGAAGGCACTTCGTTTGGATGAAATCTGGATTTTTGGATGGTATTTGCAGGCAGTACTTGAAAATGAACTGCTTAACCGGTACTGCCTTGCCAGTGGTTATGCAAATGTTGTTGAATTGGCTGAGAATTTGATGAAACTTGTCCCCGAAAATGAATACTGCGAAAGAGATACTGTAGTTATTCAGCCCGATGACGAAAACAAGGAGCGAATATAAAAGGAGCCTTACATAGGAATAGATTGCTGTAAATAAGAATTGTATAGTATGTACTACAGGGCATTAGTTGACTTGTTTGTTCAAGGGAGTATTTTATGGATTCAACAATACGCGTTCGAATGATACTGGACGAGACCCAGCGTGCGGTCGAGGAAGAGACTAACTGGGGCGATCCCAATGCTGTAGTCGAGTCCGTCAACAACATCGTACCCGATCAGGGTGGGGCCTTGGGACCAGCCCGGTTCACGGGTGTGGTCGAGGTCATCCTGGCCGCGGGTGTGATGCTGATTGCCAAACGGATCGTCGATCATGTCCTGGCCGGGCGAGGCGGTGGAGTTCTAATCGATACGCGCACTGATCCTGCTACCATTGACTATGTGAAGACGGTTCGGCGCAACACCGCCATGATCGTCAAGGCCGATGGCAGCGTCGAGAAACTCGTCTTCGACCAAGATAAAGACAGTTTGGTCGGTATTATCTCTGCTGCTCTGGGGGGCGATGGTTAGTGAATCAGTTCGAGTGGCTACTCGGCTCCGTTGAGGTGAACGCGGAAGCACCTGAGGACTGGAAAGATAGGCATATCCTGCCTTTCTGGGATGATCCCAACAACGACGCGTGGGGGACCGATCTGTCGCGCTACCTTACGCACGAAACGATCCATTTTTGGCAGCTGCTATCATCAAGCTACCTCCTCGAACGGCTCTTGTCTGAATGGATGATTTTTTCGATTTACCGCGATACCGGAGAGGTGGTTGACGATCCTGTGGAAATGCCGGCGATCAACGAGTGCAAAGCTGATGATCCATTCTCCGCATTCGAGCTTATGGAGTGTTGGGCTCGATTCTGGGATATCCATACGCGCAGCCCCGCAGCCATCATTGAGGAGGAAGGTCACCAAGGACCGCCTGGCGAACCGCTGCAAATTGTGGATCCGATTACCTCCAAGTTATCCTATACGCAGTTTGCGTTCGACTGGCTCATGCAACACGGTCCAGACCATTCTATATATGTGCGGCCTTACCGATGGCTGCTTGAATATATGCATGGGAACAGCAGGGCTGCGGTTGCCTGCTTCCCGATTCTAGTCCACGCCGCTTTTTCTACGGAGGATCCGGTCAGGTTTTTCTGCTCCTCTGTTGAAGCCGTGGATCGATCATTGGATTTTCAATTTACTACCGCCTTACAGATTCCGGAGTACTCGCTGATCAACCGCTTGTGGTTCTATGTCTGGAAGTCTGTAGTCACGGTGGTGATGCAATGCAGCAAGGATCTGGATCTCCCGATCGCCTGGGGGATCGATCAGGTTGGCTTCCATGGGCATCCCGTTTATCAATCTTACCCGTGGCGTTTCGAGCAACTCGTCAAAGTGTTGGGCAACGTGCCCAGGATTGAGCCTGAATTCGCAGGGCAGGAGGAGATCAATTTTAGTGCAGTAACTCGTTATGGCGTTTTTGCACTCCCAGGTATACCTATAATTCGGCGGATCCTCGGAAACTATATGCCGCCTCCGCGCATTCGTTTCGCCAACTTCAACTGGTACGCTGATCTGGCGGTACCGGGAGCGCTCGGCGCTTTGGAGAAAACCATGAGCGGCAATACGGTTTGCGAGGCCTTCAAGCCACTCGATGATGATATCGAATCCTTCCGGGAAGCCCAATGGATGGCGCGTGAGGGATTATCCGCTGGTTGATAGCCTTCATTAGCCAAGTTACACCGTTCCTGAATCATTCTGTATCGTCATCGTTCTCGATGTCTTGTCCGGCCTTTGCGCATTTACGATTATAACCTGGTATCTTGCGGCGACCACACTCTCACAACTCTTAGAATTGAGGGCAAGAACTCAAAACATTATCACTGTCAAATAGGCCTCTCAAGCCTAAAGTAAACCATGTCTCGGGAAGCACAGATCCAGCTATTAAAATCATCAAAATAGGCAATATTAAGATTATATGGTTTCTTGAAAATAAGGGGTGGATGATGGGACTCGAACCCACGGCCTCCAGGGCCACAACCTAGCGCTCTAACCGACTGAGCTACATCCACCACGAACGCTTCGTACGTTTAATATTATCGGCATTCCCCAAATTGTCAATAGAATTGTCCCAACACGTTGCCGGTAATCCCGGTTCCAAAGCCGCTGCGAAATCTTGATTTTTTAGAATAGAATCATATATATTTGCCGCCGAAACCTTGAACCGATAGGGGGAGTGATGACACCGAAAGCCTGGGTAATCCTTATAGTCTCGATCCTGATTCTGGTTGTAATGCTGCAGAATATCAGGGATGTAAGTGTCCAAATACTTTTGTGGCGAATCGACATTCCTCTGGTTCTGCTGATTTTCCTTACCGTCATAATAGGATTTATAATCGGCTATTTTTTATCGTCCATATCGCCGAAAAAGCGCAAATAACCGGGATCGGCAGATAGCCCGAATTCTCAAAAATACCCCCGTCCCGGCTCGAACGGGAAACCTCCTGCTTAGAAGGCAGATGCTCTGTCCAGTTGAGCTACGGGGGCATAGCTAATCTTATTGAAACATTAAATCAACCATCCTCTATGGTCAAGAGGTTTCTTGCCGGCGAACGTTTTAATGTCCAGATGATAAGGAATGAATTTCAGGCGGGCATAATACAGGCGCCTAAAGTGGACTTACTGGCTCCATTAATACATTAATTTTAGCCAATATAGGATTTTTTGTAAATCTCATAGATGATTGAAGTTTAAGCTTGAATTTTCGGATTTATTTGCTATTTTTTACTGTTAGTGTATTGGTGATGATAATAATTGAATTGAAATACCAGAGAAAGGAAAACTCAATGAGACGCGTTGCTTTTGCTTCCGTGATTCTGCTTCTCGCTGGTCTTGTTTCGTTCGGTTCCGCCGAAGTCTATACATTTGCGTCGGCGAATCCCGATCCCGGATTCAGCTTGATTAATCAGGATGAAGCCGGAGTAGAGGTCGAATTCAATGTCCCGGAGATGGCGTTGGAAGATCTCGTGATCGATGGCGAAATCATGCAGATGGTAATGATGCCCGGGGTATTCCTGCCCAATAACGCCGGAGCGCCCAATCTGCCCGGAACCGGCAGAATGATCGCCGTCCCCCAGGGCGCTACCGCCAATTTTCAAATACTCTCGTCAACCACGGAGTACTTCCAGGACGTAAATATCGCTCCGGCGCCGCCCATTCCGTTCGAAAACGATGATTCGCCGCCTGTCTACCAAAAAGATCCCGATATTTACAATGCTAATTCTTATTACCCCGGAAATCCCGTGCTTCTTTCCGATCTTTCCAGGATTCGTGGCGTTGATTACGTCATTTTGGGAATCACGCCGTTCCAGTACAATCCCGTTACCGGAGAGCTCGTCGTATATACAAATTTGAGGGTTCGGGTCAATTTCATCGGCGGTAACGGTCATTTTGGCGAGGATCGCTTGAGAAACCGTCATTGGGAACCGGTACTGGCCGGGAATCTCATAAATTACGCGACCCTGCCCAAAATCGATTTTGCCGAAAGATATGCCGCGCCGACTGAGACCGAAGATGTCGAATATTTAATTATCGTTCCGGACGATCCCGTCTTTATCGCCTGGGCGGACACCATAAAGCAATGGCGTACGTTGCAGGGTATCAAAACCGGGGTGGCGACATTGACCGAGATCGGGGGCAATAACACGAACTTGATTGAAAACTATATCAACAATGCCTACAATACATGGGACCCTGCTCCCGTTGCCGTTTTGCTGCTTTCTGATTACCAGAATTCGGGATTGACCTATGGTATTACCTCCCCGATATGGAACAACTACTGCGTTTCGGACAATATCTATGCGGATATAGAACTTAACGACAACCTTCCGGATATCGCCATAGCCAGGATAACCGCCCAATACGCCGCCAATCTCGATACTATGGTCACGAAATTCCTGAATTATGAGCGTAATCCTCCGACCAATCCCTCTTTTTATCAGCATCCCATTACCGCCGGCGGCTGGCAGACTGAAAGATGGTTCATTCTATGCACCGAGATCTGCTGGGGATTTATGGCCCATGTTTTAGGGAAATCTCCGGTTCGCGAATACGCCATCTATTCAGGTACCCCGGGGTCGGTCTGGTCCACCAATACCAATACCTATATGGTTGTCAATTATTTCGGTCCTAACGGCCTCGAATATATTCCCGCAACTCCCCAGCATCTGACCGACTGGGGCGCCAACGCTACCCGCATTAACAACGATATCAACAGCGGCGCGTTTTTATTGCTTCATCGTGACCACGGTTTGGAATCGGGTTGGGGAGAGCCGGACTACCAAACGGGCGACCTTAGCGGCTTGAATAACGACGATCTCTGCTTTGTATTTTCAATCAACTGCCTTACCGGCAGGTATGATTATGGCAGCGAAGTGTTCGCCGAACGGTTCCACCGTATGGAGCATGGAGCCCTGGGCGTGACTGCCGCCTCGGAGGTCTCGTATTCATTCGTCAACGACACTTACATCTTCGGCATCTGGGATTACCTCTGGCCCCATTTCGACCCCGGTCACGGGGACGCCGGTTTGCCGAACCTCAATCCCTGTTTTGCCAACGCTTCGGCAAAACATTACCTGCAGGCTTCCAGCTGGCCTTATAATCCGCAGCATAAGGTTTACACTCATCACCTGTTCCATCATCACGGTGACGCCTTCAACACGATTTATTCGGAAGTGCCGAGCGACCTTACCGTGGTTCACGACCCGATACTGTTCAGCGGATTTACCGAATATTTCGTAACCGCCGATTCCGGGTCCTGGATTGGTCTGACTGTTGACGGCGAAATAATAGGAGCCGCCATGGGTACGGGAGCTGCCGTCGCCATCCCTATCGTGCCGCAAAATCCCGGAAGTACCATGCTCGTTACGGTTACCATGCCTAATTATTATCGCTATAGCGCCGAGGTTGACGTTATTCCGCCGACCGGATATGGCATGATCGAGGGCCTGGTAACCAACCAGGTTACCGGCGTCGGTCTGGAGGGAATGGTCACCGTCACCAACCGCGATCCCCAGATTGTCGCTCACTGCAACGATACCGGCTACTACTACATGTATATACCCGCCGATACCGCCTGGGATATCAGGGCCGAATTCACCGAGGATTATCTGCCGTCATTTACCACCTTTACTATCGCCGACGGTGATACCGTCACCCTGAATTTCCCGCTGGAGCCCAAAGTCGAGACCATTCTCAAGGCTTCATTCGGAAATCCCGACGACATTCAGTACAGGACTTTCTATTTCCGCGGAAGCTGGGATGACGACGGTTTCTATAGCGCTACCTGGGATTGCCAGGAATTCTTCCCCATGAGAGATAACGGTGTTTACCCGGACCAGACCGCAGGCGACGGCGTATTCACCGGCTCCGTGTTGCTGGCTACCGACCTGACCAATGATTACAGCTGGGCGGTCTTTTCCGAGAACTATACTGAGGATGCGGTTCTGCACCATGGAAGCGATTTTTCAATCCTCGATCCGGGAACTCCTCCATCGGTTCCGGTACTGGCGGTGAATCCTTCCGGTTCCGAGAATAACTGGACGCTTACCGTGGAAGGCGACAATGCCCTCGTGGCGGAAATGACTCCCGGTTACGAAAACAACGACTATATGTGGTCGGGTGATGCCACCATGAACGCCGGAACCACATACCATTTCCGCATTTATCCTATGCATTCGGATTCGGCCTCCTATGGTAACGGGGGAGTCGGAGAAATCGATTTCGAGGTTACGCCCAATGTAACCGAATCCTATACCTTCATTTTTAATGACGAGGCCGATGATCTGTTTATCGATTCCGCGTATCCATGCCCCGAGGATCTTACGGCCACTCTGGATATGGACGAGAAAGTCGAGCTGAACTGGAATGCTCCCCGCATCGATCCGGACACCTATATAATTTACCGGTCCGATAACGAAACCGGCCCGTTCACGCAGATCGGAACGGTCCCCGGTACCGTGTTGACCTACGACGATGTTACCGTGGTAAACTATCAGGATTACTACTATCAGGTAACTTCGATGTTCCCCGGAAATAACGAGTCGCTGCCGTCCAACACTGCCTACGGCTACGCCATAACCGGCGCCAGGCTTGAGGTTGCGCAAACCAGCTATGACGTCTGGGTCAATCCCGGTAACGTCGCCGAACTGCCGATGCACATCCACAATGGCGGCGATCTCGACCTGGAATTCGTTGTGGTAACCGAAACCGACGACATATTGGCATCGTCCGGCGGCGGCGGGGAGATCGGCCCTTATACGGAATATGAGGGCAACTACGATAAGAGTGTAATGGACAACGGCAATGAACCTCAGGATCCGCCCCAGACCGACGGCAGCGGCGGCCCGGACGCTTTTGGTTATATCTGGATAGACTCCGATGAACCCGGCGGCCCGCAATATAACTGGGTTGATATTTCTTCGATAGGGACTCCTGTAAGTCTGGGCGATGATTCCAACGTGGGACCATTCGCTCTGGGATTTACTTTCTCATTTTACGGCACCAATTTCAATTCCTACCGCATTTGCTCAAACGGATTTGTTACCTTTACTTCGACATCTACCCGTTGGAGCAACCAGTCTATACCTGATCCGGACCAACCCAACAACTTGTTGGCCGGGTTCTGGGATGATCTGAATCCCAATTACGGCGGACAGGTTTACAGGTATGAATCCAACGATTCGGTGATTGTAACATGGGATAATATCCGGCATTACGGTTCCGGCGGGCCCTATACCTTCCAGATTATCATCCTGGCAAACGGCACCATAACGTATCAGTACAACAACATGGTTAGCCGTCTTGACGAGGCCACCATCGGTATCGAGGACGCCAACGGTACGATCGGATTGCAGGTGGCTTACAACCAGATGTACGTCCAGAACGGGCTGGCCGTAAGATTCACCCGCAGCTGGCTTTCCGCCAGCCCCGAATTCGGTACTATCTCTCCGGATGTAACCGATTCGGTGATGATTACCTTTGACGGTTCCTGGCTCGATATAGGCGTTTACACCGGCACCATAACGGTCGATGGTTCCGATATCTATCACAACGAGCCGACAGTTACAATCCCGGTTACCCTTCATATCTCCGATCAGGTTAGCGTTGATGAAGATGGCATCAGCGATCTTCCCAGGGAGTTTGCGCTAAACCAGAACTACCCCAATCCGTTCAATGCGCAAACCACTCTCAAGTACGCTTTGCCCCGAGATTCTCACGTTAAGATTGAGATCTTCGACCTTCTGGGCAGGAAAGTTGTCACCCTTATCAATGAGGATAAAGAGGCGGGAGTGCACGAGGTTATCTGGAACGCCGGCAAAACGGCGTCGGGAATCTACTTCTACCGGATGGAGGCCGAAGGCTTCACCAAGACTAACAAGATGCTTCTTTTGAGATAGCCATTTTTGAAAAGTGAACTTATGGCGCCGGATCACCGGATCCGGCGCCTTTTTTACCGGTTTTAAGACTGAATCCGTATCAGATTTGATGTTTTGACGTAGCCCGGTATTTTGATGCCAAGGCTAGGTTCAGATTGAAACCGTTTTTGATTGGCGACGTATAGAAAACGAAAGAACATGCAGTTACTTGATCAAAAACTCGGTGCCGTATCCGGCGGCAAAATACTGGATGTCGCCACCCAGGACGGCGAATTTATCCGAAAACTTTTGAACGCTTTTAAAAACTATGACGAGGCAATCGGAATCGATATATCGGAGAAACAGTTCACTAAGGCAAAAGAGAATTTCAAAGACGATCGAGTTAGTTTCAGGATGATGGACGGAGGTAACCTGCTATTTGCAGATGAAGCTTTTGATACCGTTTCGATTTGCTGCGGATTACATCATCTTCCGGACGTCAGCGCGGTTCTTGATGAAATGAAGAGGGTTCTTAAATCCGGCGGCCGTTTTATAGTCCGCGAGCAGTTTTGTGATAATCAGACCGAAAAACAGATGTCCGACGTCCTTCTGCACCATTGGGGAGCGAAAATCGGCCGCATGATAGGGAAAACTCATAATTCCACATTCAAGAAACATGAAATAATCGATATGGTTAAAAGGCTAAATCTGAGCGATTTCGAGACGAAGGAATATATTTGTCGTGAATGTGATCCTGAAAAGGACGGGAAGATGGCCGATGAACTCGCCGATATAGACAAAGAACTGTCTAAAATTGAAAAATATCCCGGCTATGATGAACTTAAAAAAGAAGGCGAGCAGTTAAAACACCGTATAATGACAACTGGTTTTGCCTGCGCTACTTTCCTGGACATCATCGGTTCTAAATAACTCTACTAATTAATTGCCTGCCGGATAAACCAATTTTAATTGATCCTGAAAAAAATAATCCCTAAAATCAAAATGTAAATCATAATAAATGATAGGAGGTTAAAGTGAAATACGGCGCCCGAAACCAGCTGACCGGGAAAATCACCGGGATTAAAAAAGGCGATGTCATGTGCCAGGTCACCTTGAATATCGACGCCCCGGCGATCATGAACTCGGTAATGACCATGGAATCGCTGAACGATCTTGCCATAAAAGAGGGCGATTCCGTGAAAATAGTTGCCAAAGCCGTAAATGTGCTGCTGGTGAAAGAATAAAAAAACCCAGCGGGGGGGGGTGACGGGTGGCATGCTTTTTCCGATGAAATCGGAACAAGCATGAAACGTTCGGTCAGGAGCCCCGCGCTCCCGACTTTAAGATTAAGGCCGGGCAAAATGCCCGTCTACATTTTTCGGCCGTTATGCTCTCGTGATAATCCAGGTAATTGGTATTACAAATTCGTATAATAACCATAGCCATGATTTTCCCGTGCAACCGGAATCCGTTTCAAAGCGTCTTAAGGGTGCAATATGAATAGGGACCTGTTCTGGAGATACCTCGAAGCCGAACATCCAAAAATGGAGGCGTTCTGCAGAAAACTTACCGGTAACCGTGACGACGGGGACGATCTTTACCAGGACGCGCTCCTTACAGCCATGAACAAGCTTGAAACTCTGGCCAACCCGGAATCTTTCAGACCCTGGTTGTACCGGATCATTGTCAACATGTACAAATCGAAAAACCGCCGGGAATGGCTGAGAAGCCGGCTGCGCCTGTCAAAATTACCCGTCGACAACGAGATGCCCGGCGATGATTCGAGCCGAATTGCCGCGCGGATATGGCTAGATAAAGCCTTCGAGGCGCTCTCGGCGGAGGAGAAGGCGCTGATCACGCTCTTCGAGCTCGAGGGTTGGAGTGTGGCGGAGCTGGCGGCTATGTACGGCAGGCCGGTGGGGACCATTAAATCGCGACTTTCAAGGGCCAGGAGAAAGATGCGCGAGGAATTGAAAAAGCGTTTGTTGGAAATAAAATTAACGAAAGTTGAGGCGGAGTATGCGTTGCCGCGATGTGAAACGTCGGCTGAATGAAGCCGGGTGTCTCGATACCGAAATCCAGGAGCATCTAAGAGAATGCCCGGAATGCGGAAGCGAGTACGAGGCGTTGAAAACTCTTGATTCGGCGTTCGAGACGGCGCGAAGTGAAGAGGGTTTGCCGCAGACCCCATTTAACGATTTAAAGACTGCATTAGAACAACTTTCACCGCAAGTTAAGGAGAATTCAATAATGGCTAAAATAAAAAACAAAATTAACAGGCATCCCAGGTTCTCGTTCGGAATTGCGATATCGATATTCGTATTCGCATTTATAATTTTGGTACCGATTTCCTATGAAAAAACGGTCGGGTATGAATTGGCCTTGAGCGGAATCGGCTCCGGGGATTCCACCAATAAAGAGATGGCGGCAGATATCGTAACGGCGCTGGGCTACGGGGAGGCCGCGTTTTCGTTCGAGGTCGACGGAAACCGGGTCAAATATCACATTAGAGGTATCCCGTCGAAAAAAGCGGCCAAAGAGATCTCCTCGGCCATATCCTCGCTTTTGCGATCCACCTCGG
>CP070813.1:3079843-3092627 GCA_020344055.1 Candidatus Zixiibacteriota bacterium | reverse complement strand
GCCCGGAATGCGGTATGAAACTGGTGCCCGCCGACGAGACATCCGGACGTACCGTATATGAATGCCCTATGCCCCAGGATAGCGTAGTCTCGGCGGAACCGGGAAGATGCCCGAAGTGCGGCATGAAGCTGGTGGAACGGGAGATAATTAACAAAGAAAAGACGGAAAAAGAGCAAAAAGAGAAAAAGGCCGATATGGAGATGGAAGCAAGCGGGGTATATACCTGTCCCATGGATTCTCATTCACATATCGTGCAGCACGGTCCAGGGGAATGCCCGGATTGCGGCATGAAGCTGGTGCCGGCGGAGGAAACATCGGGGAGGACCTACTATACATGCTCGATGTCCGAATGCGAGATTGTAACAAATGAACCCGGACGTTGCCCGAAATGCGGTATGAAACTCGAAAAGCGCGAAATTAAGGGCAGCAATCAGTCCGGTCATATGGATATGGAAGAACATGGGGAGGCGACAACGGCCCCCAGCGGATATTACACCTGTCCCATGGATTCCCACGCGCATGTTGTCCAGCACGGTCCGGGCGAGTGCCCCGAATGCGGGATGAAACTGGTGGCCGCGGAAGAGACCTCAGGCAGATCGTTTTATATCTGTCCCTGCGGCGGTTGCAGGGAAATCGTGAGCAATGATTCCGGCGATTGCCCCAAATGCGGCATGGCGATGGTTGAGAAAACTGTTAAGAGCGCGAAACAATGATTGAGAAAATTATCGAATATTCGATAAGAAATCGTCTGGTTATATTCATTTTTCTCGCCGTTGCCATAGTGGCGGGCGTATATGCCATATTCAATATCCCTATCGACGCCATCCCGGATCTCTCTGACGTTCAGGTTATAATCAGTACCGAGTTTCCGGGGCAGGGGCCGGAAATTGTGGAGGACCAGGTGACCTATCCGCTCACCACCGCCATGCTGTCGGTTCCCAACGCAAAAACCGTGAGAGGATATTCCTTTTTCGGAATCAGCTTCGTCTACGTGATCTTCGAGGACGGTACCGATCTTTACGACGCCCGGGCCCGCGTACTGGAATATCTTAATTTTGTCTCCTCTAGGTTACCGCAGGGTGTAACTCCTCAACTTGGTCCGGACGCTACCGGCGTGGGATGGATCTACCAGTATGCCCTTGAGGATACGTCCGGCCGCTACGATCTCTCCGATTTGAGGTCCCTTCAGGACTGGTTTTTGAAATACGAATTAATGGTGCTTCCGGGGGTATCCGAGGTGGCCTCGGTAGGCGGATATGTCAGGCAGTACCAGATAGAAGTCGATCCCAACAGGCTGGCGGCGTTAGGAATCCCTCTTTCGAAGGTGAAACATGCAGTGATAAGCTCCAACAAGGATGTTGGAGGCAGGTTGCTTGAGATGGGCGAAACCGAGTTCATGGTGAGGGGACTGGGTTATATCGAATCACTGGACGATCTCCGTAAGATCGCCATCGGGGTTACCAACGAGGGCGCCCCGATACTTCTGGATCAGGTTGCTGATATACATTTCGGGCCGGAGCTGAGACGGGGCCTTGCCGAGCTTGACGGTGAAGGGGAAACCGTGGGCGGTATAGTGGTGATCAGGTTTGGAGAGAATACCCTGAAAGTTATCGATGCAGTTAAAACCCGAATCGAGGAATTGAAAAGTTCCGGCAGCATCCCTGAAGGTGTGGTAATAAAACCGGTATACGACAGGTCCAAGCTTATCAACTCAGCAATCTCCAACCTGCGGCAGAAGCTGATCGAGGAGATGATAGTGGTGGCCCTGATATGTATCATTTTCCTTCTGCATTTTCGTTCGGCATTCGTCGCCATATTTACATTACCCGCGGGCGTTCTGATTTCCCTTTTCATCATGCATTACATGGAGATCAGCGCAAATATCATGTCGCTGGGAGGGATCGCTATCGCCATCGGGGTT
The DNA here is from genome assembly GCA_020344055.1 of Candidatus Zixiibacteriota bacterium. Classification (GTDB taxonomy): domain Bacteria; phylum Zixibacteria; class MSB-5A5; order UBA10806; family UBA10806. The sequence continues at coordinate 3,090,706 of CP070813.1, read as the reverse complement.
ATGGTGGACGCCTCGGTGGTGATGGTGGAGAACGCCCATAAACATCTCGAACGCGACAAAGGTAAGAAAGATCGTCTGCAGATTATCATCGATTCTTCCAAAGAGGTCGGTCCGGCCCTATTTTATTCGCTTCTGATAATAACGGTATCGTTTCTGCCGGTGTTTGTCCTGGGCGAGCAATCGGGACGGTTGTTCAAACCGCTCGCCTATACCAAGACCTTTGCCATGGCGGCCTCCGCCATCCTGGCCATAACCGTAATTCCGGTTTTGATGGTTCTATTCATCAAAGGCAAAATAAAAGCTGAGAAGGATAATCCCATTTCCCGCTTTTTCATATCCATCTACATGCCGGTGGCGAGGTTTGTTCTTAGATATCGCTGGTGGACGGTGCTGACGGCCATATTAATATTCGCGGTATCGCTTTATCCCATGTTGAACCTGGGATCGGAGTTCATGCCGCCCTTATACGAAGGCGACCTGCTTTATATGCCCACCACTCTACCCGGAATCTCTATCACCAAAGCCAAAGAACTCCTGCAGCAAACTGATCGGATAATAAAATCATTCCCCGAAGTCGAGACCGTTTTTGGCAAAATCGGGCGGGCCGAGACCGCTACCGACCCCGCGCCTTTGACCATGATCGAAACCACCATCCTGCTGAAGCCGGAAGATCAATGGCGGAAGGGTATGACGCCTGAAAAACTGGTGGAGGAACTCGACCGGGCTATTCAGTTCCCCGGTTTGACCAACGCCTGGACCATGCCGATAAAAACCAGAATCGATATGCTGGCCACCGGTATTAAAACGCCTGTAGGGATAAAAATCATGGGCGATAATCTCGACAGCCTTAACGCTATCGGCGAAAGAATCGAGTCGGTTATCAGACGGCAGAAAGGAACCCTGTCGGTTTATGCCGAGAGAGTAGTTGGCGGAAACTATGTCGATTTCGAGATCGATCGAGATGAGATATCCAGGTATGGATTAACGGTTGGCGAGGTTCAGGATATATTCATGTCGGCGGTGGGAGGCATGAATGTAACGTCTACGGTTGAGGGCCTCGAGAGATACCCCGTAAATATCCGTTATTCCCGCGAATATCGAGATAACATAGAAGCGTTGAAGAGAGTTCTGATTCCGACAAAATCCGGCGCCCAGGTGCCTTTGTATCAATTGGCCGACATATCGATTCACAAAGGACCGGCTGGAATAAAATCGGAGAACGCCCGCAAGACCGCCTGGGTCTTCGTCGATATCCGCGGAATCGACGTGGGAACCTATGTCAAAAATGCCAGGGAAGCGATAGCCAACAATATTACCCTTCCTCCCAAGTATTCTATTGTATGGAGCGGGCAATTCGAGTATATGCAGGCGGCGGCTCAAAAGTTCAAAATTGTAATTCCACTGACCATCGCCGTGATTTTTCTTCTGTTATATTTCCATTTTAAGAAGATCTCCGAGAGTCTGATTGTGATGATGGGTTTGCCCTTTGCTCTGGTGGGGGGAATATGGTGGCTTTACCTCGCCGGTTACAACACGTCGGTTGCTGTGTTCGTAGGATTTATAGCCCTGGCGGGTCTGGCGGCGGAAACCGGGGTGGTTATGCTGGTTTATCTCGATGAGGCGAGAAAACGATATTTGGCAAAGAAGATGCTTACTTCGGTTGACGATCTGAACAAATCGATCCTGGAAGGTGCCGTCGAAAGGGTAAGACCCAAACTGATGACGGTGACCACCACCATGATCGGGTTGTTGCCGATCATGATAGGCCATGGTACCGGATCGGAGGTCATGAAAAGAATCGCCTCGCCCATGGTGGGTGGGCTGATCTCCTCGACATTATTAACTCTCTTGATTATTCCGGCGGTTTATTCGATAATCTATGGATGGAAGTTACCCAAACCTGTAAAGATCGCGGAGGGAGATAATGAGTAACATACATCCATTAATTGTGCATTTTCCGATAGCCCTGATAATCGTGGTTTTCATACTGGATTTATTGGGAGCGATGAGCCGTCAGAAATCGCTCGTTTCCGCGGCCAATATCCTGTCGATTTTCGCCGCCTTGGGGGCGGTGGCAGCCGTCGTTACCGGCCTGATTGCGGAGGAATCGGTCTGGCGTACCGAACAGGCCGGTGAGCTAATAGAACTGCATGAAACCATCGGATTCGCGGTCCTGGGTGTGGCGCTGGTTTCCCTGATTTTCCGGCCGGCGATAAAAAAGAAGAAATCGAAAAGCTCGCTTTTGTGGGTAGCGGTGGTTATCAGCCTGGCGGCTGCGGTTCTGGTAGGTTACGAGGGTTACCTGGGCGGCGAGATGGTATACCTTCACGGCGCCGGCGTAGAAAAGGCCCGGATAGAAACCGCCCGCGCCGACTCCCTTTCGGCCCTGGTGGAGGAATACAAAGCGGAAAAGCTGGAGATGGAAAAAGAAAAGCTTGATAATCATGATAACTAACATTAATATTGCGCATCCTGCAACCCGGGAGGTGTGAGTAGAACAAAAGCAACGAAGGGCAATTCCGTAACAAAACATTTTCGAAGGAGACATCAGTTGAGAAAAGGATTCCTTGCTTTAGCGACTTTGATTTTTGCAGCGACCACTGTGTTTGGTCAGGGATTCGGTACGGTTTCGGGCATAGTCTATGACAGCAGCGGGACGCCGCTCGAGGGGGCATTTGTTCGTTTGACCGAGGACGGCTGGCATGGCGGCGGCGGGCACGGTCATCACCATCACGGTGAAAACTACTTCGCTGAGACCGGTGACGACGGCACGTTTTTCATCGATGACGTTGCCGCGGGCGATTACTACGCCATGGCTTCCAAAATGGGATACGGCCATGACGCCGAGGATATCGAGGTTACCGCGGGGCAGAATACCTACGTGGAGTTCTATCTGGAGATGGGTGGTCACGGCGGCGGTATGCATGGCGATACCCTGGAGGTTGTGGAGCTCTCGGGATGGGCCATTGTGGAAACAGATTCATTTACAACCCACTATTATCTCGATACCGAAAACAACGGTACAGCAGATTACCGCCTTTTATTCGGGCCGCCGTGGTATGATCCGGGTAGCGGTGCGACGCGTCCCGAGGACGGCGATTCCATCTGGATCGTGGCGGGCATAATGGGCTACAGCCAGCCCCAGCCGGTGGTGGTTTACGAGATAAACGGCCTGTTCTGGAGAGAACCGGGCGGCGGCCATGGAGGTCATGGCGGCAACGGCGGAAACTGCCCCCATCCCGATTCGCTCGACCTGGTGGATGTTACCGGACTGGCGATGGTCGTGAATATGCCGCATATGGATATGTATTTCCTCGATGAAGACTACGACCAGGTTGAGGACTATCATCTCAATTTCGGGGCGCCCTGGTATGATCCCGGTAACGGGGCAACGCGGCCGGAGGATGGCGATACCGTCAATATCGTCGGGGGATTGATGGATGGATGCATGAATTGGCCCACGATAATTGTATATGAAATTAACGGCCAGTTCTGGCGTCAACCCGGGGATACCACCTGGTTGTGGGCCGATCCCACGTCCGCAGATGGTGAACCCGCGCCGATTCCCGATAATTTCATTACCTCCCGGAGCTATCCCAATCCGTTCAATCCGTCAGCCACAATAGCTTTTGAACTCCCTGAAACTCAACATGTGAGGGTGGCGGTATTCGATATTCTGGGACGTGAAATCGTTGTGTTGATGGATGGAATCGCGTCGGCCGGTGAAAACGAGATTCAATTTGATTCGGACGAATATAATCTCCCGTCATCGTCGATATATTTTTACAGAATCGACGGCGAAACAGGGAGCGCCTACGGCAAAATGCTGCTTTTGAAATAGAAAAATCCGCTTTTTGACGAAGAAAAAGGCGCCGCTGGGGCGCCTTTTTTTATCCCTTGTTTACGCATCCGTATCAACTGAATTCGGCGAATAAAAAGATAATATACTCGAATATATTACCGATAAAATATTTATAAATATCTAATCCAGAAAACCAAGGAGGGGACTATGAGATTTAAATTATTCGGCCTGTTGGTTTTTATGCTTGCGTTATCAGTCGCATACCTGGGTTGCTCCGATAACGCCACCGAGCCTGAGCTCACCGAAGGCGATTACAATGATCCAAATTATGAAACGGCGCGAGCGACAGCTGATTCTATCGTGGTTGCGTTTTTTCAGGAAGCCGATGAGGCTTCCGGTTTCATCGGTTTCGACGGTTCCGCGCCTATGAGCCCTGCCGCCGAGAGTCTTTTGATTACCTTCGACGAACTTACCTGCTGGTGGCATATTTACCTTGGCGCCGATACCACTAACGCCAGCATGATTTTCGTCGATTCGATCAAGTTCCAGGATGCCGAGGGATGCCAGATGTTCCCGGATTCCCTTACAACCACTTCTATCGAGTACAGAGCGTATCTCGATATCGACCTGATCAGCGATTCTTTGACTATTGTGGCGAACGCCAACGAGAATCTATTGCTTGAAGGTATTCAGGAAGATACCTGTGTTATAAATGCCACGGCCGCAAGCAATGCCGAACTCGCCTTAGGCCTTTATGAGGCGGCCTATGACTACAGCGGCGCCCTGGATGATATCAAATTCCTCACGCTGGAGTTGATGTACGAGGAGGAGCCCAGACCTGTCGCCGGAACGATGATCTTGAATCTGATAATCTACGGCGCCGGTCAGCAGGGTTCGGGCAGCTGGAATTGGTCGGTAATCATCACCTTCAATGAAGGCGGCTATCACGCCCGCGCCGAATCGGGCGAAAACTACTGGGAGTGGGATTTTACCTATGTAGCCTGAAAATATCGGGACTTTCATTTTTAAAGCCCCGCCATTGGCGGGGCTTTTTTTATGGCATACCGATCTTGAAATATTTCCTCGATAATGGTATTCTCTTGGAAAAATAAGAAATCTTGAGAGGAGGATTGGATGGAAGCCTCATGGTCGGTTACGATATCGTTTTCTGTATATACCCTCGCCATAGTGCTGGTCGGGCTGTGGGCGTCGAAGATAGCCTCGCGATCATCGAAAGACTACCTGATTGCCGGAAAGGGTCTGGGCGCCTGGGTGTCGGCGGTTTCGGCGTCGGCGTCATCGGAATCGGGGTGGGTGACCCTGGGTCTGGTGGGCGAGGCTTTTACGGTAGGGTTGGGAGCTATCTGGGTCATCCCCGGTTGCCTCATGGGGTACCTCTTCAACTGGTTTTTCCTGGCCCGCAGGATACAAAAATACTCCTCGGAAAAAGATGTTTTAACAGTACCCGATATAATCGCATCACGTTTCCCGGACCGCGCCAATACCCTGCGGATGATCTCGGTGGTGGTGATCGCCATTATGATGACCACCTACGTCTCCGCCCAGCTTAACGCGGCGGGCAAGGCGTTCTCGGCGGTATTCGGGACTACCTATATGTTCAGCGTGCTGGTCGGCGCTTTTATAGTGCTGGCTTACACAATTTCTGGAGGATTCAAGGCGGTGGCCTGGACCGACCTGGTGCAGGGGCTTCTGATGGTCACGGCGCTGGTGTTTTTACCCATTATTGTAATCGTCAAACTGGGCGGTTTCGGCCCTATGTTCGCCAAGCTGGCCGCCCTCGATGCCGAATCTGGAACAGCTCTGTTAATGACCGCGGCCGGGGGAAAAATCGGTATGCTGGGACTTGGGTTTATAATCGGCCAGCTCGGCATCGGGTTTGGCTATCCCGGCCAACCCCATGTTCTGATTAGATTTATGGCGGCCAAGGACCAGCAGTCCCTCAAAAAAGGCGCTGCCATCGCCATAACCTGGGGCACTTTGGTTTTCACCGGCGCGGTTTTCCTGGGGCTGGCCTGCCGGGCTCTGTTTGTATCGTTACCTGACGCCGAACAGGCCTTGCCTATAATCTCCATTCAACTTCTGCCGGGAGTGTTCGCCGGTATGATGCTGGCGGCGGTTCTGGCTGCCATCTGCTCCACCGCTGATTCACAGCTTATCGTGGCATCGTCGGCGATTTCCCACGATGTTTACGTTCATAGAAAAGGAAAAGATCTTCCTCCTCGGCATGCCGTAACTATCGATAGATTATGGGTAGCGGTTATCGGATTGCTGGCCGTAATTATCGCCCTAACTGAAAATAGAGTTATTTTCGATTATGTGCTGTTCTCTTGGGCCGGGCTCGGTGCGGCATTCGCGCCTGTTTTTATTCTGAGCTTCCTTTGGAAAAAGGCGACCTCTGAAGGCGCAATCGCGGGCGCAGTTGTGGGTTTCCTGACAGTAGTAGTCTGGATGAATGTGTCCGCGTTGAAGGCGATGGTCTACGAGCTGGTGCCGGGATTTATTTTCGCGCTGGTGGTGAATTATATCGTGAGTCTGGTATATTGGGGGAAGAAGCGCGGCCGGTAGATCGGGCTGGAGTATGACGGTAACCCTGACGTGTAAATGTAGTTAAAAAATTCCTTTATGAGAGATCGGGAATTCGATAGGTGGGCCTCAATCTATGATGAGAGTATCTCTCAATCTCTAAACAGTTTTCCCTTTTATGGCTATTTTGAAGTACTGTCCGAGGTGCGCGATATTGTTGCCCCCCGGAAAGGTTTGAAGGTTATAGACGTCGGGATTGGAACCGGCCTTTTATCGCATAAACTGGCGGAAGACGGTTGCCGGATATACGGCGTTGATTTTTCTAAGGAAATGATTGAAAAGGCAAAAACCAGAATCCCCGACGGGGAATTCGATGTTGTCGATATCACCGCTGACCACTTCGGTCGATTCAACTCCGAAAAATTCGATCGGGTAATATCCAGCTATTGTCTTCATCATCTGAATGACCGGCAAAAAGTGAAATTTTTTCAACGTACTATCGAGAACAATCTTTCCGAGAATGGGAAAATAATAATAGCCGACATCGGGTTCGAGACCGAAAGTTCTTTCAATATCGCTCGCGACGAATACGGAGAATCCTGGGAGGATGAGGAGGATGGAGAGTATTATATGTGTGGCGAGAAAATGGTCGACTTATTGAGGGGAATGGGGATCTCTGTCATATATAAGCAGGTATCTTCCTGCGCCGGAATTCTTCTATATGCATAATGCTTACCACCGCGCCGTCGGCTTCGTCTTGGGCGGAGATTACCGCCGAAATGATGAATAACACTGTTTCACTTTGAAACGCCCTCATAAATAAGCCTGCATTAGTCCATCTGTTTAATTCCGATACAGTTTATAACGGAAAAAACCGGGAGGGGGATTATGTTTGCGTATTTCAATATCTTCGACTTTTTCAGCAGGTATACATTCAGGAGTTATTACAGCAATTACGGTTACAGCTATCAACCCGATATAAACCAGACGCCGTCGGAGATTTTCACCGATACTGTCCCATCCGAACTCCCAGAAGCCGAACAGCCCGCCCCGGTCGAGGAAACTCCGGTCGACACCATAGAGATCTCCGGTCAGGCTCCGGAAACTGTTGAAGAAAGCCCGGTATATACGCCCGAAGATATCGTTCCTGCCGAGGATACGCCGGAGGAAGTCGTTCCGGCAAATGAAGAGCAGAATGAAGAGATTACCCAGCCGGTGGAACGACATGATAACGGCCTGGTTTCGCAGGTTAAATCCTATGCGAAGCTGAATCTCAGCATGATCTTCAACCTGGCGGAGTTCGACGCCATCGTAGGCTCTGTCGCAGAGGATGCCGAGGACGGCCAGATAGATACGATTTCATATACAAATCTCAATATCGGCCTGCACGCGGAACTGGAGGCCAGAGCCCGCGTTAAAGAGATGTACAGGGATATGGAGGGGCCGGGGGGCCCCCTTCAATATTTCCGCTCCAACCAAAGGTTGAAATCCAGCGAATTCTCCGCCGCTATGATAAGAACCAGGGGTTTCGAGGCCGATATGTTCTATCGCGACAGCCTTAAGACCAGCTTTAAGATCAGGGAATCGTACAGAAACGGTTTTTTGAAGGTATCGCGCAAACTACATGTACGCTATACCCAGGATTTCGGGCTTAACCTGCGGGCCTTGAATATGTTCAATGGCCAGGCCGAAGCGCTGGACCAGACCGGAAACCTCGGTTCCTATCTGGGCAACACCGAATCGCTGGTGGATTCGCCGGATACCTCGGGTGCTCTATTGGAAAGCTTTTTCGATACGATCCAGGCCTATCTTGACGGGGCCGAGGAAAAACTTATGGAGAAAATAAATTTCTTCTTTGAAAATCTTGCCTCCGAGATGGGGGTGGAAACCTCGTCACTACAGAGCGCCCAAGAGGTTTTGACAGCCAGTATAGGCGAATTCTTCGACAGGGTCGACAGCTCAATCGAACTCACAAGGAACAGGTATCTGCCAGCGTCGGAGGAACCTCCGGCGCCGGAGCTTCCCGAAAACCCGGAAGAACCGATAATAGAGACGGTTGAGACCGACGCGGTCGCGTAATTCGGGCAAAAGACAAGCATATATAGAATCTTATAAGGGCTATATTTTTGCCCCGATCCGCAACTTTTAAGCGGTATAATCGTTTTATAGTTAACGACCGAAAAGGTTGTGATGGTATTTTATGTGTGGAGCAGCTAAATTGAAATTCAATCAACAATATAATAATATAATTCAAACCGAGGGAGACCAATGAAAAATCGATTTAGTTGGATCGTTATGCCTGTTACTCTGGCTATTTTGCTGGGGTCAGCGGCAATTGCCGACGATCTTCCGGAACTGAAGTTCGAGAAATACGAACTTTCCAACGGGCTCGACGTGATCCTGCATGAGGATCATTCCATCCCCATGGTATCGGTAAATATCTGGTACCATGTGGGCTCCAAAAACGAGAAGCCGGGACGCACCGGTTTCGCCCACCTGTTCGAGCATATGATGTTCGAGGGCTCGGAACATCACAATACTGATTTCTCCGAATCGATCGGTAAATACGGTGGGGTTGAAAACGGCGGCACCAACGAGGACGTTACCATGTACTGGGAGAATATCCCCAGCAATTACCTCGAAAAGATTCTCTGGCTGGAAGCCGACAGGATGGGATTCTTGATTCCCGCCATGACTCAGGAACGGCTCGACAACCAGCGGGACGTGGTTAAAAATGAGCGCCGCTATCGTCTCGATAATCAGCCCTACGCCAAATCTTATGAACTTGTGATCGATTTGATGTATCCAAAGGACCATCCTTACAGTCACTCGGTAATTGGCAGTATGGAGGATCTCTCTGCCGCCAGCCTGGAGGACGTGCAGGAGTTTTTTAAATTGTATTACGCGCCCAACAACGCCTCGCTGTGCATAGCTGGAGATTTTGACCCGGATCAAACCAAAAAGTGGGTGGAGAAATATTTCGGGCCTATCCCCCCCGGGGCCCCGTTAGATCGAGTAGAATGGTGGATTCCCAGCCTAACCGAAGTGAAAAGAGCCTCCGCCACCGACAAAGTAAGCCTGCCCCGCCTGTATATGCTGTGGCATACTCCCCCGTATTACGCTCCCGGCGATGCGGAGTGCGATCTTCTGGCAAGTATATTATCTTCCGGCAAATCATCAAGGCTTTACAAAACGTTGGTTTACGAGAAACAGATCGCGCAGGATGTTTCAGCGACTCAGCACTCCGGTGAGATCAGCAGCGTATTCGATATTGTGGTAACGGCAAAAGAGGGTCATACGCTGGATGAGATCGAGCGCGAGGTCGATGCCATTCTGACCGATTTGCTCACAAATGGAATTACGGTTGAAGAATTGGAAAGAGTAAAGACGACCTGGGAATCGGGATTTGTCAGAAACCTGCAGGCCGTGGGCGGATTCGGCGGCCGGGCCGGGAAATTGAACTCATACAACACTTATCTGGGCGATCCCGGAAGGCTGTTATGGGATAGAGCACGTTATACCGATGCAACGGTAGAAAGCGTGATGAAATATACCCGGGAATATATCGATTTGAACCGCAGGGGTATCCTTCATATCGACCCCCAGGGTGATTTATCCGAAGCCGAGGAAAAACCCGATATGACGATCCAGCCCGACGCTGCCCCCGAGCCATCGTTTACTCCACCCGAAATTCAAACCGCCACCCTTTCTAACGGTATGGAGCTTTACCTGGTGGAGAACCACAAGCTGCCGCTCGTGCAGGTAAATCTCGTGGTCAAAAGCGGCTGGGCGGCTGATCCTGCCGATCGTCCGGGCGCGGCGGCACTGACGGCAGAACTGCTGAACGAAGGGACCAAGAACCGAAATGCTCTTGAGATATCAGATGAAGTCCAGAGACTCGGGGCTATTCTGAATACCGGCAGCGGCTTCGATGATTCCTATGTGAATCTTAACACCTTAAAGAAAAATATCGATCCGGCTCTGGATTTGATGGCCGATATAATCTTGAATCCGACATTTCCCGATGACGAACTCGAGCGACAGAGGCAAATATACCTGGGCCGAATCCAGCAGGAAGCCAGGCAGCCGTTCACATCGGCGTATAAGGTTTTTAACAGAGAACTTTACGGGGCGGATCATCCCTATGCCCAGCCCTACACCGGCTCCGGCACCGAAGCGTCGATTAAGGCTATTTCACGTTCCGGCCTGGAGAGTTTTTATAAATCGAATTATCTCCCAAACAATACCGCGGCGGTAGTTGTCGGTGATATCACCTTGAGCGAAGCCAAGTCGAAGTTGGAGAAGGTGTTTAAAAAATGGAAAAGGGGAGACATCGCTCAAAAGGGGATTGCGGAGATCGAATCCCTGCAGAAAACCAGGGTATGCATTGTCGATAAACCGGGAGCGGTGCAAAGCGTGATTATTATAGGCAATCCCGGGATTCCGAGAAAGGCCGATGATTTCCTGGCGACATCGGTGATGAATAACGCCCTCGGCGGACAGCCTACCTCCCGGAT
>CP070813.1:3066812-3079743 GCA_020344055.1 Candidatus Zixiibacteriota bacterium | reverse complement strand
CTCTGGATCCTTATCGGCGCACTTGCGAAGCTGATGCCCTACTGGTCGCTTGTCGCTCTTTTTACATTGCCGCTGGGATTGAAGGCGGTCAAAGGCGCCATGACCTTCAAAGCCTCCGAAGAGCTCATACCGGCCCAGGGCGCCAACGTCATGACCGTGCTTTTGACCCAGCTATTTCTCGGTATAGGCTATATGCTGGCTTGGATTTTGTAGGCAGCCATTTTAATGGCCGTGGGCGAACTTTCAGAGCCTGGTTACCGAGCGCCTGCTTGGTAACCTCCGTTGGCCCTCCAGTGGTTACGAAGCGGCGCTTCGCAACCAGGAATTGACTACTCGTTCGGGGATAAACCCCGAACCTACGGCTCCCCGGCGCCGTAAGGAATCCATTCCTTACGGTATAGGATGTCATACTACTTCAAAAGCACCGCCCGGCTGTGGAATACCCTATCGCCCGATTGCATCCTTATAAGGTATATCCCCGACGATACCGCCCGGTAACTGCCGTCGTTACCGTCCCAGAGTACCCTGTGATAACCCGGCCCGAACTCCCGGTCGGCGACCGTTCGCACCTTCCTGCCCAGGATATCGAATATAGTAATCGTCACATTGGCCGTTTGCGGTACGCCCAACTTGACCGTTGTGGCCGAGTTGAACGGGTTGGGATAGTTCCCATCCAGCGTGAAATCGGTGGGGATATCCGGTTTTTCCTGCCCGTTCAAACCGGTGATCGGCTGGCCGTAAACCTCGATGCGCCATGTATGCCATGTAGAAATATAGTTGGGGAATAAATCAAAAGCGTGCATGATCCAGGGGCCGTAACAATCGAGCCCCTCATAGTCGCTCAAATGCCCCGGCCCATCGACTTCTCTTTCGGTATCGTACCAGACGAGAAACCAATGAATGCGGGGAAGGGCGATACCATTTAATCGAACTGCTCCCCCTGCCGGTGAGAATACATCCACCCATATTTCTTCCGCCCACGGTTCAGGCATATCACCTATACCGACGAAAAAATTTATATCTTCTATTACGGCGTGAACCGGAATGAAGATGGTATCGGTTACCCCAACCGAATCGAAATCGGGGATAACCTGGTTAACCTCGGCGTAATATTCGTATCGCTCCGCCAGAGCGGGCGAGACAAATAAAAACAACAAAGCTATTATCAATAAATATCTAACTGTGCTGCCGGGTGACCCCACCCGGCAGCTCCCGTCATAGGCTATAGGCGTCGGGTCAGGCGACCCGACGCCACCGTCGATTATCAAAATATATCTCATGGCATCGCCTCCTCATCCAGAAATTTTGTTATCTCGATCAGGTTGTAATACTTCCCGATTGAGTCATCCCTATCCTTATCGGTTTCCTGCCAGGATTCCACAATCTGGTAATTCCTGATCCTTATCTTTTGATCTCTGTCCAGGTATTCGTTAAAGTATATATGCTCATTGGCTTTTTTTATTATAGGGATTTCATTTTTAAGTTTTATCGAGGGAGATAATTTCTCTACCTCCTTTTTTAGCTGATCTATGGAAATCACATCTTTTCCCGGTAAAGAGCGATAAAATGAGAGGAATTTCCCGATAAGACCCGAGATGACGTAGATGGTATCACCACGGCTGTATTTTACATAATATTCCCGTCTATGGATCTTTCCCTGCTTCATATCATATTGATATCCTTTAAGATTGCCAAATACGAGGGAATCGTAAAATTTATCTTCTATCAGGTCCTTTAGGCTATTTCTTATTTCAGAAATATCTTTATCCGCCAGCGGAATTAAATTCGCACCTTCAGGATATTGGAAATAGTCACCGGGAGTTTCGATTTCGGGCATTCTTAGCCAATATGGCACAACTGATACCGGACCAGGGTAACGAAGCCCTAAACCTAGGAATTCTAAGTGAGTATCAATATGTGCGCCAGTCCTTGTTTTTCCTTGCTCCTGAATAGTAAAATCGCTTTCCTGTGTATAAACAATACCAAAAAAAGCAAAAGCCGCTAAGGCAATAATTAACAATATCTTTGCCGAATTATTCACATTATCCTCCTATTCCCTTTATGGATGATAAAATGGGGCATCAAATCTAAAATGGTCGGGCAAAACATTGCCTGTACCAATGAACTCGTGCCAATAATAATATGTTGGCTGAAAAGGCGGTGGCTCACCATGCGAAAAATCTGGATATGGCGGATTAATGCTATCCGGTTTAGGGTGTAGATAATATTTCCAATAACACCGGCGTTCAGTTCGCATTCTCACCTGCCTGTGATGATGTAAAGTCGCGATAACCCGATGCGTCACCCAATTATTGTATTCATATACAATATCTTATACGAACGATATTAATTATTATTCCAAATTGGGAAATTTATTTCTTCTTCCCGGCCCCGTTGTCATTGGCCGCGGAAAGCCCCGCAAGACGGCCGGTGGAGAAAGCCATCTCGAAATTGTAGCCGCCCCAGGGTCCCAGAAGGTCGAGCACCTCGCCCGCGAAATAGAGGTTTTTAATCTTGTTGGACCGCATGGTCTTGGGGTCGATATCGTCCAGCGCCACGCCTCCCAGTACACCGCGGGTCTCGTTGAAGGGCCTCGCCCCCTTGATGGTAAACGGGAAATCCTTCAGCCAGAGCATGATATGCTTCTTCTCCAGGCTGGAAAGAAACGCTACAGGCCTGTTGGAGTGCACCCTGATGATCTTATCCATTACCCCCAGAAGACCGTCCGGCAGATAGGGGTTGAGATGCTGGAACAGGGTGGTTCTGTCGGTAACCGGAAACTCCTGGTTCAGGAATCTATTGATCTCGAATCTCGAAAGGTCGGGCACCTGGTCCATATGAATTTTGACCTCGCCCTTCTCCAGAATCTCAATAATCTTGGCCGAGTTGTTGAGAATTATTTCGCCGGAAAGCCCGTAGCCGGTAAATCTAAGCTTGCCGCGATCCACAAACTGCAGCTCCTCGTCAAGGGAGACCCTGATCAGGCAATCTCTTACCTCGACGCCATCGAGAAACTTGCCGTATTTTTCCCTGGTCTCCAATCCCACAAAAGCCGGTTTTATGGGGATGATCTCATGGCCCGCTTTTTCTGCGAAGGCATAACCGTCCTTGGTGGAGCCGGATTTCGGCGATGAAAACGACCCGCAGGCCACGACCACCGCCGATACGGGATGCGTGACGCCGTTGACGACCACGCTCTTCACTTTTCCGCGAGAAATCACAAGATCGGTAACCCGCGACGATTTTTTGTATACTATTCCTTCGGACTCCGCCGATTTTTTGAAGACCTCCCCGAACCTTCCCAGATCCTGCTGCTCGATGGAAAATCTATCTTTCCCATTGTTACTCACCTTTATTCCCATCTTTTCAAGCTGTTCGGTAATCTCTTTCCAGCCATAGGATTTCAACGCCGGTGCAATGAAGCTGTACTTATCCCCGTAAACGTCTTCAAATTTATCCGAATCGAGCTTCTCCGCCACGATAAAGGGATCGTATGCCAGCTCTTTGATCTTTTTGGCCGGTTCGGGATTCTTATCGTAAACGATGACGTTTTTATACTTTTTGACCGCCGCTATGGCGGCCGATAACCCCGCCGGCCCCCCGCCTATGATCGCTATGGGTAGACCTTTTTCGGTTTTTCTGGACTTTGCCATACTCGCCTTATAATCTCAAACCTTTAAATTTCTACGTTAAATCTATAGCTGTATAGATTTATGTTATAAATATAATGCCGGATTTTGGCATGTCAAGGAAATAGATAAAAAATTTTCAGTTTTTTTTTGTTTTTTAAGCTCTCTTCATTTCCGAGATGCTCGCAATGGCATCCCTATAAAAAGCTGCTTTCTGCCGAACCGTATCCTGAAAAGAAGATCCATCATCAGAATATATTATCCCTCGCGAAACATTTATAATCGCCATACTCCCCTTCGAATTGGAGCCGACACTTACCGCGCTTTCAAGATCTCCGCCCTGCGCCCCAATGCCGGGTATGAGTATAGGAGTCTCTTCGCCCATCAGCTCGCGTATCTTCTCGAGCTCGAGCGGCGAGGTGGCGCCGACAACCAGACCTATATTGCCGAATTTATTCCATTCCCTCGCCAACCCGGCTACATGCATATACACGTTTGAGACGGAGCTTGCGAAAAAATCCGTCAGCGTCTTCGCCATTGCCCGGGAAGGTATTTCTTCTATCGGCGGAGGTTCGTCAAGGAGCATCAACCGTTTCTGGATCTCATTTGAGGATCGGTTCGACGTCACGCAGAGCACAAAGACCCCCTTATCTTTATAATCTATGAAGGGTTCGATGGAATCACGGCCCAGATAGGGGCTTACGGTAGCGGCATCGACGCCGTAATACTCGAATGCCGTCCTGGCGTACATGGCGGCGGTGTTGCCGATATCGCCTCTTTTGAAATCCAGAATCACGGGAACGTCGTCGGGAATCATTTCAATAGTATCCTTTAAAACTCTCATACCGTCAGGACCCAGCGGTTCGTAGAACGCGGAATTGGGTTTGTATGCGCAGACCAAGTCGGAGGTCGATTCTATAATTAATTGGTTGAATCTGAGCACCGCCCCGGGGTCCGTTCCTAGATGACGCGGTATCTTTTTCAGGTCCGAATCCAGTCCCACGCAAAGCCAGCTGTTGTTTTTCTCGGCGGCTTTCAGCAACTTATCGTTAAAAGTCATCACTGTCTTACCGTGCCTATTATATCATTGACATCGTCAAAATTATTGTCTTCCAGATATTCCCGGATACCGTCAATAATCTTGACCGGCGCCAGGGGGTCGAAGAAACAGGCTGTGCCAACTTGAACGGCGATCGCGCCGGCAAGCAAAAACTCTATGGCGTCCGATGCCGACGATATGCCGCCGATTCCTATTACCGGAACCTTTATCGCCGAGGCAACCTTGTAAACCATCGCCAGCGCCACCGGTTTTATGGCCGGGCCGGATAATCCCCCGAACCCGTTCGATAGCTTGAAAGATCTGGTTTTTACGTCAATGGCGGTACCTACAAGGGTGTTAATCAGCGATATCGAATCTGCGCCGCTATCGGTCACGCTTCGGGCAATGTTTACAATATCCGTCACGTTGGGAGACAACTTGGCTATTAGCGGCCTGGGAAATTTATCTTTTACGGCCGCAATTACCTTTCCCGCAGGTTCGGGATATGCCCCGAACTCCAGTCCCCCTTCATCGACGTTGGGGCAGGAGATATTGACCTCCAGCGCGTCGACGTCTTCCTCATCGGACAACCTTTCGGCAAGGCGAGCATATTCTTCCAGCCTGGAGCCGGCAATGCTTACGATACAGTTGGTATCGTTGCCGGCCAGAAACGGCAGTTTTTCGCTCAGGAAGCGTTCAAGACCCACGTTTGTAAGACCGATGGCGTTAAGCATTCCGGAGGCGGTCTCATGAACCTTCGGCGGCGGGTGGCCTTCGCGGGGCAGATAGGTGAGGGATTTCGTAACCACTCCCCCCAGTAAAGATAGATCGTATATTTCGGAAGCTTCCTCGCCATACGAAAAGCATCCGGATGCCGTTAAAACCGGGTTCTTAAATTTGAGACCGTTTATTTCAACTGAGAGATTCGCGCTCATTGCCACATAACCTCGCCGGCCTTAAACACCGGTCCCTCGGCGCAGACGCGTTTCAGGTGATAATCGCGGTTATCATCGGTTTCGCCGCGGTTTTCGTCGGGGAAGACCTTCACCGCGCAGCCGCTGCAGATACCGTAACCGCAGGGCATCAGCTCCTCCAGGGAAAGAAAACCGGATATATTTTTTTCCGAAAGTGACCGGTCTATTTTTTTGAGCATCGCCGACGGCCCGCAGGCGTAGACCGTAAGATTATTTTCATTCCCGATTAACCTTTCGAGTATATCGACGACGGTTCCTTTTTCGCCTTCGGAACCGTCATCCGTGCATTTGCGCAGATCCATGTTTAATTCAGTAAGTTCGACGGGATCGAAAAGCTGGGATTTATTCCTGGCCCCCGAAATGAAAATTATAGAATTTGGCCGAACTCCGTTTTCAATGGCGAATTTCGAGAGCAAATAAAGAGGCGGCATCCCTATGCCGCCTGCGGCCATGACGATCGCGCTTCCTCCTGCAGGTATGGGAAATCCGTTCCCCAGAGGACCCAGGATCTGAATTGAATCGCCTTCCTTTTTCCCCCCGAGAAGATTGGTTCCATATCCCGCCACTTTGAAAATTATTGAAATCTCGCCTCTTCGAGTATCCGCGTCATATATCGAGAAGGGACGCGGCCATAGGGGCGAAAAGCTATCGGAAACCCGGATCTGGATAAATTGCCCGGGAATGGCCGATTTTGATATTTCCTCGGCCCGGAAAGACAACCGAATTATAGATCTGGAAACGAAAGTTTTTTTTGTAACGGTATAACGGCCGCAGTGCTTCTTCAATGTCCTTCCTGTTCCCTCCGATCTCTATAAGGATCATTAAAAATATCGATTTCCGGGCGCTCGAAGGGAATGTTGTATATGAAAAAAGAATCAAGCTGTCTGAAATCGAGATCGGCGGTATCGAACTCGGTTTCCAGCAAAGCCGCCGTGGCGACGGAATCGATGGCCCTTTCCCCCGAAGGTCCTATTATCTCGTAATCCTGCACCCGGCCGGTTATATCCAGCTTTATCTTAAAAATGACTTCGCCCTTCAGGTCTTTGTCCAGAAGTTCCTCCGGATAAAGGAATTCTCCGGCGGCTAAAACTCGGGGCGCGCGGGGCAATTCCATGGCCATCCTTCTTAGTGAGTCGGGATCTGCCTCCGGCTCTTCCGGTTCCTTCTGGGTCTCGTCTTCACGTTCCCTGGGGGGTTGGCGGGCCGAGCCTGTTCGGGATGCCATACCGAGCCTTATCTTGGCCGCCTCGGCGTATTCGGTCTGAGGGTATTTATTGTTTACGGCCGTATACTCATAGTACGCCGAGCTGTCCGTTACATTTAGAACGTTTTCCAGGGTCCAGGCCACGGCAAAGGAGGCTTTGGCGGATAGATCCGGGAAATTGTCGGCTATATAGCGAAAGATGGCTATGGCGGAGTCGGGGTTGTTATCAAAATAGATCAGGCTTTCCGCTCTGGCGTATAATCCTACGGCGTTTCTCGAAAGATCCAGAGGATATTCGAGTATTTCCGCCGCCTGTACTGCCTGTGGAGATCGGGGATATTCATCTATTATTCTGCGCAAAAGCAAATTCCCCTTCGTGGCATTCTGCCTGTTGAATTCGATATTCGCCGCCGCCAGCAAAGCTCTTATCGCATACGGTGAATCGGGATGCTCTTTAACCAGCAGAAGATATTCGGTCAACGCCGAATCGGGGCGGTTGAGCTCATAGGCGAAAAGTTCCGCCAGCAAGAATCTCGTCTCAATACCCGACTTGATTATGCTCTGCCTGATACTGTCCCGCCGCGCTACCTCCGCCGCCTTAATGGAATCCTGATAAACCCTGAGTGAGTCGGGATCCTCCGTCACTGCGTTAATTCCGGGATCTTCGGCTCGATAAAGGGAGTCCTCGAAAACCATGATGCTGTCGTCGGGAAGAAGGGGGCCGATAAAAACCGCCGGGCTGTCAACCGCCGGTTCCGGCAGGGGACCTATCACCACCTCCGTCGTATCCATGGTTTCCAGCGTATCGATCTCGACCACTGTAACCTTAGCTGTATCAATAGAATCGGGCTCCCCCGGAAGGCTGTCGGGCGGTAAGGTTGTTTCGATGGAATCCGGGGCCGCCGCGGAGTAGGCGGGTACCGAATCGGAGCCGGCGCTCTGTTCCGCCATTAACAGAGAATCCGCCCTTTGAAGCTCCATCTGGTACGATTCCAGTTTGGCTATCTGCGCCGATTTGCTCAACGCCAGGTTTTTATATTCAGAAGTATTGCTTTCGCTCTGCGCTTTTGTAAAGGCATCCTTGGCTTTGGCGATGTCAAATAAATCGTTTTGATATATTAAACCGAGATGATAATACGCTTCCGCCGATTCATCCGTTCTGGGGCTTTGCGTAGTGACGTTATTGTATTCCTCTATCGCTTTTTCGATTTCTTCCTGGAGGTAATAACCCTCCGCGATTTTCAGCCTGATCCGGGAAGAATAATCGAAATATCTTTCATCTTTAGCCAGGTCATCGAGAATCTCCATCCCCATGTGTAAAGAGTCGGTTTTCAATACCGCCACAGCCGACGCCAGGGCGGCGTCAAAATAAAGCTCCCTGTCCGGATTATGGTCTTTCACCCGCGAATATGTCAGGTAGGCATCATAATTATCTTTCATCTCTTCCTTGCATTGCCCTATCAAAAACAGGGCCTTTGCAGCCGAATCCCCCCCGGGGAATTTCTCAATATAGAGATTGAACTGATCGATGGCCGCGGTACAGTTATTCTCATTCTTATCGATTTTGCCTTTGGCAAAATAGATATCGTCGATGTAGTGGCTTTCCGGGAAAAGGCTTTCGACCCTGGAGAAGGCCTTGCCGGCGAGTTCCTCGTTACCCAGTTCGATCTGGCATAGCCCGGAATAGAAATATGAATCATCGGCGAATTTGGAGTTCGGGTGATTGATAACCAGCTCCTGAAATTTCCTGTCGGCCGGGATATAGTCGTTCATGTTGAAATAAGATTTGCCGATGAGCCACAAAGCGTCATCGACATACTTGGATTCGGGATGAAACTTCAATACCTTGCTGGCCTTTTTTATGGCGTCCTCGTAAAGCAATCTCACCTGAGGCGTGACCGATGATTGCGATTGAGCGCCCTGGTTTCCCCCGGTATTCCTCCCTCCGGTCTGGTATCGACTCCCGGCCCCTCCGCCTCTCGGCTGGTTTAAAGCGCCTGTTTTCTGCTGTCCCTCGCGATTTTTCTTTTGAGTCTCTTCAGCCTCGCGGAATTTCTTCTTGGCATTGAAAAAGGTATTGAAATAGACGCATCCCGAACCGAGAAAAGCGGCGATAACCAGGACCATTAACAATCGAATAATTCTAGGTTTAGCCATGCTATACATATATATATATTTTCGGACGATCTGTTCCAAACAATATTTTAATTTTAGAAGGGCTAAAAACTACTATCTTCTTGAAAAATAAAATCTTATACGGCCAATAAGGCCATATTTGACCCCAAACCATAAAGCGCCCCGGTAATCGACCGGGGCGCTATTACGTTTTCGGGTTCAGTTTGAAAGATCATCCCCTGATAAAAGCGGCGACCTCCAGTACATAATCTCTCAGAAACATAATTCTCTGGACCAGCAGCGCGACACGGCCCATAACCGTCAGGCCAAAACCGGCACCGAATCCGATCATAAGGGTGTAAATACCGATCTTGGAAACGACATTGAAAGCCCCCGTATGCGCCTTGGAGAAAAAGAAATAGAACAGGGCGCAGAGAACACAGATAATCACAAGAACATTATTTACGGTATCAAACGGTATCATGGTGGCGGATATCTGTTTGAAGACCGCGGCATACATATAATTGGGGATAGAAACCCCGGTTGAAATCCCGATATAGAACGCTATGGAGTAGCGCGATATCCAGGAATGCTTTTTCGAAAATCTGGTCCACATGCCGATTCCCAGCAGGATCGGAATAATATATGCGTAATCCCCGCGTTGCATGGTAAGTATGACTTTATCCCAGAAAAGTGTGTGGATCACGAGCATAGTCCAATAACCTGCAGCGACTCCCGCCACAAGCCGTTCCGCAAACTTATAAAACGGATTGTCTTTGTAAAGAAATGAAAAGATACAAAGAGTCAGGAAGGCCGCAATCCCATGCCAGATAATAGTTTCAAATTCCATTGCGTCCTCCTACTTTCTCTTCTTTCTTCTCGATGCGAAGTAACCCACGTTCGAGATTATTATAAATAGAAGAATGACCCCGTGGCTTAGGGCCTGGTATGAAATGGAAGGCAATCCGGTAGTCTCAAAACCGGAAAGAACTTCGTATTCGGCGGCGCCTTTAATGCCGGGAATCAACCCGAATAACTGCCCTGATTGCAGGTACTGATAGTAATCGGCTCCCATAACTCCGGTTACCCCCAGCGCCAGCGGAAAACCGAACTGAGCGTTACCATAGGTAATCCACATATCGGCCACATTGCCGGCGCATAGATCAACTACTCCTTTAACGTCCATCAGATTACGAATACCCTGCATGACCTCCATGGAGTCGATCGGCTCGCCATAATAGTCAAGCGGGAATGTTACCCGGAAATCGAGCCCCATGGAAATTATCACCAGCGCGGGATACGGTCGGTACCCCAAAAAGCAGTAATCCTTGCCCGACTCTTTCGCATATTTCTGTGCCACCTCGGTAATTCTCAGCTCAGCCATGGCCGGCCCGAACTGCGAAAGACAGGCGGTTATGACCTTTATATCTTTGGAGAAAGCGTGGTTCAGTATGGCGTAAGTCATCGGGTCAAGTTCGGCGAGTGTTGAGGGATCGTAATCGATTCCCAGATATATGTAATCCCCGGCCTCGCACGACTCCACGAAATCGTAAATCCTTTTTACTTCGGGCGTTGTGGATACCGGCACTTTGAATGGTATAATCGCCGGGATAATTACCACGATTCCTATGCAGAGGTAGACCCAGCGCCGGTCTATGTTCATCAATTTATCCCAGAATGTCATTTGCGGCCTCCTCTAATCGTGTCCCAGATAGGTTCGTTCTATGCCCAGGATGATCTTAATGCAGGTCGAGATAACGCCCAAACCGACTCCCATGGTAATCGCCCTTTTGGCCGCCATGTTGGGAATGGCCAGAATCCACGACACCCCATACTGATTGACCGTCGAAATCGGGCCGAGCGGAAGGAGTCTGAGCATAATTATAAAGGCGGTGACAAGCAGGATTGTGGCCAGTATTGTTCTTGCCCTGAAAGCCCTGTAGGCCGCGCTGGCGACATAGAATGCCAGAAGTGAAAAGATGGTGGCCTGAATTGGTATCAAAACATTCTCGAATATCGCAAACATGAGGCTACCCGCTTCGAGGTTCTCCCTCTTCAGACCGGTAGCGATCATAATAAAGTATCCGAACAAAAGAACACCCGCGTAAAATCTTTCTTTCGGATTTTTGAGTTTTTTGATCTCCGATTTTACCAGGGACCAGATGCCCAATGCCAGAGCAAAGATCCCCACAACGATAACCCAGTCGTTAGCGTATGTAAACAACCACTCGGATTCCTCCGAAGGAATAAAGTACCGGACTATCATTATGATACCGGAGCCAAAAACGAAATATATCGGTATCTGTTTTCTCATGGTTTATCTTTACCCCTATATATTTACCGTTACCAGATTTTTAATAAAAGGCCAGTTTGCTGAAATCATTATCGCGCCCAACAACAATAATAGCATCAGGATTGCCTTCGCCAAGTCCTGCGCTTTCAACGTCCCCACCTGGATCGGTTCTTTTGAAAGGTAGGCGCTGGCGGCGTAAAGCTCCTCGCCTATCAACGTGTAGTCGGTGGCGGCGATAAAGAAAGGAAGCTGCGAGATTTGATCCGTACCCGATATCTGTATTGCGCCCGTGACATTACCCGTCTCCGCCAGGATCAGTGATTCGGCATGGAAAACCCCCATATAGAAATTGGTGGCCGTTTCCTCCCTGAGCATTATACCGATAACTGCAGCGACATAGGGGAATTGCATGGCGGTTTCATAGGAGATCAACTCCGGTTTATAAGTATCGGGACGCCCGGCTTCAAGATACGCCGTGCGGACTGTTTCCTGGGCCACCGCCATCATAACCGGATCGTTGACCGGCACCAGGATTTTTGTCTGATACTCGGCGGTCATCTTCGCCACCCTCGAAAGAATCGTGAAACCCGCGATGGTAGCTATGTCTCCGGCGGTCCCGGTACCCAGCACGAAAAGTATCGGACGGCCCATCTCGGTGGCGCGGCCTATGGCATCATCGACCGCGTTAATACCGGCCAGCGGACGGACATAAAATTCCTTCCCGCCCCGGGCTTTAAAAATGAAGTAGACGACGAATATCCAGAAAATCATTATACCGACGAGAATCCCGATTTTCCCATTGTGAAACCAGTTCTCGATCGCGTAGCCCTCCGCAACGTCGGAATACTCTGAATAAATCCCTCCGGCGGCCATGGAACGGACCTTGTAATAATAGCTCTTCCCGGTTATAACAAAGCCCGGATTGGGATCGCCGTTTCTGGTGGGAGAATCATCGGTATCGTCATATTCTCCGCTCCCTTTAAGGGCCATCCCTCTGTAAGTATATTCGCCATCCTCCGTTTCGGACCGGTAGATTTCGTATCCCAGCACATTGTCCAGACCGGTGCCATCATCGGGAGAGAGATCCCATCTGACCATAATTCCATGACCGGTATCGTTGGGTTTGTCCTCCACCCGAACGTTCAGCGGCGACGCCGGCGCCGGAGGTCCCGTGGTGTCTGTTAATGCCTCCTCTTCCGGCGCCTGCGCATAAGTTATGGAAAACGCTAAAAGAGAAAGCAATAACACCGGAAGCAATTTTTTCACCATAAAAACTCCTTCGAAAAATTAAAATTCACCTTATGATTTTCTCTATTATAGGCAAATAAAAAAGGAGCATTATAAGCTCCATTTGAAAAAAAGCAAAAAATCGAGCAAAAACACATGCGGCTATAATATGTAATTTAATATAAAATTGAAATAAAAATATTCCCTTTGAGGAATCGCTCCAGACTTCATTGACTTAATGGATCTACATTTGACAATTTCTTTTTTTATTGCTCTATTAAATTAATTCCCTATTATCTTCCGGATAATAATCGTCTTGGAGGATGGTGTGATGACGGCTGAAGATTTTTTGAAAAAAGTTAAAGACCAAAAATACGAGTTTGTAGATTTTAAATTCACGGATATGAAGGGCGGATGGAGACATATTACCATTCCCGCCGAGAATTTCAC
>CP070813.1:3053677-3066712 GCA_020344055.1 Candidatus Zixiibacteriota bacterium | reverse complement strand
TCATAGCAAGCTATGACTCACAAAACAACCGATGGGAGAAGCCGACACGCGGGTCGGCTTCTACGGCATGGTAATCAAAGCATGCTTATTCCGATTTCACCGGAAAAAGTATGCTACCCGGTTTACAGTAAAAAAGCGCCATGACCCTGAGATCATGGCGCCTTCACTTACTTTGTGATTTTAAAAATACTTACTTCAAAAGCACGATCTTCTGCACCCTGTTCTCTACACCGGTATTCAAACGCACGAAATACATGCCGGTAGCGTAATTATCGGCGTTCCAGTGTACGGTATGAACGCCCGATGATTTCCAGCCATCCTCGAGTGTGGTTATTTTCTGTCCCCTGATGTTGTAAATCTCAAGGGTGACTTCGGCAGGTTCCGCGAGAGAATATGAAATCCGGGTGGCGGCGTTAAATGGATTGGGCGATGCCGTCAGTGAGAGATTCATGGGGCATTCGGCAGTATCCAGTTTATTTCTACCCGACTTTCTGGTTCTGGCCGAAGCCGTGTTGCTGGGATCGGAGATATTGCCTGCGGCATCGTAGGCCGTGACATAGTATGAGTAGGTGGTGCGGGGCTGAAGGCCGATATCGCTGTAGGCAACGTCCGCAGTAGAGTCGATCAACACGTTATCCCGGTGAATATAATAACCGACCACACCGATGTTATCGATTGACCCGGTCCAGGAAAGATCAATCTGGGAGCTGGAAATCGCCCTGGCGTTGAGATTGGTGGGAGCGGTGGGCGGCTCGTTATCGGCGATCTGCACCAGCGTGATGGTCTCGGAAGCCATAGCAACCGGCGCGTTCCTGCCGTTGGCGACCCAGAGATCGTACAGAACCTGCCCCCAGTTGTTGGTGACGTTTGCGTCCCGCAGGAATTCGACATACTCTTTGCTGGTGGTTTGATAGAAGAGGTTTATGGTTATATGGGCCAGACCGCCGGGGAGGTCGTATATGGTAGAATCGTAATTCTGACCGTCGGCGTAACTGTAGCCCACCGGTTCCGAGCCGATCATCTCGTAGTTGGCGTTGGTGAATCCCAGTGGCGGGATCCTGTTATCGATATATACCGTATCGTTAATGACGAAATGGAAAGATGGTCCTGCCGGCAGACCCGTAATACCTGAGAGGAAATCCGAGATTCCGGGCTCTATATGATAGATTTTTAGATCGGCGTCATGGGACAAATACCCGGTATCATAATTGTAAGCGCCGGATTCGTACACCGTGGTTCCGTTGGTATCTACCGCCTGGATATTTACCCAGATTCTTCTACCCTCGGGATATCCGGACGGCAGCTTGTGGCCGGTTTCGTTTACCACATGCACCGTGGCGGTATACCCGCTAACGGTAGTATCCAGCGTTACGGTCATGGTGGCGGCCGATTGCAGTGTCTGGGTCGCTCTTAAGAGGCCGGCGTTAAGTGCCGCCGGGTCGATTTCACCGGGATAAAGAGTGGCGACCATGGGAGGAACGAAGGTGTTTCCCCCGGTTAGATCGTGCAGGGCCAGATCGGTACGGAGCGGCGCCCCTTTTTTATTACACCCGTATCCGGTGACATCCCGCATATGGCAATCCTGGCAGCTGGCTCCCCCGGGACCGTTAAAGGCGCTGTACATCCACTCGCTGAAGGTTCTCTCGATTGGAAACATGGAATAAGGATCGAAATCGGGAGCGGGTTGGCCAAAATCATTGGGGACATACCTGCCATTGACATCCTTGGTAAAGGCCGGATTGCTCACGTCGTGACAGGTACCGCAGAGTGCGGCGTCCCTGTGGAACGGCGAGTAGAACATCTGGTGACGGGCCGCTGCGTCAATGTAGGGTCCCCTTTTGGCGTTGTCGGAATCGGCTATATACATGCCATTTGCCGATGCCGGTGGGATATTGGCCAATGTCTGCAGATAACCCTGATCCCAAGGGTAGGTATCAGCGGTATAGATGGGATCGTCGGGGTAAGGATTTTCCCCCACCAGTGACGGGGCTACCAGTTTATGGCAGAAATCGCACTGGACTCCCTCGCGGTCGTTGCTGTTAAGCGCGCTACCATCGGTCGGTACAGAGCGACCCTCCAACCAGCCGGAGGGCGAATGGCAGCGAATACATAAATCCCCGCTTTCGGGGGCGTCCTGGTTGGCTATGGCCATGCAGGCATAGAAGAAAGGATCGCGCGCCGCCTGAGCCATCATACTTCCCCGCCAGCCGAACGCAGGTTCCACCGCCTGATCGTAGCCGCCGTGGCAGTTGTCGCACTTGGACGGATGCTCCAGGTTTCCTGACTGTCCCGGCTGCGAACCGGGCAGGAAGAAGTCGTCCAGCGTCGTTGGAACGATCTGAGCGCCAACCATGTTTGCCAAAAACAGGCAAAAGCAAACAGGGACAATCATTCCGATTTTTCTCATTTTACCTCCTTATGTTAATGGTTGAACGTCAAAAAACATGCTAATAGAGAAAATATTCACAATCATTACTATTAAAAGACTACTTCCGGGGTGTGATATAAATCGGGCATCGCTGCCAGCCGGTGCCGCGACAGAGAAAGATTTATCGGCTGGCGAGGCCCTGAAGCCTATAACACCGCCTAAGCCCGGCAAACGTATTACATACTTTTCGTCTAAGTATCCGGTTTTGAATAACTTTACCTTGCTGAAATAGATGCAATATATGTTAAGCACGGGACTGTCCTCGTTGAGGATTGTCTGCCCGCGATTGTTTTTATTGGTGGTTTCACGGCTGTCAAGCCTTTCCCCCTTTTGTTCGTTAATTGAATTAAATATGGCGTTGAATATCTTTTTACAAGAATGGCGGTCTTTAATGATCTTTTTCATTTCCGTCCAATTTTAAAAATCAAAATTGAAAGATCATGAATTAAAAATGCGGCCAGATCAGTCCTTATAACGATAGAAAACTGTAGACAGTTCCCCGGCAATTATAAATATAAATAATATTATTTTATGAAAGACTTCGTAGTCAGGATATCCAATCGATAATCGCTTGGGCGGCTTTGATGACGTTACCGCACCAGTGGTCGATGAAATCATCGGGAAGGGGCTGTTCCAGGGGGATGGTCTCGCTGGCGGTGAGGGCTTTGGCGCCGTCGAAATCGACATAGGCGAAGCGGGCGGTGAGCTCGTCCTCAGGACGTCCGAAAACGGAACCGGGAAGCATGGCTACGCCGGTCTCCCTGAGTAGCTTTTCACAGAGATCGTTACCGTTTTTAATTCCGTGTTTTTTCAGTTTCTTTGTCGACGGCGAAAAATCCAGAAACAGGTAAAAAGCACCTTCGGGAGCACATACCC
The DNA here is from genome assembly GCA_020344055.1 of Candidatus Zixiibacteriota bacterium. Taxonomy (GTDB): domain Bacteria; phylum Zixibacteria; class MSB-5A5; order UBA10806; family UBA10806. Next base: position 3,063,408 of record CP070813.1, on the reverse strand, counting down.
TTATTCCGGCCTTGTTGAAAATAGAAGCGCTTTTATTACCAAGTTTGGCCAGGATTCGCCTGGCGTGCCAGAGGTATCTCTCGATTTTGACACTTCCTCGAAAAGCGGAGACGGCAGCGCATTGAATGGGAGCACTGACGGAGGTGTAGGTTTCGCTGGCAACCACCGCCATTTTCTCTAAGAGCCAGTCCAGGGCCGGCGGGAAGGTAAAAGTGCCCAAGCGCCAGCCCCCGGCCCCGCACCATTTGGATATTCCGGAACTGATTATGGTACCTTCTGGGTAAAAGCGGGCAACGGAGATATGCTTTCCCTGGTGGTGAAGCTGGCCATAGATTTCGTCAGAAAGCAACACCACCTCGTATTTACGGGCGACTTCGGCGAGTTTTTTAAGCTCTTTCTCGGAGTAGGTATTTCCCACGGGATTGTTGGGATAGTTCAGAACCAGGATTCGAGGGCGATAATCATCCTCTTCCATTCGGCAATGTTCTTCGAGTTTCTTGGCGGTCATTTTCCAGTGGTCTTTAGCGTTTGTATGGATAAGGCTGATTTGCCGGCCGATTATCCGCGCCTGAGGAATATACGATACCCAGCAGGGAGTGGGGACCAGAAGTTCTCCGTAGTATACAAGTTGTAAAAGAAACATAAGTTCTTTCGATCCCGGGCCGATTATAACATTTTCAGCCATAGCATCAACGCCGTCTTTATTGCGATGGAATTCCGCTACGGCCTCTCGCAAGGCGTAAAGTCCCCTGGCGGGTAAATAATTTTTTTCATAGGCATAGAGTCTCAGCGCGTCCACCACCGGCACCGGCACCGGAAAAGGCGATTGTCCCAAGCCGGCCCTATATACAACCTTCCCGTCACCCCTGAGCTCATTACTCAGGTCGTTTATGGCCAGGGTGGCCGAATGGTTCAGCCCCCTGACATTGAGATTGAGGCTTACATGTTTTCTGACATTCACTTAAAAATCCCGATCAAATTGTCAACTTTCCACAGTCTATTTTACATATCCTAATAACTTTAAGATATTTCAAATAAAATACAACAAAAAAACCCGCTGGTTCATTTTTCGGCGACGCTACGAGTATTTATATCGTCAGCGGGTCGGAGTAATTAACCGCGAATTTCGGCTATATGCCCAAAACCCCTTCCCCTCGTTTCATCTATCAATATTTCGAAGGGGAAAATCTCTTGTGCGCCGACTTTTGGCATATTAATATCTAGGCCGTCTGGAGATTTGTGACGATTTTGAAATACGCCCGGAGAGAACGATGAAAAAATACGCAATACCTGAGATATCCGAAGATGTGTTTTACGTGGGTTCAAAAGACCCGGATTTGAGGAAATTCGACGCGCTGGTTCATCTCCCTTACGGAACATCCTATAACAGTTATCTGGTAAAAGGCGGCGATAAGACCGCCCTTATCGATACTGTAGCCCCCGGTTTCCAGGACGAATTTCTGTCGAAGTTAAGGCAAATAACGGATATAAATAAGATCGATTATGTTGTCATGAATCATGCCGAGGCCGATCACGCGTCGGCCATACCGCATGTTATGGAGGCGAGTCCGGCGACATTATTGACGTCGCCCAAGGGGGCGAAAATGGCGGAACGCTTTTTCGGCGTAAATCCGGACAGGATTAAAATAGTGGATTTCAATAAAACCATAGATTTGGGTGTAAGAACCTTAAGATTTATCGACGCGCCCTGGCTTCACTGGCCGGAAACCATGTTTACCTATATCCCGGAAAACAAGATTCTGTTTTCTGGAGATTTTTTCGGCGGGCATGTCTCTTACGGCATATTTGACGGAGACGTGGACAACGCAATCCCGGCGGCGAAAAGCTACTTCGCCGAGATTATGTTGCCGTTCAAAAATTGGGGTAGAAAGGCACTGGATAAAATCGCGGAACTGGATATAGCCGTAGTCGCCCCCACGCATGGACCCGTATATAAAAACGTTAGGCCCATATTAGAAAATTGCGCAGTATGGTGCAGCGGGGAGACGGCCGAAAAGGCTCTTGTGGCCTATGCTACCATCTGGGGTGGCTCGGGGGAAATGGCCAAAATAATCGCCGAGTCGTTGAAATCGGAGGGGATAGACATTAAACTTTATAATATGGGAAACACGGAATTCAGCGAAATCAGTGCCGACCTTATCGATTCCCGCGGTCTGGTTCTGGTCACGCCGACAATTCTTGGAAATATGCATCCGATGGCAACATTATTCATGAATATTGTCAAGCTCTATAAAGCGGCTTTCAAATACGGCGCCATAATTACGTCGTACGGATGGGCGAAATCGGCGACAAAACATGCGGCCGAGGCTATGGAAACGGCGAAAATAGAGATTCTCGGTTCGGTTGAGGTTAACGGCCCTCCCCTTGAGGAGGATATAAAAGCGATTCAGGAACTGGGTAAAAATCTGGCGCGCAGAATTATCGAGAACTGACAAATATCGGGATCTCCGGTTTCGCAATCGGCTTTGGTTTAAGATGGGATTTTATTCGGCGATAATAGAGTTAGACGATCACGCGGTTTTAAAGATATCGCGAGGTAATCGGTAAGGGAGGATCGGATATGGCAAATATTAAAGATAAAAAAGGGATAATAGCGATTTTGACCGGGGGCGGCGACGTTCCGGGATTGAATCCCGCTATCAGGGCGGTTACCATAAGAGCCATAAGGGAAGGCTATCAGGTTATCGGGATTCGGCGGGGCTGGGCCGGCGCCATCGATATAATCCGCGATAAAGAGGCCGACAACAGTGATAATTACCAGATACTAACGGAGGAAATTGTTAATAAAGCGGGCCCGACCGGAGGTACATTTTTGCATAGTTCCCGCACGCACCCCGGACATGTCGCGAAGGCCAACGTACCGAGGCATCTGAAGGGCGATTATACCGCCGAAGTCAATGACCTGACCCCGGAGGTCCTGAAGAACCTGGAATACCTGGGAGTCGATTATCTCATTCCCATGGGTGGCGATGATACGCTCAGCTATGCCGTTCAGTTGTACAAGAAGGGCGTCAAGGTCGTCGCCATTCCCAAAACTATGGATAATGACGTTCCGGGAACCGAATATTGCATAGGATTCAGCACCTGTGTCACCAGGACTATAATGATGACCCGCAGCCTGCGGACTTCGGCGGGTTCCCATGAGAGGTTTCTTGTGATCGAGGTTTTCGGCCGTTACGCGGGATTTACGGCTATGCTTCCCACCATGGCCGGGGCCGCTAACCGCTGTGTGATACCGGAGCACAAATTCAACATAGAACAGCTGACCGAGCTTCTGACAATCGACCGCCGAAACAATCCCAGCAAGTACTCAGTGGTTCTGGTATCGGAGGGCGCCATGTTCGAAGGGGGCGAGATGGTTTTCAAGGACAAAACCAAAGACGCTTACGGACATTCGAAATTGGGGGGAATCGGAGACCTTGTATCCGAAGAATTGAAAAAACTCTCTCCGAAATATAATAACGGCAAGCCGATCGATGTCATCAACCAGAAACTCGGCTACCTGGTACGCTGCGGTGACCCGGACGCTACCGATTCCATTGTTCCCATGGCTTACGGCAATCTGGCCCTGGATCTGATTCTCAAGGGAATTCATGGCCGCCTGATAGTACTAAAAAACGGCCGTTATGATAACGTGCCCGTCGAGATTGTTACCAGCACAAAAAAATTCGTTGACGTAAAAAAGTACTACAATACTGAACGATTGCGACCGCTGTATAAGAGTTTCGAGATGATGCCGCTGTTTATCATGACCAGCGATTGAGGGCGGGGCTCGCCTTTCTGCGATTATTAAATTTCATACTCCGGCAGCCGGAATCGAACCGGCCTGGACGGAACGGTTCGACAGATTTTAGGCCCCATACGAAATTTAAATTTAAACCGTTACTATACAATATAATGTCATGGTCAACAGCATCTTAATCCTGACGTCGCTTATACCGGGAAGCGTCTGATAATACCTTTGCCACCGATTATTCAATCCAAAGGCACCACAACGGCCTCTCAACCGTTATCTCATGGTCACCACGGGCTTAATCTTTCCGCAATACTCTTTTATTGTCCTGGCACAATGCCTTGAATGGATCGGCGATTTGCCCCGCGTCGCCGGGTGAGAATAAAATTGAATTGTGTCCCGTTACAAGAGATTTATGCTTCGGATTCCAGGCCGATTATTTTCTCAAAGCGGTTGCTATCGAGCGAGCGATACGCGCCTGCTACCACCGCCAGGTCTCGACGAGCCAGAGCCAAAGACATTTTCGGCTGGAGAGAATTTTGAACGCATTCGAGGAAGTGTTTTAACATACCCCGGTAACCCATTAGATCATACAGGCCCGGGAAGTACAATCGTTTGCGGCGGCCCATAACCAGGACAAACAAACCGTTGCTTTCAAAATGTATATTGCCGTTAGCGCAGTATATCTTTGACATCTGGAGCCCCCCGGTTCGATTTACCAGATTCCAGGAATGAAGCATATTCCCCACGACACCGCTGCTGAATTTAATTAACAGCTGAAGCGTGTCTTCAAACGGCGCGACCAACGGATTTTCATTACGGGGTCTTAACGCCAACACTTCATTAACTTCACCGCCAAGATTGCAGATAAGATTAATCCAGTGAACGCCTCCCTCGAGCAGGGCGCCGCCGCCCATCAATTCCTCATCCGCCCGCCAGTGTTTGGGGCGGCTTTTTTTGGCGCACTTAAGTTCCAAAAAGAGCGGTTTACCGACATTGTCCGAGGCCAGTTGTTTTTGCAGCACTTTCACCAACGGTTTGAAATAGTAATTCTCGGCAACCATGCAAGTAACGCCCGCTTCGCCAACCGCCGTCTCTATTTGCGAAAGCTCGTCGAGATTTCTGGCTACCGGCTTTTCCACCAGTATATGTTTATTGTATTTTGCCGCCAACCTCACATGCTCATGATGAAAAGCGTGGGGAGTGCAGATAAACACAGCATCAATCCGTGACGAAGCGCATGCTTCTTCGTAACTTCCATATGCCCCGCTGCCGTTGAATTTGAGATTATATCGCTCTGCCTTTTCAAGCGAGCGACTGGCGTAAAACAGGTTCACCCGCGAACGAAGGGTACGCGCAATTCGACTGTGAAGACGGGCCACCGAACCACAACCAAGAACACATAGATTAACTTTACCCATTAACAATAATCCGCCGGTCAGGTCATTTTAAAATTTGTTCCCAGTTGCCGGCAATATATTTTCCTACCCGGAGACCGTTAGCCGCAATGGTCAAGCTCGGATTGACACCGCTTGAAGTCGGCATGAAGCTGCTGTCCACTACAAACAGGTTTGGTATACCGTGGAAATTACACATGGGATCGAGCACAGAGGTTTCGGGATCTTCTCCGAACCTGCAGGTTCCGCACGCATGCGAGATAGTATTGACCGGCTTGCGGAGTCGAATCAAGGCTCCCGCCTTATGCAGGATTTTTGCCGCCTCCCTGTATAGCGCACGACGAACCGTAAAATCACGTTTGCAGTATGAATGGGTAATATGAGCCGTGGGAAGCCCAAAAATATCCCTTTTCACATGATTGAGTTTTACCCGATTATTCGGATTTGGCACATCCTCGGCAATGCACAGGAGATATACATGATATTCTGTAGTCCTGGCGCCGATTGATCCAACGGGAAATCGCCCATACCGGGCAATATATTCCGGGGGCGGTACCTGCAGCGACTGGATTACCCCCCAGGGACCGTTTGGCATCCGGCTCTCCGGGTGGCCAAAATAAAAGTCATTTATTGCGACCTGCTTGTTAAAAATATTTTCCGGATTTGTCTTGAACGGGAACAGGCCTATCACTATCCCCACAACATGACGCATCAAAAACCGTCCAATTAAAAGGCCGTTGGGCTTGATGTTATCAAGGCCCGAGGCAATAAGCAATTTTGGCGATTCGATGGCGCCGCCGCAGACCACGCATAAGCCGCATGATACATCGAAAGTCTCTCCCGTTTTCAGATCCAGGCATTCGACTCGTTTTATCCTGCCGGCCGATTTGATCAGCCGTTTGGCTATTACCTCCTGCTTAATCACCGCGCCCGAACGAACCGCCTCGGGCAATACGGTGACCGACAGGTCATTTTTCGCGCTTATCTTACACGGAAAAAGATCGCAGGTATTGCACAATACACACTTTTCGCGATCAGCGCTGGCTCTGAAATTAATTGCCAACGGAATTGGAAACGGCCTTAAACCAATTGACTTTGCGGCGTCGGATACCATGTTGGCCGTAAATCCGAAAGGAGGCGGAGACTGAGTATAACCATTATCCCGGGGCGGTTCAAACAGGTCAGCGCCTTCAACTCCGGCGACGCCGAGAAGCTCCTCGGCTTCATCATAGTACGATTTTAGATCTTCATACTTTATAGGCCAATCCACATAAGGCGATTTTGCCCCATCCTGAGAGCCGTACAGGCTTTTCTTTTTAAAATCTTCAACGCGAAGCCGGAAAGACACTCCGCCATAAAAAGGCGAATTTCCGCCAATCGCCTCATTGGGAAAGAACGGCGACCTTCTGCGCTTTCCATTGAAATAATAGGGCGAACGACTTTGATACTTTGAATCAACCAGGATTTGCCTAACATCCCAGGCGCTGTCGTCACGATCGATTTTTCGCCCGCGCTCAAGCATCAACACGCTCATACCGGCGGCCGCCAGGCGCAAGGCGACCATACTGCCGCCGAATCCGGTACCCACGATCACGGCATCCCAGGATTTATTTTTCACATCCAAATTTCCACCCATTTATTATGATATGTTGAATTAAAGATAAAACCTGGAATTCATCAATCAACTCCACTATCAAATGTAAATCATATACAGCCTGTACGCAAGCAATATCACGACAGCTCCCTCAAGCACCCAGGACATCGGCTGTCTGTAGTAACCGGTAATCATGCCTTCGCCCCAGAAACCCGTATCCTTGAACAGGGCTAAAGTGAACTTTCGTTTTGAAAATGGCCAGAGCAATGGCAGACCGACCGTACTCCCTATATCAGCCGCATAATGACTTAGAATGGCCACCAGCGAAAAGAGACCGTAGTGAGGAGAAAAAATCGATATTATCCCGCTAACAATAAGAGCAAAGAAGATGCTGTGAGTTACGGTACAATGGAAATCCGGTTTCGCGAGTTTTGCCTTCACGAGCAGCACATCGGCATTTGGTAACATATGCATACCGAGTACAAAAGCTACTGTTTCGGGTTTCCAGTCGTAAGTTGAAATCGCCAGGACTACGGCAAGATGACCAAATTGCATTATTTCCTCCTAATCTTCGGCACAGAATAAATCGTTCGGGGCACGCATCGTCGGTATCGAAGACGCAGCGAAGGATTCCTCTTTTAAAGTTAATTGTTACCGGTAATCGTTACCTCTTCAGACAATAATGTGTAATGTATACAAAGCCCCTTTTCCGGCGGAATTCTGGAATCGCTGATTTCCGTCGCAAAACCTAACATGAAAAACAATTTATATACCCGGCAGGCGGATAAGTCAAACTATTTATAAAATCTATATTCCCTTTTTTGGCGTAAGAATAGCGCGGATATCATTGCTTATCCCTGAATAACATTGTAATAAATCTAATATGTTTGAAGGCCGAATTTTTTTATAAATTATTAAATTTACTGATAACTCGTATCGGATCTATATAAAAAAGGGACGAGCCCGGAAGCTCGTCCCTTTTCATCGAAGAGGTTAAGGTTATTTAAGCAATAACATCTTCCTCGTTTCAATGTAATCGCCGGCCTCTATTCTGTAGAAATAGACGCCGCTGGATGCGTTAGTACCGTTCCAGATTACATTGTACATTCCCGGTTCGTGGTAACCGTCTACCAACCTTGTGACTTTCTGGCCCATGATATTGAAGACATCGAGCGTCACGTGGGTGGCGGTAGGAATACCGAATTCGAATTCCGTAATGGGGTTGAACGGGTTGGGATAGTTCTGACCCAGCGAGAACACGGTCGGTATCTGACTGGTGGACGGTCTGGCCGAATTGTTGGCCTTGTTGTCAAGAATCGAACTGGTATACGGGAAGGGATCGCAATCGCTGTGCAGTTCGTTCAGGCAGGTGGCGGTGTAGTTGACGTCGGAAGGAGTAACTCCCGATACTGTCAGACCCGCCACCACGCTGTCGGCAACGGCCAGGAATTGATATACCGTAAGACCGGTGAACAGACCGTTGGCGCAGGATTCGGGAACTAATATGTCGCCCAGACATTCTCCGGCGGTGGGCACACCCAGTATGGAGAATATACCGGCGCAGGAGTATTCGACGTTCAACCTGAGACCCAGTATCTGGGAAGCCAGGACGCCCGCGGGGGTTGTCAGCGGGTCGACGTAATTGCTGTCCAGAACGCCCGGAGTTGATCCATCAGGCAGGAAGTCGGCCACGGCCTGCGAACTGGTCCAGGTGGCGGTGAAGCCTGACGCGTGACCGATACTGACAGAACCGCCGACACCGAACACATCATCCCAGTACTCGTCGCGGATACATCCGGGATGCCAATCGGCCTGACCCTGGTCGGGACACTCGGTACCCCATCCGCCGATAGTGAAGGTGCAGGGACAGGGCTCCACAGTCACGGTCTGGTAGCAGGTATCCGACGAATTTCCGCAGTAGTCGGTCGCTATCCAACCGCGCCTGTAAACCCCGGGACCGTCAGGAATATCGGTATAGACCATTGTGATGGTAGGATTCGGGTCACAGTTATCGGTGGCCTCGGGCGGCGTGAATTCAACAGTATCGTTACATCCGATCGTTACATCGTCGGCGCAGGTTATCAGCGGCGGATCGACATCCTGAACGGTGATGATCTGAACACAACTGGAAACGTTATCACAGCTGTCGGTGGCGGTCCAGGTGCGGGCTATCACCAGAGGACAACTGGCGTTCACGGTGGAATCAGAGTAGTTAACGACCGGATTGGGATCGCAGTTATCCCAGACGATTGGCGTACCGGCATCTCCCATAACACAATCAAATGTCGTGTCGGGAGGACAGGTCAACGACGGCGGGGTAACGTCCTGAATAGTTATGATCTGTTCGCAACTGATGTCGTTACCGCAACTGTCGGTGGCCGTCCAGGTACGCTGGATTATAATCGGGCAGCGTTCCCTCAGGGTGTAATCGGAATAACTGATCTCCGGATCGGGATCGCAATTGTCGGTAGCGGTAGCCGTGCCGGCATCGCCCATGACACAATCAAATGTCGTATCTGGAGGACACGTTATTACCGGAGCGGTAGTATCCTGAACGGTGATGGTCTGCGTGCACTCTTCGGAGTTGCCGCAGCTGTCGGTGGCCGTCCAGGTACGCAGGATTATAAGCGGACAGCTGGCGTTGTCGACGAAATCGCTGTAGCTGATCTGCGGATTCGGATCGCAGTTGTCGGTAGCGGTAGCCGTGCCGGCATCGCCCATAACACAATCAAACGTGGTATCTGGAGGACACGTTATTATCGGTGCGTCGACATCCTGAATGGTTATGGTCTGGACACAATAGGAAACGTTACCGCAGCTGTCGGTGGCGGACCAGGTGCGCTCGAACGTAAACGGACAACGTTCGTTAACAGTGGTGTCCGCGTAGGAAATGACGGGGTCGGGATCGCAGTTATCGATTGCCGTCGCCGTTCCGGCATCGCCCATGACACAATCGAAGGTGGTATCAGGAGGACAGGTTAATATC
>CP070813.1:3040386-3053577 GCA_020344055.1 Candidatus Zixiibacteriota bacterium | reverse complement strand
GATATCGGCGAAATCGACGGCACCGTCGGTGATAGCGTCCGTGGAATCGCTGAAATAGGCGTAATTGGCATTATTCGCGAACAACACGGAATCGGGACCGTAAGACGAGCTGTCCGACCAGTTCCAGCCGGTGCCGGTTTCGTCCTCGGCAGCCGTCCAGTCCGAGCCGTTCCACTTCATCACCTGGCCGGCACCGGCCCCGTTTTGGCCGATGTCCCCGAATTGAATGGTGCCATCCATTATCATAGCGCTTGAAACAGCATCCGCCTGACCCTCGTTGACATATTCGGCGTCATGATTGTGAATCGCTGAAGCAAAATCGCCGGAGTCCAGGCCGTCCAGCAAGTCGGAGTTGAGCGCACAATCGGAGGTATCACTTCGAGCCGCATAGGAGGACATATGAAGTTTCAGCCTGGGAGCCAACTCCTGGGGATCGCTCTCCACCTGCAGGGATATCCAGTAGTCGACATCGAAGCTCAAGTTTATGGGGAGAGTCTCGCCCAGGACAGCCGAGAATTTACCTTCGATAATCGAGATATCGGGAACGGCTTCCGTCCAGAGAGCCGCTCCGCCGAATTCGACGTCATAGACACGAAAAGTGATCTCCAGAGTATCGGTTACCGGATCGCCCCCGGCATCTTTCAAGAAACCCTGGTAGGACATAGTCCGGGGAACCGAGGTAATAAGATTTGATCCACTCCCCCCATCGCCATCCTTCTCCTGAGCCGTAATCGGCTGGGTCAGAACTATCGCGGCCAGGCATGCCATCAAAACCACGATACTCTTGTAAGCGTCGCAAAAAGCCATTCTTCCTCCCGTTACTTTAATTTTAGTAAATAATGAAGTTTCAAAGTACACAGGATGCGGAATTGAAAATGCGGAATCTGCTTACAAGTTATAAAAATCGCTTAGTATGTCAATTATTTTTTATGAAAAAGCGATCCCCCGCCCGGCTCAATTTTACCTTCTGCCGTATTCACCTATATTTGGCCGATTAAGAAACTTGGCCATTTTATAAGAGACTCGAGAATATCCGGGGAATAATAAGTTTTGGGGGTAGATAGTAACGCGGCTCTTATTATATTGACAAAACTTAGAATGCTGATTATTTTTACATTTAGAACTTCGCAAGCATCTCGGAATCGCAACGAGTGAAAAATAGAAGGGTAAACCGGGAGTGGGCCGGCGGTATCGATGATTTAGTCGAAACACCTTAAATTCCTTTATCTTCAAACAGGATACACCGTCGGGAGGCCGGTTGTGGCCGAAATTGAATGTTACGGATAAATTAATAAAGCCTGCAAACAATAGAAATAGGGAGAATTAAATGAATAAAATATTTATAAGCATCGGTGTCGTGTATATTTCAACCGTCATAAGCTTCGCTCAATCTCCCCAGGTTATTTCCACTTCGCCGGCACAAAATCAGCTCAATGTTCCGCTCGCGTCCTCCATAACGGTCACTTTTGATACTGATATGGATAGCGCAAGCATAAACAACAATACTTTCATTGTAAATTCCCGGAGTACGGGGCTGCATCTGGGTTCAATTGGCTATGACAGCCTCTCGAGAACAGCCACCCTTAACCCGATCGCGGATTTCGACGTTGGAGAAGTTGTAACTGCGACTCTAACTTCGGGAATCCTATCATCTATGGGTGTCCCCTTATCGGGCGGCTATGCGTGGTCTTTTACCATAGCCGTAAGTAATGGTTCGGGCACGTTCGATTCCCGCATGGATTATACTGCCGGTGACGGGGCCTGGTCGATCTTCGCCGCTGAGATCGACGGCGATGGGGATATCGACCTGGCCACGGCCAACAGTTATTCCTACAACATTTCCGTACTACCGAACAACGGAGACGGCTCTTACGCCCCTCATTCCATATACCCGGTGGATGATGATCCCTGGTCCATTTTTATGGCCGATTATGACCGTGACGGCGATCTCGATATAGCCACCGCTAATATGTCCGTAGATAATGTCTCGGTTCTTCTTAATAACGGCAACGGAACGTTCGCACCCCATTCGATTTATCCGGCATTTGAGATCCCTGTTTGCGTTTTCTCCGCCGATCTCGACAATGACGGCGATCCGGATCTGGTGACCTCTAATTTGGGTACCGATAATGTCTCCGTACTGATGAACAACGGCAACGGCACCTTTTTGCCCCAGGCGATATACCCGGTCGGCACCGGGCTCGGTCCGGTATCGGTATTCGCGGCTGATCTCGATAACGACGGCGACCTCGACCTGGCGACATCGGGTTATTACTCTGACTCTATCTCTGTAATATTTAATATCGGTAACGGTATCTTCGGCTCCCACACGATCTATACCGCCGGTGATTTGCCTATGACGGTAATCGCGGCCGATCTGGACGGCGACGGCGACCTCGATCTGGCTACAGCGAATACATATTCAAATAACGTATCGATCTTTAAAAACTACGGAGACGGGACCTTCGCTTCTCATATGGTTTATGGAGTCGGTACGGGCCCATGGGCGGTCTTCGCCTGCGATCTTGATGGGGATGGTGATCTCGACCTGGTTACGGGCAATGAGTTTTCCGACGATATCTCGGTAACACTAAATAACGGGGACGGGACTTTTGGCTCCTATTGGGCCTATCCCGCAGGCGAGGGCCCGATTTCGGTATTCGCCGCCGATCTGGACGGCGACGGCGATCTTGATCTGGTATCCGCGAATTACCTGACGGATAATGTTTCGGTGTTTTTAAATACTAACGCCGGCTGCGATTATGTGGTGGGTGACGTAAACAACAGCGACAGCTATAACGGGCTCGATGTAACCTACGGCGTGAACTTCTTTAAAGGCGGCAGCGACCCGATATGCCCCGATTGCCCGATCCGCGATTGCAATGACTGGAATTATTGCGGCGATGTGAACGGCAGTTGCTCATACAACGGCCTTGATATAACCTATGGTGTGGCCTATTTCAAGGGTGGCAGCAGCCCGGTTCCCTGCCCTGATTGTCCTCCGGCCGAATAACCGGTAAAATGACTGCGTCGGGTCACGCAACCCGGCGCCGCGAATAACGTCTTTTTTGGAGGCCGTCGCTTTCCTTACTTTTTCATTGTATCCCTGATCGAATCTGAGTCCTCGACCTTTCGGTTTCGATTCACAGGAATTTCTAAGGCGGCATCCTTGTCCTTGGTAGCGATTGTCGATACGCCCGTGGGCGGGCAGTCGGCGCATGGACTTGCAGCCGAACCTCCTTTAAAATATGCTACACCGTAGGTAATATCGAGACCGTTATAGGAACAGCTTGCGTTAACATCTCCGGCAACATACCACACGTCCCCGGGTGTGCATTCACAGGAGTCTGGCGGAGCGGGACCTCCCTTAAAGAAATTAACGCCATAGGTAATATCAAGACCATCATACGCTCCGGAACTATTAACATCGCCGACTACATAATCGCAACCGGACGACATTTCATACAGGGTTACGTCCAGAACCGTTATCTGCCCGCCGTTGACCTCGACATTGCCTTCGGTCAATGGCAGGTAATCGGGATGCGAGAAGGATACGTTGTAGATCCCCTGAGAGATATGTTCAACAGAATATTGCCCGTTGCTATCAGTGGTATCGGATAAACCGGCGCTCTGGACGGTAACGATTACTCCTTCTATGGGATATTCCATGGAATCGGACACCGTTCCCGCGATGGTCCCTAAAGATGAGGGGTCTATAAAAATCACCGAGCTAAAATATTCGACAAAATCTCCTGCGGGCATGTCCAGAGTATCTCCGATAATCGTACCTCCGTTGGCGGGATTTAATCCCGGGCCCAGGCACAAGACCGTGTCTCCCGCGAAGGATGAATCATACGGGACAGTTACGACATACGATAGGATTCTGGTCGGCGTAAGACAATGTAGAGGTGGATTCGGCGGACCGGACAAATCCCAGAATCCCAGAGCCGATTCGCTGGACCAGCCTGCGGGATTGGGCGGCGAGCCTGACGGCGCCAGAAAGGACACATCATCCCACTGGGGAAGAACGTCGTAAAATTGTCCCTCGTCTCCGCTGAGAAGGCTGTCGAAATATCGATCCTCCAGGCCCAGGCAGATATGAAAAAATCCGACGTATATACTATCAGCGGTTTGAATATAAACATCGATGTTCAGTCTCTCTCCGATATATGCCGATATGGGTGAGCTGTCGGGCGAACCATACCATAAAACAACGTCATTTGCGGCTTGGGGCCACATTACGGCATCGACGTCCGCGGTGTCGTCTTCAATCACCACAACGCCGGATTCCACATGCTCCACATAATCCGGGTGATTGAAGGATACCGAATAGGTTCCCGGACAGATATATTCAAGCAAAAATTCTCCGTTCAGGTCAGTTGTATCCGAAACGCCGACGCCTTCAACATTCACCACCACGTCACTCAATGCGTTTTGACCGATATCTGTAACAACACCCCCGATAAATCCTGTCCCGCCCATTAACACATCAACGGTTGTGGTCTCATCGTACACAATAGAAACGCCGGATAGGACGGTATCGCAATACATTGGATGGCTGAAACCGACTTCATATGTGCCCTGGGTTATATCTTCTATACCGAAATACCCATTAACGTTTGTGACGCCGGAGAACCCGGTTCCTTCGATCTCAACCGAAACCCCCTCTATCGGACTCTGCTGACCGTCGGTTACGAATCCCTCAAGTGTGCCCACGTATATTGACGGATTTAGAAAACGAAGGGGACTGAAATGCTGGGTGACTTCGAGTTCAATGGTCGCGGTGGTATCGCCGAATACGGCAACCCCGTTCCTGCTGCTGATTCCGGGGCCGATACATTGAACTGTTTGGCCGATCACGGACGAATCGCTTACGGTCTGCAAAACAAATTTGGCGATATGGGTGGGCGTCTCGTGATGAAGCCAGGAACCGTCCCAGGGCTGATAGAACTCAATGCTGGCCAGAAGTGATTGACCGATCCATCCTGAGGGATTCGGAGGCGAATATTCAACCGGCAGAAACTCTGCCAGATCCCAATCGGTTATGGTTCCATATAGTTCTCCAAGAGAATCGCTCAAAAATCCGGCAACATACTGGCTATCAGCTCCCAACGGCAGGTTGAAGCAACCCGCGTAAGCGTCGGTGGCCGTCTGGATATAGACGTCGATCTCAACCTGAGCGCCGGGTATTACATCAATCGGGGATTCATCGAGATTGCCAAACCACAGCTCCACGCCTTCATCGGTCAACAAAACACTTCCCGGCGATTTTGATTTCTCATGATCAGGCTGTTTTACCGGCGGTAAGCCGTTAACGCTATCAGCGGCTTTTGGGCTCTTAATATTCTCAAATGAACTTAATACAGGCGACCCGGGCGGCGGGCAATCCGGGCAGGGCGTGACATCGCTTAGGTACTGCTTGAAATAGTTATACATATGAGATATATCCAATCCGTTAACGTTGCAGGTCCCGTTTACATCTCCCTCTACGAGCCAGACATGCCCCGGAGTACATTCGCATGAAGGAGAAGGCGTAACAAATCCATTGAAATAATAGACCATATACAGGGGATCGAGGATATTAAACGCGCCGGAAACGTTAAAATCGCCTACAACATATTCGCATTGCTCCAACGGAATCAAAACCATGTCCAGGGAGGTGGTATCATTGGAGCTTACAACTACCCCGGTTACCAAGGTATCGTGGTAATCGGCATGCCAGAATGAAATGTCATATGAGTCCGGATAAAATCCCTCCAGCAGATACTCCCCGGCCATATCGGTCGTATCTACCATCTCCTGCCCGACGGCCGACACAATCACCCCTTCTATCAGCGAGCCGGCGGTGTCCCGGACAATTCCTGCAATAAAACCCTGCTGGTACAGGATCATGTTCAGATCCGTCGTATCTCCCGAGGCGATCTCGACGCTATCCATGACCATATCGACATAATCGGGATGAGAAAATGACACATCGAAAACGCCGGGAGGAATACCTTCGATAAAATAACCACCGACTGAATCGGTAAATCCATCGTAGGACGTGCCCTCCACCGAAACGTGCACGCTCTCTATAGGGCTCATAGAAGCATCGGTCACGGTTCCAGCAAGGGCGCCGTTTAAATTCATTATGACATTCAAGATGGTGGTATCATCCCTGGCGACAGATACTCCGAATATCTGGGTGTCGGCATAAGCCGAATGGGCAAATTGCAGATCGTAACCCATCCATGATGCCAGGCTGTCGATTAGATACCGGCCGCTGGAATCCGTAACTTCATACGCCGCGAAGTTAAGACCTAACACCAGTACATTTGCGATAGGATTATATGACGAATCGGAAACGATACCTCCGATGGCTCCGTATCCGATAAGGGCCAAATCGTAATAATGAGCTCCCATATCAGCGATGGTACTGTCGGGATCATAGGGACTCGATGGGTCTCCGGCATCAATACAGGGCGATCCGGGGCCGAGGTGATAGTCATTACCAGCCGGATTAAAAAAGACTGGATCCTGGCTTATGCTCCCCGGACCAGGCGTCAGATCGTGGTAATTAGCCGGCCAATTGCCGTAAACGTCATTATAATCATTAACCAAGTTTACATTGTTGGTATAATTATATATGCCATACTCGAAATTAAAGGCAATGATATTGTTCACCACGGTCACGTTTTGATTGTTGTTTATTACCAGCGATCCAAATGTGGGCCCGGATGATCCGTTGCCCGAAAAGGTGTTATTTATTATTTCTATATTCTGACAGCCCACCAGATTGAATCCGCCGATATAGACCGAACTGCTGGAGCAGATTCGATTTCGTACGAAGCTTATATTATCAGAGTCGTAGCAGTAAATCCCGCCCGCAACGTCAGCGTAATTATGATGAATATTATTCGAATCAATAACCGCCCCGTTCGCCAACTCCAATCTTATCGCTCCACCATTTCTGGGAGCTATGGTCGAATGAGAGCATAAGGTAATCTCATTTTTGCGTACCGTAGGACCCCCGCCGTCAATTCTTACACCCACTTCATGACGAGTTATGATGTTGTTATAAATATAGGGCGATGTCCCGTTAACATGAATCCCCCAGTGAGAGGAATCGCCTTCTATTGTAAATCCGGATAAAATTGAGCCGGTACCCTCGCCGTTGGCGAATGTCACGGTCGGGGAGTCCGGGGTCAGAATCTTTATTGTCGTAGACTCGGGCCCGTTTTCGCTCGTGACCAAGACAGGTTTACCAAGGAAATCTATATTTTCCACATATAATCCATCCGCCACCATGACAGTATCGTCGTCGGTCATTACGGAATTTATCGCGAATTGGATGGAGGGGTAGCTTCCGGGAACGTACAGGGTCGCCGGGTGAGTGAGTACCATGTCTACATAGGATGTGTCATCATTGGTAACGAAAATATTTAACGACTGGGTGTCGGGGTAATCCGGATGAGAGAACGAAACACCGTAGATTCCCGGCGACGTTAGGCTGTCAAACAGGTAGTATCCGAATTCATCCGTCCATTCTTCAATACTGGAATCGATAATGCTTACCAGGACGGATTCCACGGGTACGCCATACCTATCGGTGACTATTCCTGTTATATACCCGAACCCGGGCTCAAGATTGTAATAAAAAGCGCCTATATCCGAAGTCGTCCCATCGGGATCATAGGGTAGGCCGGGATCACCGGCATTTATGCAGGGCGAATCCAGAGCGATACGAAAATCGTGATTGTCCCTGTCTATAAACAGCGGATCCAGACTGATGCTTCCTACGCCGGGGCTGCAGTTATAATAATCTCCCGGAGAATTACCGAAAACGTCATTATATGACGTCACGAAATTCACGTTAGCGTATTCATTGTATATCGCGTATTCATTATTAAAGGCAAATATATTGTTTGAAGCCGTGATATTCTGCGTCGACAAGCAAGTTAAATTTCCCTTTGTAGGCGTATAAGACGAATTACTGACGAAAGTGTTATTGTAAATGCCCGAGTTATAACAAAGTTCCATGGCGATTCCGGCGGCCCTGTGCGCCCAGTTGTTGTAAATTATATTCCTCTGAACCAGCAGACTATCACAGCTGAACAACCGCATGGCCGTACCCAATCCGGATTTGTTGTGGTGAATTATATTGGAGTCAATAACTGCGTTAACGGAACCGGTAAGATTGATAGCGCAGCCGAAATTGGGTACCGCAGGAACGCTATTACAGTACATAATTTCGTTTCTGCGGATTATGGAATTGCAACTCGCTGCCCTGATACCAAACTGGTGATTTTTAACAATATTATTATAAATGTAAGGGGAAGAGTTGCTTATAAGAATCCCATAGTTCGAAGAATCGCCTTCAATTGTAAACCCCGATAATATGGAATTCGGTCCCTCTCCCTTATCGATCGTCACCACGGGAACGCCGGAGGTATTGATCCGAATGGTCGTGTTTTCGGGCCCGTTTTCACTCTTTAAAAGAAAAGCTTTACCCAGGAAATCGATGTTCTCGGTATAGATTCCGTCGGCCACAAGTACGGTATCGTAAATGCTCATCACGGTGTCAATGGCTCCCTGAATCGTGGGGATATCCGCGGGGACGTGAATGGTGGTCTGCATAATCAGTACGACATCGACAATTGATGTATCTCCATCGGTTACGAGAACATTTTCAATCAGAGAGTCGGGGAAATCAGGATGAGAAAATAAGATATTATAACCATTGGGAGCAACCAGGCTATCGAAGGCATAATATCCGTATTCGTCCGTCCATTGCTGAAGGCCGAAATCGCCAATATCAACCAGGACCGACTCAATAGGTGTCCCATAACGATCGGCTACGGTCCCCTCCATAAAACCGGCGCCGGGAGTCGCGTTACAATAAAGCGCTCCCATATCTGCGACAGTACTGTCGGGATCATCCGGAAAATACGGATCTCCTGCGTCTATACACGGCGAATTCAAGGCAAGATGATAGTCATGATTTTGCGGGTCTATAAACAGGGGATCCTCGGCGATGCTGCCCGTTCCCGGAGTCAAGTTGTAGTAATCGCCGGGGGAATTGCCGAAAACGTCATTATACGAAATATAGAGATCGGTGTTATTTTGATAATTGCATATTCCGTACTCGTTGTTGAACGCGCAGATATTGTTGATAATCCATAAATGATCGCTCTCGCTGAAGTTTATCGAGCCGAGGCTTATGCTGCCGGACGTATTCCCCGAAAAAGTATTATTATATACCTGTATATCGCTGCAATAAGATATCTCAAGTCCGCCAATGTATCCTGAACTGTTGGCGTAAATTTGATTTCTCTCGACAAGCGTATTCGAGCCGTTGGCAAGGTATATTCCCGCGGCGACATCGGCATAATTATGATGAATTAAGTTGGAGTCGATAATGGCGCTATCGGGGTACATCAGCTGGATCGCTCCCCCTCTCGCGCCCACTATGGCCGAATAGTGGCAATGCGTGATTTCATTTTTGCGTATCAATGGAGCGCCGTAATCGACCTTGATTCCTATCTCGTGGTTTTTTATGATATTATTGTAAATAACCGGCGAGGCCTCATAACCGTATATACCCCAGTGCATCGAGTCGCCGTCGATGGTAAAGCCCGATAAAATGGAATTGTGAGTCTCCCCGCCGCTGAAAGTCACCACCGGAACCTCGGTCGTCTGGATCTGTATGGTTGTGTATTCCGGTCCGTTTTCGCTCAAAAGAAGAAAATGTTTGCCCAGAAAATCGATATTCTCGGTATAAATACCGTCGGCTACAAGCACCGTATCGGTGGGACAGAGCACGTTCTCTATCGCTTCCTGAATTGTCGAATAGTCGGCCGGAACTCGAATGGTATTTATATTTATCATTATCATATCGATAATGGTCGTTTCCGCGTTGGCCACCCCCGCATTGGCGAACGTTGTATCGGGATAGCCGGTATGAGAAAAAACAACATCGTAAACATAAGGAGATAACAGACTATCGAGCAGATAATAACCATATTCGTCTGTCCATGTCTCATAACCGGGCCCTGTAATTTCAACATGAACCGATTGCAGGGGAACGCCGAACCGGTCGGTTACCACTCCTGCAATCTGTCCCAGGCCGGTTTCGGTATAAAGCGCCCCCATGTCGTTGATAGTGCTGTCGGGGTCAAGAGGTCTCGACGGATCACCCGCGTCAATGCACGGGGATCCTAATACCAAGTTGAACCTGCCATTCGGCATATCTATAAACAATGGATCGAGGCTCAAACTCCCGGTTCCGGGACTCAAATTATAGTAATTCGCCGGCGTATTGCCGTAAACATTGTTATACCGGTTCACAAGATTAACATTGTCCTGGTAATTGCATATGCCATATTCGTTATTAAAGGCGCTGATATTGCTGGAAATAGTGACGTTGGAGCTGTTGCTCACGTTTATCGATCCCAGAATCGGTCCGGTCGAGGAATTTCCCGAAAAGGTGTTATTATACACAAGGATGCTATCGCATTGCGCTATCTCCAATCCCCCGATGTAAACGGAACTGTTAAAATAAACAATATTCCTCTCATAAATCATATTTACGCAGTCGTAGGTATATATACCCGCCGCGACATCGGCGGTATTATGATGGATCTTGTTGGAATCTACAACACAATCCCCGGACTCCGTTATCCTGATTCCTCCCCCATTTCTCGGGTGGCCATCGTGCACGCAATATTTAACCTCGTTCTTTCGAATTAACGCGCCGCAGTCGGTAGCCCATATGCCGACCTCGCATTCCTTTATAACGTTGTTATATATAAAGGGAGAAGCCCCGTTAATATAAATGCCCCAGTAAGACAGATCGCCGTCAATTGTAAAGCCGGATATAACCGAATTGCGGGTTTCGCCGCTGCTGAATGAAACAACGGAAATTCCCGACGTCTGTATCTGAATTGTCGTATTTTCCGGGCCGTTTTCGCTGATTAAGACAATTACCTTACCAAGGAAATCGATGTTTTCCTGATAAATCCCATCGGCCACGAGTATGGTATCTCCATAGCTATCCGCCGCGTCGATGGCGGACTGAATGGTTGGATAATCCCCGGGGACATGGATTGTGATGCGATTTATCAATAGCATATCATAATAAACCGTATCATTATTGGCCACCCCCACACCGGTAAAATCCGAATCCGGATATGCGGGATGGAAATAATTGACATCATAAAATGTGGGTGATGGCAGATCGTCGATCTGATAATAGCCAAATTCATCAGTCCAATCTTCATAAGCAGTACTGGGAATACTGACGTAAACTGATTCTATCGGAACGTCATACCGATCCCTAACGATACCGGCAATGGAACCGAAACCGGGCTCTGTGTACAACGCCCCCATATCCGGGGCTGTACCGTCGGGATCAAGAGGTAAAGTCGGATCGCCGGTATTAATACATGGGGAACCGATGGCCAGGTTAAGTCGTCCACCGGGAAGATTGATAAACAATGGGTCCTGGCTGATACTTCCCGGGCCGATAACCATATTTCCGTAGTAATTATCCGGATAATTGGAGTAAACGTCATTATAATCGACGGTCATGCTGCTGCTGCTATTGTGATTGCGAATTCCATATTCATAATTAAATGCACAGATATTATTGTATAACTCAACATCGGCACTGTAGCTGACGTTAATCGAGCCAAGGATCGGGCCGGTGGAATAGTTATCCGCCAGAGTATTACTGATAACCCGAACGGAATCGGATAGAACGACTTCCAGACCGCCGATATATACCGAGCTGTCGCTATAGATAAGGTTCTTTTCAACCACTATATCGCTGCAGTCTTTTAAAAATATCCCCGCCGCCACGTCGGCGTAACAGTGATGGATGCTGTTGGTATCTATTACGGCTCCGCTTGAATACTCCATTCTTATACCGCCTCCATTCCGCGGCGAAAGGTAGGAATGGGAACAGAGGGTGATTTCGTTTTTCCGGATTACGGGACTGCCATAATCTACCCGGATACCGATTTCATGGTTTTTAACGATATTATTATAGATAAGGGGCGATGCGCTATCGGCGTGGATACCCCAATACGACGAATCGCCGTCGATGGTGAAACCTGACAATATTGAGCCCGGTCCTTCGCCGTTGGCAAACGTCACTACGGGAGTGTTGCCGGTCTGTATTTCAATTACCGTGTTTTCCGGGCCGTTCTTGCTGGTTAAGAGTATAGCCTTCCCGGAAAAATCGATATTTTCCGTGTAGGTCCCATCGTCAACCAGCACCGTATCATTATCACCCGCGGCATTTATTGCGTCCTGAATGACCGCATAATCGCCCGGTACATTGATTATCGTGCCCGAGGCCGGAACCGATAAAAGGAGAATGAGCACTGATATTTTTGATAATAACGATTTCATACTTCCTCCCCGCAAGCATTTATTATAATGTTTTAAAGAGCATCCCGTCCCTGAAAAAGGATTCTGATGTTGCGCCTGTAGTAATATATATTATAACATATTGTATATGGCGTGACAAGCCTATTTTAGAGGTTTTCATCTTAGGCCAAGCCGTTAATGGCTGCCAGTATTGCCCGCTCAAAGGTAACTTATAGAATAATAATGGGTAAAATAACGTGTCTTGGGCACTGCGTATTTTTGTATACGCAATAATAGGGCAAAAAACAATCGGATAAACAGGAATGGCTTACTGCGCAAATTATAAGGTACTTGAAATATTCCGATTATATTACTTTTATGGATTTCGAAATTTGTATGGTGGCAGGCTAATTCTGTCCGAAAAGCATAAATTACACTATTGAAATCCGGGCCAGCCTCCCGGCCGGCCAATAAGTAGAAAACAGGCTTTCCAGTAAGATCTCGTTTTTTTCTAACAGGTCGTTGACGAAGCGGTCGGATTATGGGACGAAAGTACCGCTAACGGAAGATGTCTCGTCATTCCTGGCGCTGAGATGCAGTACATTTTTATAACCTTCCATATCCAGAAATCCGTGACCGCTTACGTTGAAGGCAATGGTCTTTTTAGTTCCTTCCTCTCTCGCCTTTATAGCTTCGTCTATAGCGCAAGCTACCGAATACGCCGATTCGGGGGCGACCAGGAATCCCTCGGTCTGGAAGAAAATCCTGGCCGCTTCAAATATCTTCTTTTCATCCGTCGGGTAGGCCACCGTGTCAATTAAGCCATGATGCCTCAGCAGG
>CP070813.1:3026923-3040286 GCA_020344055.1 Candidatus Zixiibacteriota bacterium | reverse complement strand
TCATGGTATCCAGCTTCTCCCTGGCAAAGGCGTCCGAGGAGACGACCTTGAATTGATATCCTTTAACCGCGCAGACAAAAGCGAGCGAGGATCCGGTGCTGCCACCTGTGTATTCCACCACGGTCATGCCGGGCCGGAGATCTCCACGCGCCTCCGCCTCCTCAATCATGGCCAGGGCCATCCGATCCTTGTAAGATCCCGTCGGGTTAAAGTACTCCAATTTGACAAAGACATCGGCGCTTCCTTTTGGAACAACCTTGCATAACTTGACAACGGGAGTCATACCAATGGTATCCAGAGCGGTCGTCACAGCTACCGGAGGCACATTGTCCATTTCTTAGTCCTTTCCCTATCGTTACTTGCTGTCATGGTCGCCCCGTTCTTTCTATTCAAAGCATTGGCCAATAGTCCGTTTTGGATGCTGGCTGACAATATTTCATACGATAACAATTCATGATAGTGTAATCCGCGGAATAATCAATGTCAATAGGAATAAAAAAGGACAAAGTGTCGAGAGCCCAAAGGCTTATCCGCCTCAATTAATTGCTTCGCGTGTCATTCAAGTTTGAGCGTTTCGGCGAAGTTATTAGCGGCTTCCATCACCATCCTGACAAATTCCAGCGTGCGTTTAAAATCGGCTTTATCGGCCGGTTGCCTGACGGAATAGGCGGGATTCGGGCGTCCGTCCCATGCTCGATCGATAAGATCTGTCCATGACCGATCCAAATTGCGTTTGGCCCATTCCGCGCCGGAACGTTTCGATCCAACCGCACCGGTATGGAGATCATGTAACTTCCGGCAGTATTGCAAAACAATAAACGTTTGATAGAACCGGTTGTTGTACGGCTCCGTATTGGTCAAAATCTCCTGACCCGATTCATTGATAGACGCCAGGATCGCCCGGCGCAGGACCTCAACCGGTATCGGGTCGATCAAAGTTGACGGTTGGGGACCCGATAACCCGATACCTTTTTCACGCAGAATCCACCTGACTACGATTTTATTGCAATGATTTGACCTCACGAGAATACTGCTTCCATTATCCAGGTACCACAATTCGCTGCCGCTCCTGGTATAGTCTCGTAAAACGGCCGTCGGAAAGTAAGATCCTTCCAGGTGCCTGGCCCATTCCGCTTCTAAATTGAAGATGCGTTCATGCATCGACCTCAAGTCCCGAAGCTGGGAATCTGATAGTTCCCGGTCGACGGCGATAACGAAGTCGACATCGCTGTGCTCGTCGAAATCGCCCACCGCAAGGGAACCCTGCAGGTAAGCCCCGACAAAATCGTTGCGCAGGATTTGCTGAATACTGCTTGCCAATTCCCGCAAGACGGCATCCAGTTCAGGATAAGGTGTGATAATTTTCGCGTTCTCGTTTTTCATTGGTCAGGCAAGACCCTTTCTATCGGAAACAGTTACAGATACCTCCCGAGAGCACCTGTCAACCGGTTCAAATGCATGGGACCTTCAAGGGCAACGGCGGCCAGATATAAAGGTATGCGCCATAAATAGCGCCGCTCATAGAATCCCGGATCGATCGGCATCTCCTCGCGGTAGGAATCGAAGACATCGTCCGGTACCGGCTGAAAGCTGTCGATGAGTGCAAGGTCCATTTCGGGATTACCGTAGTAGACCGCCGGATCTATGACATAGGCTCCTTCAGATGTGCTAATGAAGTTATTCTGCTGCGCGTCTCCGTGCAAAAGCGATGGTGTTATTTCGGGGCCACACAGATCCGGAAGTCGGGTGATCAACGTTTCTACATCGGAAACCACAGAGGATGGGATATTTCCCGAATCGATGCCTATCTTTAGCAGGGGCAAAAGGCGCCGTTCTCTGAAGAAAGTCTCCCAATCCCGCGTAGGTGTGTTGTCCTGGTGAAGGGGACCCCAGAAACCGTCGGTCTCGAAACCGAAATACTCGCCCTTCACTCTATGTATACGCGCCAGGGTCGCCCCGATCTCTCTCCACTGACGGGGTCCTCGCTGGATAGCTTCAAGAGCTTTCATAATAAGTATCCATCCGTTTTCCACCTGAATAATCTCAATCACGTGAGGTATCAAGACGCCGGCCTTTTCCGAAAGCGTTTGAAGATCGGAGATCTCGATTTCAAACTGGCGTCCGGCGTCAGCGGCTTCGCTATATTTAAAAAACAGATAAAAAGAATTATCCGATACTATAGCGCATCGGTGATAGGCGAATTCCGAAAGGTCCTTCTGGGTTTTTATTTTCCACTCACGCCTGATGTTTTTGGTGACTGCTTCTTCGATTGAGACACGAAGGGTATCGCCAAGCCACTTTATCGGCCCGTAGCGGACCTGGGGTATGCCGTAGTTGTTATCATTGTTCACTTTCGCTCGTTCTCCGGTCTTTATTAATATACAGCGACTTATGGAGCAATGTTTCATTACAGGTATTTAATGACAATAAGATGGGCTTTATGATTTAAAAAAGGGACAGATTTAGATACCTGTCCCTTTTGCCCTTCAATAATATTTCCGCTATTTCATCAGAATCATCTTCCTGGTCTCTGCGAAATTATCCGCGCGCAAGCGATAGAAGTAAATCCCGGTGGAAAGCGCCTGCCCTTGAGAATCTCTGCCGTCCCAGCGAATTTGATATTCCCCTGCGAGTTGGGATTTATCTATCAGGGTATTGACTTTACGCCCCAATAAATCGTATACCTCGATTTTGATATGCGATTTCAAGGGAACGGTGTAGTTAATTATGGTCCCGGCGTTGAAGGGATTGGGATAATTTTGAGCCAACGCAAACCTGGCTGGCAGTGGATCACCCTGGCCGTTTTCAATACCGGTCGGATTCATCGCGCCCGAAGGCACAAATGCTGTGTCAAAGGGAAAGAAATCATAACCGATTAATAATCCGTCAGCGGCGTTGCTTGTGGCGTCAAATGCCAGCCTCGCGAGAAAAGCTGTCGGCCAATTATAGAGCAATTGGTAATCATCAGGCGAGTCAAAATGCCAGAGGCCCACCAATCCTTCCTCGATGCCGAGCAGCCGATCGTTCATGTTGGCCTGAATCTCCCCCTGGGTCCGCGCGACGCCCCAGAAACGCGCTTCGTCAATCATGCCTTTAAAATGCTGGGAGGTTGAACTATCGTCCCATTCCTGCCCGATGCTGAATTGCGCGCCACGTGACGGCCTGACAGAGATATTGAATGTTGCCTGCGGGCCGCCGTTCACCAGAAGATTAGCGGAATTATCCTGGTTAATAATCACGGCAACATGATACCACTGACCATCAGGAAATTCATCACTGCTGTAGTTATAGTTGCCACCGGAATAATAACAAAACTTATGGGTGCTTCCATTATATGATAAGAAACCAATGTTCCCGCCGGTGATAGAGTTAAATGCCATAATAACAGCCTGAATGGTTTGCTCATCAGGATAAACCCATGCCTCCATGGTAAAAGCGCCTTCATAAAAATCGTTTTCCATAAGATGATTGTAGACATTGTTCGACTCGACATAATCGTCTACGCCGTCGAGGTACAGCGCGTTGCCCGGTCCGGCCATCGGTATGACATGATCCGCTATCGGATCATCCCACTGGTTCTGATTATTTGAACCGGGAATAAGCGTGTATTCATAGGCGATGCCGTTGACCGCGGTAGAATCAAGATACGTTGTAACCCATTCTGGCGGGTCCGGCGGATTCCAGGTAAATCCGGGTACTGTACCGATAGGCTGACCATCCCGTAAAATACCATATCCATCCAACGGAAGAAAATGCGATTCGAAATTAGGGTCTCTGTGACAATAGTCGGGCGGCATCCAGTTCAGCCGGACTCGTCCGTCATACGCGGTCGCGGTCAGCCGTGAAACATGATATTTCCAACCTGTCAGGAGGTCATCGTTATGCGTATGATAGGCTCCGCCAAATCGAATCACGTCAAAATCCTCCTGCGCACCTTGTATGCCGCCGATCGGCTGGCCGTCCTCAACAGCGATCATGAAGATCATCATGTCTGCCATCAGCCGATTGCAGTCACCGGTATCCGCCCAGTCATGATAGTCCGGGTGAGGCCATACACTGCCATGATTGGTATCCGGCTGCATATAGTCCATGCGCATTAAATCATATAGAGCGTCATGAATCAGGGATGAACGGTAGTTGAAATAGCTATGTGGCCTGAGGGGGTATGATGGCCCGTCCCAGCGATATCCCTTTTTTACAGTGATGATTCCGCCCTCAAGCCGGACAAAATCCCAGTCACAAACCGGGAGGGCAAAGTTTGTCCAGTTATCAAAAAATGCCTGGACCCACGGCTCATTATACGGTGTCGGGAAAACTGTATAATCCCAGAAATATTCATTAAGGCTTATGGTGTAGTCTTTCTGAAGTTCATACAGCTCCTCTGCAATGGGCATAAACGAAAATCCGGTCCAATCGGTGTAATGCTGGCCAATGGCTGTTCCGCTTAGCACAATCGAAACAAAGATAGCTGTCAAACATAGGATCGAATTTTTCAAAGCTTACCTCCCCGGAGAAAACTACGCTATCAGCATGGTAATCATACAATGATTAATATAATTAAATAAATTTATGTGTCAAGGTGTTATTTGAACTGTTAAACAGGTATATAACATGAAATTCGCACATTTGAAGCGGTATGACAGGAGAATCGTTCCGCGGTAGGCAGCAAATCACTCTTACTGCCGGTCTTTTTTCAGAAAATAAATATTATCCTTCGGCAGGAATGTTTCCTCTCGAAAAAGAACGTACCCGGCGTCATCATAGATCTTTAGCAGTTTGCTGCGAGCATACCATTCCCCGGCCGCGGACGGAGTTTTATCCAAATTGCCCTCTACAATAACTATAAATCCCTCCGGTTTTAAGGAGCTTTCGATATTTTTCAATAATTCGACAGGCTTTTCTAGGCAGTGAACCACGTTAACCATAATCACCATGTCCAGAGCCGTATCGGGAAGGTTTGTTTTCGTTACGGAACCGAGTATTGTCTTCACGTTTTCAAAACCGTGCTTATTGCAACGACTTTTGAGAAAATGCAGGGCTTGCTCATCGATATCGTTGGCGTATAGCATCCCGGTGGGACCGATTCGAGATGCGATCTGCACGGTGTAACGTCCCCGCCCGGCTCCCACCTCGCCGATAATCATACCGGGCTTAATGCCGATAGTTTTCAGGACGGTATCCGGGGGCTGGCGTTCATTTAAACGTATTTCCCGCGGTAATGTTAAGGAATCCTCCTCCTGGCCTGAGCTGGCAACAGCGGAAACAACAAAAACGAGAAAAAGGACGCCGCCAATAAAACCATTAATTCTCATCTCTCACCTCATGGCTCTCTATTTTTGAATCTTCAATTGACAAATATACTATGGAACGTGTCGCGTCGCAGGCCTCCAGCCCTGATTCAATCATGGAATGCTATCCGCCTACCTTGTTTATTTCCCCAGAAAGTCTGACCGGAGTTTTCGTAGATCATCCTGATACTGCTTAATCCACAAACTGTCTCTTCTTAATGCTTCCAGATAATACTCCTCATTTTCAACAATTTCCGGCATCGCGCTGGAGTAACTATGCGAGTTATTCAAGCCGACCCATAATAAGGCATCGTGCGTTTCCTCTAATTTGAATGGACCGAATGTCTTCAAGCTCCCGATCGCCGTATTCTTTAAAAAGATTAATGACGGTTTGGGCCAGGATAATATCTCTGGATGTTTAATTTCGATGCTGTCGGCGTTAATGATTGACGTAATACAGAAAACCGATCCGGGATACATCCGCTCCAGCTGTTGAACGAAATTGCCCTTAAAATAAGCGCCCATAAAGCCGGTCATCGGTTGAGGCAATTCCGCCCGGTTGAAATGCGCGTCGCCGAATATAGCCAGCGCTTTTCTGCCTTTAGCCAGGACTTCACGTTCTACCACATCGACCGCGTGGCCGTCCCGGGCGTTTACCTTGCCCCAGGACCTTTCGGGCATATGATCGTAATACCATTGTTCCAGCTCCTCGCGCGAGTTTATTATGCTCCAGTCTATGGGCGGATCGGCCAGTAATATCCGTAGTCTCCTCTCTATGGGAAGAGATCGGTTAAGAGTTCGAACAGCCCTGAAAAACTCCTCATAAATAGGCGCGTCCCAAATAACCGGTTGTGTTGTCTCTCTCCAGCAAAGCCGCACGCTATCCGTCAGAACCATTTCCCCGGAAATATAACGGTCCATTATATCCTGGTAGCGGCTAGTACCGAACTCAACTACGATATCGTTGACTATCTGGGAAAAACGAGGATCCCTGACGAGCAGCAGCCGAAAGGTGGCCCCCTGCCAGTTGGTATGATGCCCTTCTCCCAGGGCCACGATGGAATAACTGTCGAATAAATCCAGGATAGCGTCAACCGGATCTAATGGTATAGCTTCCCGTCGGGTATCGGTCCCCACCTGCTGGGCAATAACGGGTGCCGACAATATGACGGTTAGAAAAATTAGTAAAGCGCATTTACCGGTATTACAGCTCATTTAATTTGCCTCCATATTATAGGATTATTACGCTGTCTCGCGGCATAAAGTTACGTTCAAACGCTTTTCATGTTTCAAGGCGATGACTGGATTGGATCTGGCAACCTGTATCGCCTTATTGCCGACCGTCAATAAAGCCGCCGCGACTCAATGTACCTTAATCCCCGTTCCAGCCATCTCTGTCTCCTTTGAGGATGGCCCGGGGCATCAGGATATACCTTTTCCACGGCAATCGTCCAGAGACCCATATATACGTAAAAGGCGGCCAGGAAGAGATCCATATGTTTCAACTGCCTTTCCACGCCGGTACGGAACTCGGCATATCCGTCCAGTAACGCATCCCGGTACCGGAGATGCTCTTTGTCGTCCCAGCAGTGTTCCAGGGCCAGCGAGAGATCGTAGGCGTAGTAACCGAACCCGGAACCATCGAAATCTATTATGCGAGCCTCGCCCTTATGAAAAAGCACGTTGGCATCGACACCGCAATCGCCGTGAATAAGGCCGTAAACGCCCGAACCTTTGCCGAGCTCGTTCATAACCTGAGTGGTTTTCCGGGCCACGGCTTCGAACGGTTTCAGGTAACTTTCCGGAAGCAGGGCCCAGGCTTCGCTATTCGGGAAACCGGCCCCGGCATCGTCTTTGAATAATCCGTCCGGGTTGAAACGACGTTTGGTTAAGCCGGGCGGGGGCTGCCAGTGTTGGGCATGATTATGCAATTGCGCCATCAGTCGTCCCTGGGCTTTGAAGTGATTCGGCCGAATATTATTGCCCATAAATCGTCCCTTTATCCAGCGCAGGAGAGTGACATCTCGTTTGTCAGGTATTCCCGGAACAGAGACCTTTATCAACAACTTCCGGTCCGCTGTAAAAACCGGTTCCGGTACCGGCAGACCGGCGTCCCTGCGGATAGCGGTAAGCCATTCCATTTCCAGTTCAATGGCGTCAGTGTCTTGCTCCCGGCAGTCGTGAATCCGTAAAAGATACTGGTCTTTCACGAAAGGATCGTTTTCTGATACATCCGTCTCGGAGTTCGATGCGAAAACGCGGTAGACGGCGTTCCCGGCAAGTGTGATAAATTTAAGACGCGCCTCAGCGAAACCATAAACTTCGAGCGCTGCCTCAGCCAATCGCCTGAACCGCCGGATCTTTCCCGGTCTCGTCAATTCATCGAACGGTTTCATAAGCGGTTATAATATGCGATATATTAGCTGAAGCGACAAGATATTGATTGCCGCTCACTATTGATGTAGTTTAAATACAGGCTATGCTTTTAAGTTTTCGGCGCTTTCAATGATCCGGGCACCAGAATATATCATAATTCCCGCCAAAAGGGGGGACAGGCCATACCCCCTCAGCTCGGTATCGCGAATATCTTCGAGACGATTTTCCACCCCTCTTCGAATTTATACAGCAACATGTAATCCGTGGAGAAATGCGCGGCTCCCTTGTATACCTGGAGCCTCGCAACGGCTGCATATCCGGAGACATCCACCATATCAAATGCGTGTCGTGTTTCCGCTTCCCACAAGTCAGGATTTTCCGTTTTCATTACGCTGACTCTCGCCAACCATTCGTCGACCATCACTTTCTCAAGTACGTTGTTATGCAGTACCAACATAGCGAAATCCCGATGAAAGCCGCTTTTTACCGTTTCCTCATCCTGACTGCCATGGATACCCTGAATGTAGGCTCTCTCAATCACCTGTTTAACCGCTGTTTTGTCGCCGTTTCCCATAACAAAATCCTCCTTTGCTTCGATTTTAAACAGAATGAATGCTCCTGAACTTCTGACACATCGTTTTATTCGCGGTCCGAACCATCTTCGTACGGCGCATTCACGTTGTAACCAAATCAACTAAAGGGGTGATGTCGACATTGGAGAACAATATGAATAAAAGTCATATACAAGCCCTTCCCTCACAAACCGCCAGAACCGAAGTAATCTCAGCGATCAACATGAGAATCATCACCGAACGGATCTGATGGCGGAAATGATAAGAGTAGCGGTGTTGCCAATTCCGACATATTCCGCTTTCTAACATTTTTCCGATAAAATAAGGCAAACCACCGAGGAATAAGGCAAAACTACAGATACCGGGTTGTCTGTAAGTCGCTATTACTACAAGCCAGCTTCCGGCCCTCTCAATCATTCAGCCAGTTATTCATTCGCCATTATCAACCCAAAAATTACCTGTACTATTCGTACCTGAGCGAATCTACCGGATTGGAATGTGCGGCCTTGAGGGTACGGAAGCCGATAGTTAAGAAAGTCAGAAACAACGTAAGTACGCTCGCCGCGCAGAATAACCAGATGGTAATTTCCGTTTGGTAGGCATAACCGGCCATCAGCTTTTTTGTTACCAGATAGGCGATCGGCCAGGCGATAATATTGGCGATGATAATTAATAATAGAAATTCCTTTAATAGCAGTATCATAATATAGGATTTTGTGGCGCCAAGGATCTTTCGAATGCCGATTTCCTTCGTCCTCTGTCCCACCATATAGGTGGTCAATCCAAAAAGACCCAGACATGAGATGAATATGGCAATGTAGCTAAAATATTTGAAAATGGTCCCGATCTGCCGATCTCCGCGGTACTGCCGGTCGAAATGTTCATCGAGGAAAGAATAATCGAAGGGGTACCCAGGAGCAAAATTAGCGGCCACGCCTTTTAAATAATCCAGAGTTCCCGGTATATCATCCGGCTTGATCTTTATAAAAATATTCGCCAGGCTCCAATTCCATTGCGGATCGATAGTAAATACAATGGGAGCAATCTCATTGTGCAGCGAACGGGAATGAAAATTCTTAACCACCCCTATTATTCGACCTTCATTATCCCAGATCGAAAACATTTTTCCCACGGGTGTTTCAAAGTCCATAAGTTTTGCCGTTTCTTCATTTATAACGTAATTTTGAAGATCGCTGGCATACTCCTTTGAAAAATCCCTGCCCTCGGCCATACTCATTTCAAAAGTATCAAAATAATCGTAGTCGACCGCAACCCAGTTTATGGTTTTGTAATTATCAGAAGTCTGGCCCTCCCAGTAAACCGGATTTATGTTCCCCACGTTGGTCGGTATGTTCGTTGCACAGGTAACATTAATAATACCCGGGTGATTTTTGATTTCATTCTTAAAAGGTTCAACACTCTCTCTTAAAGGGCGATTGAGAGGAATAACCACAATCCGTTCTCTGTTAAAACCCAGATCCTTATTTTTGATATAGTTTAGCTGTTTATAGATAACAAATGAGCCGATTATTAAAACGGTTGTCGCGACAAACTGACCGACCACAAGAACTTTTCGAAATATCGACCTGTATGACCCGGAACCCACAGAGGCTTTTAATACAACTGCCGGTTTAAAAGACGAAAGGACCAGCGCGGGATAAGTTCCGGATAACAATCCGGTAGTCAGTGTTATCAATAATAGACCGGCAACATGGGACAGATTGCCGGTAAAATCCAGAGACAGCTGTTTGCCCGATAGCGAGTTAAAGGAGGGAAGAAACAGTTCAATCAACAATATCGCGATTAGAAGGGCGATGAAAGATAATATAATTGATTCGCCGAAAAACTGTATGATTAGATTTCTTTTGGTGGCACCTACGACTTTACGCATCCCGATTTCTCTGGCGCGTTTTCCGGCCCTGGCAGTGGTGAGATTCATGAAATTAATACAGGCAATGAGAAGAATAAATATGGCGATTACCGAAAACAGGTAAACATATAAAACGGCGTCAGTGCCGGCCAGTGAATAGAGATGTTTCTTCTTGTAAGGTCCGAGGGAAACCTCGACTTTTTGATTGGTTCTGGTATCATATTTCATTACCACGCCGGATATTTTGTCTATAAAATCCGGCACCGATGTATTCTCTTTAAGAAGAAGGTATGAAGAACATTCAATGGCCCAGCTATTCAGTCGTTTTTCCCCGATGAGTCTGACCGGAGCAAGAAAACTAAACCGTAAAGAAGAATTAGACGGCGGATCCGCTATGATCCCGGTTACGGTAAAGTCTAAAGCGTTGTTTATCCTGAGAACTTTGTCCATCGGATCTTCGGAGCCGAAATATTTTATTGCTGTGGATTCGGTAATGATAATGGAGTTATCTGCCGACAGGGCTGTTCGGGGATTTCCAGCGATAAGTGGGTAGGTAAATATTTCCAGGAATTCCTCGTCAACCAAAGCCCCCGATTCATAAAAACTGTTGTTTTCATAATCCAGAAGAAAGTTTTGGAAAGCGTACCTGGAGGCCTTTTCAATTTCCGGGTAGTTCTGCTTTAAAGTCGGAGCCAGGGCCCAATTACTGGATTCCGACCAATTTCCTTCGATATTGAGTAATACCTGGTAAATGTTATCGAGATTTTCGTGATAATTATCGTAACTGAGCTCGTCGTATACCCAGAGGAATATCAGGCTGCAGACGGCTATACCGATAGCCAGGCCGAGGACGTTAATCAATGAATACCCCTTTTGAATAACTGTGTTACGCAGCAAAATCCTGAGATGGCCCATAACCTCAATCTCCCCTAAATCGCCGATTTCATCTTTCGATTACACAACACCGGGACCGTTATTTGCATTAACATAAGCAATTACGTTTGTACTTAAATACGTAATGTTTAAAGGTAGGTTTCTTTATTAAGGTGAATATTCAGCATTATTCTTCCAAAATATATCAAGATAATAAGGGGAAACGCCGGGCGCCAATGTTTCGTAAGCTGACATTTTTTTACTACCCGGTTCGTGTTTTATTTATAATGTAAATTGCCCCGGCCCCAGTTGTGGCTCAGCCGGCTTCATATGCTATTCATGTTTCAGGGCGACCACCGGATTGGCGCGGGCGACCTGTATCGCCTTGTAACCGACGGTTAATAAAGCCGCCAGGCCGGAAAATATTCCGATGATAAATAGGGTCTCCAAACCGATATCGATCCGGTAGGCGAATTCGCTGAGCCAGCGATTCATCATATACCAGGCTACCGGCCAGGCTATCAGGTTGGATATTCCGACGAGAACGATATACTCCCTGGAGATCAGACTCACGATCCCGGCGACCGATGCCCCCAGGACCTTCCTAATTCCCATCTCCTTTGTTCGCTGACCCGCAGAGAAAGAAGCGATACCGAACAGGCCCATGCAGGCGACGATGATCGCCATTATGCCGAAACTGCCGGTCAAATTCTGAAGGATCACCATGGAGGCGTATTCGGCGTCAAACCTCTCGTCGAGAAACGAGAATTCGAACGGATATCCCGGCACGACCTGATTCCAAACATCCTCTATATATCCCAATGTGGCCCGCATATCGTTGGGACTTACCCGAATGGACATATTATTGATTGATGATAACAATGTTTTTTCTTCCGGGATCATTATAAGCGCCAGCGGTTCTATAGTGTAATTAAGCGGTTGGTAATTAAAATCCTTCATCACCCCGATTACTTTGCGGTTTACACTCCAGATGTTTATCTCGCTTTCCAAAACCGGTTTCCGATTCATCTTGCGTGCCAGAGTCTCATTTATTACGCATCCGCCCTGTTTATCCGCGCCTAAATCTTTATCGAAATCCCGCCCATCAAGCATTTCGATATCGAAGGTTTTCGCGAAATCGTAATCGATAAAATTAAAAAAGACATCTTCTTCTTGGCCCTGCTCCATTCCGGTCCAGCTGATACGAGTAGAAAAACTCCAGTACGGCAGCATACCGGTGGCGCCGGTGACGGCCAGAATGTCGGGATATCGGACCAGTTCGTTTTTAAGGGCGCCATATTTACTTTCGCTATCTCCTCTCAGGCTGATATTGATAACCTGCTCCTTGCTGTATCCGACGTCCCTGGTTTTCATATATTGAACCTGGTTGTAAACGGTAATCGATCCGATGATGATGACGGCCGATAAAGCGAATTGAAAAACAACCAGTATTCGCCTGAGGGTGAGCTTGCTGCGTATGGAGCCGGTCTCGTCCTTCATGATCTGTACCGGACGAAATCGCGACAGAAACAGCGATGGGTAAAAACCTGCTGTCAAACCAGTGAGAATAATTGTCCCGGTTACCGCCATAATTACGCCGAGGCTGTTTAATAAATCGAGAGATAGTTGCGTTCGGAAAAGGGTGTTGAAATAGGGAATAGTGCATTCCACCAGTATCAGCGCCGCAGCGAACCCGAAAATTACTAAAAGCATCGATTCACCCATAAACTGTACCACCAGACTGGATCGAGCGGCGCCGACAGTTTTACGTATGCCGATCTCTTTTATCCTGGTCTTGTAACCGGCGGTGGAGAGATTGATAAAGTTGATACATGCCGTTAATAAGATAGCTATGGCCACGGCGAGGAATATTTTCATATCTCTCCGGGGGGCCATAAGCCGCATGTAGACGTCGCCAATACTAATCGCGGTAAGGGTGACCTCCTCATCCTCGTAGCGATCATTAATCATTCCGGCTATTTTATCGGTTAAATTCGCTGTAGTAATCTCCGGGAGAACCTTAACGAAGGTATTGGTACCCCAGAAATTCCAGCTATCGAAATCGAAGCCGTCGTCCACAAATGGCTGCCGTATATAATCCATATGCACCATGAAATCGAAACGCAGGATGGAGTTGTGAGGAATATTCTCGATAATCCCGGTGACGGAGAAATCGCTTTTTTGGTCGATGGTTAGCGTTTGGCCCAGCGCGTTTTGATCGGGGAAAAACTTGTCCGCCATTCTCTCAGTAATGATAATGGAATTTGGATTATCCAGGGCGGTTGCGGGATTGCCCCCGATAAACGGGAAAGAGAATATATCGATTATTTCGGGATCGGCCGGTCGAATCTCTTCGAAGGAATTCAGAGAGGTGCTGCTTATTA
>CP070813.1:3013425-3026823 GCA_020344055.1 Candidatus Zixiibacteriota bacterium | reverse complement strand
GACACGGTGCTGGTCCAGCCGGGTACGTATGTCGAGAATATCAATTTCAACGGTCGTAATATCGTTCTGGGCTCGCTTTTTCTGACCACGGGAGATAGTTCGCATATCTCGACGACGATTATTGACGGGGCAGATTCGGGAACGGTGGTGACTTTTGACAGCGGAGAGGACAGAACGGCCGTCATTACCGGTTTCACCATTAAGAACGGACAAGCCGAGTATGGCGGCGGGATTTACTGCGGTAACGGCTCTAATCCCATAATAGTCGATAATATTATTACGCAAAATTCGGCGGGAGGTCCAGGTCGCGGCGGAGGTATATCATGCGTGAGTTCCGATCCGCTTGTATTGAATAATATTATCATTCAAAACCAAGTATTTGGATCAGAATATCCTGATAAGGGCCTGGGAGGAGGTATCTACTGCCTAAATTCCAATATGGAGATTATCGGTAACAGGATATGCAATAATATTGCGGTTGTATTCGTTTATGAGCCGTATTTTGTTACTATAAGCGATGGAGGCGGTATATATAGCGAAAGCTCCAGCCCTGTAATCAGCGGTAATGAAATTATCGACAATACAGCGGGGGACGGCGGTGGAATTTACAGCCTTTATTCCACCCCGGTGATTACCAGTAATATCATAAGCGATAATTCCGTTGGCGGGTCTTTTAACCAGTGGCTACGCTGGGGTAGCGGAGGAGCGATTTTATGTGTAAGCTCCGCAGTCGATATTTCCGCCAACCGAATTACAGGCAATGATACCGATATTCGAGGAGGCGGGATATCATTCTCCAACTCCGAGGGGAAAATGAGCGCAAACCTCCTTGTCGAAAATTCTGGTGGTGGTTGGCCAGATGAAGGAGGGGCAATATCTCTCTCGAATTCCGATGTAGATATTGTCAATAATACATTAAGCAGAAATTCCCGTGGCGGTATAAACTGCGCGGACAGCTCGAGTCCCAGAATAATCAATACTATCCTCTGGGCGGACAGTGGTGAATTCTGGCAGGAAATATACGTCGACTCCACCTCAACTCCTGTTATCACATATTGTGATATTCAGGATACTCTCTGGCCGGGTGTGGGTAATATCAGCGTCGATCCGCTTTTCCGAAACCCGGATAACGGTGATTTTCATCTAATGGCTCCTTATTGCGGTGATCCTTATTCCTCTCCCTGCATAGACGCCGGGGATCCCGCGATCCTCGACAGCCTGCTCGATTGCGGCTGGGGTATGGGCTGGTATAGAAGCGACATGGGCGCTTGCGGTGGCGGGGACTCGATAATGGTGGGAATTGATGATTACGTGGATCTGCTTCCAGATCAAATGGCCTTAACGCAGAATTATCCCAATCCATTCAATACTCAGACTACTATTAGATTTATTTTACCTGAAGCTCAAAATGTGCAATTATCTATCTACGATATCCTTGGTCGGCAGATTCATACATTGATAGACGAATATAGGCAGGCGGGACGGCAAACCGTTACGTTCGACGCCTCCGGCCTCTCCAGCGGCGTCTATTTTTACCGGCTTCAGGCGGGAAATGTGGTCGAGACGAAGAGAATGGTGTTGTTGAAATGAATTGGATATTGATAAAAATCGTAAACTTTACCACGATTATGGTCATCGCAATGGCAGGTTTAGCTTGTGGCCAGATTAGCTGGATAAAGCATACGATAGATGCTAGTTTCATGGGAGCCACAAGTATTAAGGTTATCGACCTTGATAAAGACGACGATATGGATGTGGTCGGAGCGGCATGCTGGAGTGATGAAATCGCATGGTGGGAAAACGGCGGCAATCAAGACTTTACAAAGCATTTGATTGAAAGTGCCTATAATCATGCGGCTGGCATCGATGTTATCGATATAGATAACGATAAGGATTGGGATATTTTGGGAGCGGCCCACTATGCGGACGATGTCTCCTGGTGGGAAAATAACGGCCATCAGATATTTACCAGACACATTATCGAGGACAATTATGACGGTGCTGTCTGTATCCTTGGGATTGATCTGGATATTGATGGAGATAAAGACGTGGTGGCTTCTGCCGGCGGATCTTATGGCGGTGCGGACGATATTGCCTGGTGGAGCAACGATGGAAGTCAGATTTTTACTAAACACTCCATAACGGTAAGTTTCGATCACGTAGAGGGTATTGATGCGGCCGATTTAGATAATGACGGTGATATAGATATCATAGGAGCGGCTATACAGGACCATGAAATTGCATGGTGGGAGAACAATGGCGGCGAGAATTTTACCAAGCATTCCATAGATCAGAATTTCATCGGGGCGATATATGCTTACGCGGCCGATATCGACAGCGACTACGACCTCGATATATACGCGATAGCAAATGGAGGAGCTGAAGTAGCCTGGTGGGCTAATGACGGTAGCCAGAACTTTACCAAATATATAATAGACGGCAGCTTTCACGGAGCCATGGGAGTATTCGCAATCGATCTTGACCTTGACAGCGACATGGATATCCTGGGAGCCGCTGAAGGTATCCACGAAATCGCCTGGTGGGAAAATGACGGAAGCGAGGTTTTTTCAAAGCGAATAATTGGTAACAACTTCTTCGATGCCGACTGCGTATGCGCAATAGACTTCGATAACGACGGTGATCTGGATGTTGTGGGGGCCGCTGAATCCGGTAATGAGATCGCCTGGTGGGAAAACGATCACGTGACCTCCATAGGTAATCAGGTGCATATCGGCAATTTCCCGGATAATAATCTTACTTCCGCCTACCCGAATCCATTTAATACAACATCCACGATAAGATTTGTATTGTCCGATCCTCAGGAAATAAAAATAACTGTCTACGATCCTCTCGGCCGCCGGATTCGTACCTTGATAGACGAATATAGACAGGCGGGCGTACACACGTTCATCTTTGATGCCCCAGGACTCTCCAGCGGCGTCTATTTCTACCAGCTGAACGCGGGGAATGTTGTTGAAACGAGAAGAATGGTGCTAATAAAATAAATAATTAGCATAAAGGAGAAGCCATGAGGACTATAAAAAGATCTCTTTTCCTGGCAGCAGCTATATTGATAAGTTCTTTATTGGCTCAAGCCGATACTGATAGTTTTTCGGAGAATATGCGACTCAAAGCGGAGTCATCGGGGCAGGTAAATCACTTTAAACCTTTACCGTTTGAACGTATTTCAAAGATCAAAATTCCGTATAATCAATCGAGGCTCAGAGAAGTCGCCATAAAGCTGCATCTCGACATCGAGCGGGGAGATTCTGAATATGTCTATTGCTTTGCCACACAACGTCAACTTGATGAGTTGTCAAAACGCGGTATTAATTTTGAAATAGAGTATTTGGACCATCGTGATGAGACGGCCTGGATCCGCGACCTTCTGGATCTGGGTGAATATCATACTCCTGACGAAATGGCGTTTATTTTGGATTCTATA
Source organism: Candidatus Zixiibacteriota bacterium (assembly GCA_020344055.1). GTDB lineage: Bacteria > Zixibacteria > MSB-5A5 > UBA10806 > UBA10806. The sequence goes on along the minus strand of CP070813.1, from coordinate 3,023,378 downwards.
GCGACTGAATATCCGGGCATTACGTTTCTTGATACAATTGGCTATTCCGTGGAAGGTCGCGTGATTCAGGCATTGATTATATCCGATAATCCGGGTATCGAGGAAGATGAGACGGAAGTCAGGATTACGGGGGCTCATCACGGCAATGAAATGTTGTCGGCGGAAATCCCGCTTTATCTTATAGATCATCTGGTAAGCGGGTATGGCCTGGATCCGGAGATTACATATCTTGTGAATGAATTGGAACTCTGGATTATTCCCATGGTCAATCCGGATGGTGTTCATTACGTTACCCGCAACAACGCCAACAACGTTAATTTAAACAGGAATTACCTTTGCCCCGAGGGCGATCTATGTTTGGATGGAGCCAATATCGGCAACACGTTTACGGAACCCGAAACCCAGGCGATACGCTCAACTAACCAGCAAAACCGCTTTGCGTTGTCTTTGACTATGCATACCAGAAACACCGGCCCTCCATTAATCTGCTGGATATGGGGATATAGCGATATTTTACATCCCAGCGGAACTTATCATGCCACGGAGGACGATAATATTCTGGCTACTATAAGCGCAACCTATGAAAGCCTGAACAATACTCCCGGTTTTCACAGTATTAACGGATGTGATTGGTACGCGATTCATGGATGTGAGGACGACTACGCCTATACCTATTGGGGTAATCTCTTTTGCGCGATAGAGCTTTCGGGAGTATTCATTCCGCCTGAAGAGGAAATCGAGCAATACTGGCTGGATAACCGTGATGCCCTGATGTACTTTTTATCAATGGCAAACACCGGGATTAGGGGTATTGTCAGAGATGCCGCTACCAATGATCCTTTGGAAGCTGGTGTTAAGGTTCTTGGCCAGAGTAAGAAAATATATGCCGATTCCGCTATCGGCGATTATCATCGAGTTCTATTGCCGGGGAGATATGGATTAAGATATGAAGCGCCGGGGTATATATCACAGCATGTTTATGATATCGTCGTCACCGATGGAGAGGCCACACGTGTTGATGTGAACCTCCAACCTACACAACCAGTTGTAATTACGCTGGAGGTTAAAGATAATTCGAGCGGCATCAATATTCCCGCCCAGATTAAAATGACAGGAGTCTCATTTGACACGTTGTTTTATTATGACGGCAGTCAATGTATTCTGAACATACCAGCGGATATATATCTTATGGAGGTATATTCCGAAGGGTATATAGCCGACATGGATCCATTGGAGGCCCTGGAAAACAGCACTATTGAAATACCGATGAGTCGCTTTACCGGAATAATATTTACTGAAAACTTCGAAACGGGTTTGGGTAATTGGTCTTTTGGCGGTCCCGGCAACCAATGGGGGCTGTATAATCCGGGTTATGGATCACCAAATTGTCTGGCCGATTCCCCGCAGGGCTATTATGTTCCTAATGCGAATACTTACGTGGAATCCAATTTTTACCCGAATTTCGAACCGTACGATCGATCCGGAATGTACTATAGAGTAAAATATGAAATAGAGTATCATTACGATATGACTGTTTTGGAGTTTTCCACCGACGGAGGAACGACCTGGTTTGATACAGGCGATACTTTAACGGGATCAAGTAACGGTCAATGGGAATATCATTATGCCGATTTTGATAGTTTCTGTGTCGATAACATATCATCGCTTATATGGGGATTCAGGCTGGCGAGTGATTTCTCAATCCAGCACGATGGTATATATTTGGATGATATTGTTATTGGGTGGTTTGATGATCAAACTAATATTGGTGAATTGACGGGGACTTTACCGCGGAGTTATAAATTATCCCAGAACTATCCCAATCCTTTCAACGCTCAAACTTCAATTCAATTTTCATTGTCTGAACCATCAGATGTTACAATTAGGGTATACGATCTCCTTGGGAGGCAGGTAAGGACTTTGATTGATGAAAGCGTACAAGCCGGAGAGCACAGGATTGCTTTTGACGCCTCCGATCTCTCCAGCGGCGTCTATTTCTATCGCCTGCAGGCGGGGGATAGGGTTGACACCAGACGGATGATTTTGCTAAAATAAAAAATATGGAGAGATCAAACTGCGCGGCATCAGTGGATCGGCATCAAAGACAATTTTAAAACTTCAACTGGAGGAATCGGGTATGAAGGGTTTTCGGACAGCGACAGCCTCAATTGTAATCTGCCTTGTTTTGCTCACGGCCGCCTCGGTAATCGCCGAGGAATGGTCGAAGGAGCAGAAAGAGGTCTTTGCAGCAGTCGAGGCCTATTCGGAGATGGTGATGAAAAGGGATGTTGAGGGGTTTCTGAAATATGTTCACAAGGATTATTGCGGATGGGATTACGACACTCCCGTTCCCTATGGATTTGAATCATTAAAAAAGTGGGTTTCCTTCGGTTTCCCGAGAAGCGAGATTTTGATTTACGAAATCACGCCTTTAAAGGTACTGGTATTCGGAGAATCCGCCATCATACACTATTACTTCTATTATCGAGTCAAGGACTACGAGGGAAAAGAGAAAAGTTCTACTGCCCGCTGGACAGATATTCTTGCCAGGAAGGACGGCAAATGGCTATTGATCGCTGATCATGGGGGAACCAAAGAGTAAAAAGATTTTCACGCGAATCTTGATTAATTATTTAACCGCTACCGACGGGGCTGCATAGACAGCCCCTTTCCCTTTCCGATTTTGTAGCCCGGAACAGGTGAATTTTACTTTGGCTCGTGAAGGATGGGATTACCTAATTCCGAGAAGGCAAAATTATAGAATACATTATGCCCGTTGTAATCCAGGACTCTTAGATCGTCACTTTGTTTTACATCGTTCATAACCGTATCGTAGAGAGAGCCGTATTTTATTTTCACCAGCTCGGGATCGAGCTCATAGGCTATGAATTTTTTTATCCCCTTTACCGTCAGTTTTTCGATAAAACCGGGATCGTTCAATGACGAGAAGGTGGTCAAAATAAGAATCGGCCCGGTACCGGTAAAGACAATCGCGCTTTTCATATTTACTCCCGTTTTTCCTTAAAAATCGTTTTTGCCCGGACGGATATAATGCCCGCTCAATAGCATGAGAATTTCAGCACCTTTGGCTTCACCAACCTTTCGAAGTCCTTGTAAGATAACCTGACCAGTTCGGTATGCGAGCCGGCGTTAAACGCGATTTCATCATCCTCGGCAAGCTTCTCCGCGCAATAGACGTCCATCCCGTAGAGATTGCCGAAAGGCGGCATAGCCCCCACATCGCATCCCGGGAACATATCTTTGAACTCGGTCTCGCCGGCCAGAACAACCTCTTTTGCCCCGGAGGCTTTTTTCAACAGGTCAAAATCGATTTTACACGATCCGGGCAAGACAGCCATGGACGTCTTCCCGTCCATTTTCACTATAACCGTCTTGGCTATCTCCTTGCCGGGAATATGCGTTGACGCCGCAATCTCCTGGGCGGTATACGCTTCCGAATGGCTGATGATGGTGTACCTGACTTTGTTTTGATCCAGGAAATCCTTCAGTTTTTTAACCGGCATGCTCCCTCCTTAATTATCTGAATTTCTACGTTCCGGCTTCATTTGTTTTTTATATTAATTACCAAAAAGCTCAGCGCGAGAAATATGGTTTAGCGCCCCAAAGATATTCAATTCCCGACCATAAAACAATCAAATAAATGTTTTTAAATAATCCTTGCCATAAAATTGGAAAGACCATACCTTCTTAGCGGAACGAGCATCTTCGTCGGGCGCGCATTCTGAAAAAAATAATATCCTGCAAGGGAGGACGCGATGAAAAGCATTGTCCTGATTTTAACCGTTGTGTCGGCAATTGTATTTGGCGCAGAAAACGTATCGGCGGACTGGATCATTGATGACGGCCATAAAATGCATTACCCTCAGATGCCGTACGAGCAGGGCTGGATCGTGAAAAGCAGTTTGCCGGTATTTCTGGCCGAGGACTGGCAATGCAGCGATTCGGGTTGGGTTAAAGACCTGCATTTCTGGGGCGGCTGGAAGAACGGGATTGAGGGAAGCATCACCCATTTCTTGATTACCATTTACGCCGATATCCCGGCCAGTCCGCCCGATGTTTTATTCAGTAAACCCGGTACGGAGCTATGGAGCAGATCGATAACGGATTTCGAAGTATCCTATCCCATTATCGGGCCGGGCAGCCATTACTGGTACGATCCTTCTACCGGAATGACGTCTTTCGACGACAGCCTGATTTACTATCAGTATAACGTTTTCCTTGACAGCTTGGATTGGTTCTGGCAGGAGGAGGGGACTATATACTGGCTGAGTATTACGGCGCTGGTACCGAATCCGGAAACTTATGAGTGGGGTTGGTTTTCCACCTCCGATAACTGGAACGACGACGCCGTATGGACCTATCCCGATTTCATCTGGTACCATATACACGAGCCGCCCGGCTGCCCCGCATTTGTCGCCGGTGACGTCGACGGCAATTGTGTTGTTGACAGCAACGATGTTACCCATCTTCAAGATTATATTATGCAGACAGGATTACCTCCAAGGTTGGCCGTAATTGATACGGCTGGGATTTTCTATCCGGCCGCTGATGCTAACGGTAACTGTGTTATAGGAGCTACAGATGTTACTTATTTGATCATGTATTTGGATTACGGTGGACCGGCGCCGGTATATTGCCCCATGTATCCGCCCGGCGGAACGGGCACATCTCTTGACCTCGCTTTTGTGGTCACCAGCGGGCCGCCGGAAGTTATCCCGACATTGAACGAGTGGGGCATGCTGATACTGGCGCTGTTGCTTCTGGCTGCGGCGACTATTGCGATGATTCGGAGAAAGAAGGTGGTATCGAGAGTTAATTCCTAAAGACTAAATACAGCAGCGAAATTTCTTAACAGAGGGCAAGGTTTCATTAAATTTATCTTGCCCGATAAGCGTAAGGAGTTTTGAGCAAAATGTGGCTGAGATGAGGTTCGATCATAAAAGTCCAACGTTTAAGGAGGTAAATTGATGAGAGAGATGATTAGAATTGTCATATTCATAACGCTTTTTTTATTTTCATATAGCGTTTGGGGGGCTAATACCGTAACCGTTCAGTCTCTGACTGTCAATCCGGGCGACAGCAGCGTTACCGTCGGAGTATTCATTGAGAATGACGTTGCCTTAAGTACCATCCAAATTCCGCTGGAATTTCGCGAAACAGATACCGGAGCCTATATCACTGATACTTTGTACCACAATGTTCAGGGTAGAGTAGCTGCAAGCGGGCTTATGGATCTAACCATCGAGAATTATTATCCTGACCCGGAAACCTCCAATATATGTAGCGGTCCGGTTTCAAGCTCATATTCGTTATCGGGCGACGTTAACTTCGTAAGCCCCGATGCACATATTTGGGCGGGAGCGGTAATGTTCAATCCCTGTCTGCCCGCGGGGTCCGACGGGAACACGCCATCATTCATATTCACATTTAATGTGACCGACACGCTGGGCGCCTTTGAGATCGACACGTGCTGTATAGTATCAAACAATCATCTCATTTTCACCGAATGTGGCACGGGCCAGCAAATCGCGCCGTCTTTCACCAAAGGCGTCATAACCATCGGTTATACAAACCGCGTGACCGTTCAATCTCTTTCAGTCGAGCCCGGCGCCAGCAGCGTCAGCGTTGGCGTTTTCATTGATAATATTGTTGATATAGGCCAGCTCCATATTCCACTTGAATTTCGGGAAAATGTTCCCGGTTCCTTTATTGCCAACTCCATAACACATACTGTCCAGGGTCGTGTAGCCGGGAGCGGCCTTATGGACCTGGCGGCTGAGCTTTATTACCCGGATCCGGAGACTTCCAATGTATGCAGCGGTCCGATCTCGCAATCATATTCTTTGTCAGGCGACGTAGACTTTGTAAGCCCCGATGCTCATTTTTGGATCGGGGCAGTATTATTCAGTCCCTGCCTGCCTGCGGGATCCGACGGAGACACACCATCGTTTGTATTCACGTTTGACGTAACCGATACAACCGGCACCTTTGAGATCGATACATGCTGTATAGTAATAGGATCGAACAATCATCTCTTTTTTGGCGAATGTGGCACAGGCCAGCCAATCAACCCATATTTCACTAAAGGCGTCGTAGCAATCCAATCCATGATTCCCACCCTCAACGAATGGGGCATGCTGATTATGGGGCTGTTATTGCTGGCCGTTGGAACCGCGACTCTGATTAGGCGAGGAAAGAGTCATAATATTTGTAGATCTATTATTTCATTGAAAAAATAGAATTTAAAAATCTATAAATGAATAAGAAAATTAACGGCTTGACATTCGAGTTGTAATAAGGTATATATTATATAACTTAAACGTGTCTCAATACCCCGGCGTGTTTAAGACGTGAGTGACAACTTTGACCGCTCTTAAATTTGCAACTTCTGTTTTGTACCGAAAATAAAATTTAAGCGAAGCTTGCAGGGAAGAGGAGGAGAGATGAAAGAACTGGTTAGAGGTCTTTTTATTCTGTTTTTGCTGTATGGCCTTGCTTCCGCAGATTGGGTACCCGATGACGGGCACAAGATGCATTATCCGCAGATGCCCGATACCGTCGGCTGGGATATCAATGCCACGGCTCCCATTATTCTGGCCGATGATTTTATGTGCACCGAGACCGGTATGGTCAGGGATATCCATTTCTGGGGCGCATGGCTGCACGATACTGTCGGTGTGATCAACAGTTTCATACTGAGCTTCCATTCCGACATACCGGCCGACTCGCCATTCGTTCCTTATAGCCGTCCCGGACCGGTTTTATGGGAACATGAGATTTCCGATTTCATAATCCAGCAGGTTGATACGTTTGTTTTCTGCGGATGGTACGACCCGGTAACCGAAGAGATCCTGGCCCGGAACCACACCGCCTTTTTCCAGTATAACGTTTTCCTGCCTGAAAGCCTGTGGTTTCCTCAGGATTCGGGGACGATTTACTGGCTCAACATCTCTGCCAATATCCAGGGTCCTGAAAGACGATGGGGATGGAGATCTTCATTATTCTCACAGTGGAACGACGATGCGGTTTATACAACTCCGAGCGATACCACCTGGTTTGAATTGTATGAACCGGGATTCCCATATATCCCCGGAGATATTGAACATGATGATGACGTCGACATGGATGATGCGATTCGTCTCTATAATTATATTCGCGGCATGGCACCGGCGCCACCCTACTCGATACCGGGTTCAAATCCTCCTTTTTATGCCGCGGCGGACGTTAATGGCGATTGTAATGACGCTTTGGGATCGGACTTCGAATATTTATTTGCCTATTTAGATTCAGGCGGCCCGCCTCCATCTTATTGCTATCTTTACCCACCGGCCACCGGCAACTCCCTCGATCTGGCGTTCGTGATCACCGACAATCAAGCGCAGGAGAATATCCCTACCTTAAACGAATGGGGCATGCTGATACTGGCGCTTCTGCTTTTAGCCGCGGGGACGGTGGCAGTAATTCGTGGCAGGAAAGTCGCGTTGCGGGACACAAGTCAATAATCACGAAACGACCGGTCGCGTCTTGAAATAAATGAACTATTCCGGGGATCACGGCCGTGTGATCCCCGGATTTTCTTTCCCCTTGCCTAATTCATTGTCATTTAACATATTTTATTTTTGTCGCAATAGCGTAAAGGCGGTAGGTCGGGAGCCCTGGCTCCCGACAATAAGCTCAGATAAGGAATTGAACTAAATAATGTCCCTCCCGATCGTCGCCATAGTGGGCCGGCCCAACGTCGGCAAATCGACACTGTTCAACAGGCTGATCAAGACCCGGCAGGCCATCGTCGACGATACCCCCGGCATAACCCGGGATAGGCTTTACCGGCAGGCCACCTGGAACGGTGTCGATTTCATGGTGGTCGATACCGGCGGTCTCCACGTCGGTAGCGATGACGTGCTGGCGGTCAAGGTCACCGAGCAGGCCAAAATCGCCATGGAGCAGGCGGACGTTATCGTCTATATGATCGATGCCAAAGTGGGAGCCTTAGAGGATGACCTCAGGATCATCCGGGATATGAGGAGATCCGATAAAAGAGTGATTCTGGCGCCTAACAAAGTCGATGATCCCGAAAAAGAGTATGAAACCTCAGAATTTTACTCCCTCGGTTTCGAGACCATGATTCCGGTATCCGCTCTTAACGGTCTGAACTGCGGAGATCTGCTCGATGCCATTGTCGAGGGTCTTCCTCGGGGCGAGCCTGATGCGGTAAGGGATGAGACCAGAGTAGCCATAGTCGGCCGTCCCAATGTCGGGAAATCATCGTTGTTGAACGCCATGACAGGAGATAAAATTACCATCGTGGCCGATCTTCCCGGCACCACCAGGGACGCCATAGACACCCGCTTTGAGATGAAAGGCAGAAAATATGTGTTGATCGATACGGCAGGTTTGAAAAAGAAAAAGATCTATAAAAATCAGCTCGAGTATTATACAATGCTGAGGACCGTGCGGGCTATCTCCCGCTGCGATATCGCCGTTATCGTGGTCGATAGCGTGGATGGTCTGGTGGCGGGCGATCTGCGAATCGCCGCCGATACGGTCGAGCTTTATAAAGGACTGATATTCGCCTTTAATAAGTGGGACATCGTGGAAAAGGATGAGCTTACCGCCGACAAACTGCGCCAGGCGGTTCATCGAAAAATCCGTACCCTCTCTTACGCGCCGGTTTTGTTTATATCGGCTTTAACCGGACAGAGGGTCGTCAAGGTGTGGGAATCTATAGAAAAGATCTCGACTGAAAGGAAGAAACGGATACCCACCTCCGAACTGAACAATTTTATACAGGATATGATCGAAAGAAGGCCTCCTCCCGCGAAGAAAGGGAAATTTATAAAAATATATTACGTCACTCAGCCGGAAGGGGATCCCCCGACCTTCATATTCTTCTGTAATTACCCCAGGCTCATCGAAAATCATTATGTCCGGTATCTTGAAAACAGGATAAGAGAAACCTACGGTTTCCTGGGAACGCCCATCAAGATGGTATTCAAATTGAGGAGTTGATTTGGTAACTATAATCGTCGCCGCCGCCATCGGGTATATTCTGGGTTCCATTCCCACCGGCGTATGGCTCGGAAAGGCCATTAAAGGAATCGATCTGCGGGAACACGGTTCGAAATCGATGGGAGCTACTAACGTCTTTAGAGTACTGGGCTGGAAACTGGCCATTGTCGCCTTGATTATAGATGTCGCCAAAGGTTTTTTCGCCGCCTTTATCGCATCCGGGGTTAATCTCGGGGACAGTATGCTAACTTCATACCAGCTTGCCCTGATCGCCGGGCTCGCCGCCATAATAGGCCATCTCTATCCCTTGTTCGCATATTTCAAAGGCGGTAAAGGGATAGCCACCGGCGCGGGTATGCTTCTGTACCTCGCTCCTCTGGAATTGGGATTCGCTGTTCTGGTATTCGTGCTGACTGTTTTAATAAGCAGGTACGTTTCGCTGGGCTCGCTTATGGGCGCGACCTTCTTCGCCGTATCCATAATCCTCGAGCGCTATTACCTCCATTATCCTCATGGCGATGAAATGGTTGTATTCGCGATCCTGATATTTATACTGGTATTGATCACTCACCGCTCCAACATAAAAAGGCTGTTGGAGGGCAATGAAAACAGGTTAGGCGCGAGAAAATGAAAAAAGATATCGCCACCAAAATAATAGCAACCCTGGGACCGGCATCGTCATCGAAATCGATGGTTAGAAAACTGATAGAAGCCGGCGTAGATATATTTCGCCTGAATCTCTCTCACGGCGATTTTGCATCGCATGGGTTATTGATTAAAAATATAAGGGCAGTTTCCAAAGAACTCGATGTTCGTACCAGTATTATGATCGATCTTCCCGGCCCCAAAATCAGGGTGGGGAAACTGTCCGAAGATCCTTTGATCCTTAAAAGGGGAAATACGATCTATCTGAAAAGTGGCCC
>CP070813.1:2999912-3013325 GCA_020344055.1 Candidatus Zixiibacteriota bacterium | reverse complement strand
CGTGGAAAAAAACGACATCATCTGCGCCGCCGCCACGCCGCCGGGACGCTCGGCGCTGGCGGTGATACGGGTTTCGGGACCGGGATCAATTGAGCTTGTTGCCAAATCCGTTCCCGCGCTCCAAAAAACCGACATCATGGACGACCGCCGCCTGATACATGATTATTTCGTCAACTCCGACGGTATCGCATTCGATGAGGTGACGCTTACCCCCTATTTCACGGCAAAAAGCTACACCGCCGAGGAGATGGTGGAGATAATCTGCCACGGAGGCTATGCTTCAACTAACGTTATCATACAGCATCTCATCAAAAGCGGCGCCCGCATGGCCGAGCCGGGCGAGTTTACCAGGCGCGCGTTTCTTAATGGGCGGATTTCGTTATCTCAAGCCGAGGCGGTGGCCGCGGCTATCGAGGCTAAATCGGAGCTGGCGCTCAAAGCCGCCGCGAAAAACCTGAAAGGCGAGCTGTTTGATGAGATCGATGGAATAAAAACTAGAATCCGCGAACTTCTGACCCTGATCGAGGCCGAGATCGATTTCTCTGACGAGGAGATCGACAAAACCCCTATCGACAGGGTAAAATCCACATTGGAAAACCAGCTTGCCGCATCCGATGAGATCCTCAAAAGCTACAGCTTCGGGCGGGGGCTGTGCGAGGGTTACAAGGTCGCTATTGTAGGGCGGGCCAACGTCGGCAAGTCCTCTTTGCTGAACGCCTTTTTGAAACGACAGCGTGCTATCGTGACCGAGATCCCCGGCACCACCCGCGATACCTTGACCGAGTGGATCGAGATCGACGGTTTCCCGGTGCTTTTGACCGATACCGCCGGCCTGCGCAAAAGCGAGAATATGGTGGAGCGGATCGGCCAGGACCGTACCCGCCAGGAAATCGAGAACGCCGACCTGGTGCTCTTCATGATCGACGCCGCCGACGGCTACACCGACGAGGATAAGGCGATATTCGAAGCGATCCACAACGAGCATATAATAGCGCTGGCCAACAAGATCGACCTGGTGGAGCGGATCGAGCTCGACCGCTATTTCCATAATCTACAGGTGTTGAAAATCTCCGCCCTCTACGGCACAGGTTTGGGTGATCTCAAAAGGAGTATGGTACAGACGTTCCATTTCGACCATTTCAGCCTCGATATGGCGGTCCTCTCAACCCAGAGGCAATACGAGGCCATGAATTCCGCCTGCGAATCGCTCTCCCGCACCCTGGAGGAGATCCGTTCCGGCCAGCCGCCGGAGGTCTACGCCCTCTTCATCCGCGAGGCGCTGGACCACCTCGGCGACCTGACGGGCGAAACCACCTCGGAGGATATATTAAACGATATATTCGGCCGGTTCTGTATCGGGAAGTGAGGCAAATGGGTCGAGTAATATTTATTTTATTTAAAGGAGGCAACAATGTTTTCCCGGGGATTTGCAGGATCGAAGATAGTATCATTAACAAATAGCGTTCTTTATAAAAAAAGGTTATTGAAAGATGTACTTGAAGGAAATGTCTTCCCTGCGATAAGAAATGATGAAATGCACTTCTATTGTAATGGAGGCAGGATATTTAGTTTTGATAATTCATTTAAGACACATATAAAGTACGCTTCGATTCTAAGACATTGTGGAGGGTCCTATATTCTTGAAGAAAATTTATCTAAAATTAAAGTAATCGACAATTTTATCGACTACTATGAAAGAATAAAAGAAAATTGCTCTTTGTACGCTGGTATAGAAGCCTCTGGTGTCTATAAATTACTACGGAAAAATTCATATGCTGCCTTAAATGCCACGGATATAATCGTATTGGATATTGAAATATCTTTTTCATCAAAAGACATGGAGAATAGTCAAGATCGAATCGATCTGTTGTTGTTCGATAGAAAGTCTTCGACCCTTAAGTTTATTGAAGTCAAGCACTTTTCAAATAATGAGTTGTGGTCTAGAGAAGGAACTAAGCCAAAGGTGATTGACCAAATCAAGACATATGAAAATCAAATACAAAGATCGCAAAGTGAAATAATATCCGCATATATTGAATATGTCAAGATTGCAAACGAACTTTTCGGGGCCAGTATAAAATTGCCAGAATACCTAGAATTATCTGTTCCTTTATTAATATTCGGTTTTGACAGAGACCAATTAAAAGGGAGGTTTCAAAGGCTCTTAAGGGATGACGGTAGTCTTGAAAGCATAAATTATTACGCGATAGGTAACATAGATGATATCAATTTGAATACTGTCTGGGAGAAAACAAAGAAACTGTAGGGCGCAATTTCCCAGAGGCCTTACCATAGATCATTTCATTCTATAATACGAGCTGAAAAAAACGTTTTCGATTTTTATTATCAAAATAATGAATACATCACAACAAATAGAAACCGCCTGCGGGGCGTTCTTGGATGGCCTCAAAGAGATTCTCGGTGAGAAGCTGTACGGCGTCTATATCTACGGCGCTGCCGCCTTCCCGGGTACGTTTCCCCTGATCGACATCGACTTCCACGTCATCTTGAAGAGCGATCTGACGGAGGATGAAAGGTCGCGGCTGGAGCGGCTTCACGAGGAGCTTGACCGGGATTACCCGCCGCCCGGAGAGATATTCGACGGATACTACATCCTTCTTGAGGCCGCGCGTAAAAAATCGTATCCCGGAAGCCAGATGTGGGAAAATGCCGTCGACGATTCCTGGGCTCTTCATCGCGCCCATATTCTGGCCGGCCGGCATATCACACTTTACGGTCCCGACCCGAAAGAGATATATCCGCCCCCGACCTGGCCGGAGATCGAGGACCCCCTATATGGTGAACTGGATTACATCGAGAAAAACCTGCAGAAATATCCCGCTTACTGCGTTCTCAACCTCTGCCGCCTGATTTACAGTTTCGAGACCGGCGATGTCGTAATCTCGAAGGAGCAGGCCTCCGACTGGGCCCTCAAGAATCTGCAGGGGTGGGAAAAGTATATCGAAACTGCGGTGAAGCTATACTGCCGCCAGGCAACAACGGAAGACGAGAAGTCTGTGCTTTCAGAAATCGGCAAATTCCTCGAATACGCAAAGGAGCGTATTGATCGGTCATCAAGGAAAAACAACGGCTACAGATCTCGGGAATCATAATCCCCAAAACATAAATCCCAATAAAATCCAACGATTCCACTTTGTTTACGTAGTAATATAACTGAACGTACGATACGAAAGGCAGGATTTGAGCATGAAATTCCGGGATGAACCGTTCGAGGACACCCAGAAGCAGTTCGCCGATATGCGGCGTCTGATTATAGAGAGCTACACGGCATACAGGTGGCCGCGAAACTGGCTTATCTGCAGGATGGAGGATTGGAAGTTCGGCGGGAACTCCATTCACTTAAAAGAGAATCCCGATTTCTTCCGGGATAACGCCCGCCTCTGGTATGATGAAAACGGCGAGCTGGCGGGTATCGCCGTATCCGAGTACGGTAAAAACAGCATCTACACGCAGGTTCATCCCGAATATCCCGGGATTGAAAATGCAATGATCCCCTGGATAATCGATGATTGGGCGAAAAGCAAACCGCAACTGGAGATGTATGTTTACGCTAACGATGAGTCGCGTAGGAAGCTCCTGGCCGGATTCGGGTTCGAGGAGCTCAAGGATGTGGGCTGGATGCGGGAATACGATCTGGAAAGACCGCTGGATGACACCCCCCTCGCCCCCGGTTTCAGGGTAGAGAGGTTAAGCGAGAACAGGAATTACCGGAGCCTGCTGGACGCCGTCAACGCCGCCTTCAACCGGCCTCCAAAACTTCCCATGGAATGGCTCAAAACGAAGCTTTTTGAGGCGCCGAGCATGAGCGAGGAATGGCAACTGTCAGCAATCACCCCGGATGGCGAGCACGCCTCCTTTTGTTTCGCCTGGATCGATAGAGCTAACCGAATAGCGGAGATAGAGCCTATCGGAACCCGGCCGGAATATCAGAAGAAGGGGCTGGCAAAGGCGATGGTGGCAGAATGTTTCAGAATGTTGCGTGACGAGGGGATCGATCTGGCCTATATAGCCTCCGGGCCCGAACCTCTGCCCTCCAACAAGCTGTATGAATCCCTGAACCCGGTCCGGAGATGGAACGAGCGTAAATGGGTAAAACAGGTTCTGAGCTAAATAGAAATCGCAACGCTCGATTTATGATTGACGTATATAAAAACAAAAAATAACCGGGAGAGCAATATGCAAATTATTAAGAGAATCCTGATCGTTGCCATAATATCTATTCTACTGTACTCGTTAATTTTAGTACTGAGCCATCCCGACGAAATCTACTACGGTTCGGACGAAACCCGTATTTATGGAAAAGGAAACGCCACCGAAGATGTAAGAGCGGAGATCGTTCAGCAATTGCAAAAGTTTCAGGACGGGTACACCCACAGAGACACATCCCTATTAGATCCTTTTATGGAAGAACTGTTTTCAAAGGATAATATCCTGGTTCTTGGCACAATGCCCGGTGAGATACTTAAAAACCATGAAAGAGTGAAAGTTTTGGTTTCGAGTGATTGGAGGACCTGGGGAGATTGTAGATTTCAGATGGATAACGCCCACATTTCGACGGCCGGAGATGTGGCCTGGATTTCGACAATTGGTTATGTTGAATTCGATATGTCCAGATTCCTGGTTTCACCCTTGAGGTTATCTGCTGTTATGGTAAAAGAGAATGATGTCTGGAAATTCCAGCATATGCAGTTTCAGTTCGACGTAGATTTCAGCCCTATATTAGCCACTTTTATTCTCCTTTTGGTATGGTTGCCGATAAGCCTGGCATCATTGACGGTCGTTATTGTCAAAAGATTTAAGAAAAGTAAATAGTTGTAAAGGATGAAGCCTGATGCAGAAAATAAACCTCAAAAATAAACTGAATCTTTTCGACGATCTCTGGTCACCGAAGATCGTGGGAGAGCTCAACGGGCAGTATGTGAAGTTGGTAAAGTTTCAGGACGAGTATGTCTGGCATTCGCACGAAAACGAGGACGAGCTATTTCTCGTAATCGACGGCGAGATGGATCTTCACTTTCGAGATAGGACGGTGAAACTGAATCCAGGGGAATTCTTTATTGTCCCGAAAAAAGTTGAGCACAAACCGGCGGCCGATGAGATCTGCAGCGTGCTTTTATTCGAACCCGCCACCACCCGCAACACGGGCGACGTAAATCACAACTACACCATCGAACCGGATGACCTGGAGAGAATTTAGCGGGGCAGGTATTACAAAAAATAGATCTCTTTTATTTATTCATATCCCTGTAATAAATTTATTATAATTATGCCGTTTGTCATGAGAGAATCTTCTTTTCAGATAATCGTGATCGGCGGCGGGCACGCTGGAATCGAGGCGGCCCTGGCTGCCGCCCGCATGGGATGCAAAACCGCCATAGTCACGCTGCAAAAAGAGGCCATTGGCAGGATGAGCTGCAATCCCGCCGTCGGTGGGTTGGCCAAAGGGCAAATGGTGCGTGAAATCGACGCCCTGGGCGGCGAAATGGGTTATGCCACCGACCATACTGGTATCCAGTTCCGGATGTTGAATCTTTCCAAGGGCCCGGCGGTCTGGGCCCGACGGGCCCAAGCCGATAGGCAAAAATATTCCGATTTCATGGTTAAGACAGTCTTGGGCCAGGAAAACCTCTATATAATAGAAGGGGAAGCGGTTAATCTCGTCGTAGAAAAGGGGAAATGCCGAGGAGTAGTCCTCTCAACCGGGGATAAAATAGACTCGGAAGCCACTATCATTACCGCCGGGACTTTCCTTAACGGATTGATACATATAGGGTTAACTCAAATCCCGGCAGGCCGGATCAACGAGCCACCGTCAAAAGGACTCACCGAATCCCTTGTCAAACTGGGAATTAAGGCTGGAAGGCTGAAGACCGGCACCCCGCCCAGAGTCTTGAGAGAATCGGTCGATTTATCGGAATGTAAGATCCAGTTAGGCGATAATCCCCCTCCCTATTTCTCCAACCGATCAAATCGATCCGACGAAATAAAGCAATATCCCTGTTACTTGACATATACAAATGAAGAGTCGCATCATTATATAAGGAATAATCTGTTAGACTCTCCTCTTTTCAGCGGGCGCATTAAAGGGATCGGGCCGCGGTATTGCCCCTCTATCGAGGACAAGGTGGTGCGGTTCAATGAAAAACCGCGTCATCAGTTATTCCTGGAACCGGAGGGGATCGATCATCCGGAGTTTTATCTCAACGGTTTTTCGTCCTCGCTTCCGGAAGAAGTGCAATTGAAAGCCCTTAAAGCGATACCGGCTTTCAGAAATGTCGAAATGACACGCCCGGGATACGCTATCGAATACGACTTTTTCGCCCCTCATCAACTTTACATAACCATGGAATCGAAGATCGTTTCCAATCTCTATTTCGCCGGCCAGGTTAATGGCACTTCGGGATACGAGGAAGCGGCCGCTCAGGGGTTAATCGCCGGTATAAATGCGGCTTTGAAGATCCGAAAAGATGAACCGTTCCGGCTTTCAAGATCGGAATCGTATATCGGCGTTTTACTTGATGACCTGGTGACGAAATCGACACAGGAACCGTACCGAATGTTCACCTCCCGGGCGGAATATCGGCTGTATCTTAGAGACGATAATGCCGACGAGAGACTTATCGAGAAGGGACGCAGGTTAGGCCTGGTTAGGCCGGATGTTTATCGCGATTATTCCGATCGGATGAATAGGAAAACGGGATTATACGAATACCTGAAATCAGAGCGACTTGAGATTGAATCGGGAAACGGGAAAAAGGCCATCCGCGCCCTGGATGCGCTGAAAAATACCGGCCTGATTTACGATGATTATCCGGTCTACCAAGAAGCCATATCGAAATACGGAAGGGATATTTTCCATAAACTGGCCACCGAGATCCGTTACGGCGGCTATATTCTCCGTCAGGATACCAGGATAAACCGGATGAAAAAACTGGAAGGCTTCTTGATTCCGAAAAATACCGATTATTTGGCTCTTATCGGACTGAAAAAGGAAGCCAGGGAGAAATTGGGAGTTTTCAAACCGGAAACATTAGGGCAGGCGTCCCGGATTTCGGGAGTAAGCCCGGGGGATATATCGGTGTTAATGGTACATCTGGGCCGTTCCGGATGAAAAATGTAGGATTATTGTGGAAATCTTGTGGATTTGACGATGTTTTTCAACATAATGAACGTTTATAACCGGGACCTGTATTTCACGTGAAACAAGTAATGTAAGATATTTCTATCGGATTGTAAACAAACCTTGAAAACTTGTGGAAAAGCAGGAGAATTTGAACCTGTTTCAGTTCGAATCAACATATTATCAACGGGATATCTACCATGCCTTTGCCGGACGGATCTGAATCTATTATAAAAAAGTGGCTTGTCGACCACCACCTGGAAACCGATTCCGTATTTATCCAAAAGGTTGAGCTTTACCATGATCTGCTTCTGGAATGGTCCCTTAGAATAAATCTGGTCTCGAAAAAGGACCTGGGCGACTTACTGGAAAGGCATATTCTCGATTCCCTGGTTCCGATAAGGGAGATTCCCATGACCGGCGATCTGGTGGATATGGGTTCCGGCGCCGGTTTTCCCGCCATACCGATCGCGCTTGTTCGGCCGAAACTCGATATTGTCATGATAGAATCGAGGCGAAAAAAGGCCATATTCCTCGACGAGGCGATCTCCAGGCTCGATTTGACGAAGCTATCGATCTGGAACGGCCGATTGGAGGAATTTTCACCAACGAAAAAATGCGATATCGTCACCATCCGGGGGGTAGCGATTTCTGAAAAAATCGAAAATCGATTGCGCAGAATTGTCAAGCAATCCGGCAAGATTATATATTACAACAGGTTCGGCGAATACAGGTTAATTTGAGGGGAATAAAAAAAGCGGTTTCACGTGAAACATTTTTCTTGCAAAACGGGGAGAATTTATATACAATTCCGTAGCGGTTCGTTTTGGTTGGTGTAAGGCATTAATTTAATTGAGGTTACATGACAAAGACAATTTCCATTGCTAATCAGAAAGGCGGGGTGGGAAAAACTACGACCGCCATCAATCTCGCGAGCTGTCTTGCGGTTGCTGAAAAGAAAACGTTGCTGGTCGATATCGACCCCCAGGGAAACACCACCTCAGGGGTAGGGATCGATAAGAACAATGTCGTAATTACGATCTATGATTCTATTATTGATGGGAATCCCCTCACTAACTCATTACTAAATACAGAGATACGCTTCCTGGACCTCATTCCGGCCAATATCCAACTGGTTGGCGCCGAAGTCGAACTGGTATCGTCCGTCAGGCGGGAATACAGGCTAAGGGACGCGTTGATGCCTATAAGGGATAAATATGATTTTATAGTAATCGACTGCCCTCCATCCTTGGGCCTATTGACAATAAACGCCCTGGTCGCCTCAGACTCGCTTATTATCCCGATCCAATGCGAATATTACGCCCTGGAGGGGTTGGGGCAACTTTTGAATACCGTCAATCTCGTGAAAAGACATCTCAATCCCGATTTAGAGCTTCACGGCGTGCTGTTGACCATGTATGACGGGCGGTTGAATCTATCCAAGCAGGTGGCGGAGGAGGCCCGGAGATTTTTCCCGGAGAAGATTTACGAGACGGTGATAAGCAGAAATGTCCGCTTATCGGAGGCGCCGAGTTTCGGCAAACCGATATTGCTTTACGATATACTCTGTACCGGAGCGGCCAATTACATCAATCTTGCAAAAGAGGTATTATCAAGATGAAGAGAATAGCGTTAGGCAAAGGCCTGGAGGCGTTGATCCCCGGCGCGACCTCCCAGGAAAATGATACATCAGAGGGAGCGTCAAAAAATATAGTCGACATACCTGTTGCCAAGATCAGGCCGAGTCCTTTTCAGCCGCGGCAGGTTTTCGATGCCACCAGGCTCGCGGAGCTGGTGGAATCGATAAAAGAAAGCGGCTTGATACAACCGCTGGTGTTGAGAAAATCGAACGACCACTACGAGATTATAGTCGGCGAAAGAAGACTGAAAGCGATAGAAAAGCTGGGATGGGAGACGGCTCCGGCGGTCATAATCGAATCCGCCACCAACGAAACCGTGATGGAGATGGCCCTCATAGAAAATATTCAGCGGGAGGACCTGAATCCTATCGAGGAGGCCAGCGCCTATTACCGGCTCATGACCGAATGTAACATTTCCAAGGCCGACGTGGCCACCAAAGTCGGCAAGGATAGATCGTCGGTGGCGAATTCCATAAGGCTCCTTTCCCTGCCGGACCGGGTCAAGGAACTCATTATCAAGGGCAAAATATCGGCGGGGCATGCCCGCGCCCTTCTCGCTATCGACAACGACGCCGAGAAGATCTCCCTGGCCGAAAAGTTCGCCTCCGACGGTCTTTCGGTGCGGGAGCTGGAGAAGCTGGTTTACACTGAAAAACCTCGCCAGAAATCGAAAAAAACGGTTTCAAGATCTCCCCAGATCGAGTCGATAGAAGAATCGTTGAAACGAAAGTTCGCCACCAAAGTATCAATCAACCAGAAGAGAAAAGGCGGCAGGATAATTATCGAGTATTATTCCGATGACGAATTGAACAGGCTTCTGGAGTTTTTCGGGGTGCTGGAGAACTATTGAGCCGAAAAATAACCATAATGATAATCCCGGAGGGGCACAACAGGGTGTTCTCCCGGACGATTTCGTCGAAGCTGGTTAAGTTTATCGCCGTGGTACTCATCCTGTGGGTGGCCTTGCTGGTGGTCATGACGTTCAACTACTCCGGTCTTTCCATCAAGGCGGCAAAGGGTGTGATGCTGGAGGAGGAGAACGACAATCTGCGAAGATACCTGGCCAGGGTGGTGGATATCGAGGAGAGCTTCAAGAAGAACCGCGAGTTAACGGCGCGTCTGGCCGAGATGGCGGGGATCGACCTGGAGGAGTTCGACAGCCAGCCGCGGATAGATCTGCAGTCGCTGACCCGCGATTATCCGGATTCCGTCTCTATAGACAGCCAGCTCGTGAAAAACAGGCTGCCCCTGTCGCCCGCGGAGCTTGCCAGGATAAGGATTCCCCAGGGCAGGCCCTTATACGGGTGGATCACTCGATCTTACAGGGTGGATATCGAGAATGAAAACGAGAGGCATGCCGGCATCGATTTCGCCGTGAAGAGGGGAACCTCGGTGGCGGCGACGGCATCGGGGGTGGTGGTTTTCGCCGGCTGGGACAAGATTATGGGCAACCTGGTGATAATAAACCATGACGATAATTATCAGACATTATACGGGCATAACGATAAATTGCTTGTGGAAAAGGGGCAGGAAGTCTTAAAAGGTGATATCATAGCGTTTTCGGGTAACACCGGCAGATCGTCGGCTCCTCATCTCCATTACGAGATAAGGAAAGAGGGGGAGTCGATCGATCCGGCGCCGTATCTGGATTGAGAAAGGTTTTTAAATGCTGAAACGTTTAAATTCAAAAGAGGGAGATATGAACGGACCTAAAGGAGAACTGGCAACTATTATAGGTAAAGGGACGAAGATCGACGGGACCATCACCATCGAGGGTTCGACGCGTATCGATGGGACGGTTACCGGCAAGCTGGAGTCCAACGATTCCGTTACAATCGGACCGACGGGGTCCGTGAAGGCCGCCGAGATAAGGGCCAAGATCATAATAGTCGGCGGCAAGGTCGAGGGAAACCTCCTGGCGGATGAAAAGGTGGAACTGCAATCCAAGTGCGAGGTAGTAGGGGATATAACCTCGAAATCCCTTCTGGTCGAGCACGGCGCCATATTTCACGGCAGCTCCAACATGAAGGATGTAGCTGTCAGGGTGCCCAAGCTGGCGCCGGATATTCTCAAGCCCGAGAAAAAAGAGTAACATCTCCTCATGGGCGGTAAGCTTTTTATATACGGGATCGTTCTATTTATTCTCGGCCTGATTCTGCTGGGATTTCAGTTAGCCGCTGTCTACAAGAGAATCAGATACCGCGATACGGGCGATCCCCAATCGAAGCCTCCCCGGGGAATAAACATCTATTTTATTATCCTCGTCATTTTATTTATAGCCATAGGACAGTCGTTTTTCTGGCTGTCATCGGAGATAAAGTTCTTCAGACCGTTCGGCGAAGGTGGACTGTTCGGGTATCTTTTCATAGCCAGAACCGGCGATTCGATCAAATCGCTGGAGATGAGGTACACGCCGGCGATAGGCGACTCTACCGGCCTGGAGAACCTCTTTTACCTATCCGGCGATTCCTGGCGGATGAGGGGAGAGATACTGAAGTTCAAATTCCTTGCCGATTTTCTCGGTCTCCCCGACAGTTGTTACAAGACGGTGGAGTTCAACGGCGAGTTCACCGGGCGTCTCCCGCCGGATACCAGGGGCGCCATGCTGCACACGGAGATAATCGAGGGAGGCGAAAGCGGCGCCTTCAGGTTTTTCCACGACAACGGGCTTTTCAGCTGGTTCGCCGAGGCCGACAGCTTTTCCACCGAATACGAGCGGATAGACAACAGCGTGGGATTCTACATGTACCTCACGCCGGATGGATCGGTGGAGCTGAGGTAGGAAGCCTGAATATCCTTTATTGACCGCGAATAATTAATCCAATATCTTTTATATATGTCTCTAAAATATAACTGCCCTTTATGCGGTTTTGAGATAATAACTGATTTTCTCGCAGTTGGGGATTTATATAGATGCCCCTCCTGCGGTAGCAAGATTTTTGTCCCTGACAATGCCACGGAAACAGAAGAAACGCCAAACCTGCCGCGGGAATCGACTGCGCCTCCGGGTGATGCAGAAATAGAAGTTGAAGATCAGATGCTTGCAGCGGAGGATGATTTAACGGAAAAAGAGGTTATTAAAAAAGTGAGGCCGAAGGAATGGGGGGTGTGGTCGGTAATCAAGTTTGTCTTCGCGTATTTTTTAACGCTTATATTTTTCTTAATACTGTCATTTCTCATAGTGAAGATATTTGTAATTAGCTTCTATCCGCCGAAAGTTATCGGCAAATGGGTTCAGGATGAAATCTGGTTTGATACCGGCGGCAAATTAATTGGGTTCTTTGATTATTTTATACCATTGATTTTGATATATTATTCAGTCGTTAAACGGCATAAAAATGACTTTTTTAAGGCTATGAACATAGACAGGCTCTCAAAAAAAGATACCATGAAATGGATAAAGATTTCTTTATTATTTACTATGGCTCTGGCAGGATTTGCCCTTCTGTTTGAAATTCCCTCGCTAAGTAAATATATCCCCAGCGAAGTCCCTTTGGAAGAACACTTTAAGGAAGGATATCTTGAAGTTCTTATTTTCTCCTTATTTGCCCTTTTGGCGCCGGTACAGGAAGAAATAGTATTCCGTGGTTATATTTATAAAGGTCTGGCCAATAGTTTGGGGGCAATCTGGTCAGGAATAATTGTAACGACGATTTTTGTAGGGTTACATGCAAGTCAATTGGCTTATAGTCCTATACTTCTTTCCTTTATCCTTGCCGGCGCCGTATTCACCATAATTGTAAGAATTAAAACCGGCTCTTTGACAAAATGCATTATCATTCATCAAGTTCATAACACTATATCAATTGTACTCATTTGGCTCTGGATTTTATTTTTCGGTTTGAGTTCCAATGCTGGAATGTGATTTTCGCTTATCCTATACGGCACAAAAAATCGCCCCATTCCCTGATTATTTGCGTATAATAGGGCGTGCGGTTTGCGGATCCCGGCGGTTATTTTATGCGTTTATGGGGATACGATCACAGAGATTCGAATGCTAACCCAGTTGGGAGGATAAATGAGTTCTGAAAAGAGCGATCTTAAAGCGGTTGAACGGCTTAACGAAGGCTTCCAGGCTATCAAATCTGAAATCGGCAAGGTTATAATCGGGCAGGAGGAGGTTATCGAGCAGCTACTGATCGCCATCCTGGCTCGCGGGCACTGCCTTTTCGTAGGGGTGCCGGGTTTGGCGAAGACCCTTCTCATATCGACACTCTCCAAAACGCTGGACCTGAAATTCTCACGCATCCAGTTTACCCCCGACCTGATGCCGTCGGATATCACCGGCACCGAGCTTATCGAGGAGAACCGCACCACCGGCGGCCGGGAGTTCCGTTTTGTCAAAGGGCCGGTGTTCGCCAATATCATCCTGGCCGACGAGATCAACCGTACCCCTCCCAAGACCCAGTCGGCGCTTTTGCAGGCAATGCAGGAGTACGAGGTTACCGCGGCGGGCCAGACCCATAAGTTGACCAAGCCGTTTTTCGTGCTGGCCACCCAGAACCCCATCGAGCAGGAGGGCACCTACCCGCTACCCGAGGCTCAGCTCGATCGCTTCATGTTCAACATCTATGTCGATTACCCGCCGGAGACCGATGAGAACGAGATCGTGCGCACCACCACCTCGGCCTA
>CP070813.1:2986325-2999812 GCA_020344055.1 Candidatus Zixiibacteriota bacterium | reverse complement strand
ACTCCTGGCCGAGAGGGGAGAGCAGACCATCATTTTCACCTCCACCAGGAAAAGCGCGGTGAGACTGGCGAAGTATCTTTCGAAGGAACTGAATCTAAAATCGGCCAAAAACGTCATCGCCGATCTGGATGATTTGCCGCCATCGGTGCAAAATGAAATTCTGGGCGAATGCCTTTTCGGTGGTACGGCGTTCCATCACGCGGAGTTGGATCAGGACCAGAGGGAACTGGTGGAAATGGGGTTTCGCTCCGGCGAAATAACCATACTCGTTTCCACTACCACCCTCGCCTGGGGTGTCAACCTTCCCGCCAAAAACGTCTTTATAGAAAGCATGAAATATTCCGGTTCCAGGTCGTTTAACTGCAGGGACGCTCTCATACCGCTTTCAACTGTCGAGTTCAGCCAGGCCGCCGGGCGCGCCGGACGGATCGGATATGACAGAGATTACGGCCGCGCCGTTTTAACCGCCACCTCGCCATTCGAACAGGAGATCCTCTGGGAAAACTATATTTACGGCGAATCTTCAACCATTGTGTCCGGCCTGACAGAAGAGCGATTGCCGGAATTCATGGTGCGATTGATATCGTGCGGCATCATCGGCTCCCGATCCGAAATAACAGATGCCTTTTCCGATACGTTCTGGTCCCGGTCTGCCGAAAATGACGATGTATCAAAAACGGCGGAAGCGGCTCTGGATTTCCTCAAAAAAAGCGAACTGATAAAAATCACAACCGGAGATCAAATCCATGTAACGAAACTCGGAGATGTCCTCTCCGCCAGCGGTTTCTCAGCCACGTCTATAATCGATATCTATGAAAAATCGATTGAAGGCGGACTTTCCGGCGCCCTGGAATGGATCTATTTTTCGTTCAGGCTTTCGGAATGGCGCAACAGCAGTGGCTTCTACATTTTGAATAATGTATCATCCGATGATTTATTCAAGCGTCTGAACGAATTGTCCGACGGCGCTTTCGAGGGCTCCGCTTATCTGGCATCGCGGTTATTTGATACAAAAAACGGCCTGATCAATCGACGCTTTTTTGAGATGCTATTTGCGCTGGAATGGATTTCAGGCAGGAAGACCAGGGATCTGGAAACACTGTTCAATCGCGGTTCCGGTGGGCTGCGCCAGAACGCCTCGCTTCTTTGCTGGATCTTGAAAACGATTTCGAGCGTACTGGAACTGGATAAAAATTTGCCGGACAGCATTGCGCTTGGCCGCGATCTGTCCGCGCTCGCCGTACGATTGAAACATGGCTTGACGCCTGAAAAAATAGGGCTGGCCGAAGCGATCGATCTCGACAGGGAGTTTGTTAACCGCCTGTATGATTTCGGAATCAGCTCCGTCGATGATATAAGAAACTCCGATTATACCATTCTACGTGAGATTCTACCGCAAGCGATTTTGAAAAGGGTCATGAAAAAAATAAATAGGCTTGGTCGCAACGATCAAGAAAACTCTCATGATGTAAACCGGCATTCCACAAGCGATGTCATATTCACGGGAAATAATCGAAGGCTGAAGAAAGAGTTGAAAATAGCGGGGAAATCTATATATCTTCAGCCGCGTCTTTATTCATATTTCCAGAAACTATGGTGGGGGATAAAATCGGAAAACCCCTGGATTCATAAAGAAAGCCTGGAACCTGGATTAAATCAGGCCAAGTATATAAGCAAGCTGAGGAGGGTTTTCAGGGATAACAAGCTGGATATAAAGATCATTTCCGATGGAGCAGGACGTTACAGGCTTCTTCTACCTGAAAGCGAAAACGACCCCGCCGTCGTTGGCGACGATTAATATATCATCATAAATGGCGGGCGACGATGTAACAGGGGCGCCGAGAAACTCCCTCCAGACCAGGTCGCCGGTCTCGGTATCCAGCGCGTATAGATAACCGTCATGACAGCCGATATAAACCCTGTTCCCGCATACCGCCGCCGACGAATAGACTATCCCCTCGGTGCGGTATCTCCAGATCTCCTCGCCGGAATTTTGATAAAGGCAGTAAATGGTGGAATCGGTGGAACCGAAAAATACCTTCTCGTTATAGATAGCCGGCGACGAGAACATCGCCCCGTTGGTATCGAACTCCCATATCATCTCGCCGGACTTTCTATCCAGGCAGTAAAATTTCATATTGTTGGAGCCGAAAAATACGTGTAACGTATCAATTGCCGGCGTGCCGCTGATATCCCCGCCGGCATCGAATTCCCATTCTGGCTTGAAATTCTCTTTGTTTAAGGCGTAGAATTTGGAGTTGCGGCCGCCGAAATAAAACGTTCCCGCGTCGAATGCCGCCGAGCCGACCAGCCAGTCTCCCGTGGCGAATATCCTGCCGATATATCCGTTTTTGAAAGCTATCGTTGTGAACAATCCCATAAAATCGCCGACATAAACCGAATCCTCGACTATCACTGGCGAACAATCCACAGCCGCCGGGAAAGGCGCGCTCCATACCGAATCGCCTTTACCGCCCCGCAATCGGTAAACATATTTATCCCAGGAACCGAAAACGATATCTCCCTGGTAATAGCTCGGGGTGCAAAACACTTTCTTTTCGGTCGCGAACTCCCAGCGAATCTCTCCCGAATAGGGATCGGCCGAAATCACGCCCTTACGGTATCCGATATACATCCATCCGTCCGCGATTATCGGCGATGATAACGCCGCCGCCTGGAGATCGATCCGCCAGATAATTCCGGGATTATCCGATGGCCCGGCGTCGGGGCTGTAGCCGGTGCGATAATAGTTGCCCCGGAACGTCGGCCAGTCGTTGCCTTTTCTTGGTTCTGAGCAGAATATTAAAAATAGAACGGGAAGGATAACTATAAGCCTTTTCATGGCGATAATCTTTCCAGCGAATCGGCGTACGCGGCGATCCTTTCATTGGAACGGGATTGGGGATATTTTTCCATATGCTGCTTTAAAAGATCCACCGCTTCGGAAGTTCGGTTTAATTTTTGCGCCAGGATTTCGGCCGCCCTGGGCAACGCCGAATACCCTTCGGTGGTTGTCGGATATCTTAATGCCAGCGACCTTAACATTTCTACCGCGGTCTCCCACTTTTCCTGCAGGATGTAACATCTTATAAGATAAGCGGTGGCCGCCGCCGCGATGGCGGGTCTCGCCGCGTAAATATCGGCCAGCCTTTTATAATCCCGCTCCGCCTCGGAAAATGACCGCGCCGCCAGATCCGCCTTGCCGCTTTTTAGATAATATTCGGCGATATGTAGAGGTATCGACATCCCCTTCCCCGTCGTGGCATGATTAACCCAGACAAAATCGTATTCTCCCAGCGCCCGATCCCATTTTCCCTCCTCTTCAAAACAGACCGCGGTAAGATAATGAGCGTCCGCTATTAGACTGACCGGCACATTTGATAGCTTATCCATCACCGAAAATTCATAACGCGCCTTTTCATAATCTTTCCTATGATATAGCGTAATTCCGATTCCCAGTTGAGCTGACGAGGCCAGCGGGTTGTCCGGGTAAAAGGAGAGAAAATCCCGGTACGTTTTCTCCGCTGCTTTATAATCCCTTAGATTATTCTGCTGTATGGTCCCGATATTGAACAATACCAGAGGCAGAATCTTTCCCGTTTCCGGGTCCTTAATCGCCGAAAGAGCCGCTATGGCACTGTCGGCCAGATCTCCCAGCAGAAACGCCGACGCCAGCTTGCCCACCGCCGCGTCGGCCAGAGGCGTGTCCTCATAAGCGGTAATTATATTAAAATAATAATCTATGGCGTCGGAGACCTGTTGCTTGAATTCCCGCCTTTCGTCAACCTCCCTGAAAATCCTGGCCGCCAGAAGCGGCGATTCCAGAAAATCGAGGTTGGGGTTGTATGTCGGATCGGGCGTCTCCGCGTAATCCCGGGCCACCATATTATATAGGACTATCGCCTCCGAATACCTCTTCTGCTTGTAGCGCGCCAAAGCCTGCATAAATATAGCCCTTTGAACCTGGTGACGTTTGAAGCCGTAATGATTTATCAGTGTGGCTAAATTTTCGAATGCTACCTCGTAATTTTCCATCTCCATCTCTAAAAGGCCCAGATTGTAATACGCCAGCCCCGCCAGCTGCCACGACACCTGCAGGGCTTCGGGAGAGCCGTTTATCGCCGCGGTATCCTCCGGCGGAACCGAAACCATATCCGCGATCGATTCGAATTTCTGCCTCAACTCTTTTCTTTCCGCGTCGTTAAGGCCCCCCTCGGAAAAATAAAATTGCTCCTTGAGCTTGTTGGCTTCGTTGATCGACTTTTCCATCCTGAACTGGCGCTCGAGTTCGCTTTCCGAGCAGGATAGGGCTATTATACCCGCAGCCAAAATGAAAATGATTATATACAAAAATCGGGCGAATCTACTTTTTTTCATATAATGATTTTACGACATACCGCTACTCCAGGCAAGGTATTTCGATTGGGGTATTCAAATCGTCTTTCTGCACCGCCCGTCTATGCCTGTAAGTCGGTAGTAGATTGCGGATTCGAATCACCAGCTAATAATTCTATCGGTAGGTCTGGAGCCGCAGGGCTCCTGACAAAATTGAATAATCTAAATGTCGTCAGGAGCTTTCAGCTCCTGACCTACCGACCGTCAATAAAAAAGGGGCGCGAGGGTGGCATGCTTTTCCCGATAAAATCGGGATAAGAATATTAAAAATGTGCTGCCGGGTCACCCTGTATGTACCGTTACATGGGTAACAGGTGTTCCGGGACATGGGTAACATTATTTTGGCATATATGGAACTTCATGGAATTGACAATGGAGGGAGTATATGCCTTGGAGTGTATGGAGCGTGGTTGAGCAGAGACAGCAATTTTGCATGGAGGTATTGGAGTCCGGGGTTTCGATTAGCGTTGCCTGCAGGGCTTTTGGGATAAGTCGTAAAACGGGTTACAAATGGTTGGAGCGTTATTTGGAGTATGGGGTTTGTGGTTTGATGGATCGAAGCCGTCGCCCGCGGCATAGTCCGAATAGGTTATCTAAGAAGCTGGAGGATTATGTTGTGGCGATGAAGCGGGAATATGAATACTGGGGTCCCCGCAAAATCCACAGATTGGCGTCTAAAGAATATCCGGAGATCAAATCGGTTTCCATCAGCACAATCGGCCGCGTATTTGCCCGGCATGGACTGGTTATACCACGGGAAGAGGCGGAGGTTTATCCGGCCGTAGGCCGCTTTGAACGGGAGAATCCCAATGAGTTATGGCAGATGGACTTAAAGGTGGCCGTTAGGCGTAATGGTGGAGCTAAGGTATGGGTGGCGGGGCTTTTGGATGATCACTCCCGATACGCCCTGGGGCTTTGGTTTTTGAGGGATCTTACCGATGAGGCTGTCTTATCCTGTTGGATTGAGGCTGCCCGTCAGTACGGCATTCCCTGTCAAACCTTGACGGATCACGGGGCTCAGTTTGGGATGGAGGATTGCGCCACTTCGGCGTTTCGCACCTATTTGTGGGCATGTAAGGTACAGCATATCCAGGGCAGAGTGGGGCATCCGCAGACTCAGGGCAAGATCGAGCGTTTCTGGAGGACATTTAAATGCGAACTGACGCCGCAGCTTGAGAACTCTTCCCCTGAATCGTGGGCTGGCCTCATGGAACGCTGGCGCAAGCAGTATAATACCATTCGTCCGCATGAGAGCCTTGAAGACTCACCACCATCAAGCCGCTACCGCCCCAGCAGCAAGCCTTTTGTAGAGCCGGATCGAGGGCAGAAGATAGGTAAACCGGCCAGCGTTTACCGCCGCGTCAATCCCAGAGGACGAATATCTCTGGGAGGTCAATTGCACATAGTGGGAAAAGGCCTCAAAGGTTGGAAAGTAGAAGCCCGTTCTCAGGGAAATGGATGCTGGCATATCTACTTCCGCCACCACTTCGTGAGAGAAATAATATTAACCAAACCTGTCGAAAGTGTAACCCATGTCTCGGTACAAGTGTAAACTATGTCTTGACATTGTACAACCCGACCCGGCAGCATCAGGGTATTAATAAACGATTAAAAGATTTAATGGGGGCTGAATTATTTTCTTACAAAGTACCCTTATCGACTTCCTTTAAGAATGAAATTTCGGGATTTTCTATTACCCCGGCCTTCTCCATGGCGTTCTTCAATTCCGGAGATTTAAAAAATGTCCGGGCGTTTTCTTCGTTATCCCATTCGAACGTCACGTCCAGATCGTTGGGATCGCTATCCGCCTGGCAGATCCAGTACGACTTTTCTCCGCCCTTTTTGCGGGTCTCGACAAAATCATCGAATACGGTTTTCCAGGACTCATAATCCCTGACTTTGTGCTTGATTCTTAAAAACGTCATGGTTCCTCCGTTTTTTGAGGTTGATGGTTGCGAAAATTAGTGAAAATGGGTTCTCTTTCGTAAAAGCGTTCAGAAATATTCTTCAGTAGTTAAATTAGTTTTTACTGAAACGCCGCGAGACCGCTTTTCGGGTAATATTAAATTGAACACGATCTAACAAACAGCAGTAATATGAAAATGGTTCCCATTATCATAATAGATAAAATCGAATTTAATCCAGTTTCTACCGGATTGGCAGAAACGATAGGGCAGGTAGGTCAGGAGCCCGCAGGGCTCCTGACGGCTAAGAATAAACGTTAGGATTTTCAGCTCCTGACCTATTAACTTGACGCTTCTATCGTAACAAGCTCTATTTAGCTATTGATTTTGGATCAATATACCTCTATTTTTTTACTGATCGTATCTGATAAGCCGGCACCGTTGGAGGTTAAGAGAATTAAAAGGGTTTCAGGTCAATGATCAACGAGACAGTATTCCAATATCGAATTATCGAGAAGCTCGGCTCCGGGGGAATGGGGGAGGTCTACCTGGCTGAGGATACCAGGCTTAACCGGCGTGTTGCACTGAAATTTCTACCCGATCAATATATAAACGATGACGACCTCAAAACCCGTTTCATGCGGGAAGCCCGGGCCGCCGCCAAATTGAATCATACCAACATTGTTACCATCTATGAGGTGAATGAGCATAAGGGCCGCCCCTTTATTGCTATGGAGTATGTTGAAGGTGAGTCTCTTCAGAAAGTAATCAAAGCGGGCAAGCTCACAATTTCAGAGGCGGTTAATCTGACCATGCAAATCTGCGAGGGACTGAATGAAGCCCATACCGCTGGTGTCGTGCACCGCGATATCAAACCGGGAAACATCATCATTGATAAAAAGCGTAGCCCCCGCCTCTTAGACTTTGGCCTGGCGACGGTAACCGGCGAGAAAACGTTAACACAAACCGGCTCGACTCTGGGAACAATCGAATATATGTCGCCCGAGCAGGTCAAAGGCGAGAAAACGGACCGGCGTTCGGATATTTTCTCGCTGGGAGTCATGTTTTACCAGATGATAACGGGACAACTGCCGTTCAAGGGCGATTTCGTGGCTGGCGTAATCTATTCTATAATCAACGAAAATCCGGAGCCGTTGTCCCGGTACAAATCAGGCATAATGGGGTCGCTGCAGCAGATAATTGACAAAGTTTTATCCAAAGATCCTTCCCTGCGTTACCAGCATGCTGACGAAATGCTGGCGGATTTAAGACGGCTTCAAACGGAAACCGCCTCGGCTGGGAAAAGCAGGTTTGGGCTGTGGGTTGCTGCCGCTATAATTGTTGTGGTCGGGGGATATTTTGGGTATTCGCAACTCATAAAAGAAGAGCCGAAACCGTCTGGTCCTAAGCGTCTGGTGGTCCTTCCATTTAAGAATATGGGTGAGAGTAACAAGGATTATTTTGTATCGGGGATGACCGAAGAGATCACATCCCGTCTGTCTAACATAAAAGGATTGGCTGTGGTCTCAAGCGCCACTGCTAATAGGTATCGTGATTCGGAGAAATCCACGCGGCAGATTGGCGAAGAACTGGATACGGAATTTATTGTAAATGGTTCGGTACAATGGCAGGAAGAGCCGGAAGGCGAAAAGCGATTCAAAATAACGACACATCTTATAAAAACTGATGATGATGTTTCAATCTGGAGTAAAACTTACGATACTGTCATGACTGAAATATTCAGTGTTCAGTCTGATATTGCCGAAAACGTTTCGACGCAGATGGGAATAAAGCTGGATGTAATCGAACGAAAGGAAGTCTGGGAGCGGTATACAAATAGCCAGGAAGCATATGATTTCTACCTGCAGGGACAGCGTTTTTCAGGCCGTTATGGCGGCTTCGGATCGATTATAGATTACAGGCTGGCTGCGGAGATGTACAACAAAGCGATAGCTCTCGATTCAGGATTTGTCAGGGCGTATTACTCGTTATCATGGTCATATAATATGCAATGGGGGCGTGGTGACCATAGCGATTCCGTTAAACAAAAAGCCCTTTGGGCAGCAAAAAAGACTCAAGAGCTTGCCCCGGGAACAAAAATGGCTGGAAGGGCCATGGCTAATTATTATTTTAAGTGTCTTAATGATCCGAAAAGAGCGTTAGAAAAGCTTGACGAAACATATGCGGATGACCCTGAAAACCGTTTGTACCTTGGTGCTTCCCATAATTATCTCAGGGCAATGGGTAAATGGGAGGAAGCTCTTAAAAGGAAGAGAATTTATGTGGAAAAGAATCCCAAACGTATCAGCGGTTATTTTGATCTGGGTCAGGATTGCCTGTATCTGAGACTATATGAAGAAGCTGAAAAGCATTTTGATAAAGTAATAGAGATGCAGCCGGATTTTTTCACGGCATATTATCGTAAAGTGGAATTGTATCTTAACTGGATGGGCGATATTGGAAAAGCGCGCGAGGCCATGCGACAGTCTTATGGCAAAGTAGATTCAACTCGTTGGCGGAGTACCCAGCGATGGCTTGATGTAATGGAAGGCAAATTCGATTTAGCCTTGTCCCGTGTATCCATTCCGCCCTATGACAGTTTATACTATTATCTTTTGAAAGGTGCCATTTACAGGTGCATGAGGCGGCCAGATATGATGAGAGTATATTTTGATTCTGCTTTTGTTCATGTAGAAAAATTCCTCCTCGAAAATCCTGATGATGCTGACGCCCACAGCTACATGGGTATTGTATGTGCCGGGTTGGGCCGTAAAAATGAGGCGATTCGAGAGGGTAAAAAAGCTATTGAATTGGCTCCTATTGAAAAAGACGCATTTGATAAATATGATTACCTGGATTACCTGCTTTTAATCTATATCCAACTCAATGAGCAAGAAGAAGCCTTGAAAATTCTGGATGATATTCTCAGTCTCCATACCAATAAAGATTTACCGCTTGTGCTTATTGATCCCGAATACGCCCCGATGCTGGATTATCCCGGTTTTGATAAAATAGTCGAAAAGTACGGCAATGAATACGCCAGGGATCTCTGGGATAAACACCAGTCTAAATCGATTTAACATTTTATATAATTAAAGAAATATTTGAATACGCGGGTGCTCTACAGCTAACTAAGGGTTAAAATGTGCTGTCGGGTCACCTGACCCGGCAGCTTCTATATATTAGATATAGCGTAATCAAAATTAGACGACCCCATAACACGTCCAAAACGTCCCGCCTCTGGCGGGATTTTCAAAAGTACCGTGAACAACCGCTTCAGCCAAAACACGTCCATTCTGCATTTGTTTTCAAAACGGCCCAATTTATGAGGACGATAAAATGACGAAAATTCCAGGGAGCCCCCATGTTCGGATTTAATATCTTCAGTAAGAAACCGGTCGCGGAAAAACCGACGCCGGTCGACCTGGCCCAGCGGGCCGGATCGTTCACCTTTGTCACCAAACGCGAAAAAACCGGCTCGGCGCTCAAAAACGATGACGGCATGCTGAGCTTTATGGGCGATTACGGCTATTATGAACGAATCACTTTGTACCGGTTCATAAAAGATAACATTCCCGTCATCAACGGCGCCATCTGGACCTGGACCCGGCTCTGCTCCAGCCCCCTGGAGTTCTATATCCCCGATAACGAAAGCAAAAAAGATCTGAAACTTCTGAACGATTCTGTATCGACTCTAAACGAACGGCTCGCCTCCGACGATTACCGCAAATCGGGCGGTCTGGAGAGTCTCTCCGATCTCTTCTTCAACTCCCTTTTCACCGATGGCGCCTTCGCGGGCGAGATCGAGTTCGGCAGGGGAAAAGGGATCACCCGCTTCATCCCATCCGATGTCCGCCGATTATCATTCGAGAAGAATGGCGCTCCGTCCTCCTGGAAGATCTTCCGCGAAACCGAGGACGGCAAGACCCTGATGGATCCTGCAGCCTTTATCTACATACCACTCGACGACGATCCCGTTGATCCCCGCGGCAAGAGCATTTTACAATCTGTCGGTTTCGTCAGCCGTATGGAGCAAAAACTTCTCTACGACATGCAGCAGACCCAGGAGAAGGCGGGATACAACCGCCTGCATGTGAAAATCAAAAAACCGGAACGCCGCATGGGGGAATCGGAGGACAACTTCCTCGACCGCGCCAACCGCTATTTCGATGATACCGTGACCCTCTTCTCCGGAATAAAACCTGCCGACTCGGTCGTAACCTGGGACGATATCGAGATCGAGGTCATCGCACCTAAAGGCGGTAATACGACAACTACCAATTCCTGGTATCTCTCTCATCGCAGCCTGGTGGAGGATATCTGCGCCGGCGTCCATCTCGATCCCTTCATGCTCGGTTATTCCTACGGCAACACCCGAAGCTGGGCGCGCTTCAAATTCGAGCTGGTTCTAAGACAGGTGGTATCGGTGCAGAAACTGGCGGTCAGTTTTTTCGAGTGGCTGGTAAATACGCATCTATCGAAATCGGGAATCAACCTTAAAGCGGCTGTGAGATTCAACAACGATCGCATCAACGGCGCCCTGGCCAGATATGAATCCGAGAGAGAGGCATGCACGAGAGTAATCGAACTTTATAACGCGGGATTGATCGATAAAGATGAAGCCAGAAGCAGAATCTTCCGGATCGAAAGCGAAAACTGAGAAAAAGACAGCCGGCCGAACTGTATGCGGTTCATCTACAAATAAGAAAACCGCCGGACGGGTTAAATCTCGCAAATCTGATAGCTTTGAGATTACATTAAATAATCGTAAAAATAAGGTTACATCCACTCCAAATAAGACCCCAACTGTAAATAAAATTGTACTCCATAAGCACGTATCCGATCTGGAATTTCTGGATACCGTAAAAGAGACCGTTTATAAGAAGCTCCTCGATAATGAACTCGACCTCAAAATCGACTCCGGCTTCAAAGCCATCGAGCTCAAAAACAAGATCTCCGAGACCTCCGAAAATGAAAGACTGCTCCTTGAGATCCTTTCCGAAATCAGGTCTGAGGAACTGAGCAAATCGCAATCATAACAGGCTTTTCCATGTCGCCTCGAAATTCTACCGTTTGCAAACGCCGCTGGCGGCGTGCGGTGCGCGATCCGGTCTATTTTGCCCGCGCTTTTTTGAATTTCCATCCCCATCCCAGCCAGGCCAGATGGCTTAAAACCTCCACCGGGTCGGAAAACGCCCTTGTTACCGGCAACAGGTGGGGGAAATCGGAGATCCAGGCGGTAAAATTGATACATCGCGCCTTCTTTCAGATTCGGGAAACCTTATACGACAAACCCGGAATCTACCGCTGCGCCAATGTTTCCCTTACCCAGGATCAAGCCGGGATCATCTTCGCCAAAATAGTAGGATTTATCGGGCGTTCTAAAATTTTGAAGCCCTTCGTAAAGGAAATCCGGCAGACTCCCTTCCCGCATATCGTCTTCAAAAACGGTTCGGAAATATGGGCCCGCTCCACATATAACAGGGGAGAGTATCTATTGGGCCACGATTTCGATTATATCAATTACGACGAGGCCGCCTACGATCCCGCCGGCGAATGGGTAGTTGATAGTGTAATCAAACTAAGGCTTGCCGACAGAAACGGCGTGGTCGATTTCTCCTCCACTCCTAACGGCCTGAACTGGTTTTTCAAACGCTGCGAAATAATAAAAAGAGAGAAGCGCGGCACGGTCCGTCATGGCTCGACATTTGAAAACCCGCACCTCTCAAAAAAATATCTCGCTGAATTGAAAAAAGGCCTCTCGGAATCGCGAATCGCGCAGCATCTTTACGGGCGCTTCACATCGTTCGAGGGGCGGCTTTTCCCGGAGCATGTCATCACCAATTGTTTGATTGATAAAGACAAATGTTACGTCGATAAGGGCGGCTTCTTCATCCACGGTTGGGACCTCGCCAGAAAACTCACACACACGGTTGGCATAACCATCGACGCTACAACCAAGCCGTTTAAGGTCGTCGATATCTGGAGAACACAGCGCGAATGGCCGGTGATCATAAACGCTATCAAGCAGAGGCACAAAAAATATGGGGGCGTGACCATTATCGATTCCACCGGACTGGGAGACGTCGTATTATCCGAGCTCGACGATATCGGCGCGGTGGGATTCAATTTCGGGGGCGGCAACCGCGACCTGCTTCTGGCCAACTTCGAACGTGCCGTTTTCTCCGATGAGATAAGATGGCCGCACGAGGAATTGCCGGATAACGGATCGGTATGGAGCCTTACCGACGAGATCCGCGCCATGGATAAATCGTATATCAACGTCGGCGACGGGGTATGCGCCCTGGCTCTGGCCCTCTGGCAGGTTCGCGAACGCTCGGCGGCCGCGCCATTCCTCAGGGCGTCGATAGGCCGGTTCTGATTCTTATAGATATATCGGATCAGGAATTATTTCATTATGGAAGTTTGCTTGTTATATATCCCTCAAATGCTCCCTTACGAACTCCTCAATAGCCTCCACCACCTGCTTTTTAAATCTCGCCGGGCTCTGCGCCACCCATACAGTCATATTGTAGAACTCCTGGCTATCGACTTTGAGCCATTTCCCGTTGCCGTGCAGAAACACCAGCAAGGTCGTTAACGCTATCCGTTTGTTGCCGTTTTGGAACGGATGATTCTTGATCAACAGGTAAAATAGAATAGCAGCCCTCTTGACCAGGGTTGGATACAGTTTTTTGCCCGAAAATTCCTGAAAAGGGGTCAGCACGCAACTTTCGAGTATGTTTGGATATCTGGTCGAGAAATCGGGAATAGGCTCGTCAAACGCCAGATGCTCTTTGGCCAGTCGGAAGGCGACATATTCGACATCATTTAATGTGATCTCCTTCACTATTCACGCCCGAGTTTCTTCAAAACCTCACCGTATTCCCGCACCGTTTTCTTTACGGCATCTTCAATCCGCTTCTTTCTTTGTTGAGTCAGTTTTTTACCGAGGATTTTGTTTACGGTCTCATCGGTGATTATATAGGTCCGGCCCACTTTTTTGGCCGGGATCTCCCCGCTCCGGACACGTTTGTAAATGGCGATTCGACTGACCCCCAGGAGCTCCGCCAGCCTGGGGATCGTAATATATTTTTTGTCAATCAATTTATCCCTCGTCTTTTAACTCAAATATTATCATCGCCCTATATAGTTAACTATCGGCATCGAGGTTAACATATGTTAACC
>CP070813.1:2972661-2986225 GCA_020344055.1 Candidatus Zixiibacteriota bacterium | reverse complement strand
ACTACGAATACAATGAATATCCTTTTCATAATCGCTCCTTATGTCATCCCCGCGGAAGCGGGGATCCAGAACGTGGCCCCGCTTCTGGATTCCCGATCGGAGTCGGGAATGACAAAACGGTCATATATCTTCATTTCAGCAAAACCATCCTCTTTGTCTCAACCACATCCGCCGCCCATAAACGATAAAAATAGACGCCGCTTGAGAAAGAAGACGCATCAAAGGTTATTTTGTGAACTCCCGCCTCCCTGTATTCATCAACCAGTACCTCGATCTGCCGGCCGAGGAGGTCGTAGACGGTTAAATTTACTTCTTGCGGTTCCGGCAAAATAAACTTTATAGCGGTCCGGGCGTTGAAGGGGTTGGGGTAGTTTTGCAGTAGTTTAAAATTATCAGGTATCGAGGGTAAATCATCAAAGATCGCGGTAATCAGCGAATCCCCGCCGCCGTAGGCCCCCATATCGCTCCTGATGCCGCCCAGCCCCCAGGAGCAGTCCAGCAGGCTGTCAATGATATTCGGATCGCCGGCGTCGATGCAGGGTGAATCGACCGAATCACCGCAGTAGGTGGCCGTAAGATGGAAATCGCAACTATCCGGGTTGCGGAAAAGGGGATCAACGCTGATGTTGCCGATACCCGGCCAAAGCGTATCTTGTATATTACAGTAATTAATAACAGGTGTTCCGCTTTCAATAGATATTTCTTCACCAGTAGCTGAACTATCATCCCAAAATATATTATTGAAGACGTAAGGATTTGCTTCACCATATAAATACAAACCACCACCTGAAGAATCAGTAGAGTTTTTGTAAACGACGTTATTAACAAAAGTAGGGTTGGATTGGCAAAACGATACGCCGCCCCCGCCATATTCGGCCCAATTATTTAAAATAATATTATTTCTTATTATGGGATTTGAATTTATTTTGCAGTAAACTCCTCCGCCGCACCTCATGGTGGAATTGCCGATAAACAGGTTACTTTCTATAAGCGGATTAGATTGCGTCCAGCAACCAATACCGCCACCTCAGGCATAAGCATCATTGTATTGAATTATATTATTTTTAATAGTGGGATTAGATTCAGAACAAAAGATCCCACCGCCAGCAGCGTCAACGGAATTCTCACTTATCGTATTATTGTAGATTAGTCCATATGAATCGACAACGCAACATATCCCTCCTCCACAGCCGTTCCAGGCTTCGGCAATATTGCCGTTAATAATATTATTGTTGATTATAAAAAAACTTTCGGCACTACACACCCCCCCACCAGTATCACTAATGTTATCAGATATTATATTATCAAGGATTTTAATATTACTCAACATGGAGTAAATCCCGCCGCCCGCGTCAGCATAATTTCCATTGATGGCGTTATTTCTAATATTAGGGGAACTACGTATACAGTAAATCCCGCCGCCATGCGCATAACTGGAATTTTCTCTTATTATATTATAATAAATCATTGGAGAACTACCACTATCACAATAAACACCTCCTCCGTTTTCTGCATACCCGTTTTGAATCGAAAAGCCCGTAATGATAGTTGTGCTATCTTCACTATCTCCAAATGTAACCACCGTCCCCGCCGAATCCCCATCTATCACCGTCTGCTCAATATAGCTCGTATCACCCGTGGTCAAAAACAGCGACCCCAGCACGATATTATGCCCGTTAAAATTGATGTTCTCGTAATACGTTCCCGGCTGCACCAGCACCGTGTCGCCATCATTTGAGGCGTCGATCCCCTGCTGAATGGTAGGGTAGTCGCCGGGGATGTTTATGATGGTGGCGGAGGCGCTTGTATAAAGGATTGATGATAATAGAACTATAATCCGGAGGGCATTCGTCATTTTTACACTCCTGAGTTACTAACAATTAAAAATACAAATAATATCCATTTTATCAAGCAGATATTGAATCCAAATATTGAAGGTTGGCCTGGGGGTTGATCGTCTATTAAATGTAAGTGGATTCCATGTAATAAGTTAGCGTGGCAATATCTGTCCATAAAGTAGATTAATGCACTCTATTTTTTTCTTGACCAAATAGGAATAATAACTATATTGGGCACTTTATTCGGGGTGGGGCGGTTTAGATTGTGAAATAATGCACATTCAGATAAGAGGAGTGGTTAATAGTGGATGAAAAAATTCCGCGACGCGAGGCGATCAATTACCTGCTTGGCGCCGGGATCGGGGCGTTGGGGGTGGCCACGCTATTCCCTGTGGCGCGATACATCATCCCCCCGGAAGCCTCCGGCCTGGGATCGTCGTCGGTAGCCGCGGCCAAGATCGGGGAATTGAAACCCAACGAAGGCAAGATATTCAAATTCGGTAATGCCCCCGGGATTCTGGTACTGAAACCGGGCGGCGATCCGAACAGCGCCTCAAGTTACGCGGCTTTCACCGCGGTCTGCACCCATCTGAACTGTACCGTCCAGTACCGCGACGACCTTAAGGAAATCTGGTGCGCCTGCCATAACGGCCATTTCGATCTCAATGGCAAGGTCATCTCCGGCCCTCCCCCCGAAGCCTTGCGCGAGTACCGCGTCGCCATAAAAGGCGATGAGATCTTCGTATCCAGCGAGGAGGCTTAGGATGCCGGGGCGAAGCAAGGTCTACGAATGGTTCAATACCAGGGCCGATATCGATAATATCCTGAAATTTATGAAAAAGAAGACGGTCCCTCATCATCGGTACTCATTATGGTATTATATCGGAGGGATGTGTCTTTTTCTATTTATTGTGCAGGTGGTAACCGGTATACTGCTTCTTCTATATTATAAACCGACGGCGGAGGCGGCCTTCGAGTCGGTCCAGTATATCATGACGGAGGTGCCGTTCGGCTGGCTTATCAGGTCCGTACATTCCTACGCCGCCAACCTGTTTATCGGCTTCGTATTTATACATATGTTCTCGGTATTCCTGATGAAGGGATACCGCAAGCCGAGAGAGCTTACCTGGGTTTCCGGAGCCTTCTTGCTTTTCATCGCCCTGGGATTCGGTTTTTCGGGCTATTTGCTTCCCTGGAATCAACTGGCGTACCTGGCCACCAACGTAGGGACCAATTTCGCCGTCATGGTGCCGTTTGTAGGAGAATGGCTCCTGGAATTCATGAGGGGCGGACCGGAGGTTACGGGGGCAACGTTAACGAGGTTTTTCGGTTTCCATGTTGCGGTCTTGCCCGGAATCTGCACCGTCCTGCTGGCCGCCCATATTATATTGATACAGCGTCACGGGATGAGCACCCCGGTTTCCATCGAAAAAGAGATCGAAACCGGCAAAGCCAGAAGGCTGGAGATACCGTTCTTTCCCAATTTCCTCTATCGGGATATGCTGGGCTGGACTCTGGCTCTGGGGTTGATAATTCTGCTCTCCACGTTATTTCCATGGGAGCTCGGCGAGAAAGCCGACATCCTGAAGCCGGCCCCGCCCCATGTGAGGCCGGAATGGTTCTTCGTCTTCATGTATCAAACTTTAAAATACGTTCCCAAGGCGCTGGGCGTTTTCGGTTTCGCGGTCGCGGGAATCATATGGATTATCCTGCCCTTTATGGATGGTAAATCCAATCGCGGAGAACGCAACAGGATTTTCACAATAATAGGCGTCGCGGCGCTGTTATATATAATTATATTCACCTTTATTGGTTACGTGGCGCCGGGGGAGTGAGATGAAAAAAATAAAATTGATAATTCTAACGTTTGTAGCGATACAATTTTCCAGTATCGAGGCTAAAGAATCGAGTTGTATCAATTGTCATCTGTCCTCCGAATGGGTTTCCGATACGACAATAGCCTCCGTATTTATGGCCGGTGATATCCACCGCAACATGGGGCTGGGATGCGAGGACTGTCACGGCGGCGATCCCAAGATAGGCTTCGTAGAGGGGGATCCGGTGCTTGCCATGGACCCGGCGAAGGGGTATAAAGATCCGCCCGGTAGATTGGGAGTACCCGAATTCTGCGGCGGCTGTCATTCCGATGTCGAATATATGAAAAGATACAATCCCCGGCTCTCCACGGATCAGCTCAAGCTTTATAAGACCTCCATACATGGCAAAAGCCTGTACAACAGGAAAGATACCAAGGTAGCGATTTGCACCGATTGTCACGGAGGCCACGGAATTTTGCCGTCAAGCGATTCCCGGAGCGGAGTATTTCACGCCAACATTCCCGGGACCTGTAAAAAATGCCATTCCGATACAGGCTATATGAGAGGCTATAAATACGAGGGAAAGCAGATCCCCACGGATCAATATGACGAATACCGGGAATCGATTCACGGTATCCTGGTTCTTGAGAAGGGAGACAATTCCGCGCCCGCCTGCAACGCTTGCCATGGCAACCACGGAGCCACACCCCCGAACCTCGCCTCGGTATCCGCTGCCTGCGGGGAATGCCATGCCAATAACCGCGACTTTTTTAACGGCTCGCCGCATAAGGAGGCGTGGGAGGCGATGGATCTGCCCGAATGCGAGCAATGCCACGGCAACCACAATATAAAAGCTGTCACCGACGATCTTCTGGGCGTTTCCGAAGGCGCCATATGCCTGGATTGCCATGCCGAAAACAGCGCCGGATACCTTACCGCGCAGAAAATGAGCATGTCGATAGATTCCCTGAAATATTCTATCGCGGACGCGGACAGTATTGTACAGGAAGCCGAGAGAAAAGGAGTGGAGGGTGGCCAGGCTCGATTTGACCTGGGGGCGGCCAAGGATGACCTCACAAGGGTACGCTCGGTGGTTCATACGTTCGATCACCAGCAGGTTAGTGAGATAACAACCGCCGGTATTAAAACCTCCGGCGGGGTAAAGCTCGGGGCCGAGGCGGCGTTAAAGGATATCAAAATAAGGCAGATAGGCCTGGCGGTATCGCTTCTGGTCATAATATTCGTGGCGATCATGATCAGGCTGAAAATAAAACAGGTCGATAGCAAGACCGATTTCGAAGCGTGGAGTCAAAGCAAGTAATTGTAGCGCGAAATCATGGATAGATGAAGTTCAATAAACAAAAAATCTTAAAACGTCTGAAGAAGATTGGACTATATCTGGGCGGATTTGTGCTTTTGATAGCTATTATGGG
Organism: Candidatus Zixiibacteriota bacterium; assembly: GCA_020344055.1. Classification (GTDB taxonomy): domain Bacteria; phylum Zixibacteria; class MSB-5A5; order UBA10806; family UBA10806. Next base: position 2,981,137 of record CP070813.1, on the reverse strand, counting down.
TTTCGCGGTAATAGAGATAACCAGCAAACCCGATTTTTGCGTCACCTGCCACTACATGCAGCCGTTTTACGACGCCTGGGAAGCCTCGTCGCATAACGATATTCCCTGCGGCGAGTGCCACTACCCTCCGGGGGCCATGGAAAAAATAAGCGGGAAGTTCCGCGATCTGAATCAGCTGGTAAAATACCTCACCAACACCTACAAGCGGTCGAAGCCATGGGCCGAGATAGAGGATGCCTCGTGTCTGAAAGCCGGATGTCATTCCGCGCGTACGCTGGAGGGAGCGGGGAGAGTACAGTTTGTCAAAGTCGTCTTTGATCATACTCCCCATTTAAAAGATTTAAGGAGAGGCAAAAAACTGCGCTGCACCTCATGCCACTCCCAGATAGTCCAGGGAGACCATATAACCGTAACAGAATCCACCTGTATTCTCTGTCATTTCAAGGAGCTCGGCCCGGAATCGCATATGTCCGATTGTGTGCTTTGCCATGATCCCCCGGTAAAGAAAGGGGATAATGACGAAGCCATAGTTTTCGATCATACCAGGGTAATGGAGCGGGATATAGGATGCCGCACCTGTCACGGTCCCATGATTGTCGGCGACGGCTCGGTTCCCAAGGAACGCTGTTACAATTGCCACTGGGACCAGGAAAGGAACTCCAGGTACGACGATTCCATATTGATGCATCAAAAACATATCACGGAAAACAAGATCGAATGCGAAAATTGTCATCTCGACATGCAGCATAAAGCGCCCTCCAGATCCGATAAAATGGCGGCCGATTGCGCCGGTTGCCACACCCAGGCCCACACCGGCCAGGAAAACCTCTTCGCAGGAAAGGGCGGTTACGGCGTACACGATATGCCCGATCCCATGTATGAATCGGGCCTGAACTGCCAGAACTGTCATGTATTTCACACCTACAGTTCCGAGTTTCAATCCAAGGGTGAAATCAATATCGCCAAACCCGAATCATGCGAGCCCTGTCACGGGTCCGGTTTCGGCCATCTTTTAAAAATATGGGAAGAAACCAGTAACGAAAAGCTCAACGTAATTAAAAACCTGATCGATAAAACCTCCATCGAAATCAAAAGCTCTGAGAAGAAACCGGTTCTGAAGAAAAAGGCCGAGATAATCCTTGAGAACGCCCGGCATAATTACCGCCTGGTGAGAAACGGCCGCCCGATACACAATATTAAATATTCAGATGAGCTTTTAAGTTCAAGTTACAATTATCTTGCCGAAGCCTTGACACTCATTGATTCGGATTACCACCCGCCCAAGCTTACGGCTTCATCCGAGGTCGTCCCCTCCCAGTGCGCCAATTGCCATACGGGAATCGAGGAAAGAAGCGTGTATGTTTTCGAGATGCAGTTCAATCATGGCAGGCATGTGATATCCGCCGACCTGAAATGCGGAAAATGCCACTCAAATCAGAGAAGGCACGGCGAACTGGTGGCCAACAGAGATAATTGCATGAACTGCCACCATCAAAAGCCTGAATGCGGCAACTGTCATCAATTGCAGAACGATCTTTACACGGGTAAGGCGGATTATATCGGAATTACCGATCCTAACGTTATGCTCGAAGCGGGCCTGGATTGCGCCAGCTGTCATGTCGAGGATGATAAGATTATACGTCCCGCCGGCGCCAAATGCGTGGAGTGCCATGGAGAGGGGTACGATGAGATGGAGGCGGGATGGAAACTGGCGGTCAGGTCTTCGATAGAAAATCTCGAGCTGCTGCTGAAAGACATCTCTCCCGCGGGCCTTTCCTCCTCGGATGAAGCGACCATGGAGAGGGTACAGGATATCTTGAGACGCCTGAAGAGCGACGGATCCTGGGGAGTCCATAATGAGACCGAGATCATTTCAAAGCTATCGAAATTCGAGAGTGAGATAAAGGAAATCGCCAACAGGCAGACGGGCTAAATGGAATTTGATAATAGATCTCTAACATAGATAATTTTCCGGAGAATGGCGTTTGAAAAAAATGAAACTTCCACAGCAAATTGTAAGCCTCGCGATTCTTTTCGCAGTTCTCCTGGCGGGGCTCATCACGGCGAGAATGTTTTTGATACCGAAATCGTTCGGTAAATACGGGCATTACAGGGCCGACGCCGTCGATGAGATAAAAACGCAGGAGATAAATTACGCGGGAGCGATTATCTGCGAGGAATGCCATGAGGATATCGCAGAGCAAAAGGAAAAATCCAATCATCGAAATGTGGCCTGCGAAGCGTGTCATGGACCGACGGCGGCGCATGTCGAGGCGCCCGATGAGTTTATACCTACCGCTCCAAGAGGCCGCGGGTACTGCCCTTTATGCCACGGATATGACCCCTCGCGGCCGACCGGGTTTCCTCAAATTATCGCGGAACTGCACAATCCCGGAAAAGCATGTATGACCTGCCATGAACCTCACAATCCCCTTTTACCGCACACACCCGAAGAATGCAGCGCCTGTCATCGCGAGATATCAAGCACAAAGAGGATATCCCCGCATGAATCCCTGGAATGCACCTCGTGCCACACGGTACCCGAACAGCATCTTACCAGCCCCCGTTTCGCGCTGGCTCAGAAACCTCAGAGCAGGGAATTTTGCGGTGATTGTCATGCAAAAAGTGCGAAAAGCCCCAAGGAGATTCCAAGAATCGATCTTCACGCTCATTACGAGCGTTACCTGTGCTGGGATTGCCATTACCCGCATCACCCGGAGGCGAGATGAAAAATAATAATAAATCCAGAAGAGAGTTCCTGCTGACCTGTTCGAAGGCACTTCCGGCGGCGGCGGGTTTGGTCTTCATGCCCTATGCGACCGGGCAGCTCCTGCTGAAAGCTCAGGAAAGCGAGGGATATGATCCTACGCAACACAATTATGCCATGGGTGTGGATATTCACAAATGCATCGGTTGCGGCAGATGCGCGGATGCCTGCAAGAAAGAGAACCTGGTGCCCGAAGAACCATATTACTTCCGCACCTGGGTCGAGCGATACAGAATAAACCTTGAAGGCGAGGCGATCGTAGATAGCCCCAACGGCGGAATCGACGGTTTTCCTGAACCCGCGGGCAGCGAGGAGGAAATACTGCGATCGTTTTTCGTTCCCAAGCTGTGCAATCACTGCGCCAATCCTCCCTGCGTTCAGGTTTGCCCGGTCGGGGCTACCTTCACATCCAGGGACGGCGTGGTTCTCGTGGACGAAACCTACTGCGTGGGATGCAGATATTGCGTACAGGCATGTCCCTATGGAGCTCGCTACATTCATCCTGAAAAGCAGGTGGCCGATAAATGCACGTTCTGTTATCACAGGATTGTAAAGGGACTGCTTCCCGCCTGTGTGGAGGTCTGTCCTACCCAGGCGAGAGTTTTCGGAGAGGTCGGACTCCGAAGCAGCCCTCTGAGACGGTTCTTGCGCTTTAATGACGTGACCGTCATGAAAGGCTCATTGAATACGAAACCTAAGGTATATTATGCCGGCGCCGACGGGGAGGTGAGATAATGCAGCTGTTAATTTCAATGATGACCGGCGATTTTCAAGGAGTCACCGGATATATTTATCCCAACGAATTCGTCTTGCACTGGGAGCTTTTAATAGTGGTGTATCCGTATCTCACTGGGCTTGTAGCCGGAGCCTTTATTCTCGCCTCGCTCGAAAGAGTGTTTAACGTGAAAGTGCTTCAGCCGGTTTACAGGCTCTCCCTCCTGGCTGCCCTGGCCTTTCTTTTCGTGGCGCCCTTGCCGCTGCTGGCACACCTGGGACATCCCGGGCGTTCTTTTGAGATGTTTCTTACCCCTCATACCAAATCCGCCATGGCCATGTTCGGTTTTGTCTATGCCTGGTACCTTATGGTCGTATTGCTTCTGGAGATCTGGTTCGATTACCGCAAAGATATCGTAAACTGGTCCAGGGAGAAAAAGGGACTCTCGAAATATATTTATAAGATTCTGACTCTGGGGGCTACGGACCTCTCTAAAGACGCGATTCGTTTCGACGATAAGATCGGCAAAATTATCACTATCATCGGTATACCATCGGCCTTCCTGCTCCACGGCTACGTCGGTTTCATATTCGGGTCGATCAAGGCTAATCCCTGGTGGAGCAGCGTCTTGATGCCGATAGTCTTTCTCTTTTCCGCCATCGTTTCCGGTATAGCGCTGATAATACTGATCTACATGGTAACCACCATGTTCCGCTGGAAACAGGTCAATATGCCGTGCCTCAATAAACTTGTGGAATTCCTGATATACGCCATGATCGTGGACTTCTCCCTGGAACTTCTGGATTTTATCCAGAGGCTTTACGAATCCGAGGAATCCATAACCATATTATCGCAGATGATTTCCAGCAGGCTGTTTATAAGTCTCATAGTATCGCAAATCATTATCGGCGGCGTAATCCCTCTGGTTTCCCTGATATGGGCCAGGTTCGGACAGGTTCCCGACGAAATGAGAAGGATCGTATATTTCATCGGGGCTTTGCTGGTTCAGGTCGGCATATTCAGCACCAGGTGGAACGTCGTCATAGGCGGGCAGTTATTCTCCAAGAGCCTCAGAGGGCTTACGGTATACAAAATCGAATTGTTCGGTTTAGAGGGACTGCTGATGGCCTGTTTCCTTCTGATACTGCCCTTAATATTGCTTTATATAATGGCCAAGGTTCTTCCGCCGTGGAGCGCCGAATTGGAATCGAGTACCGGGAAATAATATAGACGGTCGATCCTTAAGGGGTGGTATGACCACCCCTTTTTCACGCGAATACAGACTTGATATTATCCAGCAATATTTTTGCCGTCGTGTTTTTCTGGTCCGGCCTGCGGAAATTTGTCGACGATTTTTTATCGGGCCTGATCCCGGGCAGGCTTATCACGTAGATTATCTGTCCTATGTGATGAGTTTCATGCATGTAACTGTATGCCAGATTTTGCCCCAGGGTCTCGAACTGCCCCCAGCTTTTCTGGTTAAGGATGTTGGGATCGCTATTTTTCAGGATACTGTCGGTAATGGAGGCCAGTCTCATGAAACGCGCCAGAAGCTGTTGCGGTCTGGGATAAGCCGAAGAATCTGCCTGGGGCTTGGTGCCGCGGGCAAATAGATCCGCCAGATTTCCCGTCGCCGAATTGCCGCCGAATATTTCCACTATCTCGCCCCTGTTGACCACCACGTGCCCCAGGAGCCAGATCAGGGGATTGCCCCGTTTTTCGGGCTTTACAAAGAAACTCGCATCCGGAATGTTTTCCAGCGATTTTGAGAGATATCCGGCGTTAAACCTCAATAATTCCGCTAATGTATTTACCATCTCCATATTCACTCCCGGCCAAATATTTTCTGTTCTAATATGCATCAAATAATATGCCCAACCTTTTCAATAGGGGACGGCTTTCCGCAACTTACTGTTAAACAAAATATTAATAAGCCCCCAAAGCGCTGATGGAGTCCCAAAACTGGTAATCCTTTGATCAAATAAAATAGATTCGAACATTGGTTATCCTTGTCGTCCTGGAGAAATAAGATATACATTGTGATAAAATTCACAAAAATCGCTTGCCGAATCGGGAATGACCATTTATCATTCAGGTGATATGTATATGTATGGAAAAAAGGAGCGTGGTTATGGATATAAGTATAGCGACTGAAGAGGAACATTATGAAAACAGGGTCGCCTTAACGCCCGCGGCCGTGCATGACCTGGTGATTTCGGGTCATAACATTTTCATAGAAAGCGGCGCGGGAAAGGGGGCAGGTTTTTCCGATGATGAATACCTCGCGGTCGGGGCGAAAATAGTCTATTCAAAAGACGAGGCCTTCCTGCGTGGGAAATTGCTTCTGAAAATTTTCCCGCCGACATTGGATGAGTACAGGTTGATGCCGGATGAGCAGATAATCTTTTCCTCACTACACCTCGTAGTTGCCGGTGAATCAGGATTAAATACGATTCTGGAAAAGAAAATTACCGCCATCGGATTCGAAGTTATCGAAGATGACAGCGGCCGTCTACCGATTCTGGCGTCTATGTCGGAGCTGGCGGGGCAGATGTCCCTGCCCATCGCGAGTTATTATTTATCGAATATCGGTGGAGGACGCGGCGTTCTTCTGGGCGGTGGAGCCGGGATTCCGCCCGCTACGATTGTAATCCTGGGCGCCGGCATTGTCGGCATAAACGCGGCCAGAAACGCCAAAGGGATCGGCTGCAATGTCATTATACTCGATTCCAATATCGAGCGGCTCCGTTTCGCAAATAGAATATTCAACAAACAGATAGTCACCTATCTACCTTACCAGTACAACATTGAAAAAGTGATACAGTTCGCGGACGTTTTGATAGGAGCGGTTCTTGTTCACGGCGAACAGACTCCCAAACTTGTCAGAGAGGACATGGTCGAAAAAATGAAACCGGGTTCGGTTATAATCGACGTCTCAATCGACCAGGGCGGATGTGTGGAGACCTCCCGCCCGACAAACTGGCATACTCCCACGTTTGTAAAGCACGGCATCACCCATTTCTGCGTTCCCAATATGCCTTCGAACGTGGGCCGAACCGCCACCTATGCATTATCCAACGTATCTCTTCCTTATATAAAGTCGATAGCCGATAACGGCCTGGTAAACGCTCTTAAAAAAGATCCGGGATTGAGCAAAGGGGTGTACACCACCAACGGCATGGTTACGAACGCGGCTGTGGCCAGGCAGTTCGGGAAAAAGCTCGTACCGATGAGCGAAGCCATAGGGGGGAATGACCATGAACTGGATTGATCTTTACGAGAGGAAAAAGGCCGGCGGCGAAGAAGCGCTGAAGATTGTAAAATCGGGCGATCGCGTCTATATACACGCCGGTTGCGCCGAACCGGAGCATCTGGTTAAACACCTTACGGCGAGAAAAGATTCTTTAGAAAACGTGGAGATAGTCCACCTTCTGACGGTAGGCACGGCCGATTACGTAAATCCCGAAATGGAGGGGCACTTCCGGCATCGTTCATTATTTACCGGGACCAACGTCCGGAAAGCCGTCAACGAGGGCCGCGCCGACCAGACTCATATCTTTCTTTCCGAAATAGAGGATCTATTCACCAGCGGGCAACTGCCCGTAGACGCGGCGCTGATACACTGTTCTCCTCCCGATGAGCACGGTTTCCTGTCATACGGCGTGGGGGTAGAAATCACCAAGGCGGCGGCGGAATGCGCCCGATGCGTAATCGCGCAGGTAAATCCGGAGATGCCCAGGATCCTGGGCGACAACTTCATTCATCTGAGGAAAATCACCCATGTCGTCGAGCACTCGGCTCCGATATTGGAGCTTCCCCAGGGTCAGCCGGACGATATTTCCCGGGCCATAGGAGGCCATATCGCCGGTTTGATAGAGGATGGTTCCACGCTGCAGATGGGGATCGGCGCTATCCCGGACGGAGTGCTGTTCAATATCGGCAATAAAAACGATCTGGGAATTCATACGGAGATGTTTTCGGACGGGGTAATTGACCTGGTGGAAGCCGGTGTGGTAAACAACGAGAAGAAGACGCTTCACCCCGGAAAGATTGTCGCCAGCTTTATGCTGGGAACCAGGCGGTGTTTCGATTTCGCTGACGACAACCCCATAATCGAGCTTCATCCATCGAAATATGTAAATAATCCGTTCATTATCGCCCAGAACGACAGGATGGTTGCCATCAATTCGGCCCTATCGATCGATCTTACCGGCCAGGCCAATTCCGATTCCCTCGGCACCTATTTTTATTCGGGCATAGGCGGGCAGGTGGATTTTATCAGGGGGGCGGCGCGCTCAAAGGGAGGAAAACCGATAATCGCTTTACCGTCCACAGCCAAAAGCGGAACGATCTCCAGAATCGCCGCCGTACTCCCCGAAGGAACAGGTATAACCACCAGCCGGGGCGACATACACTGGGTCGTAACCGAGTATGGCGCCGTTAATCTCCACGGCCGCTCCGTAGGCGAGCGGGCAAAGCTTCTTATTTCCATCGCCCATCCCGATTTCAAGTCGGAACTCGATAACTACGCCAGGGGCAAAAAATGGTTTGTCTGAGCTTGATTATATATTGATAAAACTCAATTAAAAATAGTGCAGGGGCCAGGCATGCCTGACCCCTGTACGTTATTATATATCAAAATATTCTATTCGCCAATTATTATGTTCCGCAAGGGCCTTTAATTTTTCGTCCGGATTTACTGCCACCGGCAGGCCCACCTTCTGTAACAAAAACCTGTCGTGATAATGATCCGCATACGCTGTTACATTTTGCCAATCGAGATTATACTTCTCGATGATTTGTTCCACGACTTCGACCTTCCCGCGAACGATCGGAAAAACTCCGACTGTTTTTCCTGTAAATCTACTGTCTTTGGTCTCCATAACGCTGCCGTAATATTCGCTCACTTTTAGAAACTCGGCGAAATTATTGAGTAAAAATTCCGGCATTCCAGAAAGCAAGACGACTCTATCGCCGTTATTTTTATGCCCGTT
>CP070813.1:2958860-2972561 GCA_020344055.1 Candidatus Zixiibacteriota bacterium | reverse complement strand
GAGTGATCATATTATTTCATTGGCTTTTTCAATGCGCCTCGCGAATACTCCAAAAAAATACTAAAAATGTATATGTTTGTCAATAAAAAAGGCTCCCGCCATTGAGATAGCGGGGGCTTACTCCATTTTGCCGTCGGGGGCGCCCCGCCTTCGGCGGGGCTCCCGACCTGCCGATCTTCGTCGGGTCTCTTTCTATAGGTAGAGGACGCGATTATCCTATTCGGGGATCATAGATTCCCGAAAAAAACAATGGTGTCGGATCAGGTGACCCGACACCACGGCTAATCTGCCCACCCTAATAGGCGACTCTTTCCAGAGTCGCATTCCGCGACTGGAAAGTCGCGGCTATTAAGGGAGTCTTTTTATTGGCGTAAAGTATCTAGAAATAGGTCTCTACTTAAGCAGTGTCATTTTCTTGACGATGGTTTTATCACCCGCCGTCAGCTTGTAGTAATATACGCCCGAAGCCGCATTGCCGCCGTCCCAGGTGACGCTGTGGTATCCCGCGGGGAACAGGCCTTCTGCTATCATCGCGGTCTTCTGTCCCAGGATATTGAAGATCTCGATTTTTACATCCATCTGCTCCGGCAGGGCGAATTTGATACCGGTATTAGGATTGAAGGGATTGGGGTAGTTCTGATATAAGGCAACCTCGCGCGGCAGATTTGATACATTATCGTCTATGCCGGTAACGACATCAATTGTAACGGGGATTTCGGGAGTGTCGGGCGAGTTGTTGATCAACATGATGCTGGCTTCGTAGGTCGTATCGGGGACGATATCATCACCCCTGAAATCGATTACTATTGTCAGGTCGACATTCTGGGCGGGGGCGATAATTCCGGACATGGGATCGACTATCAACCATTGCGAGGCTGGGGTGATCTCGTATCCTGCGGCGACATCGGGATCATCCTGTATAACGCAGAATACCATACCGAGCGAGGGGTCCCATTCGGTGGTGAAACAAATACCTCCGGCGATGGCGTCGTTTCCGCTGCTGTCAACGGCGTAGAAAGAAATGCCGGTATATTCTCCGCCGATAGGATCGAACTGGGAGATCTCGGTTGCGGGAGCGCCTTCCTGGGAATAGACCCAGAGAAAAGGCCCGCCCTCGGATTCGTCATCCCAGGCCATTCCGTAAATAGATTTGCTGTTGAAGAAGCTGTTTATGACGTTTCCGGTGCGATCGAATTCTATTATGGGCGAGTCCCAGTTGGCGGTCCAGAAATGATCGGTGACCGGATCCCAGGCCAGGGCCCTCAAAGGCGGGATGATGACCGTGGGTATGGGCAACTCGCCGATCTTCTGTCCGGTGGCGGGATCTATTATGGCGAATTCGTTTTCATCGGACGCGTACAGATACTCTCCGTCCCAGGCGAGATCGCGCCATCCCCAGGTAGAGGATGTGCCCTGGTCGAACGATTCGATATAGTTGCCGTTAATATCGAACTTGTGGAGTTTGTGATCAATAAGATTGTTGGCTCCCGTAAACCAGAAATACATACCATCAAACTCCACCCCGAGAATACGTTCATCGCCGCTGGGCGTCTCCGCATCAAACCGGAACAGCTCATCGCCGAAATCGAGCACCACGGGAGGATCGCCGGGAATATAGGCGGGAGAATACTCGGCTTTATTTGATAAGGGTCGATTCAGATTTTCGGCGGGATTTTTAGCCGGCCGAATCTCAGGCTGCACGTTCATCACCCTGTCGCCGATACTGATACTTACCGTAAATTCCAGGTTTCCGTTGCCGGTATTGGCTATGTTTCGCGTAAATAAGGCGGTATCGCCCCAGGATACTGAGGCGGCGATGGGAGTGGTATCGGCCTGGATTGAAGGCGCGGTTAAGGAGAAATTTCGATATGTCGTACCGCCTTCGATAACCTCGATACCGTTTACGGTCCGCGGATTATAGTATGTGGCGGAAGCGGTTACCGAGTATGTCCCGGCGATAAGTTCGAGGATATAATTACCGTCTACGTCGGTTGTGTCGGCCACGTTACCTGCGACCACCACAGCGCCCGGGATCGGATCCCCGGTTGCCAGCTCCGTGACCGTTCCAGCAATATATCCGGGCTCGGCGCCGGCGCCTCCGTAAATGGTGAAATCATCGATATACCATCCGGGGTATGTAACGGCGTCGTCGCTGCCGAAATCGAAACGGAACAGCACCGCCATGCCGGCGTAGGCGGAGAGGTCGAAGGTTTCGAACTGCCAGCGCGCGTTGGCGTAGCCGGTAAAGATCTCCTCGCCGCTCAAGGGGTTCGCGCTGTTGGCGACGCCGTCATAGCCGCCGTCCGGAGTGATAACACTCCAGGTAACACCGTTATCGGTCGAGATCTTGACATTGCCGCCGTCCCAGTAAGCCTCGATATTATACCAGTGCCAGAAACCGATAAAGGCGTTATCCAGAATAGCAAGCGGCGGGGATACCAGATGCGCCAGCATGAAGTTGCTGTAGTTTCCCGCCAGGCCGGTAGCCCAGAGTTTCGTTCCGGAATGCGCGCCATTGGGCCCGGAGGTCGGCTCGCCCCACTGCCAGTCTCCACCCCCGGCAAAAGTACCGTTGGTCAGTTCGAATCCTTCATAATACATCGATCCGTAGACATAGTAATATGCGTAAATCGTATCGTTGGCGGGATTTTCATCGCCGCTCAATTCGCTGATGGCGATAAATTGATGGTCTCCCACCAGGGCCGGCATAAAAGCCGGGAATGTAACATCAACTGCAGTAAAAGGTTCCAGACCAGCAATCTGTTCGGTTTCGTTATAAACCTCGTTGCCGTTATGCTTAACGATCAGGCGGACCGGGAAATCTTCTATATTGGCGCCCTGATTGACGAAAGTAACCGTCGCGAAAACGGTATCCCCGACCATGCCGTATTCCGGGAGATCCACAAACGCCGCCGGTCTCACCTCATGCTCACCAAAATAGGGAGGATCGAAACCGAAATATACTGCCATGCTGTCGTGAATACCCGGCTGGTTAAAGATATATTGGGTTCCGATAGTACCATCGGAATTCTCAATCCCTATGGTGGCACCGTTGTTGCCATGCCCGCCGTCATCCATAAAGCCGTAGTGATATACTATAGAGCTATCGTCGCCGTTTAACAAAACCTGGAAATGCAGAGATCCGAAATTTGTATAGTGCGGAACTCCGTCGAATGAAATAACCAGCTGATTTGTGGTGGTGTCAGAGTAGTAATAGACCTGCCCGCCGTTTTCCGGATTAAGATCATCCCAGAAGATCGCCAGAAGGCAGTTCGGCTCTTCATGAAAGGGAATCGGCCTGTTATTATATTGTATCGACGTACTGGTAAAAGAGACAAACCCGTTAGAACAGACATAGAACGAATCGTAAACCTCGCCGTAAAACGAGAAACTGAATCCGATGGGGAACGGTCCCTCGTTATCATCATCGTCAAGGAGAACCGGTATACCGATGTTCGAAATATCTGTCCAGTTAAAAATGGGAGCGTTCAAGGCGGGATCATCGCTGTCTATAAAATAATAGCCTCCCGGATCGGGCCCGCCATGTTCAAGGATTACCGGGGTATTCGGGGGATAAAGGCCGGAATCGTCATAATATTCCCTTTCGGTCCCCCCCTTATTCGAATCTGCGTGTGATGTAGCCGCAGGGCCACAAAAAATAAGTAAAGCCACAATGCAAATAGATATTTTCGATTTTTTATTCATCAAAATACTCCCGTCTTATTATCGGAATATCGATGATCGACGTTTCTTTTTTCCTTAAAACAAACTGTTAAGAGAATTAGATTCATTTTTTCGCCTTGAAACGGCTACTCTACAAATTATATAAACTAATCGAAATGTCAAGTTTTATTTGCATTTCCGGAAAGCTGTAACAATTTGGCGTTCAATACGTTATCAATCCCGGCGCCAGATATTGTCCGGTATTTTCGGATTTGGCTTAATTTTATCGATTTCCAGCCGTATCCGCCAGCTTTTATCGATCGGGGAGATTTCGATTGTCGACGGATAAAAGCCGCCGCCGAAGTCCTTTCTGCGGCCATAAAGGGCGGACAGATCCTGGTCCGCGCTCGAAAAAACGAAAGATTTTTGATTGCCAGAGGGAAGTATATGGAAAGTGTATATTTCCGTCGAAACCGTCATTTGCTCAGGATCGAACCATAGGCTGCTTTGCAGGTAAAACTGCGGGAAGATATAATAGCCCAGCAGGTCGGGGGTTATGCTTCCGATACCGTAATCGGGTATCATCAGTTTTTCATCCGCCCCCACGACGGTCCATTCATCCGACTCCCTATCTCTGGCACAGGCCGTTTCATCGATGATCACGAGGCGGAAAATATCGACCTTAAACGGCCCTTCGATAATAAAGGCGAGCGAATCGCCGCGGTTGGCGACCAGGCTGAACGAGCCTGATTCTCGATGATTTCTGTCCTCAAAATCGATTGAACCTCTGATAGCAATCGACTCAGTATCCTCCAGAAATTCTGAGCCGACTGTAAAAAGCAGGCGCGGATTCAGAGGCTTCCTGGCGGGGATAAATATACAGGAAGATGTAAGCATCCAGGATAGCAGGATCGCGATAAACGAAAATTTACCAGCCGACGGGTTCACCCAGCAGTATTCCTCCGATTATTTTTACGAAAGGACTGAAGATGGCGGAGAAAATATTCAGGCCGCTGACGCTCGAGAGAATTATCAGCCCGAAGAGGATCATGGGGCCCGAGGCCCGGAATTTCTGGAGACTCAAATAGGTATTATAAGGTACGATGCCCTCAAGTATATGGAAACCGTCAAGGGGGGGGATGGGGAAAAGATTAAATACCATCAGGACGATGTTCAGTATGACTGAAAACTGGATTATCATCAGGATAAACATTCCGGCTTCACTGGCGGATAAAACCGGCGATAATACCCTGAAAACGATCCCGGATATTATCGCCAGAAGCAGGTTGGAGGCCGGTCCCGCCAGTGCGATCCAGAGATTGTCTTTTATGGGATCTTTCAGGTTCTGGGGATTTACCGGCACCGGTTTGGCCCAGCCAAAATGGACCAGAAAAATAGCGATCAGGCCGAAGATATCGATATGCGGAATGGGATTTAGAGTAATTCTCCCGAGGTTTTTGGCGGTGGGATCGCCAAACCTGTTGGCGACATAAGCGTGCGCGCTTTCATGAACGGAGATCGCCAACAGAAACGGTGGAAGAAAGAATATAGCCTGCAGAAGGAAATTTTCCATGATCAGGCGTAAACCCCGCGCATCATGGTAACGTCAAGGACTCTTCTTATGGCGAGCATGAAGGCGGCGATCCTCATATTAACGTTATTTTCGAGGGCGACTTCGAGAACGTCATTGAAGGCCTTGACCATTATCAATTCCAACCTTCTGTTTACTTCGTCTTCCGGCCAGAAATAGCCGATGCGATCCTGCACCCACTCGAAGTAACTCACGGTCACCCCTCCGGAATTACACAAAATATCGGGGATAACGAACACTCCCCGGGATTCCAGGATTTTATCCGCATTGGTAGTGGTGGGTCCATTGGCCCCCTCGGCCACTATTTTCGCTTTGACGTTTCTTGCGTTTTTGGATGTTATGACGTTTTCAAGGGCGGCCGGCACCAGTATATCGCATTTCATTGTCAGGACCTTATCACGTTCGATCTCCCCCGCCCCTTCAAATCCATTCACTTTGCCGGTTTGGCTCACATGATTTTTCAGAGCGGTTATATCGATCCCATCGGGATTACTTATCGCGCCGAAGACGTCGCTGATGGCTATAATTTTCGCGCCGTCCAGATATAACAGTTCTGCGGCGATTCCGCCCACGTTACCAAAACCCTGGATAATGCACCGGGCACCATTCAAAGAGATATTTTTATGTTTACAGGCTTCGCGAATGGTCAACAATACTCCGCGACCGGTAGCCTCTCTTCGACCCAGAGATCCGCCCAGGTCAATCGGTTTACCGGTTACCACCGATGTTTCGGTATGGCGAGCGTGCATAGAATAGGTATCCATAATCCACGCCATAATCTGGGAATCGGTATTGACATCCGGGGCGGGAACATCGATTTCAGGACCGATGACTTCAATAATATCGGCGGTGTACCTTCGAGTTAATCTTTCCAGCTCTCCTTTGGAGAGCTTCTTGGGATCACAGGCTATACCTCCCTTGGCGCCACCGAAGGGTATTCCGACCACGGCGCATTTCCAGGTCATCCAGGCCGCCAGCGCCGAGACCTCATCCAGGTTGACGTCTGGATGATAACGGATGCCTCCCTTGGCCGGCCCTCGAGCTATGTTATGCTGAACCCTGAAACCTGTAAAGATCTCGAATCTCCCGTCATCCATCTGGATGGGCAATCTGACTATGACGGCCCGCCGCGGCTGCTTCAAAATCTCCAGCATAGTCTTATCAACATTCAGTTTATCGGCGGCCTCGTCAAACTGCACCATGGCGTTTTCCAGCGCCGATAGTCTTATATCACTCGATTTATAGGGCGACATATTCTCCTCCGGTTAACCCAACAAACATTATTTCCCCTCTTCAAGCTGGTAATATTGTCTTCCACCTGTAAATTAAAGTAAAATTGAATCCTTCTCAATCGGAAACCTCGCCTTCCGGTAATTATCTCACAGAGGATACTCAGGGATAATGTGTCTTGATTCCAAAAAATGATATCCCTCCTTTATGCCCATCCCGAGCTCGTCCGGACTGTGACAATCCGAGCCGACCGATGAGATTACAACCCCGGAATCTATCGCTTTTTCCAGGATTTTCCTGGAAGGATGAAAACCGGTCTCTCCCCTCCTGTATGGGCTGGTATTCAGTTCAATGCCGATTTTATTCTTGCTTAGAATCTCAAATACGGGATTATACCTTTCGATATCGATTTTATAAATTTCATCACCATAATATTTCCGTCCGTATCGGACGATATAATCAAGGTGCCCAAGAGCGTCGAAATAAGGGCATTCCGACGCCTTCTTTAATAGATTCAAATAATCATCCATCACCTGATGCAACGTTCTGTTGCCGAAATATCTCTCGGCATCATCTTCTTCAGAAACAATAAAACCGTTGACGCAATGAATCGAACCCAGGACAAAGTCGAACGAGAATAACGACCTCAGCCTCTCGGCCTCCTTCTCCGAGCCGGGCGTATAATCGATCTCGATACCGGAAAATACCTTCAGACCGCGCTTTTTGAATGAATTTTCCGCAAATTCAATCTCGTCCAGGTAGGACGCGACAACATCATCGGTAAGTTTCACCTTTGATCCTTTATATCGCCAGTATCCGCTGTTATTATCGAGCGCCGGGTTATAGTCGTAGTGGGTGGTAAAGCAGATGGCATCCAATCCCAGTTCAAGCGCCTTTTCGCAGTATTCTTTTATACTGCCGGTGGCATCGACGGAGAAATCGGGATGGACATGGAAATCGGAGAGTATCATAGAGTCAAAAACGGGTTGTATTCGCGTTCCTGTTCCACCATGGTATCGGGACCGTGACCGGGATAAACGACTGTATCGCCGGGCAGGGTGAGGATCTTGTTCTTGACGGAGTCCATGAGTACCTCAAAGGAGCATCCCGGAAAATCCGTTCTCCCCACCGAACCCAGAAAAAGGGCGTCGCCGGTAAATACCGCGCCGTGACCGTAAAGCGATATCGATCCAGGCGAATGGCCGGGCGTCTCGAGCACCTTAAAGGAGAACCTGCCGACTGTAATTTCATCGCCTTCCCGCAACAGTTCGTCGGCGGGGTCGGTCATTACCGACTCGCCCGAAAGGCCAGAGAGATTGGCCACCACGTCGGTAAGCATATGGGCATCTTTTTCGCCGATATAGACCGGGGCCTTATAGTAAGAACGAATCTTATCAACACCCCCGATGTGATCGGCATGCCCGTGAGTGATTATTATCTTCTCGATCTTAAGCCCGAATTTCTCCACATGATTTATTATACGTTCCGGTTCCCAGGAAGGATCTATAATGATTCCGTTTTTAGTCTTGGAATCGCCTACTATGTAGCAATTCACGAAGTAGGGGCCGAGTTCGAGGATCTCGATTATCAACTCGTCAGTCATTCTTTTCCCGTCTATTAAAACGCTCCCAGATTGAACGGGCGACCTTCTCGGGGATATTCGGTGTCGCCCGCAGATCTTCCAGCGATGATTTCCTTATCCGCTCCACCGACCCGAAAGCCGCCAGCAGATCCATTTTCCGCTTTTCTCCCACGCCCGGGATAGCATCCAGTTCCGATTCCTTCAGCTTCTTCGATCGCAATTTTCGGTGATATGAAACCGCGAATCGGTGAGCTTCGTTTCTGATTTTTTGCAGAAGTTTTATCGACGATGAGGTTTTAGGAAGAGAGATCGGCTGAGAACGTCCGGGCAGATACACCTCCTCGTACTTCTTGGCTAGCGCTACTGCCTGCTGGTCGGGTATATTCAGGTCTTTAAGGGCTGCCAGGGCCGCGCTTAACTGCCCCTTGCCGCCGTCTATTAAAAGAAGATCGGGGTTGTCTTTGCCATTTTCAGCGAGGTGCGTGAAATATCTCCCCACGATCTCCTTCATCATGGAGAAATCGTCCTGTCCTTCGATGGTTTTTACCCGGAAACGACGGTATTCTGATTTCCTGGGATTGCCGTCGGAGAAATAGACGACCGATCCGACGGCGTAATCTTTCCCCAGGTTGGAAATATCGCAGGCGGCGATCTTGCGGGGGAGTCTATCCAGATAGAAATCCCGGCCCAGAGAATAGACGACATGCGGCGCCTTCTTCCTGGTGGCGCTTTTTTGGGCAAGATGCAATTTTAAGTTCTGCGTGGCGTTCGACATCGCCATCTTAATAAGATCGGCCTTGGCTCCTTTTTGAGGTATGGAAATATCTATTTTCCGGCCGGCTTTTTCTTCCAGGAATTCCTCCATCAACTCTATATCCTCAAAACTTTCGGGCGCCAGTATCTCTTTTGGGAATATCGTTTCGGTTTTGTAATATCTGGGGATAAAGTTTCTTACTATATCGGAGGTATCAAACCCCGCTGTATCCACAACGAAGTGTTTCTGGCCGATCAGCACGCCCTCCCTGACCTGATACATCGCTATGCAGGCGTCGT
This sequence comes from Candidatus Zixiibacteriota bacterium, assembly GCA_020344055.1. Taxonomy (GTDB): domain Bacteria; phylum Zixibacteria; class MSB-5A5; order UBA10806; family UBA10806. The sequence continues at coordinate 2,963,442 of CP070813.1, read as the reverse complement.
TGCCCTCAATAGCGACCGCGAGAGCATCGCGATCGGTCATATCCGGGCTGACAACTCGCTGTCTCTGGATTACCGATTCAATGGCCTGCAATTGATCGCGGGCCTTAGCCGCTTCCTCGAATTTCAATTCCTCGGAGAGCCGTTCCATACGTTCCCGCAGTCTTCCGGCGATTTCCCGGGATCGTCCCGATAGAAAAAGCATTACCTCGTCTATCATGGCGTTATACGATTCCGGCGTGGCTTTCCCCTCCTCGCAGCACCCCGGGCACCTGCCGATAAAATAGTCCAGGCAGACCCGGTATTTCCTTCTGGAGGGCAGTTCCAGCGAACAGGACCTGATGGGGAAAATCCGTCTTATCAGTTTCAACGTTCTCCGCATGGCGGTGACGTTGGTAAAGGGACCAAAGTATCTGGCCTTATCGTCTTGGATTCGGCGGACTACCAGGAGGCGGGGATAAGTTTCGTAAGTGGTTATTTTTATAAATGGATATCTCTTATCATCTTTAAGGCCGATATTATAGCGCGGCTTATGCTCTTTGATAAGATTGGATTCCAGAAGCAGGGCTTCTTTTTCGGAGGATGTTATAAAAAAATCGAAATCGGCTATATTGGAGATAAGTTTTTCGGTTTTGGGATCTCTGGCGCTTTTCTGGAAGTACGATTTCACTCTTTTTTTCAGAGAGGCGGCTTTCCCGATATAGATAATCTTATTATCGCTGTTCTTGAAGATATAGCAGCCGGGTTTATCGGAAAGATTGTCGAGCTTTAGATTCAGATCAGCGTTTTTTTTCACGTGCTGAAAATAATACCGCGCACGCGATTGTCAAGATATAGAAAATATCAGCGGTAGGGAACGAACAGGATGGCGATGGTGATAAGGACCGTAAGCACAATCATCAATAGTTCCGTATTGGTCATTTTTTTCGGTCGTTCTTTAATCACGATCATCGATTCCTCCCAAAAAAATGCATGGGAGTGGCGGAGGGGGATCCCCGAATCATTCGGGGGGGCTGGTTGGTGGTCCAGCGCACCACTCCCATGCTCTCTCAAGCCTAGCGATTTTCTGCCTTCGGATACAATAGGGCAAAGATAATGCCATACAGGGATAAAATTTGCCGGCGAATCAGGTCGAACCGAGATTTGCAATTGCTTGTTAAATAACAGGTTACGAGACACCATGGGGTTTTCGAGCCGAATCTGGATTAAATATTACAGGATACGAAAATCGAGATTTTACTATTGTGCAAGATTATGCAGTTTTTTGTTAAAACGGTTATTTATAATTATCCAGTTTCAGGCGAACCTCGTTGATATCATCCATATAGATTATCGGGGTGGAATTCAGGAAATCCTCATAGTACAGGCGGGCCATTCCGGAATCTCCCATAATCTCAAATATATCCCCGAGCCTTTTTTTGGCGGCAAAAAGGCCGGAATCGAGCGCCAGGGCCTGTTGAAAATAGCCCGCGGCGTTATCGAAAAGCCCCAGAGAAACGCTTACTTCTCCCAGGTTGTAGAACGCTTCGGGGGAACCCGGGTTTATCATAACGGCTTTTTCCAGCAGGAATTTCGCGGAATCGAGGTTGCCGCTCAAGCCCATGATCGCTCCCAGGTTCAGGTAGGCCTGATGATCCAGGGAATCGAAATCGATGGCTCTGTGATAATAATATTCGGCGGAATCCAGCCGTCCCATCATATCGAACGAGTATCCGTAATCGTAATACAGGCTTTCCGGTATGGGCGCGAAATCTATGGATTTTTGCAGCATGCTATTCATGGTCTCATATTCGGAGAAAATATCGTAGAGATAGGCCAGATCTCTGCAGGCCTGCCATAATGTGGAATCCATTTCTATAGCCTGCAGGTATTTATCTATGGCCCTATTTACATCCTCCTTAAGATCGAGGAGCCGGCCCTGCAAATAGGTGGCGTAGGCGTCCTGTTTCGCGGATTTCGCCAGGTATTCTGACAGGATACTGTCGGCGGAGGCGTAGTTACGTTGTTCGATGAAGATTTCGACCAGCTGACGAACGGCATCGAAGTCGTCGGGGTTTTCGGAGACGGCACGGTTTAGGCGGGGGATGTTGTCGTCGGTGTCGGCGACGTTGAAAATGCACAATAATGTGAGGAGCGTAATAAATAGTCTCATATTGGGATTATCGGCAACGCGGGGCAGGTTTTTATGGATGCCGGATCAAGTCCGGCACGACAGGATGGCTTGTGTGTTTCGGGAATCGTAGTTCCCGAAACATAATAAATCGCTCCGCGTCGGCAGCCCCGCCTTCGGCGGGATTTCTTGACGATTCCGGGATGCTGTAAGGAAGGGGTTCCTTACCGCGCATAGCTATGCAGTCTTTAGATCAGGTCACCTCCCGACTGAAAGTCGGGATAACGACCTGACCGAACTGTAAAAAATACTGTCACGTTGCATTTTTATATTGACAAGCCCGGCCTTATTTTTTAGGCTGGATTTGAAAATAATTTTTCGGGAGATACCGTTTATGAGGTATTTGCCTTCAGTTTTATTGATTTTATTCATTTGTTTTGGGGATTCGTTATCTCACGCATCTGAGCGCGATCCCGGCTATCCGGATTTGCCCATTCCTTCCTATTCCTATCCCGACACGAACTTCACTTTGATGAGCCACGGTTTCCCCACCTCCCCCCGGGAACAGTTGTTAGCCAATGGACACCTGTACGTTGCTATGGGAGCCTATATCGTAATCTATGAGGTTTTACCAAACGGCAGACTGGAGGAAACCTGCTCCAAGATGACGGATCATGTAATTGCATCTATGGCTCATGACGGTAACTATCTTTATCTTTCCGGGAATAAGGGTCTGCAGATATATGAGGGGACAAATTACGCGAATCCGCAACCGATCGGATTCAATCCAATGAGATATTCGCAAATTCTGGATGGGATATCTGTATTCGGGGATAGCCTGTACTATTCCTGGAAGGAAAACCGTTCGGAAGACTATTGGTTTGGAATAATGGATGTGCACGATCGGTCCAATCCGCAGGTGGCCATAGAATTTGAAAACGAGATATGGACATCTCCTGAATACAGGCCAATTTGCCATAATAGATATCTAATACTACTAACCAGGATTACTTCCTCTCATTCCTTTTTTGGCGTCTATGATCTGGATTCACCTCCCGGAACACTTTTCATAATTGATTCGCTTCAAGCAAACTTCGGTAAAATGAAACTATATGAAGACCGATTATACTCGATTAGAACTAATTCATTTATGATTTACGAATTCACAGGTAGTACTCAACCGGAGTTTCGGGGCGCAATCTATTATTATCATCATATTGAGGATATGTCCGAGATGGTTATATCCGGCGATCGCTACGCATTTGTGACCACATGGAACGCCCATGTTTATAAGATCAATGTAAATGACCTGAGCAATCCACTCGTGGTCGATTCAATCATTGTTCCGGAAAACCTCAATCACGAATTCCGGGATATTGAGCAGCATGGCGATTATTCATACGCCATGACCTCGAGGTTAAACGACTATGTTCGGCATCCCGGAGTACATGTTATCGACTGGAATTTGCCAGGCGGGCCGGAAATGGTACAGTCGGTTAAGAAGTATTCTCATTGCAATGGAGTTAGGGTTATTAATGATGTTGCCTATACGGTGACAGATAATGATAACGTCATGGTGGTTGATGTATCCGATAAAAGCAATCCTCGAGTCGTAGATCCCGGCTATACTATCTGGGGACAATCCGTAAAAGGCGATTCCAATACTTTATATGCGCTAAACGGTAATATGTTGATATTTTACAATCTCGGGGATCCTCTCGCACCAATTATAGATTGGGCATATCCGATACAATTGGATCCCGGGTTTCAGCTATTCGATTACGCGGTATATGATACCTTATTAATTTTGTATTATTATTGCGGTTCGCCTGGCGGGACCGGGGGATTTAAAATACTCGATATTTCAAGCAGAGATAGTGTCAGGGTTTTATCTACAGTTCCAGTCGAGGTCGGAATTAGTCCCATGTGTTTGGACTATCCACTGTTATATGTACCAACCGACGTGAATTTTTATACAATAATCTTTGACATCTCAGATCCCGCTAATCCGGCGGCCATCGACACCTTGCACAATTTGACGGGCGGTATCTTCGGCGTATATACTTACGAGAATTACGTCTATGTAACTGGAGGGGGCACCAGGGTATACCATTGGAACCAATGGAATCAAATAGTATTTGACCGGCTATTAGGTTTCAGGCCGGAGTTTATGGTTGACGAAGAGGGTCGTATCTTTTATTGGGGTGGTCGCGGGGGGGCCAGTGGTACCGGAGTTCAGGTCTGGGATGCCTGGCGTGATCCGGCAAATCCTGTGTTTTCAGGATATCATTTTGACGAAAGCTCATTCGCGGGAAGGAAAATCGACGTCGAATGGCCGTACGTGTATATACCTGGCGGGGATAAGGGTCTGGTCGTCTTACGTTATTTTTCGCCGACAGGTATTGACGAGGAGGAAGGTAATCTACCGGATGAGTACGGAATATCAATAACCGCTTACCCCAATCCCTTTAACTC
>CP070813.1:2944582-2958760 GCA_020344055.1 Candidatus Zixiibacteriota bacterium | reverse complement strand
AAACTTATCTCAAAATATAAAGTATGTATTCCGTTTTCAATCCCGGCCAATATAGTTGAAGCCGGCAAGTCTAATAGAAATACAGATGAATTATTAATTATGTTTCTTGTTATTTTCTAACCTGAGACAAGCGGGATTCCCGCGTTCAGCGGGGCGTCGGGTTTGGGAAAAAATCAAACCGGACCTACGGCAAGGATTATAGGTGTCGGGTCGGGTGACCCGACACCACGGGGCGTCAAATTTACGGCGTGGGTGGGCAGTCGGGGCAGGCAATTATGTCGGGGCCGCCCTTGAAATAAGACACCATATAGGTGACGTCGAGGCCGTTTACGCTGCAGCTGCCGTTGGCGTCGGCGCCGACAAACAGATCGCCGTGAGATCCACAGGGGCAGGTGAGCGGAGGCTCGGGGCCGCCCTTGAAGAAGGCGACCAGGTAGATGACATCGAGACCGTTGGTGCTGCCGTCGTTGTTGGCGTCGCCGGGAGAATAGTCGCATCCCGCGGGCGGCTCGCCGCCGGTGTAAGTGAATAATATTATCCCGCTGTCTCCCACCGCATAGCCGATATCGGTGGTGATAAACTGCACTCCGCGAAGATGCGTCGACAAACCGGCGTCCTGTAAATCCCAGCTGGCGCCGCCGTCCACGGTCCTCAGGATATAACCGAACGCTCCCACGGCGGTGCCGGTATCGGCAGACCCGAAAGAGACATCGAGCAGCTCGACCCCGTATCCGGTCGTCAGCTCAACCCACGAGAGGCCGGCGTCGATGGACTTAACAGCGGTGCCACCGAAACCGACGGCATACCCGGTATCGGGAGTGGGAAAATCGATGCCGGTCATGATATTTCCTCCCCAGTAGACGGTGCTCCAATTCACTCCGCCGTCGGTGGTTCGAACAACGGCGCCGTCGCCGTTCCATACCGCCGCTGTAGCGCAGCCGATATCGCTATCGAAGAAATAAACGTCCCGGAGATTGCCCTCGTGATACCCGCCGTGATCCAGGTAGAATATATAGATGTTCTGAGTCTGCCAGCCGTCGGTGGTCACGTGTATCATGGGCTGAAAAATGGAGTTGGATCCCACCACGCAGGCCCAGAGACTGTCGATCTGGAAGGCGGCATTGAATGACAGCAGCCATCCTTCCTGCACGGTATTCCATACAGCCCCCCCGTCGGTCGTGTACACAATAACTCCGCCGGTCCCCGTCGCGACACCATACATCGAATCGCAGAATGAGATACCGAAGTAGGATGCAAGCGGAGAAGCAAACTGCGAATCCCAGTTCTCTCCGCTATCGGTGGTGCGCAGGACGGTTTTGTCTTCTCCGCAAACCCACCCGTTGATATCATCGACGAAGGATACGGAATACAAAGTATATTCGGTGGTGCTGTTCTGGCGTTCCCATCCGTATTGCGCTCGGGCAATGTTAAAAACGGGGAGAATCACAAAAATACAAATCAATGCTGCAATAATTTTCATAATCGCACTCCTTATATTTTGATTATCGCATTACCGAAACCTGAATCGGCCCTCGCATGATTTGAAATCATTTAAAATAATACCACGGTCAACCAAAGATGATAATATGTTCTATTGTGGATTACAGACGGCCATGCAAAAATGTTTCCTATATTTGCGTCTACTGGTTTGGATGGGGATTCGGGAACTCAGATGCATATGCTCCCTGGAAACATTGCATTTGAAGCAATAAAGCTTAACGCCTTGTTTTGCAGCATGCTTAAGCGTTTCGGAGAAATCGGGGTCACGGGTTGTGTGGGGTTTGAAGAGGCGAGCATCATTTCTGGTGACAATAAAAATCACGCAGGCATTGTAGCCTTCGGCCATCGCCTCGGTAAGCTTTAGCAGGTGCCGTCTCCCCCGTTCGGTGGGAGCGTCGGGAAACATGGCGATCCCGTTTTCCACCAGCGAAACGGATTTGACTTCCACCAGCATTTTTTCGTCTCGCCGGGCTAACTCGAAATCAAATCTGCCGTTTTTAAATTTCGGTTCGGATCTTATTAATTTCCAGCTTCTAAGACCGGGAAAGTTTCGCTCGGCGAATAGCTTTTTAGCGAGCCTGTTGGCCAAGACAGAATAAATGGCCACATATATCCGGCCCTTTCTCACCAGAATAACATCCCATCGTGTTTTCCTATTCGGACCTCCCGTTTTTTGAAGGTACAGTTTCGCCCCGGGAATGAGCAGTTCCTGCAGGCGGCCGGGATCGTGGAGATGGGCAAATTCGGAACGGCCATCGATTTTGATATTCACCAGAAATCGGTTGGGGCGCTCTACAAAAAGGGCTTCTGTTAAAGGTGGAAATTTAATCATGGTTAGATGAATAAATCAGATAGTAAGATCAAAAGCCAGCTTATTTCAGTTATATTTGTCTGAATATACGTTTCAATGCTATTTCAACAAGATCATGCTTTTAGTCTCGTCAATATCCCCCGCCCGCAATCTGTAGAAATAGACGCCACTGGAGAGGTTGTCGACTTCGAAGATAGCGTTATGAGTACCAATCTGCATCCTCTCATTAATCAACGTACTTACTTTTCGCCCGAGCAGATCGTAAACAATTAAAACAACGTTTTGCGGCTCGGATAGCGAAAAGCTGATGGTTGTGGAAGCATTGAACGGATTAGGGTAATTTTGCGACAGAGAAAAATGACCGGGCGCTTCGGCATCTTCTTCAATACCGGTCTGCGCGAATTCCAGTATTAACAGAGAATACTGATCCGCCACATAGATATATCCATTGGATACGTATACATCATTAGCGGAACCAGGCGTATCGTAGCTGCCGACAAGAGTTGGGTTTGACGGATCGGATACATCTAAAATATGAAGACCGGAATTTTCATTAATCATATAAGCGTAATTGCCCGAAATATAAACTCCTCTCGCAGTACCCTGGTCGCCATAGGAAGAGACGAGTGTTGGACTTACGGGATTGGATATATCCAAAATAATAAGACCGGATTCGGAGCCAGCTACATAAGCGTAACTGCCCGAAACATAAATATCATACATATAATCATACGGGGGTCCAAAGTAGCTTGCGGCAAATGATGGATTGGCGGGGTCGGACACATCTATGATTTGCAGACCCCAAATAAGACAGGCAATGTAGGCGTAATTGTCGGAAACGAATACTTTAATGCCCAAATTCAGTGAATCATGATAACTTCCGATAATAGCGGGATTGAAAGGATCTGCTATATCGATAACCAAGAGGTCGCTGCCATCAGCCATATAGGCGTAATTATCCAGAACGTGTACGCCAAAAGCGTAACCAGAAGTGTTGTAGTTACCGGCCAGAGTTGGATTTGCCGGATCGGATACGTCTATAATCTGAAGACCGGAATCATGTTCCGGAACATAAGCGTAATTTCCTGAAATGTATATATCGAATGCGGAACCCAGACTATCGTAGGTACCAGCCGCAGTTGGGTTTTCCGGATTGGAAATATCAATAATCTGAAAACCTGAAGGCCAACCGACTGTATAGGCGTAATTTCCGGAAACGGCCACACTTGAACCATAATGGGGTGTGACATAACTGCCGATTAAGACCGGATTTGACGGAACGTTTATATTTAAAATCTCAATTCCGGAGATATCATCGGCTATAAATGCGTAACCGGCCGAAGCGAACACACCGCCGGAGCTGCCCCGCGAATGATATGTACCAGCCAAGATAGGATTTGATGGATCGGAAATATTTATTATATGAAGTGCGGACTGAAATACGGAATCTCTGCCGGCCACGTAGACATATAGTTCGGTAGCAAATACATCCCAGGCTTCACCCACAAATAAATCACTAATCGGAAGGGGGTGCGACGGATCTAATACATCTATTATATAGAGACCGGTATTACCGTCGGCGATATAGGCGTAACCACCGTTAACGTGAATCCCCTGTGCATAACTCGTATTAAAACCGCCCGCATAAGTCGGATTTAACGGATCGGAAATATCATAAATTAGAAGACCAGAGTTGCGGGCCGCAATGTACGCGAAATCTCCCGACACATAAACGTCAAACGCCAGGCTTGTTGTGGCGATATTTGCGCAAAATACGGGATTGCCGGGATCGGAAATATTTATGATCTGAACTCCGGAATCAACGTCTGCAATGAACGCGTAATTACCGGAGACGGATACTCCTTGAGCCTCTCCCGGGGTATCATAATTTCCGACCGCAATCGGGATAGTCGGGACTGAAATATCAATTATTTGAAGACCGGAAGTACCATCGGCTAAATAGGCATGATCTCCAGATACTTTAATATCATAACCCCAACCCTGGAAATATGATTTGCTCACGAATGTCGGTGACGCTGGCGATGTAATATCGAGAACTACCAGTCCGTTCGGAAAAGCGCAATAGGCATAATTCCCATCGACTGTAACGTCATTTGCGTGTGTCCAAATAGCTGAACCGATATATTCAATATCCTGGGCAGGCGTCAAACCGGCGAATAATGGACACAATAACGCCAGCAGAAAGGCACATGATAATATTTTCATTTTTTACTCCCCTTATTTATTAAACAAAGGTTATAATTTTTGGTGAAGCCCTCGGATGAATCTCAACTATTATTTATCATCAAAAAAAATATAAATAATTAGATATTATTGTCAAGATTATATTCTATAATCGGGTGTGCGGGGCTCCCGATCTACGGCTATCCTTTACTTGCGGCCGGATTGCGTTAGAGCGAACCGTGAAAGCAGGCGCACGCCCCAGCCGGTCATCCCCTTGATCTGGTAAGGATGATCGCTTTCCTGGTTATCCATCCCGGCCATGTCGATATGCGCCCATCTGTAATCCTCGGCAAACTCCGAAAGAAATTTTCCGGCGGTAATGGCACCACCCCATTTTCCGCCGGAATTCTTCATATCGGCCGATGTGGTATTCAAAAGCGGCCGGTAATCGTCCCATAGCGGAAGTTGCCAGAGCCTTTCGCCGGACCGTTCACCGGCTGCCATCAGGAGGTCGACAAGCCTCTGATCGGTGCCCATAATTCCGCCGGCGATATGAACTCCCAGGGCCACCATGCAGGCACCGGTCAATGTTGCTATGTCTATAACATATTTGGGCTTAAACTGCTTCGCATAAACTAAAGCATCAGCCAGAATCAGGCGGCCTTCAGCATCGGTTGAGATGACCTCGATGGTCTTGCCGTTTGATGCCGTGAGAACATCGCCGGGCCTGTAGGCCTGGCCGGAGGGAAGGTTTTCGACCAGCGGAGTTATACCGACAACATTGATTCGGGGCCTGAGCTTTCCCAGAACCGGTATCATGGATATAACCGCCGCCGCACCACCCATGTCCCCCTTCATCGCCTCCATCCCCTGAACTTGTTTTAACGATAAGCCGCCGGAATCGAAGGTTACGCCCTTGCCTACAAAGACAAGCGGCGCGCTGTTCTTGCGGCCGCCCTTATATTCCCATACCACCATCCTGGGGCGGTTTTGAGATCCCTGACCGACGGCCAGCAACGCCCCCATTTTCAACCTTTTAAGATCGGGCTCATTCAATACCGTAGTTTTAATGTTATTCTTCTTGCCAAGTTTGACCGCGTCTTCGGCGAGCTTTCGCGGGGTCAGGAGATTGGCGGGAAGATTGGCGAAATCGCGGGCGGCGCAGGTACCTTCGGCAAGAATAGTGACTTCATTCAGCTTTGATTCGGGGAATCGGAAATTTCCTTCGAAGAACGAAACTTCCTTCAGTACGATCTCTTTTTTTTCCGATTTCAGCCGGTCAAACCTGTAATTACCCAGAATCGATCCCTCGACCAAGGCCGGGATAGTCTCTTTGGGGTTATCTATTGGCAAGAAAGCGACCCTTTTTAGATTTTGAACCGTCCTGATCACCGTACCGGCGGCTTTTCTAATATCCTCCAGAGTTGACTTTTTCTTTTTCCCGAGTCCGATAAGAATCAACCTGTCGGCATTGATCTCCCGGCATGGGAAAACCTGGAAGATCTCGTTCTTTTCCGCCCTGAAACCGCCTTTTTTACGGGCCGTTTCGATGACACCCGCCAATTTTCCCTTGACTAAAAGTCCATCTTCATACTGAAGGATTATCAGAGCATTTCCCGAATATTCCTCAAGTTTTTCTTTCGCCAACCTGCATTCCATAATATTACCTCGTTTTTGATGGCATTAACTGTTCCGATAACAGGATTATACCTGTATACAATTGATTGCCCCGGCCTCGCTATTTAATCTAATCTTTTATGATCTTAAATTTATCAATGGAAGCCCCGCAAACCGGGCATTTATCCGGAGCGTTACCGGCGACGGTATTACCGCAGATTTCGCAGACGTGATATTCGGTCTCTTTGTTTTTTCCGAGATTCTCAAGGGCGTTGCTGTACAGGTTGTTATGGACCTTTTCAACTTCAGAGGCGTTCTTGAATGATATCGTTGCCCTGGTGTTGGCCTCCTTATCGGATTGCTCGATAAAGGCGGGATACATCTGAGTAAACTCGTATGTTTCCCCGTCAATTGCCGCCATGAGGTTCTGCTCCGTATCCCCGGCTTCACCCATTGCATTGAAATGCGCTAAAGCGTGAATAGCCTCGGCCTCCGCAACAGCCCGGAAAAGCCTTGCGACCTCGCGGTGCCCCTCCTTTTCGGCGATTCTGGCAAAAGCGAGGTATTTAAAATGAGCCTTACACTCCCCTTCAAAAGCTGCCATAAGATTTTCACTGGTACTCAAAAGACCTCCCATGTTTTCAGATTTTCACTTAGTTACATCATGCGGCTATTGTAGTCAAGATTAATCGGCCGTTAGCCGGCTGATGCCGCCAAAAACGGGATTTAGGAGTCGAAAATGATATCGTAAGTTTATATATTTCAATAGAATATAATTTTTTTGAAAAAAATCTTTACTTTTTTGTAAAGATTTAGTTTATTAATATTGAGGTGTTAAGATGAAAATAACGGCGATCGAGGAATACGGCCTAAGATGTATGGTGCTTCTGGCCCGCCACGGAAATGAAGATCCTTTGACCCTGCCGGAGTTTGCGGAAAAGGAAGGAGTATCAGCGCCGTATGCCGGCAAACTACTTATGATATTGAAGAGGTCAGGGCTTGTGAAGGCGGTCCGGGGTCGCAGAGGAGGCTACGTTCTGGTAAAACCGCCGGAGGAAATTAAGCTCAAGGAGATTTTCGAGGCTTTGGGTAAACCGGTATTCTCCACGGCGCATTGCGATAAATATACCGGCGAAAATGAGATTTGCGTTCATTCCGGAGATTGTACGGTCAAGAATATCTGGCAAACGTTCGAGGGGTTTATCGGATCGTTTCTGGAACGTGTGACCCTTGCCGACCTGGTATCCTGCGATATAAATCCGCCCCCGGAGCCGGGCTTGAGAGTTAGACAAAAAGCCTGACCGAACTAACTTTAAGAAGACAGAGTTGGCAGAAGATAATTTAAATTACGCAATAATAAACCAGGAAGGTTTGAGATGTCAGATAAAAGAGAGATATTTTCGATAAAAGACATACATGTTAAGGTAGAAGGCAAAGAGGTCGTCAAGGGATTATCTCTGGAAATAAATAGGGGTGAAAAGCACGCGATCATGGGCCCTAACGGGTCCGGCAAATCGAGCCTGGCGCAGGCGCTTGCAGGACATCCCGGCTACGAGATAACGTCCGGCGAGGCTTTCCTGGACGGCAAGAACCTGTTTGAGATGGATGCTACGGAGAGATCGCTCGCGGGGCTTTTTCTCGCGTTTCAGTATCCGTATGCGATACCGGGCGTAACGGTGGCGAACTTTCTCAGAACAGCCATAAAGGCCCGAGCCAACGGTGATGAATCGGTATTGAGAAATTTCCGTAAAGACCTGATGGAAAAATTCGAGCTTCTCCAGATGGATAAGGTATTTGCCACCAGGTATGTCAACGACGGTTTTTCCGGGGGCGAGAAGAAGCGGTTGGAGATATTGCAAATGGCGATGCTGAATCCGAAGGTCGCCATCCTTGACGAAACCGACTCGGGGCTGGATATAGACGCTCTGAAAATAGTATCCAGCGGCATTAATACCGTGGCGTCATCAGATAACGCCATTTTACTGGTAACCCATTACCAGCGAATTTTGAATTACGTAAAGCCAGACAAAATCCACGTCATGATAGATGGAAAAATCGTTGAGTCCGGCGGCCCGGAGCTGGCAATTCAGCTTGAGGAACAGGGCTATGACCGGATAAAGCGTTCTTTCGATGAGAAAGTCGGGATTTAAAATGGGTGACGTTTTAGATAAAAATAAAATCATTGAAATCGGCGACGATTACGCGTCGAAATACGGTTTCAGCGATCCCGAAGAGTATTTCCACAAGGGCGCCAGGGGAATTAACCATGAGGTGGTGGAGATGATCTCCCGAATGAAAAAAGAGCCGGACTGGATGCGTAAGTTTCGCCACAAAGCCCTGGATATTTTTCTATCGAAGCCGATGCCGGGTTGGGGCAATACGAAACTTCTAAACGAAATAGATTTCGAAAGCATTTATTACTATATAAAACCGATCGAGGCCCAGGGCAGATCCTGGGATGAGGTTCCCGAATACATCAAGAATACTTTCGATAAGCTGGGAATCCCTGAGGCCGAGAAGAAATTCCTCGCGGGAGTTTCCGCTCAATACGAATCCGAGGTCGTATACCATTCCCTGAAGGAAGATCTTGAAAAGCAGGGGATAATATTTCTCGACATGGACAGCGGTCTTCGCGAGCACCCGGATATAGTAAAAAAATATCTCGGAACCGTGATTCCGGCTATGGATAATAAATTCGCGGCCCTTAATTCGGCGGTATGGTCCGGGGGCTCGTTCATCTACGTGCCGCCCGACGTCGACGTAAAGATACCTCTCCAGGCTTATTTCAGAATAAACGCCGAGAATATGGGGCAGTTCGAGCGGACCCTGATAATCGCCGATAAAGGCTCGCGGGTTCACTACATAGAGGGCTGCACCGCCCCGGTCTATTCCACCGATTCGCTTCACTCGGCGGTGGTGGAGCTTATCGCCCTCGATAACGCCTATATACGATACACCACTATCCAGAACTGGTCCAAAAACGTGTACAACCTGGTAACCAAGCGGGCTATGGCGCATAAGGGCGCTACGGTAGAATGGGTCGACGGCAACCTCGGCTCCAAGTTCACCATGAAATATCCCTGCGTCTATCTTGTCGGCGAGGGCGCCAGGGGCGAGATTCTCTCGGTAGCGTTCGCCGGCGAAGGACAGCACCAGGACTCCGGGGCCAAGGTTATTCATGCCGCTCCCAACACCAGCTCCAGGGTCACATCGAAATCGATTTCAAAGGCTTCCGGGAGATCATCCTATAGAGGGCTGGTGAAGGTTTATCCCAAAGCAGAAAAAAGTAAAGTATCGGTGGAATGCGACGCGCTTCTCCTGGATGAGGCCTCGAGGTCGGATACCTACCCCACCATGGAGATAGATTCCGACAATGTCAGGATCGAGCACGAGGCCAGGGTCAGCAAGGTGGCCGAGGACCAGCTTTTTTACCTCATGAGCCGGGGACTAACCGAGGACGAGGCCAGGCTGCTTATAATCAACGGTTTTATCGAACCGTTTACAAAGGAACTCCCGATGGAATACGCAGTGGAATTGAACAGGCTGATAGAGCTGGAAATGGAGGGTTCAGTTGGGTAATGGTATCGCGCTAAGCAACCCGGAAATCACAAAAATCAAATTCAGGCCGATTCAGAAATCTGAGCCCGAATGGTTATATCATATGAGAAGGGCGGGATGGGATTACTATCATTCCTCTCCCCTGCCCGCGAGATCCGATCATCTCTGGCGGTATACCGATCCGAATCTATTCCTGCTGGAAAGTCCCGAAAAGTACCTGGAATCCCTTCAAAAAAAATCGGCGCAATTATCCAGTGGCGGATTTTTGATATCGGACCATGGATCAGAGTTGCATAAAAAAGGTGTAATCCTGGAAAATCTTAAAACGGCCGTATCAAATCGCGGCGAACTTATTAAGAATTATTTCGGCAAAACCATAGAAGCCGGTTTCGGGAAATTCGAGTCGCTGAATATGGCCATCTGGAATATCGGCCTGTTTTTATATATACCGGAAAACACCGTAATTAACGAGCCCATTCACATCAGATACATCCCCACTTCGGAATTAAACATCCGTCGAATACTTCTGATCGTAGGAGGCGGTTCGGAGGCCACGATTATTGACGATTACGCGGCTAACGGGAAATATATCGGCCTTATGACCAACAGCTCGTCCGAGATTTTCGCGGGAAAAAATTCCAGAGTCAAGTATCTCAGCCTGAACCGGCTCGAGGAAGATCACACCTTTTATCTGACAGATCGTGCTACAATAGATTCCGACGCCAGTTTTGAATCTGTCTATGCGGGATTCGGGGGCCGCATATCGAAAGTCAATACCGGAGTAATATTGAATGGCAAAGGGGCCAGCAGCAGGATAACCGGATTCATTTATTCGGATAAGGACAGAAAAACGGATTATCATACAAGGCATCATCACAAATCGGGCGACAGCTACTCGGACCTGGATTTTAAGGTGGTTCTAAAGGACAAGGCCAGATCCGCCTATACCGGTCTGATCCGCATTGAGAAGGACGCCGTCAACTGCGAGGCCTATCAGGAAAACAGGAATCTGCTTTTAAACGATGGAGTCAACGCGGAGTCCATTCCGGAGCTTGAAATATTGAACGACCAGGTTCGCTGTACCCACGGAGCCACCGTGGGACCTATCGACCCGGAGATGATATTTTTCCTCAGAAGCCGGGGGCTTTCGGAATCCGAGGCTACACGATTGATAATAGAGGGCTTTTTTGATTCGACGCTCGCCAAGTCCCCTGAAGTTCTTAAAGACATTCTGGCCGATGAAATACGCATGAAAATGGGGAGCATTTAAAATGAACGATAACTGGATAAGAGTCTGCGCCGATAACGAAGTGGTCGAGGGCGAGATCAGGTCTTTCAATATTGAAGGCAATAATGTTTTGATTGCGCGTTACGGGGATAAGATATACGCCCTGGAGGATACCTGTTCTCATGACGGCGCCGAGCTCAGCGATGGGGATCTGGTTGACGGGCAAATCCAGTGTTCGCGTCACGGCGGCAGGTTCGACCTCAAAACGGGAGAGGCTACACAGATGCCGGCCATAATGGGAATAGAATCATACGGGGTTGAAATAAAACAGGGCGATATTTACATCGCATTGAAAAAGTGAGGAAACGTTTTGGGAGATGTCAAGACAAAAGGGCATCATTCAGCCGGGAAAACTTTGTTGAATCCCGAAATGATAAAGGCGGATTTCCCTATCTTAAGTCGCAGAATCGGCGATAGACCTCTCGTGTATCTCGATAACGCGGCCACCACGCATAAGCCGGAATCGGTTATATCGGCAATGGATGAATACTACCGCAAGATGAACTCTAACGTGCACCGCGGCCTGCACACTCTCGCGGAGGAATCGACGGCGGCTTTTGAATGGACCAGGAAGAAGATAGCGGCTTTTATCGGAGGCGTAGAAACCGAGGAGATAATCTATACCAGAAACGCCACGGAGGCCATAAACCTGGTGGCCTACAGCTGGGGCCGGAAAAATATAAGAAAAGGCGATAGAATAGTGCTTACGGAGATGGAACATCACGCCAACCTGGTGCCCTGGATAGCCCTGGCAAAAGAGACCGGCGCGGAACTGAAATATATACCGATAGACGATAACTACAGGCTCGACCTGAATAATATAGATAAAATAATAAGCGATAATACCAGATTGGTTTCGATTACCCATATGTCGAACGTCCTGGGTACCATAAATCCGGTAGAGGAAATAGGTCAAACCGCGCATAGTAAAGGTGCGCTTTTCCTGGTGGACGGAGCCCAGAGTGTCCCTCACATGCCGGTGGATGTCAAAGCCATAGACGCTGATTTTTACGCTTTCTCCGCCCACAAGATGCTGGGGCCTACCGGAATCGGTGTACTTTACGGCAAGGAATCGATTTTAAATGAAATGGAACCGTTTATATACGGCGGCGAGATGATCAGCGAGGTTCGTTATGATTTCGCCGATTGGAACGACCTTCCCTGGAAATTCGAGGGCGGCACGCCGAATATCGCCGGCGCCGTGGGCTTCTCACCCGCCCTGGATTATCTTTCCGATCTCGGGATGGACAATATAAGAAACCATGAAATCGAATTGACCGCTTATACCATAGCGAAGCTATCCGACCTGAAGAGCATCAAAATAATCGGGCCGCATGATACATGTATGCGGGGCGGAGCGATATCGTTCATCGATAAGGATATTCATCCCCATGACCTGGCGACCTTTCTGGACTCCAGGGGAATCGCCGTCAGAGCGGGCCATCATTGCGCCCAACCGTTGATGAAGCGGCTGGGGCTGACGGCAACCGCCAGGGCAAGCATCTATATCTACAACACACCGGAAGATATTGATAAACTGGTCAAAACTCTGCGGGAAGCCCGGAGGTATTTCTGCAATGAGTGAAAACCTCGACAGCCTGTATCGCGATATCATAATGGAGCATTATAAGTATCCTCGCGGCAAAAAGAAGCTGGAAGATCCCGACGTGACCAGCGAGGGCAAGAATCCTGTCTGCGGCGACGAGATCGGAATGAAGGTGAAACTCAAGGACGGTAAGATCGAGGATATTTCGATAGACTGCCTGGGCTGCGCTATCTCGGTGGCGTCCGGTTCCATGCTCGCGGATGCCATAAAGGGCAAATCGATAGAGGAGGTTAAAAGGATCGCTTCGGCTATCAAGGCCATCCTCAAGGGAGAAAAGCCGGATGAGGATTTTGACCTCGGCGATCTCGAGGCCCTGGAGGGAGTGAGCAAATTCCCGGTCAGGATCAAATGCGCGCTTTTATCCTGGACAACCCTGGTTGAAGGTTTGGAAACCTGGGAGAGCGGGAAAAAGAGCGAAATCGCAACCACGGAATGACTATGCCTACCAAAGAGGAAATACTGGCGAAACTGGAGCCGATCGAGGACCCGGAACTGGGATTGGGCCTGGTCGATCTGGGTTTGATCTATGATGTCATGATATTGGATAATAGAATCGTCAACATATTCATGACGTTGACCACACCGGGTTGCCCGTATGGGCCCCGGTTGATAAAGGCTGTGGAAAATGCCGTCAGCGAGATGGACGGCGTTGAAAAAGCCGAGGTCGAGGTTGTCTGGGACCCGCCCTGGGACCCGGCCGAGATGGCGTCGGAATACGCCAGGGACGTACTGGGAATCTGGTAAAAAAAGCGGCAACGGCTAATTCACCGTTACCGCTTTAATTCGAAAATCTTTCGTTCTACTGCAACGGTGGGCAATCCTCGCAGAACATCAGTTGTCCGGTACCTTTAAAATACGAAACCAGATAGGTCACATCCAGACCGTTAACCGAACAGGAACCATTGGCATCGGCCGCCGCAAATAGCAGGCCATGGGGATCGCACATGCAGGTATCCGGCGGTGGATCACCGCCCTTGAAATAATTTACCAGATACAGGACATCGAGGCCGTTTGCCGACCCGCTGCCGTTAGCATCCCCCGGGACATAAGGGCAGCCGAATTCAGACATTACCATATCAGCAATCGTAGTATTGGCGGTTGTTACGATTACGCCTGTCAGGGTCGTGTCGCGGTAACCGGAATATGAAAAAGCGATATCATAGGATCCTACATCCAAATCAATAAATGAGTATTCGCCGTCGCTATCTGTAGTATCGGTTTTTCCGGTTCCCAGAAGCTCAACCAAAACGCCTTCCAGAACATTCGAACTATCATCGGTGACGGTGCCGGTAATAGCCCCATATTCCAATATCCTGAAATGGAAGGTATTGTCGGAGTAGATATCCGGGGCGTGACCGTTGAAAGCCTTCACTCTCCAGTAATAGGTCGTGTCGTTCATCAGGCATTGGGGACTGACCCAGGCAGTATCGGAAAGTGTATCGGATAAATTCGGGTTCGAGAATGATGGATCTAAGTCCATTTCGACCAGATAGTTAACTGCGAAGCCCGAATCGGGATCGTAGCTGGCTTCCCATTCGAAAGAGGGAAAACAGGTATGGACGGTATCCCCGTTTGGGGGCGTAAGTAAGTCGAAATGCACAAGTTCATAAAGTG
>CP070813.1:2930145-2944482 GCA_020344055.1 Candidatus Zixiibacteriota bacterium | reverse complement strand
GGATGGAGTTCTCCCTGAAAAAGATGAGGGCCCTGTGGCTCAATATCTTCGTGGGTGGCGCCATACAGGTGTTAGCCACAGGTTGGATTGCCGCCGCCATCGTTTATTCCATCGGTTACGGTCTTCCCGCGGCGATCTTTATCGGTTTCTTCGTTTCACTGTCGAGCACCGCCATAGTGCTTAGAGGGCTCGAGGACAGGGGAGAGCTCAACGCCGAGCACGGTAGATTCGCCTTGGGGATACTGCTTTTCCAGGATATATGCGTCATACCGATGATGCTGGTTATCCCTGTGCTGGCGGGCGGTCGGGAGTCAGGTGCCGTTTTCGGTTCATTGGCATATTCTGTCCTGGTAATCGCGCTGTCTATTTTAGCCGCCTATTTGATCGTCCCCCGTCTGTTAAAACTGGTGGCCAGAACCAGGCAGAGACAGCTTTTCATTTTATCCGTTCTCTTAATATGTATCGGGGTGGCGTACGCCATATCAAGCTCCGGGGTTTCGCTGGCCCTGGGCGCCTTTATCGCCGGCCTGGTGGTCGGAGGAAGCGAGTTCCGACACCAGGCGACAGCCGATATCATATCGTTTAAAGAGGTATTCACCAGCCTATTTTTTATCTCGGTGGGGATGCTTCTCGATCCGGGTGAGATCATGATGAATATCCTGCCGATACTATTGTTGCTTGCAGCGATTATCGTGGGGAAAATGATTATTGTCTTCATCACCGGGCTGATAATGCGACTCAGGACCAGGGCGGTGATACTGTCATCGGTGGCGCTGGCCCAGGTGGGTGAGTTCTCGTTCGTGCTTTTCGGGGCAGCGGCTGTATATAACCTGGCGCCGGAGCCGTTGATGGGGAATCTGCTGGCGGCCGCCACCATCTCAATGCTTTTGACGCCTCTGGCGATTGCGGCCGGGCCTCATCTGTCGGCTGGTCTGGGGAAGTTGCCGATGTTTTATAGAGCCATGAATGTAAAGACCGCTGAGGAAGCGGGGCGCGAAGTGAAAGCCTGGGAGAATCATGTCATTATCGGGGGATTCGGGTTCGCCGGAAGACAGCTGGCGAAAGTACTTAAAGAAAATAATATAAAATACATGATCCTGGAGCTGAACATCAACACCGTACGGGAGGTCTGCCGTGAAGAGCCGATCTATTTCGGTGACGTTACCAGCCGGGACGTACTGGAACGGGTGGGGGCGGAGCATGCCCGCGAGCTGGTGGTGGCGGTCAACGATCCCCGGGCGGCGGAACGGGCCATAAAAGCGGCTAAAAGCATCTCGCCCGATCTGCATGTGACGGTGCGAACCGATTATATTCTCGATATCGAAAACCTTCGCAGACTGGGAGCGGACGATGTCATACCCGGCGAGCAGGAAGCGGCGGTGGAGCTGGTCAGGCGGGTGGCGTCAAGATGCGGCTGCAGCGCCGGTAATCTCGATGATAGACTCAGGATGATTCGGGAGGAGACGGAGTAGGCTTACCCGTCATTCCCGAAATCTCTAATCGGGAATCCATTCGAACGAGATTATAGACCCCGGATCGAGTCCGGGATGAAATAAAAAAAGGCCGACTTGCGGCCTTATAAATATTGATAACTCGGGTAATGTTAGGCAGCCGCTTTATCCTCTTTCAGTCTCTGCTTCACGAACCATTGCTCGGCGATGCCCATGATGCTGAACACGGTCCAGTAGAGCACCAGCCCCGAAGCCCACTTAGAGAATAAAAATGTGAAAACCACCGGCAAAATATAAACCATCATCTTCTGCTTGGGGTCGGTGATGGTCATCTTCTGCTGAATGAACATGGCGATACCCATTATAATGGGAAGCACGCCGACATAGAGATATTCGCCGGTGGGATCGGGCTGGGAGAGATCGGTGATCCAGAGGATAAACGGCGCCCCTCGAAGCTCGATGGAGTTTGAAAGCACCGCGAACATGGCCCAGAATATGGGAAGCTGCACCAGCATGGGAAGGCAGGAACCGAAAGGATTGACTCCGGATTCCTTATAGGCCGCCATGGTCTCTTTCTGCATCCTGCCGGGATCATCCTTGTATTTCGCCTTTATCTCCTGCAGTTTCGGTTGTATCAGTTTCATCTTATGCATCGATTTGGCGCTCTTATGCGAGAGCGGCCAGAAGACGATCTTCATCAAGAACGAAAACACCACGATAACCCAGCCGTAATTGGGAATAATCGAGAAAAGGCTGGTGAAAATCCAGTGTATAAAAATGGCGAAAGGCCTGAAAAAATTCCATCCCATATAGACCAGGGAGGAGAGGTTTTTCCCCATACTTTTCAAAAGATCGTAGTCATTAGGCCCGGTATAGACTTCGAAATTCAATGAAAGGTTATCGGGGGGATGATTGTATGTAATCCCGATTCCATACTGCTCCCATTTGAAGTCCTTGCGCTTCGGGTCGGGCCTCATTATTTCGCTGCCGACCACAATTACCTCGTCTCCCGGAACATCTTTGGAAATGATAATGGCGGAGAAGTATTTGGTGCGGGTCGCCACCCAGTCGGTGGTTCCGGAGGAGATTTCTCTGAGTTTGCCGTCGTGCAAATCATCACGGTAATCGAAATTGGCTCCGCCGTTGAAAAAGCCTCCCAGGCGGTCCCTGTCATGCCGGAAATCTTTCTCGGAAGGCTCCAGCGGGGCAAACCAACTGACAGTCACGCCTTCGCGCATACCCAGGTTCTCGGGCATTTCTATATTGATATCAAGGTCGAACAGGTAGCTGTCGTAAAAGAAAGAATAGGTTTTTATAATAAATGAACCGTCGGGGGCATAATATGTAAATTTTACACTGCCCTCGGGAAAGGTTTCGTTTAAATAAAGGTCTCCACCTTCGGTTTTAAAATTCAGGTCGTTGAAGACCGGGATCTGATCCCGGTATCCTATTGTAATAGCGCCATGTTTGGTCCAATCCGGCTCGAAATAGTCACCCATTAGAGAGACATTGGCCCCGTCATATCTAACATGCTCTTTGAGAACCACTTGCCTTAAAGTACCGCCCCTGGACGAAAGTTGGAATATTATATTTTTTGTTTCTATCGTTATTATTTTCTCGGTTTCAAGCTCAGCCGATTTCATTTCTGCCATTTTGGCAGAATCGACAGCAGCAATCGTAGGGGTTTCCGGTGGAATCGTCTCAGCCTGTATAGGTGTTGTATCCGGTTGCTGTTGTACAAGGCTTGTGTCCTGATCGGTGGATGGGGGTTGTTGGGGAGGCGGCGGAAAAACATATTTGGAAAATACCAGAATAATAACGAAGATAATTATGAAGCCTATTATCGATCTCTTATCCATAACTTAGCTCGGATCGTATCCGCCGGAGTTCCAGGGATTGCAGCGCAGGAGCCGCCAGGCGGATTTGATTGTACCTGTAAAAAAGCCGTATTTATAAAAGGATTGACGTGCGTATTCTGAGCATGACGGATAAAACCGACATCTGCCGCCGAACGCTACTCCCAGAGACAATTGATAGAGCCTGATTATTAACGATGATAATTTTCCAAGCAGGCTATTCATCGATACCCGATAAGATTTCCCCGATTTCTGTTGTCAGGCTGTTTTCGTCGTCCACGGGATTCGAAAGCGAGATCACAATCCTTCCGCCTTTCGGCCAGAGCGATTTATTATTTCGGAGAAATTCCCTGATTACCCTTTTCAAACGATTACGTTTGACCGCGACGCCGACCTTACGGGAGACGGAGATGCCGAATTTAGCTGAGCTTTCCTGAGAACCGGTAAAAGATATGCTACAATACTCTCCCTGAACCTTGCTCGATTCCTCTCCTCTGACGGCCTCGAGAAAATTGTTGCGTCCTTTCAGGCGATGGGATCTTCCGAAAGATCTATCGCCCCTTGTGCTGGAACGGCTCAAAACGCGGCCTCTCCGGGATTATCTGTCGGAGACGGATAGCCTGGTGCGGCCCCTGGCGCGGCGACGTTTAATGATCGCTCGCCCCGCCCTGGTCGACATCCGTTTGCGGAAACCGTGGTCGTTTTTGCGTTTTCTATTTGACGGTTGAAACGTTCTTTTCATCCTGTCCTCATTCTAAACAAAATCGCAATATACAATTATTCAGGGTATCGTCAAGAAAAAATGGAGGATTAGCATGAATGAGCATCATACCAGGCAACCATCAGGCCTGACGCAATATCGAGCCGGAAGCGCTTTTCAGGAAGATTTTCACCGATAGTATGGAGAAACCCGGGATTCAAAGAGCTTGACAGGCATGAGATTGCTGCCTATGATGGTTTCGCTAATCGAATCGACATCCACCTGGTTGATCGTTTTCGCCCTGGCTTTGGGAAAAAATGGAGTATGTAATGAGCGGATTAAGACAAAAGACGTTTTTCATTTTTTTAATATCGCTTTCATTGTCGTTATATGCCTGCAGTTTGATCGGACTGGGCATAGGTTCGGCTATCGATCGCCATAGAAGAGACTCCTACAGCGATCTTCCCGGCTGGGATATCAGGACCATTGAACAGGGCACGAAAATCCGGCTGTTTCTCAATGACGGTGATATTGTGACCGGTGAACTGCTGGCAATCGGGAATATCGATTGGTCGGAATACGAAACAAAATATGAGGAATATCGAGGGAAGGTTAAGGGCGATATCGCGCTACCGCATATCGGCGAAAATATCACCGCTATTGATACGGCGGGAAAAGAGTGGAATATCCGGTATTTCGGATTGGATGATAAATCTATCCTTTTCAAGGATGATAAGCAAACCGAACCGCGCAATATTGAATTTCAACGAATCGAGAGAATTATCTCGGATTCGGGAGATACCGCAGAGATCGACAAAATAGTGGATCTCACCTATAAATATCGCATTCCCTCTTCGACGACAGTTATTTTGCGCGAATTAGATGACTATGGGCGTCCTTTGTTGGCCCATTACGCCTATTCAAAGCCGCTGGAGGTTCCTCTGGACCAGATTAACCAGGTTCAATTCAAGGATAAAGAACGCGGGGCTTTGACCGGATTTATCGTAGGAGCGATTGTAGACATAATTGTCGTGGCCGTGATTTTAAGCGCCGATGATGAGCCGCCTCCCAGGACAGTTACAGAGGATACCGCGTGTGGTTGCCCGTTTATCTATAGTTTTGATGGAGATCAATATGTGCTGGATTCCGAAGCGTTTGGAGGATCTATTTTCAAGGCTGCCGAAAGGACCGATCTTGACAGACTGGACGACCTGAAGGAAGTTGAGGGGAGTTGCCGGCTGAGAATAACCGATCAGCTTCAGGAAACAGACTATATCGATGAAGTTAAGTTATTAATAATCGACCGCCCTTTCGATATAGAGATAATTCCCTCGTTCGACGGAAGGCTTTATTCATTGTATCAACTGAATGCCCCCATTGGGGCATATGATCATGAAAATAACGATATTCTCAATCTAGTTGCGGAAAGAGACGATATTTTCTGGACCAGCAACCCGTTTCAGGGATTCGGAGGAGAATCGCCGGCAAGGGATGGAATAGAACTACGGTTTTCCAGGCCTGCGAATGTCGAGCACGTAAACTTCGTGTTTAGCGTTAAGAACACGGTGTGGGCGGCGCTGATGCAATCGGCCTACCTGAGGATGCATGGAAATAGAATCGACGACTGGTATAAGCTGATGAACAGCTCGAGCGAGGCCAGGGATGAAGTGATTGAGGCGTTTGTTCGAGAGGGGATGCTTTTAGTGTACATCTGGGACGGCGAGGATTGGACACCTTCCGGATTTATCTGGGAAATAGGCACGACCGTATTCAGGGATCAGGTATTGAGGGTCGATATCAGCGATATTCCGGGAGAGGATATTCTTATGCGGCTGGAATCGACAAGAGGATTCTGGGTAGTGAACAGTGTTCATGCCGATTTTTCGCCGGAAACCGAAGTAGACTTCACCGAAATAAAGCCATTTTTGGCATTGGATCACATCGGCTCGGACCGCCTCGAACTGCTTAATGAAGCCGATGAAAATTATTTTATAATGAATACCGGTGATTGGATTAATCTTGAATTTAGATTGCCGGAGCCCGTCGAAGGATCGAAACGGACATATGTTTTAAAAACCTCGGGTTACTATATGATTAATTCGACAAGTAACGATGAACCCCGTGTTGAAATGCTCGACAGGTTTTTGAGGGAGC
Source organism: Candidatus Zixiibacteriota bacterium (assembly GCA_020344055.1). Taxonomy (GTDB): domain Bacteria; phylum Zixibacteria; class MSB-5A5; order UBA10806; family UBA10806. Next base: position 2,938,321 of record CP070813.1, on the reverse strand, counting down.
CCGGCGAGTTCGGCAAATACTCGGTAGATCTCTTTGAAAAATACTATAGAGGTTACAGACGGGAAGCGTTTCCCGCGGGGGCCCGGTGATAATATAAGACATGGGAATGTTCCCGTGAGACCGCCCCGGCAGCGCCGGAATTTAAAAACGTTATGATCGCTAATTAACCTGACATCGTAATCAGCGAAACCACCGCTCCTGCAGGATCCTGTATTATGCAAAACCTTCCCACGTCGGGAACATCCTGCGGACCGTGAAGAAGCTGGCCGCCGAGTTCCTTTGTTTTTTCGGCCGCGGCGTCGACATCGTCCACTGTTATATACGCCATCCAGTGAGCCGGAACCTCTTTTGGAACGTCTGGTGGCATCTCCATCAGCCCGCCCGAGTCTCTATCGCCGGTTTTGAACACCGTGTATTTCATACCCGGCATGTCGCTTTTAACCGCTTTCCATCCCAGAAGTCCTGTATAAAACTTCTCGGCTCCCTGCATATCGCGGGCAACTAACTCGTTCCAGATAAAAGTGCCGTGTGGTGGTTTGTCGTTAGACATCACATACTCCCTTCAGAAATGATGAATAATAATTGTTGGGTATAATGCAGTTTTGAGTGAAAAACGTCAATATGTTTATGATGATAAGTTTCGCGACGGCGCCAGGTGACCTCACCTCGTGCCCAGCTTTGAAAGAATCAATTACGGCGTTACGTAATCGGGGCTTCTGGGAAACTCCACGCATTCCTTGATCGACTGCGCACGGGTGATAAACTGTATCAGCCGTTCAAACCCGATGCCGCATCCAGCGGACTGGGTGTTGTCATCCAGTATGGTCTCGAAATACCAGTTGAACTCCTTCTCCGGGTCGAGGCCGATCTGCCGGATATGCTCGAACATGAGCGATTCTTTGAACTGCTCCCGTATCTTCTCGGGATTGCCGACCCGTACCGCGCCGCCCACAGTCTCGCCAACATTGGGTAGCAGCAGGTCGCAGCATACGGTTATCTCTTCAGGCGATTCTTTGCACGGTGAGCTATTGCCGTTTCTCTTAGAACGTTGCATGGAGAAGAATTTTATCACGCCGCCCTGTTTTGGCCTGGGATCGGAGGGGTACTCGGTCAGAAACAAAGGCGCGCCGCCGGTCAGGCTGACCAGGATCTGCTCGTCGTGGCTGGTGAAATCCTCGCCGTATCTTATGGTCACACCGTTATCGCGCAATACCTGGATACCTTCATCATACGTCAGCCTTGAAAACGGCTTTTCAATGTAATCAGCCAGGTTGGGACGGTAGCCGTTGCCGCTTTTCTCCAGTACCGCTTTAAAGACAGCTTTAAACATCGATTCCAGCTGGTCCATCAGACCGGTCAGCCCGAAGTCGCGGCCCTCGAACTCCACCAGGGTGAACTCCCAGAGATGCCTCGAGGTTATCTGCTTTTCGTAGCGGAACGACTGCCCGATGGTATAGACCCGGTTGTGCGCCACGGTCATCGGCTCCAGGTGCAGCTGAGCCGTCTGCCGCAGGAATACCTTGCGGGGATTCCCGAGCTCATCGGTCATCTCCACCCCGATGGCGTTGGGGAACCATTCACAGGACCCGGTAGCCCCGGTAAGGGTAGGCGGGATCACCTCCAGGTAGCCGTTATCGTCGAACCATCTCCTGATGGCACCCAGGGCGATAGCCCGGATATGGGTGAGGTCGTTCAGTCGGCCGTTCAGCACTTCTTTGTGTCTCATGGTTATTCCTTTCCTTGTCATACCCCGCTACAGCGGGGTATCCATATATGTTTTAAAGTGTTTGGGTTGGGTGCCGGGCAAAAAAAATCCCCGACCAATGGTCGGGGAGAGGGAGTTAACGTTACCGCGGCGTTCCGCGGGTGGTCCGATCGACGATGTCCCGCCGCGCCGGGCAAAAAAAATTCCGGTATCTCTACCGGAACAGTAATTCCGCTCTCTTTCGGGACAGCTCCCGCCACCGGGAGTCCCGGGAATACCTCTGTTGGAGGCGTGCCTGCCGGTATTTGGTATCTTTCCGCCATATCCTCCAAACCCCGCCGAAAGCGGGGCTTCGCTATTTTACCAGCGAATCCGAGGATGTCAATAATTTTTTTAAAAATTTTCAATTTAATCTCGTCCCAAAACTAAACCCCGCCTTCGGATGGGCATCGGACGTCATTAATACCGGCCTCAACCCCCGCCCTCTTTCTTCCGATAATCTCACAAAAGACTTGATTTTTTGACAATTTTAGACCATTATAAAGTGTGCCGGGTGAAGGCCAATTTGAGAAACTAACACTTGACTAATGAAGGACGCACCCGGGTATTGAGCTAACGCCATGACCCCCGGGTTCCGGGGAGAGCGAACGCGAAATGTGCTCGGTGGCATTAAAAGCCTTTATCGTAGCATAAAAGGTGTGTCTTTTCAAATTCGCTTCATCCGGCCTAAAATCAGAAATCCCGTTTCGATCCCCGAGACGGGATTTTTTTTGCCTAACCTGTTATCCCTCATAATGGAGGCAACGACATCATGAGGGTCGCTAGAACAGCGTCAGGAATCCCCGCCGAAGGCGGGGCTGACGCCGCAAGTGGGCAACGGGGCGTCATTCCCGCCTTTGGCGGCACATCATGACGCATATTTGCGGGTGGCGCTCCCAAACTCGTTTGGGAGCGGTAGAGGCCCCAATCCCAAACCCCGCTTACAGCGGGGGGGATTGCCACCCCCCGACAGCACAGGAAATTTGGATTTTTTTTCTTTTTCCGCAACTTTTTGCTTGCGCCGGCGTTTATTACCGATTAAACTGTCGGCCTTTGGTTGTGGTCTAATCTTGTCGGGAGCCGGGTTCCCGACCCACGGCTCGCATGTTTGCGTCAGGAATGGGTTCCTGACGCCGCAAAACCTACAACTAAGATGGATGCCGGGTCGAGTCCGGCATGACAATAAATAAATTTACTATCCCTCACGATGGAGCTTACGACATCATGAGGGCAAATGGCAACGGGGCGTCATTCCCGCCTTTGGCGGGACATCATGACGCATATGAAGACGCAACTGTCTTAAACGCGGGAGATTTACGATGAACTTGCGGTACATTACGAAAAACGGATTTTCCGTCCCCGCGGGCCGCGATCCAGAGCTTACCTGAACTGGCTGCCCGTCGGGGCGGCGGTATGCCATCTAAAAACGGCATAGCCTTACTCATCGGCGAGCAATCGCCCGATGCAACGGTCCATTTTTAACCCTGAAAGGAGGATCTAATGTACGCTGAGGTCCTTAGGGGCATCCTTTTCGAGCATGCCTCGGTCTACAGGGCCGTAACCGTCGAGGAGTACAGGGCCAGGGTCGTCTCCAGGGCTCTGCACGAGGCTGAATACGCCAGGCTCTACGAGCTCTACAGCAGGGCTCTGAGGAGCGTCGATTTCACCCTGATGGCCCTAACCGTTGAGATCTATGAGTATCTCGCGATTTTGGGAATTCTCTCGGCCGAGTACTCCGAGTGGGAGCTTGAATTCGAGGAAGGCGACGGCAACATACCCTGCCGACAACCCTCGCTCAGGCGGCCCTGAATCCCCGGTCTTCAAAGGCCGGGGATTTTTTTGTGATAGTCGATAGGTGAATATTATTTAATTGCCCCTAATCCCCGCCCCAGGTCATCCAGCAGATCATCGATATCCTCCACGCCTACCGATATGCGGATGAAGCCATCGGTTATACCCAGTTTTGCGCGGTTTTCCGGCGGGACCGAGGCGTGGGTCATGATGGCGGGATGCTCGATCAGCGATTCCACGCTGCCCAGGGATTCGGCTATGGTGAAAACCTCCAGTTCCGACATGAACCTGCGAGCATTCTCCAGCGTACCGATGTCGAACGATACGATGGAGCCGAAACCTGACGATTGCTTTTTCTGGATTTCGTGGCCGGGATGATCGGGATCGCCGGGGTAATATATCTTTTTAGCCGCGGGCTGTTTTTTTAGATACTCGAATATCTTTCGGGCGTTGTGTTCGTGACGTTCCATCCGCAGGTGCAGGGTCTTGATACCTCTCAAAGTCAAGAAGCAATCCATCGGCCCGGGCACCGCCCCGGCGGCGTTCTGGATGAAATACAGCTTTTCGGCGAGATCGCTATCGTTTGCTACAATCGCCCCGCCTATTATATCGGAGTGACCGGCGATATACTTGGTGGTGGAATGGAGGACTATATCGGCTCCCAACTCTAACGGACGTTGAAAATAGGGAGACATGAAGGTGTTATCGACCACCATCAGGGCCTTATGCTTTTTCGCTATGGCGGAAGCCTCTTTCAGATCGGTGACCTTTAATGTCGGGTTGGTAGGCGTCTCCAGCCAGATCATGACGGTTTTTTCAGTAAGACCTTTCTTGATATTTTCCGGATTTGATGTATCAACGAAGCTGAATTCCAGGCCGAAGTTTTTATATATCTTATCGAATAGTCTGAACGTGCCGCCGTAAACATCGTCGGAGCAGACGACGTGATCGCCGGCCTTTAAAAGCTGTATCACCGATGATATGGCAGCCATACCGGATGAAAAGGCGATTCCATATTCTCCACCTTCGAGTGTAGCGATAGATTTTTCCAGGGCGATTCGGGTGGGGTTCTGGGTACGGGAATACTCGAATCCTTTGTGCTCGCCGGGAGCGTTTTGGGCGTATGTGGATGTTTGATATATGGGGGTCATGATGGCGCCGGTGGAGGGATCGGGCTCCACGCCGCCGTGCACCGCGCGGGTACCGAAGCGATGATTTTTATCTTTTTTCAATATCGTTACCGGACAGAAATGTTATCAGGTCTATTCTGGTCAATATTGCTTTGAGCTCGTTTCCGTTCATCACCAGTACGGCATCGTTGGATTCGGTGAAAATCCTGGCGAGGGTGGTGATTGAATCGTCGGATGATACTGTCGAAAAATTCCTCTCGGCGACATCCCTTACAGGATCATCGGGACCGCCCGACCTGGACGCCAGCGCTCTTAAAAGATCGATCTCGTAAACCATACCGAGAATATCGCCGTTCTCGCTGACGGGTAATTGAGATATGTCATACTTTTTCATCAACTCGATGGCGTCACGAATTGTGCTTTTAGAGTCAACAATTACCGGCTCCATTCTACCGTTGGTTAAAAGATCGGCCACGGTTCCGCTCATGGTATCATCGATAAGGAAACCGTTGTCGGTCATCCATTGGTCGTTGAAGATCTTCGAAAGGTAACGCATACCCGAATCGGGAAGTATTACCACTATGATATCATCCGGTTTGGCGGTTTTAGCCACTTTCAGGGCCGCATGTATTGCTCCTCCGGATGAGCCGCCTGCGAATATCCCCTCCTTGCGAACCAGTTCCCTGGCGGTCATGAAACAATCGCGATCGTTAACCTTTATAACATCATCGACCACCGAAAAATCCATAGCCCCGGTCATCATATCCTCGCCGATACCCTCGACCTTGTAGGCATGAGGCTCCACCAGTTTGCCGGTTTTGAAGTAGTCATAAAATACGGAACCCTCGGGATCGACCGCGATCACCTTAATATTGGGGTCTTTCTCCTTAAGATATCTTCCCGCGCCGGAGATTGTTCCACCGGTGCCGATACCGCCAACCAGGTGGGTAATTTTGCCCGCGGTCTGTTCATAGATCTCGGGTCCGGTGGTACGGTAATGGGCTTCGATATTGTTTTTATTGTGATATTGATTCAAATAGAAGGAATTGGGGGTCTCGCGCGCGATTCTTTTGGCGGTTTCATAATAGCTTTGTGGAGAATCTGCCGGGACGTCAGTGGGTGTAATAACCACACGGGCGCCGAAAGCCCTTAAAAGATCGATTTTTTCGCTGGACATCTTATCCGGCATGGTGAAAATCGCCTTGTATCCTTTCACCGCGGCGATCATGGCCACGCCAGCGCCGGTATTTCCCGAAGTATTTTCGACAATTGTCCCGCCCGGTTTTAAAAGCCCCTCTTTTTCGGCCTGTTCAATTAAATAATGGGCCATACGGTCTTTGATAGAGCCGGCGGGATTCAGATATTCAGGCTTGACAAGTATAGTGGGGCCGTCTTTGGGGGCGAGTTTGTTTAGTTTGACCAAAGGCGTATTACCGATCGCCTTTAGAATATTCTCCAGATAGCTCATATTTTCTCTCCCGGTAAGAGTTTCCGGGCTTACGGCGTTTATAAAATGATAATAATCGACCGTCTTAGGATATTTTCGGTCTATTATCGAACAAGGTTCAATCCGTGTTCACCGTTTTATCCGGGAAGTGTCTCTTTTTTAAATAGCGCGGCTTATCTTGCTTTCCCACGGCTTTTATTTGTATCCAGTCCAAGCGGTACATAGGCCAGGCAGCGTCGGGTTAAGCCGGTGAAAAATATAACGGTTCCGGCTATCGCCAGGATTACCCTCCAGGTCACGGAATCTACGAGAAGAAAGGCAGATAGAAAAATTACGATACCCACAAAAAGCCTTAAGATTCTGTCTATTCCTCCAACATTGGCAAACATCGTTTCCTCCTTTTTGATGATAATGAGTATCATTTATAATAACTCCGGCAGGGGTGGAGTTGTTTCTCGGGTTTTTCAAAAGGGACAAACCTTTCGGCGAGGTAGCCAGTTTTCCTTTGGAAACGGTATCGCGGAAATATATATTTGACGACGCTTAACGTGAATTGAACGGTTTTCAAAGGATAGAGGATGTGTGAGAAAAAACAAAAATTGCTAAAGGAACTCTACGATATAAACAGGGAAGCCGCGGTTCTCTCGTCCTGTAATTCCGTGCTTCACTGGGATGAGAGGACCTATATGCCCAGGGGCGGAGCCGAAAACAGGGCCGACATGATATCTCTTCTGGCCGGCATGGTTCATGACAAGCAGACCTCACCCAGGATCGGGGAGATTATTGATGAGCTATTAAGCGACGGCATAGACCCGAAAGAGGATTCCATTGATGCCGCCAATGTCCGCGAGCTGAAGCGGGATTACGAGCTGAATATAAAGATCCCGAAATCGCTGGTGGAGGAGCTTTCGAAAACCGTTACGCTGGCGCAGGGCAAATGGCAGGAGGCCAGGGCCAAATCCGATTTTCAGGCGTTTCTCCCCTGGCTCGAGAAAGTTGTAGAACTGAAAAGGCAGGTCGCCGAAGCGTTGGGGTACGAAGGCGTGCCCTATAACGCCCTGCTCGATGTTTACGAACCGGGCGCCACCACCGATGAGATCGCCAAAACCTTCGCGGGTCTCAGGGACGAGCTGGTGGTGTTGCTGGAAAAGATCAGATCCTCGGGGAAAGAGCCGGATAGATCCATAATCACGCGGGAATATCCGGTTGAGCAACAGAAGCAGTTCAGCACCGAAGTTTCTAAAGCAATAGGATTCGATTATAATAGCGGCCGCCTGGATGAAACCGTTCACCCCTTCTGCATAGGGTTGGGACCGGGCGATACCCGAATTACGACCCGATACGACAAAAACCATTTTCCGGGGGCTTTCTTCGGGACCTTGCACGAGTCCGGCCACGGCATTTACAATCAGGGTCTGCCGGCGGATCATTACGGAATGCCCTGCGGCGAATCGATCTCGCTCGGAATTCATGAGTCGCAATCGAGAATGTGGGAGAACATGGTAGGACGGAGCAGGTCGTTCTGGAAATATTTCTTCCCTAAAGCGCAGAAGACCTTCCCGGAAGCGCTGGGTGATGCAGCACTTAATCAGTTTTATTTCGCCATTAACGACGTGCGCCCGTCGTTGATCCGGGTCGAGGCGGATGAGGCCACCTACAATCTGCATATCCTCCTGCGGTTCGAGATAGAGAGCGCCTTCTTCAACGGCGATCTGAAACTGAAGGACGTTCCGTTTACCTGGAACGAGAAATTTGAGAGTTATTTCGGTATCAAGCCGCCCGACGACGCCAAAGGCTGCCTGCAGGACGTGCACTGGTCGACGGGGTTGATCGCGTATTTCCCAACATATACCCTCGGTAATCTTTACGCCGCGCAGTTTTTCGCCCATGCCGATAAGGAGTTAGGCGGCCTCCACGCGCAATTCGAGAAGGGCGATTTCAAACCGCTGTTCGACTGGCTGAGGAAGAATATTCACAATCACGGGCGACGTTACCGCGCCCAGGAGCTGGTCAAGAAGGTAACCGGGCAGCCACTCTCGCATAAACCGCTTATGGATTATATGA
>CP070813.1:2915690-2930045 GCA_020344055.1 Candidatus Zixiibacteriota bacterium | reverse complement strand
GCGGGGCCAACCGGAAACTTCAGTATATCGATATCGAGGTCGATTCCGACGGCGACGCTTATGCCGATGCGCTGATGATCAGGCCGCTGGTCTATTTCAGTTTGAGGTAATCCCGTTAAGAAATTTCTTAAAAGCCGGGTTTTCCAATCCGGCTTTTTTTAACCATTCATCTGCGAAACTTGACCCCGTTTTCCCTTGACAATCCGGTCTACCCCATTAGATTACCATTCCGTAGTTATGCAGATAACGGTGATGAAATCGAAGATTCATCGGGCCACCGTAACCGGCGCCGACCTCAATTACGAGGGTTCTATCTCTATCGATAAGAACCTTCTGGATGCGGCCGGAATTATGGTTTATGAGATGGTACAGATCGTAAACCTCAACAACGGCGCCCGGTTTGAAACCTACGTAATCGAAAGCAAAGCCGGTTCGGGCGAGGTTATGCTCAACGGACCCGCCGCCAGATTGGGCCAGGTAGGCGATCTGATCATCATAATCGCTTATGCCACAATATATAAGGAAGAATCCGATAAGTTTAAGCCAAGTATAGTCATAGTTGATTCCAATAACAAGCCGACCTGAAATCTTGACAAATTTATTAAACCGTCGATATATCCAATAAGGAGTTATAGTTTGACGCGGGATGCCGATAAAATCGCCCTTATCCTGGCTGCCGGGAAGGGGAAACGGATGAAATCCGATCTTCCCAAGGTATTGCACCGTCTTGACGGCAGGTATATCGTGGATTATGTCATTGACGCCGCCCGGAAAGCCGGTATAGACAGGCAGATTCTGGTAATCGGGCACAAAGCCGAGCAGATGCGGGAAGCCTTCGCCGGCAGGGACATTCTTTTGGCCCTTCAGGCCGAGCAACTCGGTACCGGTCATGCTGTTATGATGGCCAGGGAGCACCTGCGAGGATTCTCAGGCGACCTGGTTATCCTGTGCGGAGATATGCCCCTGGTTAAACCCGAGACCATAAAACGGCTTGTGGAAGAAAGGCGCCGTCTGAAAGCGGCCGCCGTAGTATTGACGGTTTCGTTCGATGATCCCGGCAAATACGGGCGGATTGTCAGGGATGAAAAAGGTCTTTTAAAAGCGATAGTCGAATACAGGGACGCCGATAAAAAGGTTAGAAAGATAAAGGAGATCAATACCGGCGCCTATTGTTTCGACTGGCAAAAACTCGAAAAAATACTCGACAGGCTAAACCCGGATAATGATCAGAAAGAATACTATCTTACCGACAGCATTTCGTTATTCGTGAGGCAGGGGGAAACGGTCGGCGCCCTGGTAGCCTCGGACCCCTGCGAAGGATACGGTATTAATTCCCTCGAAGAACTTGACATGGTGGAAACGTTAATTAAAAATGGAACCAGGTAGGCTGTCCGGGTGTATTATAAATTAAGTTGACAGATTATGCCTCTTTCGGTATATTAATCGAGGTGAGAAAATGAAAAAGCTGGCAATAGTAATCATACTGCTTATACCGGTTATGGCCTGGGCCCAAATTGCGCCGGACATGAAAAATAAGTCATACGTGGGCGGCAACTCCGCTTCGCTATTCGATCCGTCGAAGCTGACCATGAGGCACAGCTATTCTTTTGCGTATTATACCGGCGGCGGCCGTTCCGGCAACATAGGACTGTACATGAACTCCATCGAATACGCCTTTTCCGATCCTCTGAAACTGAGGATCGATCTGGGATTCATGCATACGCCCTCGAGGTTATTTTCCGGGAGCACCTCGATAGCCGACGATGGCGTTATCGTTCCCGGCGTTTCGCTGGACTGGCGTCCGAGCAAGCATTTTAACTTTAGGCTCGACTACCGGCAGCATGCCGAAACATATAGGTGGCTTGGTGGAGACGATTATGAACGCTATAACTTAATGGAGGGAAATCGCTGATCAGGGTGCGACCCTTCAAATCCCCGCTTTACACTTTCAAAACAGATGGCTAAAAACAGAAGATATAGGGCAAAGGCCCGAAAAAAATCTAAAATTGTCTCTTTTCCCAACCTCGGATTTTCCGGTTGGGCCATCCTGTTCCTGTCAATCGCCATCCTTACGTTCATAGGGTCGATGGTATTCAATCAGAGCCGGGCATACAGATCCAAAGCCGCCGTTACCCCGGTTACAATTCAGCTTTTAAACGGATGCGGCGAGGACGGGGCCTGCGAGGATCTTGCCGGAGCGCTTCTGCCGGGCAAGGACGGTCTTCTTTATGACATAATCGAAAAGGCCGACGCCGAGTTTTTTGGATTTGATAAGACCCTGATCATCGACAGGACAGGCGATTCTTCCGGCGGCGTATCGGAAAAAGCCAGGGCCATAGCGTCGCGAATGAAAATCAAAGAAAACGATATTCTACAAATAAAGCTGGATGACAACCTTCTTGATATCGATGTGACGGTAATAGCCGGCTCCGATTATAAGGAAATTATCGAAAATTTACGATTAACAAAGGAGGAAAACCTTTAGTTGACGCCTAAACGCCTTGCCAGGGCTATCTCAAAATACGCTCTCGATAAAAATGGCATTGACATCCGGATACTTGATATAAGAAAACTCTCTGACGTTGCCGATTATTTCGTGATCTGTAGTGGTTCGGTGGACGTTCACGTGAAGGCAATAGCCGATAATATAATTGAGAAATTAAGCGACAAGGGAGTGAAAGCCTGGCATAAGGAGGGATTTCAAGCGCTGGGATGGGTTCTTCTCGATTATGTTACAGTGGTTGTCCATATATTTCAGCCTGAAATCAGAGACAGATATTCTCTCGAAAGACTATGGGGCGACGCCCCCGCGGAAAAAATTAGATAGATTGATTTGATTTCACGGTTTTGATGCCGAACTATTAATACAGCAAGCTCGATATTATCAAACCGCGAATAACCCCAAGCAGATCGGAAAAAAGATGAAAACTGTAGGAGAGGCAGTTAAGGATATGGATATTGTAGAATTGAAATCCAAGACTATCGCGGAATTGACACAGCTGGCCGAAGAATTGAATATTCCCGGCGTGTCAGGCCTGCGAAAATCGGAGCTTATTTTTAAGATTCTCGAAGGCAAAACCGAACAGGACGGGCTGATATTTGCCGAGGGCGTCCTGGAGATTTTGCCGGAAGGTTACGGTTTTCTCAGGAGCCCCGATTACAATTATCTTGCAGGGCCGGACGATATCTATGTCAGCCCATCGCAGATCAAGCGGTTCGACCTGCGCAACGGTGACACCGTTTCCGGGCAGGTCCGGCCGCCCAAAGAAAACGAGCGTTATTTCGCCCTTTTGCGAATCGAAGCGGTCAATTTTGAGAATCCCGAAATCGCCAAGCACAAGGTTCTGTTCGACAACCTTACTCCCCTGTATCCCGATGATAAAATCAGGCTCGAACACGATCATAAAGACGCCACCACCAGGGTCATGGATCTTCTGACCCCGGTCGGCCGCGGGCAGAGAGCGCTCATAACCTCTCCCCCCAAGGCCGGTAAGACCATCATATTGCAGAAAATCGCCAACGCCATAACCACGAACCACCCCGATATAAAATTGATCGTCCTTTTGATCGATGAAAGACCGGAAGAGGTTACCGATATGAAAAGATCGGTAAGCGCCGAGGTGATCTCCTCGACATTTGACGAGCCTGCAGACAGGCACGTAACTGTGGCGGAGATGGTAATCGACAAGGCCAAAAGATTGGTCGAGCATAAAAACCACGTGGTTATTCTTCTGGACTCCATCACCAGGCTGGCCCGCGCCTATAACGCGGTGGTGCCGCATTCCGGAAAGATCTTATCGGGCGGGGTCGACTCCAACGCCCTTCAGAAGCCGAAACGGTTTTTCGGTGCCGCCAGAAATATCGAGGAGGGCGGGTCCCTCACCATTTGCGGTACCGCCCTGGTGGAAACCGGCTCCCGCATGGACGATGTCATTTTCGAGGAGTTCAAGGGCACTGGAAATATGGAAATAGTGCTCGACCGCAGGCTTTCGGACAGGAGAATTTTCCCCGCCATGGATATTAACCGCTCCAGCACCAGGAAAGAGGAGCTCTTGATGGAGCCGGAAGAACTTAACCGCGTGTGGATTTTGAGGAAGTTTCTAAACGAGATGAGCCCCATTGAAGCCATGGAATTTTTGCTTGAGAGGATCATGAAAACCAAGACGAACACGAAATTCCTCGAAAGCATGAGCGGCTAAACTCCGTAACCCGGATAAAGGGCGCCGCCATAGAACATCTTTTTAGAATCATTCGAAAATCCAATCTTAAATAATTCAAAAGCCGGCAAACTTGACATTTTCCAGACTCGGATTTAATTTTCTCACAATGAAATAGCAGGGAGATGAAATGGCTCAAATTCTATGGGCGAATTTAATAGATATGTATCAGCCGCCGGGCATAGATCGCTCGGAGCTTGAAAAAATCGTGACCAGAAGCTATCTTCCGATATTAAAGATATTCGAGCAGTCTCCCAAATTGTCTTTTTCCCTGAACCTTCCCGGCAGTACGATCGAGCTTTTGATAAAGACCGGGTTCGGGCAGATAATCAAGAAACTCGGGGCTCTCGCCGACCGGGGACAGGTCGATTTCACCATGACTCCGAGCTATCAACCTCCGATTCCGCTTCACGAGGACGAGGACATAGTTAGACAGATTGAAGCGCATAACAGGACTTGCGATCGTTATTTCGGAATTTATTATAAACCCCAGGGGCTTTATTCGCCTTATCTGGCGTACGGGATAAACTCCGGTAAGATCGGGGCGCGTTTTTCGATGAGATGGATACTCGTGGACCAGTTCGTCGTGGCGTCCAAAGATAATACCGCTCTTTTCATGGACAAGGGGGCCGGGGGAATAATCCTTATGCCGGCAGATCGGGAGATAACGTGGCAGTTGAACGGTTCCTTCCGCGCCAGGAAAGTCCCCCGGTCGGCGTCAGATATGGTGAAAAACATAACCTCCAGAGCTTCCAATAATATCAGATATCTTATTACAGTATCGGAGGCGGGCAATTTCGGCCACCGAATTCCGGGGCGCCAGAACCTCCTGAGGGCTTTATACCAGGACGGCCGGATCAGAGCGGTTTCGGTATCCCAGCTTCGTCGTTACGTTAAGCGCAAGGAGTTTGAAAAACCCGCGGAGGGTTCTTCGGAGACATTAAACAATGACGCTAAGCGCAAGAAACCTTTTTACCTGTGGGAGAACGATAAGAATCCGATACAGCAAACGTTATGGAAATTGTATAAAATGGCAGTGGCCGAAATAAAAAACGCTGGGAGCAAAGGCGATCCTCAATATATCCGGGCCCGGGAAATGATGGATATGGCATCCGCCGCCATTAACTGGAGCCATATTTCCTGTCGGCCGTGGTGGAACAGCTCTTACGCCCTGAAGGCCGCCGACGATCTCGCTATAGCGGTATTTGTAATTCTATCGTCGACCCCCAAGGCCAAGGAGGCCGCTATCCAGCTCCGGCAAAAAATATACGATCAGATCTCGCAATACGAGAGATCGGGCGAGATGAAAAAGGCCCAGCAGGCGTATTTGAAATCCAATAATATCATTTTTGACAGGTTTTTTAAAGACCGGATATAATATTCTATATTGGGCAACTATCTTCTGGTCACAATCCAGGGGAAATAGGCATAGAATGCCGACGCCCTGATAACTTCATCGACGGGAACGGCTTCGTTGGGGGCGTGGGCGAGCTTCTCGTCGCCCGGCCCGAAGCCGAAGGTGGGAATATTATACATCCCCATCGTGGCTACTCCGTTTGTCGAAAAGTTCCATTTCCCGATCTCGGGAACGGCATTGAAAAGATCCTTGTGGCAGACCTGGGCGTATTCCAGGAGATGGTGTTCCGGGGCGAGGGCCCAAGTCGGATATGATTTCAGTGCCGGATACATGGTACCCCGCCAGCTGGGGGTTTCGTAGGAGGGAACATGCACCCGTCCCGTTACTTTTCTGACCTCTTCGAGCGAATATACCTGTTCCCAGGCCGTCTCCGGCGTCTCCCCCGCGGTCAACCTTCTGTCCAGATATATGGCGGCGAGATCGGCTACCGCGTTCAGCGACGGTGAACTGCTCCTGACGCGGGTGGCGGCGATTGTCCCTTTGCCCAGAAAGGGGTCAGCCGGAAGGGATTCATTTAGTTTTTCCAGAGCGGCAATGATCGGCGCGATCTTATAAATGGCGTTATCTCCCTGTTCCGGGCTGGAGCCGTGGCAGGAAACGCCGTCCACCAGTATCTCCATCTCCATCCTGCCCCGCTGACCGCGGCAGATAGACCCGTTGGTAGGTTCGGAGAGGATCACCATATCGGGCACAATTTTCGTTTCCCTGATAATATATTGCCAGCACAAACCGTCGCAGACCTCTTCCTCGATAGAGCCGACAAAAAAGAGGGTGAACGGAAGATCGGCGGATAATTCGCGTATTATCTTCAGCGCCGTAACCATGGCGGCGAGCCCGCCCTTTTGATCCACCGCCCCGCGACCGTAGATTTTTCCGCCCTTTAAATCCCCTTTGTAAGGATCGCATTCCCACAGGCTGCGCTGGCCAATATCGACCGTGTCCACGTGACCATCAAACACAATAACCGGCCCCCGCGACCCCAATCTCGCCAGGACGTTTCCGAAACCGTCTATCTGCACCTCGTCCGCCCCGCACCTCGAAAATTCCCTTTCAAGGAAGCGGATTATCTCTTCCTCCTGGCCGGAGATTGACGGGATCTTCACGAGATTGGACAGCATTCCGGCGGAGAAGTCTCGATATCTCTCTGCCAGTTGACGTATTACCGACGGTTTAGGAATACTCATCTCTTCCAAACAAAAGATTGATCCGAAGGCGGCCTTTTATAGTCGTAAAATATTAAGACCTGTAACCGGTATTTCCAAGAAGAATTTCGCAAAGGGATTTCATAAGTTCTCCCGAAGGCTTTAATTCTTGATTTTCGCCTATAAATGGATTATTTAGCATCGCATGGACTCCAACGAAACCAGGTCTTCTTTCTTAAATTTTTTCGCGGACAGAGGGCATAAAATAGTGCCGTCAGCACCGCTTATCCCCCATGACGATCCCACCCTGCTTTTCATCAATGCCGGCATGAACCAGTTCAAAAACGTCTTCATGGGGCTGGAAAAGCGAGATTATAAAACTGCGGCATCATCTCAGAAATGTATCCGGGCCGGGGGCAAGCACAACGACCTCGAAAACGTGGGATTCACTGTCAGGCATCATACCTTCTTCGAAATGCTGGGCAATTTTTCCTTCGGCGATTATTTTAAGGAGGAGGCTATTTTCTACGCCTGGGAATATGTCACAAAAATCCTGGGGCTTGATCCCGAACGTCTCTACGCCACCGTTTACACCGATGATGACGAGGCCGAGAAGCTCTGGAAAAAGATCGCGCCGGAACTGGGTGAACGAGTGCTTCGATTCGGGGAAAAGGACAATTTCTGGGCCATGGGAGATACCGGCCCCTGCGGCCCCTGCTCGGAGATCCACTACGACAGAGGCGAATCATACCCCGGCGAGCTCAACGGCGAGGGGGACCGCTTCATGGAGATCTGGAACCTGGTCTTCATGCAGTATAATCGTGATGAATCGGGCAAAATGACGCCATTGCCCAAACCGTCGGTCGACACCGGCGCCGGGCTGGAACGGTTCTGCATGATTTTACAGAACGGCGAATCCAATTACGATACCGACCTCTTTAAAGGCCTTATCAAAAAAGTCTCGGAGCTTTCGGGTATCGAGTATTCCACGGACGACAAAGGTATGTCTCACCGGGTGATTGCCGACCACGTCAGAGCGCTGACATTCGCTATCGCAGATGGAGGCGTCATAACCAACGAGGGCCGGGGTTACGTGTTAAGGCGGATATTGCGGCGGGCGGCACGGCACGGCAGACTGCTGGGTTTGCACAAACCGTTTCTGTTTGAAATCGTGGATCCATTGGTGAAGTTAATGGGCGCTCAATACCCGGAGATAAAATCGAAAAAAGAGCATATCGAGCTGGTGATAAAATCGGAGGAGGAGCAGTTCGGCAGGACGCTCGATACGGGGCTGGAGATATTCGAAGATATCGTCAAGAAACTGGATTCGACCGGTTCGAAAACGATTCCGGGCGAGGAGGTTTTCAAACTATATGATACATTCGGCTTCCCGGTTGATCTTACAGAAGTGATGGCGAATGAGCGGGGACTGCATGTAGATATGGGGGGATTTGAGACAGAGCTGGAGAAGCAGAAGAACCGGTCAAAGGCCGCAAGTAAATTCGAAATTTCATTTATCGATCATGACCTAACTACTGTTGAAAGACCTCCGGATATTCCGAAATTTGTTGGTTATGAAAATGAATCTTATGAATCTAATGTTGAAAAAGTTGACATTAAACCCGAACAATGTATGATTATATTAAGACAAACGCCATTTTATGCTGAAAGCGGGGGTCAGATAGGAGATAAAGGACTATTAGTATCATCTGATTTCAATGTGGAAATTGATGATACACAGTTATGGAATGAAGAACACGTTCACATCGGCCGAATAATTTCAGGAGATATCCCTAATCTTTATAGGGGTATGGTCAAAGCCGAAATAGATCACGAACGCCGCGCCGATATCAAGCGCAACCACACCGCCACCCACCTGTTGCATAAAGCGTTGAAAATGGTTCTTGGCGAGCATGTCAATCAATCCGGCTCTCTGGTCGCGCCGGACAGGCTTCGTTTCGATTTCACTCACCCGAAGGCTATGACGGACGAGGAGATCGAACAAGTAGAAAACATCGTTGAAGAAAAAATTGACGGGGATCTTAAGGTACAATGGTCCTATATGCCGTTTGATAAAGCCAAAGAGATGGGCGCGGTGGCCCTGTTCGGCGAGAAGTATGGCGACACGGTGAGAGTTGTCGTCACCGGAGATATTAAAAATCCTTTTTCAATGGAGCTTTGCGGCGGTACCCATGTAGATCATACCGCAGACATCGAAGATTTCTTTATAATTCAGGAGACCGCCATCGCCGCCGGGATGCGGCGTATCGAGGCGTTAACCGGCCGCCGTTTGAAAGATTACATAAAAGAGCAGGATAGTATCATATCGAAAATAAAGAGTTTATCCGCCAAAAATATAGAAGCTCTCACTCCAGGCGAAATATCGGATATCAAAAATGATATTTCGATAGCCCACAGAAGATTATTGAAGAAGGAAAATCTTTTATCTGATGTCTCGCGATTCCTGGAAAAAATAGAGAAATATCAAAAAAAGCAGAGGAAGCTTGGTGTGAATAAACTACTAAAAGACGCTTCCAACATATCGGCCGCTGCCGAGCTTGCGAATGGCAAATTATTGATATATAGCGTTCCTGCTGAAAGTCCTGATGACCTCATGGTATATTCTGACTTTTATAAAGACTCATACAGAGATTCCACAATTGTTACTGTTTCAGGAATTACGGGTAGTTATGCAATAACATCTCCGGACTTGAATTTCGCCCAAAGTGTATTCGGCGAAATAAAGAAAACGGGTGAAGCCAGGGGCGGAGGTAAGCCGACAATCCGAGGGGCAATGGCGAAGGATAAAATTAAGCTGGTTATAGATGGCCTTAAAAAGAAATTTGGATAAAATTAACGATTACAAAGAATAATTGATATGTCAATCGAACAGATAAAAAAAGCCTTGAAAGAGTCCGCGGAGCTGAAGCTGCAGATCGCCAACACCATGGCCGAACAGGTATCGGAAACGGCAAAACTGATATCGTCCGCCATAAAGAGTGGCCGGAAAGTCATGCTGTGCGGCAACGGCGGTTCCGCGGCGGACAGCCAGCACCTGGCGGCCGAACTGGTGGTCAGGCTGACCGGCAAGGTAAACAGAAAAGCGTTGCCCGGGATGGCGCTTACAACCGATCCTTCCATTCTCACCGCCGCTTCCAACGATTTCGGCTTCGAGAACGTTTTTTCGCGTCAGGTCGAAGCCCACGGAATAAAGGGAGACATATTAATAGCTATTTCCACGTCCGGGAATTCGCCGAACATTATCAAGGCGGTCGATACAGCGAAGAAGATGGATATTGTCACAATCGGATTCCTCGGCAACGACGGAGGCAAGCTCGGTTCGCTGGTCGATCTTGCTCTGATCGTTCCGTCCGACGATACCCAGCGGATTCAAGAAGCTCATATCACCATAGGACATATAATAATCTCCATGGTCGAGAAAAGTCTTTTCTCTGCCCGATAAAAGCGAATGCAGGGGATGACACCTTCAAATAGCCCACATATTTCCGATAAGATCGACATAAGACCCGATAGAATCTCGAAAAACTCTCTATGGATATTCCTGGGGCTGGCGGGAACGGCTTCCATGTATCTGGTCACGATATTTTTTCTGACCCGGTACCTGGGTCCGGAGGGATTCGGCCTCTATTCGGTAGCCCTATCTCTCGCGGGGCTTTTCTTGCCTATAGCTGACATGGGATTTGATCTGCACATGACCCGGACGATATCAGCCAATCCGCAGTGGCTCAGGCAGGAGCTGTCCGGGACAATATCGGCCAAGCTGATCTTCACCATAGCCTTCTGGTTTCTTACCCTGTTTACGGCATTTCTTCTGGGTTATTCGCTGGTATTGATAGGTTATACGGCTCTGATGGGCCTTTCCCTATCGATTGGGTCAATGGCCCAGGCGTTTATCGGAGCGATCCGGGCTCTTCAGAAAATGCGTTATGAATCGATCTCCCTTTTCGCCGGCAGAATCGTGACCATGATATGTATCCTGCTAATGATCGCGCTGAAATCCGGTTTGACGCTGATAATGGTCGCTCATATAACCGGATCGATAGCCGGCTTTGTCTTTGCCCTTTATTTTCTAAAATCCCAAATCGGGAAGTTGGATCTTCGGTTCGCTCTGGCAGGATTTATGGCCAGATTCAAGGGGGCGTTGCCATTCGGTTTGACCGCTATCTTTGTGGCCGTATATTTCAGGATAGATACGGTGATGCTTTCCAAAATTGTGGAGGCCGGCGAGGTTGGATTATACAATGCCGCTTATAATATCGTGCTTGCGTCTATGATTTTGTCCACTCCGATAGTCGTGGCCGTATTCCCGGTCCTGTCCTCTCTTTACAAAACTCAAAGGGAGCAGGCCAATGAGGTCTTCCGCCAGGGCCTGAAATATTCTCTGATTATCGCCCTTCCGCTGGGAACGGGGACTTTACTGATGGCGAATCCGGCGGTGAGGCTCGCCTACGGATCGGAATTCAGCGGGTCGGCCGTGCTGCTGGTGATTCTCAGCGGAACCATTCCCCTGTTATTTGCGACGAACGTTCTGGGGAATTCGTTGGGAGCTGCCGGATATCAGGTCAGGGTCGCCGCTGTAGCGCTTTTTAACGCGCTTTTCAACGTGGCGCTCAATCTTATCCTGATCCCCAGGATCGGCGCCAGGGGCGCCGCAATCGCGACACTCTCCACCGAGGCGCTGGGGATACTTCAATTGCTGATTATGCTCAGAGGGATATATAGTATTAGTATTCTTACCGATTTTCTAAAGATCTGCCTGGGTTGCGCGGTATCGGCCGCCATGTTCCTGCTCTTCAAAGATTCGTTGGGTGTATGGCCGGCCGCCGCCCTTTTCGCCACAGTCTATGCCGCACTGGCTCTCTCTTTCAGGCTGGTATCGATTTCGAATATAAAGGACATGCTGCTTCCACGGGAGGCGGATTGAAAGATTACATAGAGAAACTCCGGGGCAGTCCGGAGCTGATTCGGAAGCGACTCGCGTCCTACATTGATTATTTCGAGGGGCGCCGGAACGTTCTCGACCTGGCCTGCGGACGCGGAGAGTTTCTGGGGTTATTGAAAGATTCTAATATTCCCGCCGTCGGTGTCGACAGCGACCCGGACGCGATCGGAACCTGTCGGCGGGCCGGATACACCGTCGAGGAAAGCGACATTATTGAATTCCTTAAGAACAATAGCGGCTTTGACGGTATCATGGCCAGTCAAATAGTCGAGCATCTGGACGGTCCGTCGGCAGAGGAGCTCACCCTGCGCTGTTTCGAGGCCCTGCGGCCGGGCGGGATAATTGTTCTTGTCACCCTCAATCCTGAGAATCTCACCGCCATTACCAGGACCTTCTGGCTCGATCCCACTCATGTAAGACCGTATCCGCTGGATCTGCTCATCGAGCTATTGAAAAGTGTCGGGTTCGAAATCGTGGCCGGCGGCGGGGCGCCGGCGACCCTCCCCCAGGGGATCAGGGCCATGATAAAAAGGCGGTTTATGGCCCCGGTCTTGCGCCTGATTGGTCTGGGTCAACTGCGGCAGCATCTCTACAGCGCCCATGATATATTCGTCATCGCACAAAAGCCCGGGATTGGCAATGAAGATCGCGCTTGACATGAGAGGGAGCCAGCCCGGCTACAAGAAGCATGCGCATCGCGGAATCGGAAGGATAATCCAGGGAATCGCCCCCAGGCTTCCCCACCTGATTCCCGATTGTAGATTTTACTATATTTATGATAAAAAACTGCCCAGACCGCAATTCAAAGCACCTCCCCGTATCGAGGAGATTTTTACAAGAGGAGGGCTCTCCTTTGCAGGACGGCAAAAAACCCTCAGCCTGCAGTTCGCGTTAAGACCGGAGCTGAGAAAAATTAAGCCCGACGTGACCCTGTTTTTTTCCCACGAGGACGCTTTGCTGTTTCACCGGGGCTCCGTAGTATTTGTATATGATATGATACCTTATGTTTTTCCGGAGCAGTATAATTTAAGAGGATCGATCAAGGGTAAGCTCAGGTGTCGCCTGATGCAAAAAATCGTACGCAATTCTGAATTAATCCTTACAATATCGGAGAACTCAAAATCGGATATTGCAAAATTCTGGGGCGTTTCCCCTGAAATAATCTCCGTTGTCCACGCCGCAGTCGATACGAAAATATTCTATCGGCGGTCCCCGGAAGAGATTGAAGTTTCGAAAGGAAAATACTCTCTCCCGGAAAAGTATTTTCTCTATGTAGGAGGGATAGATCCTCGAAAAAATATATCATCAATGATAAAGGCTTTCGGAATTTTCGTCAAAAGCGTCCAGGATATCAACCTTGTACTGGCGGGAAGGCTAAAAGAGCAGGCTGAGTATCGAGAATTGATCGGTGCCATAGAAAAAAACGATCTTAGTGTGCGGGTAAATCTGCCCGGGTATATTGACGACGACGATCTTCCGGCTGTCTATTCGGGATCGGAAGCCCTCATATTTCCATCGCTATACGAAGGATTCGGATTGCCGATTCTGGAAGCCCTCGCATGCGGAACCCCGGTCGTAACTTCCCGTCTCTCGGCCATCCCCGAGGCCGCCGGGGAGCTGGCATTATATTGTGACGTTACCGATCCGGAAGAAATCGCCGGAGCGATGCAGATTGTTACATCGGGCAGCGAACTGCATCAAAAGATTTTAGTCGATGGCCCCGGAAGAGCCGCAACGATGAGCTGGGATAATGTCGCCTCAAACGTGGCTAACGCCATTGTACGGCTATTGTACGATAAAACATGAACAGATATTTAGATTTTTTACCTGTTTAATGCGAGTTGATTAATGAAAATCGGAATCGATATAAGGCCGTTACGCGACATTATGACGGGCATAGGCCGCTACCAGTACAAGATGCTTGAAGCCCTTGCAAGGATCGATTCCATTAACGAATATATTTTATTCTATAACAGCCTGAGCCCGAGGGTACCGGAAGGACTTCCCCGGCGGGAAAATTTCCGGCTTATCTTTACCCGGTTGCCCGGTAAATTCCTTACCGCCCTGTGGGCTTTTACCCCGTTGATTAGCGTCGAAAGATTTACGGGAAATATCGATATTTTTCATTCCCCCAGCTTCCAGGTGCCTCCCGCCAGGAATGCGGCGAGGGTATTTACTGTTTTCGACCTGATTGCAATCACACATTCCGAGATGGCCATACCGTCGGCGGTAAGGCATTTTCGGCCGCGGGTCAGGCATTACGCTGCCCGGGCGGATCTAGTTGTGGCGATCTCAAAAGCGACCGCGGCCGATGTTGTCAATCACCTGGGCGTACCGGAGGAAAAGGTTGTTACGGTTTACCCCGGCACGACGCCGTTTGAAAGGTCGGAGTCCGATCGGATTGCCGCAACCAAAAGAAAATATGATATTAAAGGAGACTACATATTATTTGTGAGCCGGCTAGATCCACGTAAAAATCTATCGAGGCTTTTCAAGGCGTTTGAGAAGTCGGGGCTTCACCGGGAGCTGGAACTGCTGGTGGCCGGCCCCAAGGGGTGGCACATGGATGAGATGTTCGCAACCTGGCACGATAGCGAATGCAAGGATAAGATCCGC
>CP070813.1:2901025-2915590 GCA_020344055.1 Candidatus Zixiibacteriota bacterium | reverse complement strand
GCGCTTCCGCTTTTGAGCCGCTGTTTGATGCCCGGATCGATTATGCGGTCAGCTATGGTCCCTGGTCGGTTTTTGCCGCAGATCTCAATGGCGACGGCGATAACGATCTGGCAATTACAAGATCGGGTTTCAATTTTATTTCAGTGCACCTTAACCGGGGTGACGGCACTTTTCAGACAGCCGTTAATTACACTACGGGTTATGGCCCTCATTCGATTTTTGCCGCCGACCTGGACGGTGATGGCGGAAGTGATCTGGCCGTTGTTAATTCTAATGACAACGATATCTCTGTGCTTTTGAATAATGGTGACGGGACCTTTTATACAGCCATAAACGTCGAGGCCGGGGGTGGTCCATGGTCAGTTTTCGCTGCTGACTTCGACGGAGACGGCGACAATGACCTGGTAACGGCCAATTATCTTGACGACAATGTCTCAGTTCTTTTAAACAACGGTGACGCCACTTTCCAGCCGGCGGTAGATATTGAGGTCGGGGAAGGCCCACAGTCGGTGTTCGCGGCTGACTTGAACGGCGATGGATACAATGATATCGCAGTGGCCAATCGCAGCTCGGATGATATTTCAATTATCCTGAATGACGGCAACGGGACATTCCGGACGGCGGTCAATTATGTAGTCGGGGGTAGTGCCAATTCAGTTCGCGCCGCCGACCTGGACGGAGATGGTGACAATGATCTGGCCGTAGCTAATTCTGAAAATGTTTCAATACTTTTAAATAATGGAGATGGGACTTTTCAGGCGGAGGGAATCTACGCGGCCGGGTATAATCCCTATTCGATTTTCGCTGCGGATCTCGATAGTGATGGTGACAAGGATCTGGCTTTTATCACAGGGTTATCCAAATTAATCTTTATTCTTATGAACAGCGGTGGCGGTACATTTCAGGAGGCGAATTGTTATTATACCGGTGGTTATCCCGTTTCAATTTTCGCAACTGATCTAAATGGCGATGGCGACGACGACCTGGCTGTCACAAATTACTCTTTAGATTATGTGTCGATATTCCTGAATACCGGTGACGGGGATTTTCGTTCCGCCGATAATTACAGCGCGGGGATTGAGCCTTCGTCGATATTCGCGGCCGATTTCGATAACGATGGGGACTTCGATCTGGCCGCGGTAAATAGCGGTTCCTGCAATATCACAATTTCCCTGAATAATGGTGACGGGACATTCCAGGATACTTTAAGCTACGATGCCGGGGGTTGTCCAGTATCGATTTTCGCGGCCGACCTGGACGGCGACAGCGACTATGACCTAATAGCTCCTTCAATGGATAATTATGGTCAAAACAACCATGTCTCTATCCTTCTGAATAACGGAAATGGAACATATCCAACGGCGGTTATTTACGGGGCCGGGTATCGTCCCATATCAGTTTTTGCGATTGATTTAGATGGCGATAAAGACAATGACCTGGCTGTAGCTAACGCCGGCTCGGACGATGTCTCAGTTCTTCTGAATAACGGTGACGGAACATTTCAGGAGGCGATAAATTATGAAGTCGGCGACGGTCCTCAATCTATTTTCTCTGCCGATTTCGATGGCGACGCCGATAACGACCTGGCCGTGACGAGCGCCGGCTTCATTGCCGTTTCCATTCTTTTGAATAACGGCGACGGGACATTTCAGGCTGCTGTCGATGTTGGGGGTGGACTGAATGCCCCCTCGATTTACGCTGCCGATTTTGACGGCGATGGCGATATGGACATTGTCACTGTTAATCGCGGATGGGATATCCCTGGATATCCGGGTACTATTTCAATTTATACGGGCAACGGTGACGGAACATTTCAGGAGCCCGTATATTATGAAGTCGGATACCGTCCTATTTCAGTTTTTTCGGATGACCTGGACGGCGATGACGACTATGACCTGGTCGTGGCTAATGAGAGTCACGACAATGTCTCAGTACTTCTGAATAATGGGAATGGGACTTTTCAAGCAGCGATAAATTTCGGAGCCGGGGATGGCCCCAATTCGGTCTTCGCGTCTGATTTCGATGGCGATGGCTTTACCGATCTCGCAACAGCCAATCTCTACTCCGATGATATTTCGATATTGATGAATCTTTCCAAGACGCTCGATCCGGAAATATATTTGCCTGAGAGTTTCAGTATTTCCCAGAATTACCCCAATCCCTTCAACGCCTCGACCACTTTAAGATATAGCCTGGTGGAACAGTCGGAGGTAACCATAAATATCTATGATCTTCTGGGGCGGATGGTGGAAACGCTGGTTAAATCTCAAAAGCCTGCGGGGAGTTATCATGTGATCTGGGAAGCAGGCGGCCTATCATCAGGCGTTTATTTCTACAGAATGCGGGCCGGGAATTACTCGAAAACTAAGAAGATGACATTAATTAAATAGCCTGAATCCCAGGCCAAAAGTAGATTTTTAAGTTGATTTTTTATACAATTCGGCTATATTTAACGTAAGAAATTTAGGAGTTCTTTTGCTTAAAAAGGTTGGCCGTGTTCCGAATTATTTTGAATATTGCAGCATAAATGTATGTATTTTCCTAATAATCCGGGCCGTAAATCAATTAAAAGGGAGACGGATTATGAACCGTCTGATTATTAGTTTCGTGGCAGTATTATTCGTATTCGCTTTTTCGGAAGCCCAATCGCCCGATGCTGTTTATTTTGACCGGATCGAGTATGGAGTGGGGGATGGTCCCGCGTATGCCTGCATCGCCGATCTTGACGGGGACGGGGACGAGGATGTGGCATCGGCTAATAAGCTCACTCATGATGTCTCGGTTCTTTTCAATAACGGGGACGGGACGTTTTATGCGGACTCTGTTTACGGCGCGGGCGGGAACCCGGTGTCGATTTGCGCCGCCGACCTCGACGGCAACGGCAATAACGATCTGGCCGTTGCCAACTGGCAGACCAACAATGTCTCCATCCTGTTTAATTCCGGCGGCGGCGTATTCCAGGCTACGGCATATTACGGAGTAGGTATGCAACCCTACTCCATTCAGGTTCACGATCTTGATGATGACGGCGACAACGACCTGGCGGTGGCGAACTGGGGTTCCAACAATGTCTCCATACTGATAAACAATGGCGACGGTACTTTTCAAGCCGCCGTAAATTACGGGACGGGGATTAATCCCAGGCTCGTGTTTATATCCGACCTCGATGGCGACGGTGACGGAGATTTGTCTGTCGCCAGCTCCGGGTCTAACTGCGCCTCGATTTTGAAGAATAACGGCGACGGCACTTTTCAAGCCCGGGTAAATTATCCGGCCGGAAACGGTTGCTGTTCGGTTTTCTCCTGCGATCTCGATGGGGACGATGATGGCGATCTCGCCGTCGCGAACTGGAATTCCAATTACGTGGCGGTCCTAAAAAATAATGGTGACGGCACTTTTCAGAGTGCGAATTATTATAACGCCGGCAATTCGACTTCGACGGTATGGGCCTCGGATATCGATGATGACGGGTATGCGGATTTGATAACCGCCAGCTGGTATTCACACAATATTTCAGTGTTCTTTAATAACGGGGACGGTACATTTCAACTACCGGAAAACCATGCGGTGGGAACCAATCCCATATCGGTATCCGCGGCCGATCTTGACGACGATGGCGACAGAGATCTGGTCACGTCCAATTACGGTTCTGATGACGTATCGATTCTGCTTAGTGAAATAGTAACCGCAATCGAAGGCGGGCCGGCGGCTATGCCGGTCATAATAGGCTTTTCCCCCTATCCCAATCCCTTCAACTCATCGATTACGATTCGATACGGCCTGAGAGAACCGTCAAAAATCTCAATCGATATTTATGATCTTCTCGGCCGCAAGGTTGAAACTCTTTCTCAAGGTTATAGACCGGCGGGCAATCATCAGGTTGTCTGGGATGCGGGCAACTTGATATCCGGCAATTACTTCTGCAAAATCGAAACGAAATGGTATTCCGAGACAAAGAAGATGGTATTATTGAGATAGATTATCGATTAGCCATCCGGCAGGCCGAAATTATATCTCGAGAAAGTGGAACTAAATAACCAGGATTCAGTATTTTATATAATAGAATAACATCCCGGGGAGAGACGGCACCTTGAAGGAATCATTTCTAACAGTGGAGTGAAGGATGTTTAAGAAGATTTTTTCCCTGGTAGTCGTTTTCGGTATTATAGCCATCGCTTCAAATCTCCCGGCTCAGAATCCGAACATCATCTGGATGCAGATATATGGAGACAACGTTCACGACTGTGTTTATTGGGTTGAGCAAGTCGGGCAGGGCAATCATTCAGGCCAGCCCGGTTTCATATTGGCCGGATATACGAAATCGTATGAGCAATGGCATAACAACGTATTACTAATTAAAACCGACAGCGAAGGAAATGTCGAATGGACAAGGACATATGGAGGCACAGACAATGACGCTGGTTTCTGTGTTAAGCCCACGTCTGACAGCGGCTTCGTCGCATGCGGTTTTAGCTGTAGCGGGGGCAGAAACACAGCCGATGGGTATATCATCAAGACGGACGCTTCGGGAGACACGATCTGGACGAGGAAATATGGCGATTCAGGCAGCGAATCGTTCGCGGAAGTCACTCAAACTTCCGACGGCGGTTATGTCGCGGCTGGATATAAGGAGGAGCCGGGCGGATATTATACCGATATTTTTGCAGTCAAGATAGACAGCGTCGGCGCAATAATGTGGTCACGGGAATACGGCAATCCTTCTTTTTTAGATCACGCCAAATCCATCCTCCAGACCTCGGACGGTGGCTATATTATCTGCGGAGCCACAGGTGGTGTCGGAACCGGCTCCGATGTCTGGTTGATAAAAACGGATTCGGATGGCAATGTGGAATGGAGTCGCACCTATGGCGACGACGGTTACGATGCCGGGTACTCGTTGGACCAAACCAGCGATGGCGGCTATATTGTCGCAGGTTATAAAACTATTCTTATAGAGCCCTATCATCATGATTTATACATGGTAAAAACGTCGTCGGACGGGACAGTTCAATGGGAAAGAACCTATGGTGAAGGCGGATCTGACCGCGCAAATTCTGTCAGAGAAACCTCGGATGGCGGGTTTATTGCCGCCGGGCTGATGGAATCGCCTGTGCAGGGCGGCTGCGATATCTATGTTGTAAAGACATACGGCAACGGAGATTTGCAGTGGTCCGATACGATGAGTATTAACGAAGCCGACGTAGGTTACTGCGTGAGGCAGACTGCCGATGGTAATTTTGTTATCGCCGGATCAACCACTTCAGATGACGGCTATATCAATGACGCATTTTTGCTTAAGATGAGCCCCGGAATGGTGGATGTGGAAAATGAAATTGTCGATTTTATGCCCGACGAAATTAAACTGCTACAAAATTATCCGAATCCCTTTAACGCCGAGACGAATATTGAATTTTACCTGAGCGAAAATTCTAACGTTTCGGTGGAGATATTCAATGTTCTCGGCGAGAGGATCGCCGATCTTTTAAATGAACCGTTAATTTCGGGAAAACATGTTCTTCCCTGGGACGCCTCGGAACAGTCTTCGGGCGTGTATTTTTATCGAATTAGCACAGGCGGAAGTTCATTTTGCAGGAAAATGCTGCTTCTAAAATAGATTCGATTTTCATTTGCCGGGTGGGATATTTTATCCGGGTGGAATAATATTGAAATTGTTTTGTATTAACAGCAGTATGAAACCGATAAAAAAGATAAACCGCATCTTTAAGGACGCGTAATCGTAGTAAAAGCATGGTAGCCCGATTCGTTCTCGCCCAGATTTACCTGATAAGTATAATTTCGTATAATTCATACGCCACCATAATTCATGTACCCGGCGATTATCCCACCATCCAGGCGGCGGTTGATGCCGCTATGTATGGCGATGAGGTTGTCCTGGCCGACGGCGTATTTTCCGGCCAAGGCAATTTCAATATCGATATGCTCGGGAAAACCATAACCGTTCGTTCTCAGAGCGGAGATCCGGACGCATGTATTATAGATGTGCCGGGGGAATATAATCAGGTGGCGCAACGAGGATTTTATCTGGGCAACAACGAGGGACGGAATACCGTCATCCGCGATCTGACTATAATGAACGGGGTGGCCGATGCCCCCTGACCGGAATGCAACGGCGCAGGGGTCTACTGCGATACAACCTCTCCATCGATAATCAATGTGATCTTTTATAATAACTACGCCGATGCCGGCGGGGCAGTGATGGCCAACCACGGAAATCCCCTAATAGACAGCTGCCGGTTTATAGATAACATCGCCGAATCTGGCGGAAGTATGTTCTTTAACAACGGCTCGGCACCCTTTATTCACCGGTCTTTGATACATGGGAACACAGCCAGCGGGGGCGGGGGCGGCCTGTTCGCGGAAGTGCAGGTCGCGGCCACCATCGTTAATTGCACATTCTCCGATAACAGCTCCCTTGAGGGAGGGGGAATAGATTTCCGCCAGGGCGATCTTACAATTCACAACACCATTATAGGTTTCAGCGGTCAAGGAGGATCTGTCAGCTTCAGGGGAAATAATAATATTACGATAAGTTATTCCGATTTTTACGGCAATATCGGCGGCGACTGGTTCGGTCCTATCGCGGATCTGCTCGGAGTAAACGGAAATATATCCCTTGATCCCATGTTTGTCGATCATGCCAACGGCGATTGCCGCCTGTCCGGCGATTCGCCCTGTATCGACGCCGGCGATCCCTTATCCCCTTACGATCCCGACAGCACCATCGCCGATATGGGAGCGTATTATTTCGATCAATTAACAAATATAATAAATCCGAGTATCCCCAATAACTATTTTTCAGTGATGAATTATCCCAACCCATTCAATTCGACTACCACAATACGCTACCACCTGACCGAACCGTCCCGAGTATCCATTGATATATATGATCTTCTCGGCCGCGAGATTGAAACTCTTTCTCAGGGTTACAGACCGGCCGGCAGTCATCGGACGGTATGGGACCCTGATAGAAAACCATCAGGATTATACTTTTATAAAGTTGATGCCGGGGGATATTCCGAAACCGGTGAGATGCTTTACCTGAGATAAATGATCTTCAATCGGGATTGAAAAGGTGTCAATCACGGCTGCCTGATGATGGAGGAGGGTTTCCCGTTTTTTCCCCATACGACTGGATTATATTAATATTAGTTCGTCTAGTTTTTAATAATATATTATTGTAAGTTGATTTCAGATAAGAAGTTGAAGCCCGCCTCTCATCTTTTTATAATTCCCGCCTATTATGATTTGAATAAAGATAATCTAAAGTGTATATATATTTAAAAGCCAATGGAGGTATCGATGATAGTAAAAAGCTTGGGACTTTTTTCGCTGGCGAAAATAATGGGCATTACATACGCTTTCTTCGGATTTATCGTGGGGCTGTTTTTCTCTTTTTTTGCCTTGATGGGAGCGATTCTGGGAGCCACCCTGGAGGATTCCCCGGAGCCCCTGATAGGAATGATTTTTGGGGTCGGCTCGGTGATACTTTTCCCGATTCTGTACGGCCTTCTGGGATTTATCGGAGGAATTATCACCGCCGGTATCTATAATCTCGTCGCAAAATGGGTGGGGGGATTGGAGATTGAACTACAGGAGAAATCGATAGCGCAATAGCAATCGAAGAGGTCCGCATGCTTATAGACGCACACGCACACTTAAACAGGTATGACGCCTTAACGGATAAGGCGACCGGCGATATTGAAAATTACAAAATATTCACCATAAGCAACTCCATGGACCCGGCATCCTACAGGGCCAATCTGGAAATCGGGGAAAAGTGTAAATATGTCCTGCCGACGTTCGGAATTCATCCCTGGGTCGCGCACGAGTATCAGCGTAATCTCATAGAGTTTGATGAATATATCGAAAAAAGCCCCCTGCTGGGGGAACTGGGGCTGGATTATCATTATGTTAACGACTCTTCTTTTTTTCCGGCTCAGAGGAAGGTTTTCGAGTATTTTATTGTCAGGGCCGCCGAACAGAATAAAATTGTGAATCTACATACCAAGGGGGCGGAGGAGGATATACTGCGATTACTGGGATCGCATAATATCAAGCGAGCCATAATTCACTGGTATTCCGGCCCGGTGAAGTTCATGATGAAATTGCTGGAAAGGGGATATTATTTCACGGTCGGCGTGGAGATACTTTTCACCGAACATATCAGGAAGATCGCCCGTATGATACCCGACGACCTGCTTCTCTCCGAAACCGACAATCCCGGCGGATACGAATGGCTGGCGGGCACGCCGGGCATGCCGGGGGTATTGCAGGAGGTAGTGTTGGAACTGGCCCGTATGCGCAAACTGGAATATGAGGAATGCGAAAATATGATACAGAGGAATTTCGAGAGGTTGATCGGGGGAGATGACAGGGTCAATGATTTTTATTTGAAGGCGAAGGATCGAGATGAAAGAAAAACAGGGTGAACATCCGTTCGGCGACGCCGGGCAGTTGATTGCGTTTGGACTGTTCGCGATTGTATGGATCGCGGATTCGATCTTTCTGAATTTTTCCACCGGCCTGACCGGATACGTGCCGTCGTATGTGCGAACGATTATCGCCATAGTGATTTTCGCAGTCTCGCTCTACCTCCTGGCGGCGAGCCATAAGGTAGTCGCCGGGGAGAACCGTCCAGCAAAAGTGATCTCCAGCGGCGTTTTCAAATATATAAGACACCCCTTATATATGAGCGCTATCCTGTTTTACACGGGATTGATTGCCTTGACACTCTCGATGATTTCTTTCGCGCTCTGGATAGGGATATTCATCTTCTATAACTACATAGCCGGTTACGAAGAAAAGCTGATGGAGATAAAATTCGGGGAGGAGTATTTATCATACAAGCAGAAAACGGGGAAATGGCTGCCGAGAATTTAACTTATGATATATAAGATTAATATTTACCTATTCTTACTCTGATCGAGAAGAGCGGTAGGTCAGGAGCCCAACGGGCTCCTGACAAATTGATATGCCGTTAGGTTGTCAGGAGCTTTCAGCTCCTGACCTACTGGCCTGAGACCTATACGGATTGATACAATAAATTTAGTCCGAGGGAATATACTCTTTGCGTTCTGATATGGATATATCAATACTTCCTGTGAATACCCAAAATTGACTAAAAAGGAGTTTAACCATAGTGGAACTTTTTATATGGATTGAACTATCAGCGCCGGCGGTTAGATACTCCAGGTCTTTATCATAAAGAAAACATGAACCCGCACAGTCTATTCTAAAATTCTCATACTTGCCGGGCTTGAAGGACGGGTCAATATAGATATTTTTTACGTATGTTACCGAATCACCAGGGTTTAATTTCATAAGTTTATAGCAAACATGACCATCACCTTGGAAGGTCGAATATAAATCGCAACTTAGAAGTCGATATTCATTATCTATGGTATCTGGTCTTAGATAACCGAAGTAATCGGGATCCCATGCCAAAAGCGTATCATTTCCTGTATTTTTTATATAGGCCAGTATTTCTATATCATCGCCCGCTGTAAATGATCTATTATATATAGTAAATGTAAACTCGCACTTATTTAATTTATCAGACAAGGAAACCGATTCTTCAATTACGTTATTATAATTAAATAGAGTATCTGCCGGATTAAGAATTAACATCGATAATAATAGATCAAAAAGCATAATTCACCTACCTCCTTTTATTTACCTAATCTAATTACAGCCGGTCAATAATTTTATTCCCCTTGCCGACAATCGTCCATCTTTTTAAATTCCAGGGTCCCGTTAGTCGAGCGGTAGGTCAGGAGCCCGGCGGGCTCTTGACGCGTTAACCTACCGCGATAAAATTGTCAGGAGCCCCGCGTTTGGCGGGGCTCCTTACCTGCCAGTTATCTATTCTTCTTCTGCATTAGAAGCCATTCAAACAGTTCTTTATGTTGGGCTATGGAAGGGGGCGAATGGCCGCGTTCCGGATCGATGGAGACTTTTATGCTGCCTCCCTCTTTTCTAATCGCCTCGGCCATCTCCTCGGTTTCGGATACCGGTACGAGTTTATCCTTCCGGCCATGGAAAGCCCATATGGGAATATCTTTCATTCTTGAGGCCCACCACGGATTGGTATTGCCCGATATGGGAGCAATGGCGGCGAACATTTCCGGATATCTGTAAGTCATATACCAGGCCCCGGTCCCGCCCATGCTGTAGCCGACCAGGTAGATCCGATCGCTGTCGACCCTATATCTCATAACGATATCATCTAACAGCGCCTTGAGGAGTTCGGTATCGGTCCACATCTTCCCCGCCGGGCATTGCGGTATCAGCGCCACGAAGGGGTAGGGATCGTTTTGCGCCAGCATTTTCGGCAAGGGGTACCAGTCCAGAAGGCTGAGATCATCGCCGCGGCCTCGTCCGCCGTGCAGGTAAAGTATCAAGGGCCATTTTTCTTTCTGGCTGTAATTTCGTGGAAGATAAAGCAGGTAATTGGCACTGACCTGCCTTATTAATTCTTTTTCGAACTTATGGGATTGCAATCCCGATAATGAATCGTCATTTTGCGGTAACACCGATACGGGAATAATCAAAATTAGAATAACTATTAGAAGGGGTTTCATGGTATCGCCTCCCTATCCGGGTTTATCAAAATCATTCTTTATAAATTTTTATGATACGATTGTTCCAGGGTCAACAGAAAGTAAAGAAGCGGAAATTCGTCGTTTATTTCAAAAGCAGCATCTTCCCGGTGCCAGTGAAACCGGCTCCATTTATGCTGTAAAAATAAACCCCGGTTGGCAAATTACTGGCGTTCCATGAATATTTGTGTGATCCGGCGCTTAATATTCCTATATCCTTGGCAGAAATCAGACTCCCGGACAGGTTATAGATGTTGACCCTTACGGTAGTTTCCGCGGGCAGGGAAAAGATTATATCAGTAGACTGGTTAAAGGGATTGGGGCTGTTATAAGAAGTAAGCGATTTTACGGGGACCAAGCTATATTCATCTTTTAGGCCCGTTGTCCCGGTATTTTCGTACCATTTCACCTGGGCGGAACCCTGGTGGCTGCTCCCGGAGATGACGTCGAGATCTCCGTCGTTATCCAGGTCGGCCAGATCCAGGGGCCAGGGTCTAATCATATTTTCGTCTATCATATGCTTGGTCCAGGTTATGGGATAGTTGCCGTCGTTTTCCCACCAGGCCACCTGGTTGTTGCCCTGTCCCGTTCCGGCGACGTCGGTAAATCCATCCCCGTTGATATCGCCGGGCATGGCGATGCAGGCGTTGGTGAAATTCGATTCCAGGATTTGTTTGGTCCAGGTCGGAGGGGCGCCGCCATCATTTCGCCACCAGGCGATCTCGTGGCCCAGGTAGCCGGCGCAAACGATATCGGTACGGGTGTCGCGGTCGAGATCGACCGCCTGTACCCTGTGCGCCCCGACGAAATTACCATCCACATAATATTTGGTCCAGGTAATGGGGTTGCCGCCGTCGTTATGCCACCATACCACATCATTGCCAAATATGGCCGCGCCCATGATATCCTTAATGCCGTCGCCGTTTATATCCGCGGGCCGCGCCGATTTGGCGGTGTTGAAGTTATTGTCCAAAATATACTGCGTCCACTGTATCGGGTCGCCGCCCTCGTTGAGCCACAGGTCCACGCGGCTGAGCCCCGACGACACGCTTATCACGTCCATATCGCCGTCGTCATCCATATCCTCGGCGCAGACCTCGTGGGCCTGCGTGTAATCCTCGACGATAACGTAACGAGTCCAGATGTAAGGGGATTGACCGCTGCTTTTCCACCAGTACACCTTATGATCCGAATATGAGGTGCCCAGAATATCCTTATGCCCATCACCGTTGAGATCCTCGGCATATACACAAAAAGCGGTGGGGACATTGAAATCGACAATGATCTTTTGCCATGATATGGGATAGCCGCCGTCGTTGCGCCACCAGACTATGTCGCCGGTCTCGATCACCGCCCCCAGGATATCCTTATCGCCGTCGTTGTCGATATCGCAGGCGTAGAGGCTGGAGTTGCCGTAAGATTGGCTGTCGATAATATGCTCGATGAAATTGACGTCGCCGTAAGCCGTTGAAAATATGAAAATTAAATAGAATGCAATTGCTGAAAATCTATTAAATAAGGCGGCCATTGCAGGTCTCCTCTCGTTACTATATCTCATTATTAAATACAGATATAAGTCGGTAAATGTTGCGTTGAGTGGAGATTTTTAAATATTATCTCATCAGGGATCGAATATATTGCCGTTAAATCCGACTATCGTGTTTTTTGAGGGGTGTTTTGGTCCTCCTAATGTAATTATCCAATCTCCGCGATTATTTTCTAAACGGTATAAATATTCTTCTTCTTTGCTTTCCGCCGAAATGACCATCAAAGAATCGCGTTCCTTTAATACATTAATATAGATCGGTATTGCCCCGGGTTGTTCCTCGAAATGCCACTTATCCCAGCGCGTATTCCTGGTTAAGAACATCGGGTCGGGTGAATTTGTGAAATATTCCATATCGGGATTAACATCCCCGGATAAGATGTAGACGTTTAATGCATAACGATGATAAGTGAATAATTTGACAACTGCCCTAACAGCCAAATCCCTGTCGCTTGGATTCTTAATCCCCGGCGCCAGCGGATTAATATCTATACCATCCCTTAAACCGTCGCCATCGGTGTCATACTTTCTGAAATCTGTACCGAAAGCGGTTTCTTCTATATCGTAAAAGCCGTCATTATCGAGATCCTTTGTCAGATATCGAGAGGAAACCAGTTGATACATGTCTTTTTTTATATCTATCAAATAAGGCTCATTGCCGAGAAACCTCAAAAACGAAATGGAATCCTGCGGGATCTGTATGCAAACTCCGGTGAACCACGGGCCTTCCCAAAGATCGGATTCCGGTTCTTTTTTGCTCATCCAGATACTGCAAAAACAATCCGGATAATACCAGGAGTATGTAATTGCCCAGTTTATACCGCTGGAGTCCTTTGTCTTGGCGATATATTCGCCGCCATCAGATAAAAGGTCCTGGCGTGACGGCCTTTCGAAAATCCTGGACTTATTACCGCCGTGATAATATTCGAGCAGGACTCTTCTGGCACGATGATAGCCATGAAGCCTTCCGGTCTTTAGAGCCAGTTTAGTTCGATATAACATGAAATCGTCTACGGAGGGAAAATGGTTTCTATATTTGTCGGTTGATAAGATATCGCCTATGAAGTCGAAATTGATGCTTTGATCCGCGAACATGGAATCAATAACCAGCGTTTTTGATTGCATATCGGCATTAACGAATCTTTCCGGCCATATTCTTTTGCAGATAAGTGGACTGCCGGCTTCTCTGAATTTAGCCGATTTTTCCAGCCGGAAAACCTCATTCAAATCGGACCGGATAAGCGAATCGATGACGATTTGTTTCTCCGATATGCTTAATTTATACAATCTCTCGATTAACAGGGAATCTTCGATATCGGAACCATATCCCGAATAAGACATCCCGAAGGTCAAAAAAATGACCGGCACCAAAACTGGTATTACCCTGTTAGCAGGGATATTGTCCCCAAAAATGTGATTTCCAGGTTTGGTCATGTGAACTCCGACATTGGTCCTCTTCGCTCCATAATAAATACGATTATACAGCGCTTTTATTCCCCTTGCCAAAATATGTCCATCTTTTTAAATTCCGGCGACCGGGGGGGCGCGTGCGTCGGGTTTCTCATCCCGCAAAAGACGGGATTCGGAACCCGACCTACGGCTCTGCAAGCGTCAGGTGCGGAGACCTGACGCCACGGGTTAAGAGAAAAAGTGTCGGGTCGGGTGACCCGACACCACGTAACTTGAACATTCCAGTGTTCCGTCGGATCGTAGTTCCGCTTTTGGCGGAACGTGATCCGACGGCTAAAACGGTCAGGTCACGGCCTTCGGCCTACGACCTGACCGAACAGGGCAAATTATGATGAACCTTTGATGATAGGACTGGGAAGATGAAAAAAGAGATGAAGAAGATACTGGTGACCGGGGCGGTGGGGCAGATCGGGTCGGAGTTGACCATGGAACTGCGGAAACGTTTCGGCGCCGAGAACGTGATCGCCACCGGCCGCAAGACCGAGCCGTCTGACGAGCTCCGTAACTCCGGGCCGTTCCATTTTATAAACGTCAACCAGATCGACACGGTGGAGGAGATCGTCAAGAAATACGATATCGACACCGTCTACCACATGGCGGCCATCCTGTCGGCGGTGGGGGAGAAGAACCCGCAGCTCTGCTGGGATGTCAACATGAACGGCACCATAAATATCCTCGAACTGGGGATCAAATACGAGATGGCGCGGATCATAATACCGAGCTCGATCGCTGTCTGGGGCGATTACGTGGCGCTGGACGACACCCCGCAGGAATCGATATTGAAGCCGAAGACCATGTACGGGGTCACCAAGGTCTGCGGCGAGCTGTTGTGTGACTACTATGTCAGGCGTTTCGGGCTGGATATCCGGGGGCTGCGTTACCCCGGCATCATCTCCTACGAGACTTTGCCCGGCGGCGGCACCACCGATT
>CP070813.1:2885920-2900925 GCA_020344055.1 Candidatus Zixiibacteriota bacterium | reverse complement strand
GGTTAACATATGTTAACCTCGGGATTATAAGTTTACATTTACAGTTAGTCAAGCGATATTTTGATTTTTTATGCTGGTTATCAAACGTCCGCCTGGTAACAAATTGCACCGAAAGCCCCGCTTTAGGCGGGATTTCCTCATGGATCATTATGGACAGGCGACTTGCTGCCCGCCACCTACTCTGTTCTAATACATAAACCGCAAACCCACCAGAAAACCGATATCACGTTCCGTCTGTATTCCCTCCTGATCTTGCCACACCGGCAACTGAAGCAAGCTCTCCACAATAAATGACGATCTGGTGAATTTGAAACCCGGCGAGAGCTGAAAAAACGACTCGCCCGTATTTTCAACTATAATGTCATTGATCGAGTTAGAATTAATTTTCTTGTATGATAATTCCACAACCGGCGCGAACGCGTATTCCGCATCATCCCCGAAACCGTATTGATAGGCGAAAGCGGCGTCCAGCGAGAACTCGTCGCCCGGCTCCGAATCGGAATCGCCGGTTTTCGCCATACCGTTCCAGACATATAACGCGTTCAGATCGAGACCCCACGGTCCGCTTCGCCCGGAGATGAAATATCCCAGATGCGGATCCCAGCTGTCCGACGTGAAACCGTCCTGCCCGGTCGGCATTTCCAGGCCGATGGTGGGAGCCATGCCGATGGTGTAGGAGGCGGTATTGATACGCGACATTCTGAACTTGGCCAGGACGAACAGATCGGCCAGCCCTGACTGCGAGTCGCTGTTGCCGTTCATCAGCATTTCGCTTCTGCCCGCCGCCTGCCGGACCATTAAAGTCAGGTCGGGTCTTAATCCGTATGCCACCACCGCCGGAAACATATACATCTTCATCTCCCGTCCCATGGGAGTCGGATCGTTAGTTCTCTGCATAAATCGCACCTGAGAACGGAATATCCATCTCTTTTGCGGGGGAGTAAGCCCGGCGTCTATGCTTATCCCTGCCGCATGAACATTTGATGACAGAATTGGCGCCGATAGAATCGCCGCCGCGATTATTAAAATCACCGAATACATTATTTTTTTCATATCCATGGACCTATTGAAGACGTTTACCGGCGGTAAAATTCGCCTTTTCGATAGCGCTCAAGATAATGGCGTCATCGACATTTGAGTTTGATTTGAGCACTACCTGCAGACGCTGTTTTTCCCAGTTGGCTTTCGAGGTCACCACTTCCGGAATCTCGTTTACCAGTTTCTCCAGTCCATCGTGGCACCCGGGGCAATCCATCCCGAAAACCTCGTATACCCTTATCTCGTTGTTTTCGTTGGCAACCGCCGAGATGTCGGGCCTGGATGAACCGCATCCCAGGGCTATTGCCAGAGCCAGAATCGGAATAAACCAAAATGTTCGAAATATCCTCTGTGCAGTCATCTGTTTTCTCCTTTGTTTTTCGTTTGTCACTGATAATGAACCTTTCATAACCATATAGTGGTTTCCTATTATCAATATAAATATTCATTATCAATTAGCAATAAGAACCGGATTGCGGTAGGAATAATCCATTTTACCGATTTTATACTGAAAATCTATGAGATATGGATTTAACTATCGGCCCTCAAGTTTACAAGCCGCCTTTTCCGGTATGAGTAGTAGCCGTCGCTTTTACGCTCAAATTGTAAGCCGCAAATTAAAAAGGTCGGCCTCAAGGAGGGAGGGAAAGACCGACCTTCTTAGTGGCGGAATGGCTCCGCCTGTTCGGACTGGCGCAACACTCGATTGGAGGGAGTGAAATTTTATGCCCAAACACCCATGCTGGCGCTATAAAACGCAACATCCATGCCGATCGTAACACGATTTTCACATTTTGTAATTCTTTGAATAAAAATGAGTTATAATTCGCTACGGAGAAAGAATCCGGGGCCTTCGTGTCAAATTGCCTTCACACCGCCATTAACAGTGAAATATCCTGCATATAGTCTCCTAACACTCCCCCATCGAACCGGTTTGTAGCCGGGGTCCCGCAGGGACCCCGGAACAGTAATACGGGCTTCCCCCGAAAAAACACGTCTATTCTGCATTTGTTTTTGAAAGTCCTTATAAGTGAAAGCAGGAGGAAAATTGGAAAAGATAACTGAAACACTATCCGGCGAACTTTCCATAGATAAGCCCGGCGAGCGCAAGTCTTTTTTGATCAATAGAATAAACGAGGTAATAAAACCGCCTCGTCTTGCCACGGAGAATAATGTCAATATCCGGGCCATGTATCTTTTAAATGATCTGGTAAACTCCCACGGCGGCCGGTTTGAACGCGACGAGCTTTCCGCGTTGTGCGAATTGATCCTGGATACGCCGGTCATGATCGGGCATAACAGGGCCGAAGCGCCGATGGCGCGAACCTTCCACGCCGAGCTCGAAGAGAAGGGAGATGTCATCTGGCTTAAAAGCTATTTCTATTGGCCCAGCCGGGAAGAAGGCGCCGCCGACGAAATCCTCGATAAAATAGATTCCGGAATATTGAAGGAATGCTCCATATCGTTTGTCTATACTTTTCCCCAATGCTCCGTCTGTAGCGAGGATATGAGAAAATGCCCGCATGATATCAGCCTGTCATCCGATGAGAACGCCAGGCAGTATTTCTTTTATAGGGGAATTAAAGAGGTCCTCGAAACCTCCC
This sequence comes from Candidatus Zixiibacteriota bacterium, assembly GCA_020344055.1. Lineage (GTDB taxonomy): Bacteria > Zixibacteria > MSB-5A5 > UBA10806 > UBA10806. The sequence goes on along the minus strand of CP070813.1, from coordinate 2,898,283 downwards.
TGGTCTACAAGGGATCGGTGAAAGGCACATTCGTAACCGACCGGCTCGCGCGGCCAAACCTCATTCATGCGACTGTTCATCTTGATAATCATAAAAAGCTTATAACGATTCCAAAGCCACATTGCGGGCGGGCATTATTATACAATCTCCATAATGATTGTAACGCTCTGCCCGCAATAACATTTAACGATCCCGATATCGTATCAACCATCGTCCGAAAAAAGGGCCGTCTGTACCTGGCCGCGTCAGCGAAATAGGATAGATTATGTCTTTTAAAGAACCGTTCGTCAGAAATCTGATCGCCCTTGCCGTTACCATAGCGGCCGCCCTCTCCGGATATTTCGCCGCCTATACCGGCCTGCGCGTGGAGCTGGCCGGCAAGGCCGAAGAGCGTTACGTGGCCGAGGTCGATATCAGGCTATCGCGGCTTGAAGCTATCATAAACGAACGGTTTGCCACCAGAGACGACCTTTACGCATTGAAAAAAGAGATGATGGATAAATTGACCGCCATCGAAACGACATTATCGAAAATGGAATAGCGGAAAACCAGATCTGTCAAGATTCCTAAGGAGAAAATATTGAAACTCAATGAAATTGCCGAACGGCTTCAAAAGGTTAAAAGTGACATCGAGAGCGCCTTCGAAAAAGAACTGATCGACTTTGATGAGATCGAAAAAGAACTATCTTCGGTTATCGGCGCGCTTCAAAATCGTGATCGAGCCGCGCCCTCGGAAGACAGGTTCGCGCTGAACGTAGAAAATTATATCTAAATCAAAATAACTCATCAGACAAGGAGAATAAATGAGCGTTAGAGATCAGAACCTCCAAACCGTCGGCTTCCTGGCCGCCACCTTCAAGATCCATCAGACCGGGGGCAATGACGATTTACAGGATGATGACGTCGGTAAAGCCGTAACCATTACCGGCGACTACGAGGTCGGTCCGGGTTCCGACGGCGATATGCTGCTGGGGAAATTAATATCACTTTCATTGACCGACGCCGACAACGGCAAGAGAGTCGCCACCGTGCAAATCGGCGGAATCTGCACCCTTCCCGTCGTCGCAACCGTCCCCTCCGTGGGCCACAGGGTTGTGGTTAACGGTAGCGGCTCGGTGAAGCAGGCTCCCGCGCTGGGCGGCGACGACCCCGCCGGAGGCAATGTCGCCAGGGGCACCGTCATCGACGTCAACGGAACGTCGGAAGTAACGTTAATACTCGGCTAATATCAGGAGATATAAATGGAAATGGAAAAACTGTTATCATCGGATTTGGGCAGGACCCTGGTCGCTGCCGAAGGAAACAAATGTCATGTCGGCGTCGCCGTCGATCTGTCGCGGGCAAAGAATATCGAGATCGACCGGGACCTGTATGTCGAGGCCCAGTCCCGGGGTATGAGCCTGACCGAGCTTCTGGAACAGCCCGAATACGATCCCAGCCCGCCGGGTTGCCCTCTCGACGCTTTCGAACGCCAGCTGGCCGCAAGAGATCTCCGGGTTTCCGGCGGAAATCCCATCACCGTGGAGATGTTCTATCGCGGTGCACCGGCCCTGATGCCGGAGTTCATGCAGAGAGAAATCCGCCGGGGAATGAATATGCGACCGGAGCTCGGGAGACTCCTGGCTTCGACCTCTCGGGTCAACACCTCCCGCTATTCGCCGATCTATATCGACCATTCGGCTACAGATAGCGAGATGTCGTTAAGACCTGTTGGAGAGGGCGCCGAGATCCCGGCCGTAAACGTTACCGAACAAAATAACACCATCGCCATACCCGATTACGGCCTGACTCTGAAAGTAACTTACAAGGCGCTCCGTTACAGAAGTATGGCCCAGTTCAAGGTGCTTCTGTGGTATATCGGGTATCGACTGCAGTCCGATAAGGCCGCCCTGGTGGTCGATACTATCATCAACGGCGACGGTAACTCCAATCCCGCGACCGTCATAAACACCGACGTCACCGGCACCCTCGATTACGACGACCTGGTGAAGTTCTGGAATGAGTTTTATCCCTATCGGCCCAACGTTCTGGTGTGTCACAAAGACATGGTTCGCACCATCCTGACTCTTTCGGAATTCAAAGATCCCATCGTGGGATTCAGCTTCCAGGCCAACGGGGAGATAACCTCGCCCCTCGGCGCTACGCTGATACGCTGCGATGAGGTGCCGTCCGACTACGTCATCGGTCTCGACAACCGCTTCGCCATCGAGGAGGTCGTCGGGCAACCCCTTATGGTTGAATACGACAAGATAATCAACCAGAAGATCGAGGAGGCGGTTATCTCCGAGTCAGTGGCCTACGCCAAGGTCATAAAAGAGGCCTCGCTAATTCTGGATAACTCCTGGACTTAGTCGCAAACGGTTATGCAGAAATTAATTGATACATCCGGGGCGTCCCGGCCCACCGGGTCGCCCCCGCAAAGAACCCTTTTCAGAGTGCCCGGCGGCGTCTTTAAGGGACGATTGGCGGCGCTGTACATGAGCTCCTCGTCGGTTATCAAGCTGACTTTTTCCGATTACCCTTACGAAAACTGGTCGACTCCTCAAACCATAGTATCAAATTCCAACGATTCGCCATTCAGCGCTCAAATGGATTCGGCCGGCAATATTCATCTTGTTTACACCGACGGCTCTAAAGATATCAAATATCTTGAAATCTCGTTCGAATCGGGAGCCTGGTCTGCGGGTTCGGCCGTCGATGTCATAACCGTCGACGATAACTACAATCCCTTTTTCCTTATGGACGCTGATGATAATTTCTGGTGCTTCTTTGTCAATCATTATACCTCCGGGGATTCTAAGTACTATGTCAGGGCCAAAATATCGGAGGATAAAGGCTCCACCTGGGGCTCAGGGCCGACCGATACCGGAACCGCGCTCTCGTCGGGATCCGGCGATATCGCCTACGTTTCCGGGTCCAGAATCGGATCGAAGCTCTATGCCGTGTATGCCGACGGGAGATCCGATCTTAAATACCGGGTCTACGATACCCAGAGCGATATTTGGGATACGGAATATTCAATATATTCGGGCGATTATATTGATGATGATTTCGACCTGGCCGCCTCGGTGGACGGAAGGCTGGGTGTCGCCCTCGCCCTAAGCGGGGAGAATAAGATTTATTTCAAGGAATATGACGGTTCCTCGTGGAGCGGAATTATCGAAGTGGAAACCGCCTCCTCCCGAGCCCCGCAGATAACATACTTTGATAGCATCCCGCATATATTCTACGCCAAAAACCACGGCAACAATTATTATACTATGAGAAAGGGCAAAAAATCGGGAAGCGGTTTCGCGGTTTCCGATTACGCCCCCTCTATCGGTGTCTTTGACAGGGTTTTCGTATATGACGATTCGGCGTCGACAAAGTATGAGGATAAAACCGATGAGGCCTCGTCCGGTGCTTCCGGAGATGTTTACCATAGCGAATCCTCGGCCCTGCTGGAGTCCCTCGAGGATTGCCTGTACCTGGGTAAACAGAGCTGTTTCTACTGCGCCGCCATAGTCCTCTCGACCGCCGGGGCGGGAGGTTCGGTGGTCTGGGAGTATTTCGACGGAACGGACTGGAAACAATTCACGCCTGAAAGCGGCGCGTTTAATTTCGATTCCTCCGACAAACTGGTCTATCTCTGGGATGACGGCCAGACGATACCCTCGGACTGGCAGTTGACCGGGGTCAATAGCTACAGCGCCTACTGGATTCGTGTAAGGGTCACGACGGCTTTCTCCACCAAGCCGGTTGGAACGCAGATAATCGCCGCTCCAAAATGTGATGATCTCAACCTGGCCCGGGAGGTAACATGAACGCGACCATCGATTATCTCAAATCCAACCGCAAATGGCTGGTGCGCAATTTCGTGGTCTGGGGCGATGACGGCACCTTCGAGGCCGATATGATAATGACCGAATTCGTCGCCGGCGATGAAAGAATCGTTTTCAACCGCGAGTTTACCGGCGAAACCGCGCAGACGGTTATTTTTAAAAACCTGGTCGATCATCGCGGAAACCTGCTTCCCGAAGTTATCAAGAGTCCCGAAATCATTCTTATCCCCAGGAATCCCGTGGGAAGCTTTATCCTCGGAAACGTCGGCGAAAAGTCATTTCGCATCTCGAAAGATTCGCTTCAACTGTCGAATTCGCTGGTTGACCTTCTGATAATGGAGATGAACTGATGCCCTTTACCACCAAGGAAATAGTGAAAAAGCATATCCTGGACTATCATCTCGGATCGGAAAACGTGGAGAATGAGAAGATACAGCTCCGGGGCGCCGATTGGATCCAGCTTCAAAAAAAGATGATTCTCACAGGTTCGGAGAAAGTAAAAGGCAAGGAGCAGATCGATCCCACCCGTGAGGATATAGATTTCGGAACGGCCGACACTCAAAATCTGTCGCACTCGGAATTGATACAGGATACCATGGTCGCCGCCAGCGACAGCTCTCTCGGAATAATCTATATCGAAAATGTCGACTACCGCATTGATTACGACGACGGTTGTATCGTCAGGATAGCGTCGGGATCAATTCCGCAGGGCGCCGCCATTACGGTATGGTATCTGTATTATCGTATCTATGAAAAGGGCGTCGATTACGATATCGATTACCAGAGGGGACGGGTCAAACGCCGATCGGGCGGAGCCATCGAGTCGGGGCAATGGGTTTATGCCGATTATACGGCTGAATACGGGTCTCTGGATGACGACGCCATAGTGAACGCCATTTCCGAGGCCGATAGCCGCATCCTGGATTTCATAGATAGTGTCCATCACGATTCCAACGACAAACTTCTGGTGAGCGCAGAGACCTACCTGGCGGTTTCCATTATATGCAGGATACGGGCCATGGAATCGATTTCGCCGTCCCGAGGGAAAACCGAAAGCTCCGATGCCCAGTCGTGGTCCGCCCTGTCGGATATGTATAAAAAGGAAGCCTACAATATTCTGGCGAAGTACACCGGCCCCGGAAATAAACTTAATTCACCTTCAAAAGCGTAAGATCTATTATGCGATTTATTATTCCGATAATTCTGATTCTGGCCTCCTCGGTATACGGCGATTCTGAAACTCTGGATCCCGATTCCGTTTCTACGCCCGATCAATGGGCCAATGTCGGCGGCGCAAACAAGGTTGAGTCGGTATCCGATAATGTCGACGACAATTATATCGATGAGACGACCCAGGGCGAGAAGCAGAGATTTACGGTGGAAAATGCCGGCGATATCGGCCCAGGCGATATAATAGACTCTATTGTTATTCACAGCCGTATGAAAACGCCCAGCGGCCCCGGCGCGGAGGCCAGGGTGAATCATGTGGTCGACTCAATCGCATACGGGACCACCAGGGCTCTTCAGGGTACTTATACCAATTACAGCGATACCTATTCAATGAATCCCGAAGGCGGAGGCTGGACGTTATCCGATATCGACAACCTGAAAGTCGAGGCGGACGCGGTAACAATACCTATCCTGAAACGAGCCTTCTGCACAAAGATATACGTGGTGGTGTATTATACTCCGGCCGCGCCTGCCTATTACAAACGCCGAATTTACCAACAATCGATGCTAACGGGGGATTAAATGAGACAGGTTTTTACATTTTTTTTAATTCTAATATCGATGTCAGGGGCGAATGCCGTCGATTTCGGATTGGTATCGGTAAACGATACCGTCAATTTCCCGCTGGTCTGTATGGATACCCTGGGTCGGAACGCCGCCCCCGATTCGGTCCACGTTATCACCTGGTATCACGGCGAGGGGGCAAATGACAGCACTTATTCCGCACGCTCCGCGTCGCCTCTTTCGACATCCTATGTGGACAGCGTATATATGGCGGGAGCCTCATACTATTTCTTCAAAGATATAGTGAGCGATCTGGACGCCTCAAAGGGAAACGGCCCCTATTCGGGAGTGGTGGCTTTATGGAGCCAGGGGTATCCCACATATAACAATTTCTCATTTATAAAGGTCGCTGACGAAGCCAGGGATCTGGCGAATTACCTTATCGCGGTAAAGGATTCAATAGAAAATCAGGACAACTGGATAGCTCAACAGCCGGAGGTCGCCAATATCGATGGCTGGAATCCGATTACCGATAACGATTCGCTCGTTATCGATAATAGCTCTTTCTCGTCGGCCGCGCCCGATGTTAACGTCGCCTCCGTTGATAGCGGCGCCCTGGAATCGGTCGATTTCGAGGATTATTTTCTGAAAAATTCCAAGATCGACAGCGGCGCCATTTCCGAAGCCAAGATCGCGAACGCCGCTTTCGACAGCGCCAAATTCTCCGACGATTACTGGTATGCCGTCTCTAACACAGGAGGCTCCGCCTCGGTGCCCGATTCAGTTGCCGCCAGGATAGATTCAATCCTTGCCAGCCTCGGATATGACGCCTCCACCGACGCGCACGAAAAGATCGATAATCTCTCGCTTTCCGGCGGCGGATCCGAACCGGAAACCCTGATCGTTATGTCATCACCGGATTCGACCCTGATAGAGGGAGCTTCCGTCGTCGTCAGGACCCTCGATCAATCGACCGTGAAGGTGGACGGATTGCTGACCGATCAAAACGGTCGCCGCCTGCTCGAACTCGACCCTGATAGCTTTTTCGTGGCTTTGACTCATAACAACTACGGGCTGACTCTCGATACTATCGTGGTCTTATCCGGCGGCGGAACCGATACCCTCTGGATGACCGAATTCGATCCCGGGCAGCCATCCTCACCCGATCTCTGCAGGGTTTACGGATGGATTTACGATATTTCGGGCAATGCTGTCGAACTGACAGACGTCACGGTGGAGATTCCGTCGAAGCATTACCCGTTAAAGTATAATGGCATCATTATCACGCCTTTTAGAAAAACGACGGAATCCGATTCCACGGGATACTGGTATATCGACCTCTTTCCGAATCAATTGCTGTCCAAATCCGATTCTGAATATCTGTTTACAATCGAATACCCCTCCGGAGTGATATTCAAGACCAAAACCGCCGTTCCGGATTCATCGTCCTGGCAGCTGGAATAGCAAGGAGCTTGTATGCTATCGCGTTTGACTGAAACTTGCGTCGATACATGGGCCGCGATGTTGCCGGAAGGACCCCGATGGCGTTAATAACTCGAAAGGGAAACCACCAAATCGAGAAGTAACCGCTTATACAACGGAAACTTAGATAATCGCGAGAATTAAAGGCCGGGCGACCGGCCTTTTGTCTTTTCAGCCGAAATATATGACGAGATAACATATTCTAAAGAGCCCACTATTTTTTCCGAAAATCTATGTAAGAAAAGCAAATAGGCGAGTTCATAAATAAATCACAGGAGGGGGATTATCATGAATTTCAAATTGGCGCTTGTATTTTCTCTATGCCTGATGGTCGGTATATTGACCGGCTGCAGCAGCGATCCGGTTATGCCCGAAGAACCATCCATCGCCACCGGCACCACTGACGGCACCGGTATCTCGACTGTATCAAACGGGCCGTATTCCATCGAGGTTTCGGTCGTAAACACCTCGCTTTCGCCGGTTTCGGGGGCGGCGGTCGCCTGCTACCTGCTGCATGAGCATCTCTTAACCATTGCCAGCCTGCCCAACGGCTCCTACTATCCCGGACTGGTCGTGACCGATCTGGAGGATGCCCAGCGCCGGCATAGCGTCGGCGCCGGCAGCGGCCCCGATATCGTCGGCTCGGCTAAACCGGCCCGGGAAACCGAGATATCGATCGAGGTTATCGTCCACAGTGCAGGCATCGCGTCCTATGGCTATGACGGCGATCCGGAGAATTATGACCTGATTCAGTCCGATTCCTGGACGACCGAAAATACCCAGACTCTGGACATGGAATCATTCTATCATTACATGGATACCGTCGATTTCAACGGCTCGGTTTTTGTCCATCTGGATCAGGAAATTTCCACTGCCGCGGGCGCGGGACGTCAGCTGGCATCTTTCCTGCTCGGTCAGATCAACACCTTCGAGGCCTTCGCCAGCCTCATGAGCTGGGAACTCAGGCTTTTCAGCGGCGATACCGTTACAGTGACCACCATGACCTACATGGAAAACAATCTGCCGCTTATGAATATCAGCGGATTATCCATGTACAGGGATTTCTGGATACAGTTTACGTTGACATGGGGAGAAAATCCCTGGGATCTCGATTCGCACCTCTATACTCCTGAAATCCCGGGAGATTTTGATACTCTGGCTTATCATGTTTATTACGCCTCACCCGGATATGCCGCCGAGCCGCCCTACGCCGACCTCGACGTGGATGACGTTACCAGCTACGGGCCCGAACATATCACCATCTGGGATGAGTTCCCCGGAACGTATATCTACGCGGTCTACCATTATTCCGGGACCGGGACAATTGCCACCTCCCAGGCCCAGGTCGGCGTGCTGAAACCGGATGGGACCGTGCAGTCGTTCAACGTTCCCGATGATATCGCTGCCGGCGATAACTACTGGTGGCACGTTTGCAACGTCGACGGTGAAACAGGGGTCATAACTGTGGTGGATACCATCGCCGCCTCGACACCGGGATGGGGCTATTACTCCATGCCGCCCGGCGCAAATATAGCCATGCCGCCCAAGAATAGTCAATAAGCGCTATTTATTCCTACCTGCATTTGCGCCTCTGGAAATGGATTTCCAGGGGCGTTTTTTATGGGAATTATCTGCGAGTCATAGCTTGCTATGACCACAGTTATGGGAAGCCCCGGAATATATAGGGGGATTAACTGTGGCGTCGTGTGGCCCGATACCACAGCGAAATACCCCCACCTGCATTTGCGCCTCTGGAAAAGCCCCGCCGAAGGCGGAGCAGGGGCGTTTAATTTGGGGGCGCAGAGTTGACTGTGGCGTCAGGTAAAAAGGTTGTTGGAGGCGAGGTCAGTTGAAAGCAGGAGATGAACACGAAATCGCCAACTTATTTTTTTAATTTGCCCCGTTAATAACGGCAGTAGATTTGTTCTTATCCGATAATTTTAAAAAAATTGCGGCACGTATTTCTGCTAATCAATAATATTATTAATATCATTTGTAAAAAATATCCGCAGGAGATTTTTTTCTTGACTTAATAAAGATGATCCATAGCTTGGAGAACTAGCAGTATTTCATCATTTTGATTTTGCCTCACGCCCTTGTGTATTAATCTCGCGTACCGCTTGCTGTTTAGTATACGCGGTAGCGCGAGGGTATTTCGTATAGGTTCTGATCGGCAATAAATCCAGCCAGGTGACTTGCTGCCGGTAGATTTGCGAGGGAGAAATTTCGTTGATGCCTGATATAGTCGCTGTACCAGACGTAAAAGTCTGTTCACGAATTTATGTTTCAAGTCTGTTTTTCTACTTTCATGTAGAAAGGAGGGTTACCAAAAAAAATATAATTTTTATCATTCGCCGAAAACGTTAACAAAAACCAGGGGAGTATGAAAAGGAAGCAAAAATGAATACCATTAAAAGTAATTTAAAGGGGAGTTTTAGGCTGATTTTCACTTTAATTTCCTTTTGTACGGGGGCATTGGTCCTTTTTCTACCGAACATTACAGCCGCTCAAATTTACTCGGTATCTCCTGCGACGGACGCGCCGATCATCGACCCTTCCACGTTGTCCAACCCTCAATCTGTCAACCAGGGCGATGACAGCTATACCTATATATCGTTCGGGGGATCTACATTTGAGTTTTACGGGGTAACATGGTCCGGCGTTTGGGTAAACAATAACGGCAACCTCACATTCGGTTCAGGGGACTCTGATTTTTCAGAATCCCTGTCCGATTTCCTGGCTCCCGAGCCAAGGATCGGGCTATTATGGGATGACCTCAATCCATCTCAAGCGCCCTCCGACGGCGGCGTATTTGCCAACCTCCTTACCGATCAGTTGGTGGTAACCTGGAAGAACGTGCCGGAATACTATAACGCGGGTTCCAACAACTTCCAGATAATTTTGGAATTCTCCAGCGGGACGGCCACTGTTAATTTCGACAATCTGACGGCGCAGGACGGCATCGTGGGAATAGGGCCCGGTACCGGGAATGTATTCAACGGCCAGATTGATTTTAGCGCCGTTCTGGCGGGGGGAGGTGCTACATACACGGATAATGAAGTCATAGTAGAGCAATTTACAGGCGGGAGCGATCCATTCGACCTGACCAACACCACTATTGTGTACGCTTATGGCGTCGGCTACCCGGTTGCTGATGCTGACCCCGATATCCAGACAATAAATGTTGGCGTGGCCGCCAACTTCGATGGAAGTAACTCTTACGATACCGATGGCGGCACCATTGTAAGTTACGATTGGGACTTCGGGGATTCTTATACCGGAAGCGGAGTTTCCCCTTCTCATACATATTCCGCCGAAGGCACATACGACGTCTGTCTTACAGTAACGGACAATGATGGGAAATCTCGAAGCGACCATGTAACGGTCATAGCCCTGGGTGATCCGCCCGTTGCCGACGCCGACGGGCCCTATTCGGGACAACAGGATATCCCGTTAACATTTGACGGCAGCGGTTCGACCGATGATTCCGGCATTGCGTCGTATGACTGGGACTTCGGCGACGGCAATAACGGAACGGGTATGACTCCATGGCACGCTTATGGCACTTCAGGTACCTTTACCGTTACTTTAACGGTCACCGACATAATCGGCCAGACCACCAGCATTACCACTACAGCAAGCATATCCCCTCATCCACCTTACTATTTATACGCCGGCACAACCAACCCGGGCAAGGTTTGCGGCTACGCGGGCGGTGGCGTTTGGGGCCACATATCGCCAACTCTCGGTTTCTCTGTCGCCAGTCTTATTGTTTTCCAGGATCAGTTATACGCAGGAGTCGCCACAGCCTCAAATGCATATTCTTCCCAGGGATTGGTCTTTAAGCATCATGAAGACCCCATGACCGGAGAGCATATTTGGACCCAGGTCGGGCAGCTCGACCAGCAGATCTGCGTGCTGGTGGAGTACAACGGAGAATTGTATGCAGGCACCGGAGTTGGCTCAGGAAAACTTTATAGATATGACCCCTTAAATCAATCGTGGACTCTGGTGATAAATTACACCTACTGGGATGGCGTCAGATCGGCTCATGTTTGGGGCGGTTGGATTTACATGGGCGATTGGTACCTTGACAAATTTATCCGCTGGGATGGTTCCACTTTTGAAGACCTGGGATACTATGGGGGCTCATGCATCTACGATCTTGAGGAATATGGCGATTATCTCTACGGCGGAGCTTATGTAGGCGCAATGTACCGGCTGACATTTAGCCCGTCGTCAGTTACAAGAATATGGGACATCCCGGATTACAGGTACGTGTGGGCTCTGGAGGAATTTCAGGATCGTTTGTATATCGGAGTCGATTGGATTGGTTATGGTACACAAGAGGGTCAGCTATGGCGCTACGATCGTTATAATGATGCTCGGGAACTGGCCTGGTCGATACCGGTTTCAAACACTCACGAGGGCGTGATTTCGCTTACTTCCGATAGTGATAATATGCTATATATCGGGGTCGGCGGGCAGGCCATAGGATATCCTTATAGTCTTTCCGGCGCCGGGACAGGTCAGGTCTGGACCTATGACGGTTCCGGCTACGCCAAAATATCGACTGACGGTACGCTCGGTACCGGCGTCCAGACTCTTCTTTACACCGGGCCCGCCATAGGAGCGATCTGCGGCGATGTTACTCTCGATACCGGAAACCCGGTGGCAAATGTCACAGTGAAGGTTATCGACTCCGATAACAACCAGGTGGGTGATCCGATAGTTACCGGTTCGGACGGGACCTTCTACTTCGACAGCCTGGTTGTCGGGACATACTCCGTAATGATTGTAACCCCGCTCGGATATTCGGTCTCTCCCGCTGAAACTCAAACGGGCATCGAAGTTACGGGCTATCCATGTACGGAAGCGAATTTCGTTTTGACTCCGACGATTTTGACAAACAATTGCCGCACCATGGGATACTGGAAACATCAATTTGACGTTTACCTGACCAATCGCGGTAACGCACAGGAAAGTTCCGCCGATCTCGACGCATACCTTGACATCGTCCATCTTCATTTTGACGTTCTCGGAGTATATTTCAATCTGGAAAACTACGATTTCGAGGATGCGAAAAATGTGCTGACGGTAAAGGGCGGTCGTTTGATGGAGGATCGCGCCAAGCAGCAATTATTCGCTTTGCTTCTAAATTTCGCATCCGGAAGGATCGGTAATGAAACTGTCGTTTCTGATGACGGAAGAGTGGCGGCGGAAGCGGTGACTCTGGCAGCGGCCTTGATAAATGATGGCGATCCGGACAATGATGAGTTGGCCAAAACCGTGTGCGACCTGATTAACAAGGGGCAGATGGTGGCGG
>CP070813.1:2870601-2885820 GCA_020344055.1 Candidatus Zixiibacteriota bacterium | reverse complement strand
CTGACTGCATTGGTTTTGCTTAGAAAAGGAAAAATCCAGAGAGGACAGAAAGTACTGATCGTTGGAGCCTCCGGAAGTGTAGGTACTTTTGCGGTACAGCTCGCCAGCTACTTTGGGGCGGAAGTTACGGGAGTATGCAGCACTGCGAATATCAAATTGGCGAAATCTCTGGGTGCCCATAAAGTGATTGATTATACCAAAGAGGATTTTACCAAGAGCGGCCAGGTCTACGATATCATTTTCGACGCGGTAATGAAGACTTCCTTTTCCCGTTGTAAAAACTCGCTGACACAAAATGGTGTTTTTATTACAGTTGATTATCCTCTTCTTCAAGCCCTATGGATCTCTTTGACAGGCAACAAGAAAGTGGTATTCGGAATAGCAAATAAAATCAAAGATTTAATTTTCCTCAGAGAGTTGATTGAGGCGGGAAAGCTAAAAGCGGTAATCGATAGACGATATCCTTTGGAACGGACTGCTGAGGCTCACAGGTACGTCGAAGGAGGGCACAAAAAGGGAAATGTAGTTATAACTATAGCGAGAGAGAATAAAGTCAAACAAATATGAAGTCACTTATGAAAGCAATTGCATATGAAAAATATAAACCACTGTTTTCTTACATCGTATGCTATTAAAGAATATGATTTTAGATAGTGAGAGGGAATGATGGGTACGAAGTTGGAAAGAATGATCGTTATTTTTATCTCGGTGGTCTTAGTAGCCCCCGTATCCTGCGGGAAAAGCGGGGTTAACGATAACAGCGCGCTGCTTGTGCCGTTCAATATCGACCGTAACCGGGTTATCATCCCCACCAGCGTGAATGGATCGCGGGAGTTGAACCTGATACTCGACACCGGCATGGCTTTCGACGGTGTCTACCTGTTTCACGAGGAGTTCGTGGATGAAATTGATACCTCCGGGGCTATTGAAGTGCGGGTTCCGGGGGCGGGCGACGGGGAGGCATCGACAGCGGTGATGATCGAGACCGGGCGGATCGCCTTCGGCGACGTTACCATCGACAGCCAGAAGGTGATCATATCGCGAAGCCCACATACCCAGAACTTCCCCACCGACGGCGTGATTGGATGGAACCTGTTCGGTCATTACGCCGTGGAGATCGACTATGATAAAGAGATTATCACGCTTCATGATTCGCTGGGCCTCGGCGATGACGACTCCTGGAGCGTTATCCCGATCGAGTTGAAGAAGGGAATACCGTTTCTGGAGTGCGAGGTGGAGGTAGTTAAAGACGAACGGGTGCTTATGATCTTTTACATCGATCTGGCTTCGGGTGACGCGCTGGAGCTTCTGACGGGACCGGACCAGAAGTTTACCATGCCCGACAGTCTTATGGATCAATACCTGGGCACCGGTTTAAGCGGCGATATCCACGGCCAGTCTGGAAAAAGCGTGGCGGTGCGAATATCCATGTACGAACTGCGAAACATTACCACCGCTTTCGCTCCAGCTGAGGTGCGTTCAAAACAGGAGGGCGCGGACGGTATCCTGGGCAACGATCTCATTCGCCGGTTTAACGTGATATTCGATTATTCCAATGCGCGCCTGTATCTGAAGCCGAACGGCTTCTATGAAACTCCATTCGAATAATAATCGTTGGCCCATAGCAAGCCGTGGGGCCCAATTATCATTTTTTATGAAACATAATGGACTCCTTATACGTCGTTATTATTAAACGTAGGTAGGGAGGTGAAATATGATTTATCCAAACAAACCTTGGCCGTCATATACAAGCAAGCTAAAATCCGGCCGCTGGCTTATTATGATCTGCCTGTTAATCTGCTTTTTGATTCCGGGCTGCTCGGATGACAACGCGGTACGCAACCAGTATCAGGCCAATCCTCTTTCAAGCATTGAACCGGGGGCCAACGATCCCGGCGAGCTTACATTTTCAATCGTACCGAAATACTCCTACATCAGGAGTTACCCCGGTGGCGGCGGTATATTTATCGTGCGTCTTTTGAACACCGGGATTTTTATGGGCGACGTGAACCTTTACCTCAGAGCGGATCCCTCATTAAACGCCAGCCTGGACCGGAATACGCTTAACAGCAAGTACAACATCGCCGAGATAACCATACAGCCGAGCGAGTCGGTTGAATTGGGCACCTATGAAATCGATCTTTACGCGGTTTATGGCGTATCTCCATCTCATACAGGCAAATATGTGAAAATAACGCTGGAGGTGGAGGTAATGCAGTGGGGTCCTACAAACCCCTCAAACGTCATCTCCAAAATGGACGATTTTGTGGAATGGCTGGAGACCGAACATCCCGAGCTCGGCAATTTCTCCAATCGTATCTGGTTCCCCTATATGACCTATCCGCAGATCTGGATCGTAGAGCACTGGACCTTCCTGGATGAGGACTGGGAGTTCAGGCTCTGTTACCATGTGACCATACCGCCGTACGACTGGTCGAAGATTCTGCTTCGCCGGCGCGGGCAATGGGACCCGGTGCTGGCCGCCCAGCGCGAGAGCGATGGCACCATTTTTGAGATCCCGATCTCGGAATATCCCATCATGTACGGGTATTAGGGAATTCACTTTGTTTTAAGTCCGGCGAACGCCGGCCCGAATTAGATTTATCGGTTGCCAGGCAGGCGCTTGGCAACCAGGAATGGAATTAAAAGCAAAGCATATTGATAATTTTATGTAAATCGATTATGTTTATGACGAATATATGTAATTAATAAAGGATATTTTAAAAATGGGAAAATTGACAAAAAAGCTCGTGATATATCTTGACCAAAATTTCCTGAGCGAGATGGCAAAAACGGAAATTAATAAAGCTGTTAATCCCATTTTCAATTCTATATTTGGCCTTTTGCATCAAGGATTTCTAGATGAAAAGCTATTAGTTCCGAGATCTTTTTTTCATGATGTAGAAACAAGCCTTGCACCGAAACTTCAGGAGTTGGTTCAAAAATCACAGGGTTACTTAGGGCAGGTTGAGCTTAGATCCCGCGAAGAAATAGAGTATTTCCAAACTCAACAGGCAGCAAGGCTATTCCTAGGTTTAGAGGAAGAACCTATAACTTGGGATATTGTCTTTTGGGAAAATCCTGATAATAGAACTAATCAGTTTGACATAAGAGCTAGTCAGAATTTTGATTCTATAGAATATAATGAACTGAGAAAACAGACCGCTAAAAATATCGATGCAGTAAGAAATATAATTATAACTAATGAATTAACCTTCAAAGAACAACTTAAAAAAGAGCTTCAGGCACAAGGCCAGAATTTCCTTTGCTCAAAAACCTATCAGATTAAAGATTTATTTTCAAACCAAGAACAAAAAATATTCGAGTTTTCTAAATCGGAATATTTCAAAAATATTCCGGTGGTGAGAATCTACTGCCAAATGTGGTCTAAAATTTTAGTTCACTATAGTAATAGAAAAGTGCAAACTGGTGATGACACCGATATTGAAATTCTCTCTGCCTACTTACCTTGTATTGACGTTATAGCGACTGATTCATTTATGGGTCAGATCGTGAAGGTATTAAAGTTGGATTCAGAATTTTCCACTCAGGTTTTCACTGCTAACATCAAAGGCTTAGAGGAATTGGAGTCATTCCTTATTGAATTTTTAAAGCACGCAAAACCGGTTAATAAGCCAATTGTAACGGTTTTTATATGGGCCGATAAAAAAATTAAAGAAAATTCGTTTAGATACTTTCATACATTGGGTCAGCAAGTAAAAGGGATTGAAGCGCTGAACGGGGTTTGGATCGAATTGTACGCGTTTAATGATGGCGATATGCCTGAATACTACGATCCCCGCATAAAAGCTAATTGGCCCTTCTATGGCCTTCAGGATGTTTCTGTTATAAGAATTGAACCTTCAATATCGCGTTTGGAGATATTAGAGATTTGTAAAGAAAAATCTCGATCCGATAAATTCGTATTAATAGACTCCTATCAAAAATTACCGGATAATTTTATAAAAACATTAGTGAACAGTTGTCGATCACGAAAACAAAAAATACTCAAATACGACATAATAAACAAGACTTCATAGTATTATTCCTTGCGGTCGGCCACAGAATCGAATAAAATAAGTCGGGGAATAACTAGCAAGAGCGGCATCGAAAGTCACATAACCACGGGAGGGAGCCGCGAAATTCTGGGAAACGATCAAACAGGGGCCGCCGAAACTCCATAACAAGTTCTTTCTAACTTTAAGGTGGATCGCCAGGGTGCTGGGGAGCCTGGTGGTGCTGTTTCTTATATTGATGGCACTGGCCTACGCGATCGAAGAGGGGGCGGCTGGCCTGCCCGGAATACGAATTTCAGCGGCATTAACAATCTGGATAATCGGGGTTGCGCTGTCCTGGCGATGGGAGGGGCTCGGCGGCGGGATAATCCTCTTAAACACCGTGATATTCTTTATCCTCGTCCCAAAAGCCTTTTCATCCCTGAACCCGTACCATTTTTTTCTTGTAGTCGGGATACTGTTTTTGATCTGCTGGCGGAAGGCGAGGGCGGCGGGTTAGACATATAGCTGTCGGGTCGGGTGACCCGACAGCACGGTAATATTATGGCAGATAATAGATTGCAGGCCTATCCCCCGACAGGACATTCCCGGCAATTAGCGAAACATGCGGAACAAAACTTGTTAACTCTTAGTTAAATAATCCGATAAAAATAATGTTAGGAAGATTGGCGGGGATGTAGTATATTGGATGGGTATGATATTTTCCAGGAGGTGAACCGGGAGAGAAAACTGTTTTTTCGAAAAAGGCAACTTTTAAATTTTAATCCATTCTTTGGAAATATTTATAATGTTGACGGTAATGACGTTTCATTGCATTTGCCTCAAGACAGGAGAATCTTTTCAAAGATGAAAGGCTTAAGAGGCAGAAAATGCAATCGAGCAATTTGTATGTAGGAAACCTTTCCTACTCGGTAACAGGTGAAGATCTCAGAGAACTTTTCTCGCGTTTCGGCGAGGTCAGGGAAGCCAAGGTCATCGGCGACCGCGGTTTCGGTTTTGTGGAGATGGGGACCAAAGAAGAGGCCGCCAAGGCTATCGAGGAGCTTAACGAGACCGATTACGAAGGCCGTACTCTGAAGGTAAGCGAGGCCCGTCCCCGCCAGGAAAAACGGGATCGGGGCGGTTACCAGAAATCGGGATATAAAAGATATTAATATATCTTTGACCTGAAAAAATAGAACCGGTCGAAAAGCCGGTTTTGAAGGGAGAGCCAATAAGGCTCTCCCTTTTTTTTGGCGGATTATTGCCAATGTCATTCCTGCGTTATCGAAGATCCCCGAAGGGAAAGCAGGAATCTATAAAGGCAGGTCATATTGGATTCCGGATCAAGTCCGGAATGACAAAAGGAAGACCGTGGCCGGGGATCCCGCGGGGGACCCGGAACGTGCGCATAACGTGGGGATCTGAGATGTTTCGGGAATCATAGTTCCCGAAACACAACCACTTATCGATAAATTTGCATTTTCCGGACATTTGGAAACCGGTAACCTGAAAATGATGTTCATTATGAAAATAAAATAATGTTCCTTTTCTTTCGGGAGATCATGAATCCCAAAACCAGGAGGTAGAAACCATGATAGCGCTGATAGTCCGATTTAAATCGAGATTTACGTATGAAGAGATATTGAAAATTGCCGAAAATAGAGCCGATCAGTTTCGGGCGTTGGACGGCCTTTCGCAGAAGTATTACCTGAAATATGCTGAAAAGGACGAATACGGGGCGGTCTATCTCTGGGAATCCGAGGAGGCGTTGAAGGAATTCCGTAATTCGGAGCTGGCCGCCACCATAGCTGAGACCTACGGTGTGGAGGGAACTCCGGAATTCCGGGTCGCCGAGGTGATTATGCCGCTGAGGGCGGAAGAGGTGCCGGCGAAGAGATAGCCGAGTAGGTCGGGAGCCCCGCGCTTTCGACTACTGACCAAATCCCTTGATAGCCGTCTATATATGTAATATATTTCCTCCATAAACCTGCAAACAGGAGGGAATGATGAAATCAGTATTTATTGCGTTGTTCGGTTTGTTATTGGTATCCGGCACTATGGCGGTAACCGGCGATGTCGAGAAAAGCTATCCGACACCGTACAGCTGCCCCACCGGGATGGCAGCGGGAGGAGGTTTCCTTTACCTGGCCGACTGCAAGAGCGACCAGATCTATAAGATCGATCCTGCAACCGGCGCGGTGGTATCGCAGTTCGATTCGCCCGGCTACAGACCGCAGGGGTTGGCATTCGACGGGAAGCACCTCTGGCTGGCGGATGTGGAGAATGGATTGATCTATCAGATCGATCCCGGGAGTCATGTCAGCGTGAGAACCATCTGGTGCCCGGCGGAACGACCCGCTGGTCTGGCCTGGGACGGCGAGTATCTGTGGCTGGCGGATTCGCAGGCCGATAAGCTTCTGAAAATCTCCACCGAGGACGGTACTACAATCAAGGATTTCGCTTCGCCATCGGGTAATCCCACCGGACTGGCGTATGACGGCACCTACCTGTGGATCGCTGATCGCGGCAAAGATCAGATCTACATGGTCTGGCCGGAGACGGGGGAGGTGATCCTCATGTTCGACGCCCCGGATAAGTACGCCTGGGGGCTGGCGATTCTGGGCGATAAGCTCTATTGCGCCGACTACCAGTCCGATTCCCTGTACGCCATAATCACCGATGATGATGAGATATATAAAACCAAAGACCCGGTTTACGAATCTCTCGAATATACTCATCAATTCAGGAATTACGGCCCCGGGACAGTGACCGACTTAAATATCTATCTGGCGGTGCCGGAAAGCTCACCACGCCAGAAGTTCGTGGAAAGGCCGGTTTATGTGTCATCAGTTGAACATGATTTTATCGAGGATCAATGGGGCCAGAAGGTGGCCCGTTTTCATTTCGATGAGGTCAAATCGGGGGATATGGTGCAGGCATCGTATAAAACCGAGGTGGAGCTTTCCGAGCACTGGTTTTTTATCAGACCGGAAAAGGTCGGTTCACTGAAGGATATCCCCAAAAAGATAGAAGAGAAGTATCTTGTTAATGATACCAAGTTCGCCATTGAATCGGAGACCATAAAAAACGCGGTCAAGAAAGCCGTCAATGATGAGACCAATCCCTACTGGATGATGCGGAAGATATTTCGCTATATAATTGATAACATGTATTACGAACGCGTCGGCTGGTGGAATATCGCCCCCACGGTGCTGGAGCGGGGCAACGGTTCCTGCTCGGAATATTCATTTGTGTTTATAGCCATGTGTCGTGCAGCCGGCCTGCCGGCAAGATATGAAGGTTCCATCGCACAACGCGGCGACCTGGCCAGCGAGGACGAGGTCTTCCATCGCTGGTGCCAGGTATACCTGCCCAACTACGGTTGGGTTCCTGTCGATCCATCCGGAGGCGACCAGGAAAAACCTGAGGCGCAGGCGCGGTATATCGGTCATCTGTCAAATCGCTACCTTGTTACCACCGTGGGCGGCGGCGGTTCAGATTATCTCGGTTGGGGATATAACTCATACGATTCATGGAAGTCAGCGGGACCGTGCAAAATATATTCTGAGAATCTCGGCGAGTGGGCGCCGACAGACAGCGCCCAGGCGGTAAGCAGGATGCGGATGGGTGAAGAGAATAAAATGAAATAAGCGGCTTAGCCAAAGCAAATAAAATTTGAATCTATGGGTTGACTGTAATGTTGTTATACGAAGGGTCTTTAAGGGGCCAAAAACAATGGTGAATAGTTCAAAGGATGAAATAAAGGAGCTTATTAAAAAAATCAACGAGGCCTGGGTAAAGGGCGATGCCGGACAGTTAGGCCAATTTTTCCACCGTGATATGGTTATCTTCGGACCGGATTTGAGAAAAGTATGTAATGGGCGCGAGGAGTGCGTTAAAGGTTATATCGATTTCTGCGATAACGCCGGAATAATGACCTATAACGAGTCGAACTTCGTCGTCGATGTCTGGGGCAATACCGCGGCTGTTGTGTACGATTTTGAAATCGGTTACGAAATGGAGGGTAAAAGGTATGACGATGCCGGCCGGGATCTTTTTATTTTTTCGCGGGATGGAAATGATGGTGAGTGGCTGGCGGTCTGGCGCATACTCGTTGCCGCCCCCAGGACATAATTAAATAGACCGTAAGGCCTTCGCAGGGGATAAACGAATGAGAACAGCCGTCATTTGGCCGCCGCCTGAAGCTATCTCCTTATTTTACAATAGGTTATCATTTCAATTGTAAAAAATACTGGACAAAAATTAGAAATATTTTATATTGCATCCAGAAGTAGAAGTCTTCGTATCCCTGAACGATACGATCTTTCCTGGGGTAAATTAGAGAAGCGAACAGGATTGTTAAGAAATAGGCGGAGCTTTTCAAGGATAAGGAAAGCTTCCTCTATCAGGCTGTTAATATTTTAGTAAGAATTTAGTAGCTGGAAGGGCAAACAGGAATTTTTTAAGAGAGTTAATATTTAAAAAAGGAAAGGAAGAAATATGCACAAAAGCTATTTTGCCGCAGGTGTTGTGTTATCGGCGATGACGTTGCTTTTGTTGGGCGGCGTCGCGATTGCAGCCGATCAGGTTTCCGTGATGCCGGATCAGGGGACCGATTATGAGGCCCTCGAGGAAGAGGGTCTGGAGCTTGAGCCGACAACGAACAACTCCGGTAACAACGGCACCATTCCCACCATCGACAGCATCCCGCCGGACGGGGCGCTGATGATTCCCGAGTCAGGATCCGACGTTGTGGGATTGTACGATCCGTTCGATGGAACATTCCTGGGCAATCTGATCTTCGGTTCAGGTACGCTCGCGACACCCATTAATGCTATTCAGGGATCCGATGGCAATATATACGTGTCCGATCAGATATCAGATGGGGTCTTTGTTTATGATACCACCGGTGCTTATCTTTACACCTATTGCGACGGTAGCGACGGGCTGGACAATGTGAGAGGCATCGACTTTCGCAATGATACTCTTTTCGTAACCAGCGGTGGTGATTATGTGGCCATGTTTGACGCTCCGCACAGCCGATTGCCGGATTTTATCAGCGGCGGAATCAATCCCTTTGATATTTACTTTCTGGAAGACGGGCAGGCATTGGTCAGTTGTCTATCCTCCCCTGCCGGAGTGAGGCTTTACGATGCGAACGGCAGTTTTGTTTCTACGGTG
The DNA here is from genome assembly GCA_020344055.1 of Candidatus Zixiibacteriota bacterium. Classification (GTDB taxonomy): domain Bacteria; phylum Zixibacteria; class MSB-5A5; order UBA10806; family UBA10806. Next base: position 2,876,641 of record CP070813.1, on the reverse strand, counting down.
ATCAGCGTCTCGTTCCCGGAACAGACGCAGTTGGATGAGCTGGATCCGGGCGATTTTCTCAACGCCTCGTTCTCAAGCAATGTGGTATCCGATTTTGACATTGACGGGACAATTTACCAGACGACTCCCCTGAGCAGCGGTCGCGGCGCTTATCGCCTGGGGAACGGAAATCTGCTTGTAACAAGCAGCGCCGGGGTACGGGAGATGGAGCCTGGAACCGGAAACGTCATCGAGATCGAAAATACCGGCCAGGCCCGTTTTATCGAGCTTTACAGGCCTGAGGTGACCGGCGATCCCGGCGCCCTGATGGGAACCGTTACCGATCTTCAGCTTAATCCCATCGAAGGCGCCATAGTGGCGATAGGTTATCGGCGCGACACCACCGATGTCAGCGGTTCTTATTTCTTTGAGCTTTATCCGAATACTTATACCGCTACCGCCAGCGCCCAGTATCACAATCCCGTCACGATCGAGGATATAGTCGTGGTCGAGAATGAAACCACTACCGTGGATTTTGCGCTTTCCACGCCACTGATTAATGTCAATACCTCGCCTGTAGAATTAGAGGTTGATTCGGGCGAAGTGGTAACGGTTACCCGCAATATCGCCAATGTGGGTGACGGCGTGCTTGAGTTCGATGTCGATGTCGTTATCGGCGACCTGATCCTTTCCGCCAATCCGGGCCGCGGTGAGAGAGTCGCCAACGCCGTCGATCCCGAGGGGGCGGCCGATGTGGCTCCTTATAGCTTCAGCGGTCCCGATCTACCGGTCATTACCGATTACCGCGACTCGTTATTCACATACATGATTGAAGATGCCACCGGCGATAATGGTTGTCTTGGAGTTGAATTCGACGGTACCCACTTCTGGGTAACCGGTCGTAACGCTTCGGGCGGCGACGTTCACAAACTCCACAAATTCGACAGGGACGGCAACCTGATCACCTCCTACAATCAAGGCACAAGCTCGGTCTGGGGTTGGCGAGACATGGCCTGGGACGGCGAATATCTGTATGCCAGCGACGAAAACGAGTTCGCGAAAATTGATCCTGCCACCGGTATGAAGATCGGCACCTTGCCGAGGCCTCCCGGTTTAAGCCCGGTGAGGGCTGTGGCCTGGGATCCCGCGACCGATCACTTCTGGGGCGCAAACTTCAGCAGCAATATCTACGAGTTCGACCGTTCCGGCACTATAATAAGCCAGTATTCCAATTCTAAGGCGGCCTACGGCATGGCCTGGGATGACGTCTCGGAGGGCGGGCCGTACATTTGGGTCAATTCGCAGGACGGTTCTCCTCAGATACAGATATCTCAGTTTGACCCCTCCACCGGGACCTATACCGGCGAGACCTGGCAGAGCTCTCTTCCCACGGGTCATTCTGCCGCACTGGCCGGCGGCGCCTGCTTCACCACCGAATGGGATCCCTCTGTCGCCGCGCTGATTGTGCTGGGACAGGGAACCCCCACCGATTTCATCTATGGATATGAGATCGCCCCCTACTCGCAGTGGCTGATAGTCGATCCCATGTCCGGCGTACTGCAGCCTGCCGAGAATATTGATCTCGATATCACCATCGATTTCACGGCTGTGGGTCTCAATTACGATTCCTGCTACCAGGCTACCATTATGGTATACAATAATACACCCGATACTCCTGAAATTCCGGTTTCGATTAACTGCGGGGTAACGGACCTGGATGAGATTTCCGGCCTGCCGCGGGAATTCTCCGTAGCCCAGAACTATCCCAACCCGTTCAACGCCGGTACCAATATCAGCTTCGCCCTGCCGCAACAATCGGAAGTCAAAGTTGAGGTTTACAACCTCCTCGGTCAGAAGACGGCTACGCTATTCGACGGTCTGCTTCCCGCCGGTAATCACACGGTTACCTGGGACGCTTCCGAAGTCGCCTCCGGCGTTTACTACTACAAGATTTCCGCCGGAGATTATTCGGCCATCAGGATGATGACGCTTCTCAAGTAATTTCATACGAAATCTGAAATTCCAAGGGGAGCCCCTCCTGAAGGGGCTCCCTTTTTTTGTGTAATACTCAATACAACAATGAGTTAACCTGAAGCGCCCTCTTAAGATTGTCACCGGGGTGTATGCGGCATTTTATATAAATCTTGCCAATTTGCTAATTCGCCATATATTTATAATGACACCAAAGAACCGCCCGAACTGTGTTAATTTTAAAGGTTTAGTGGAGCGGTGAATGAACAGGATTCCGGCCTATTCCATAATTCTTGTGCTGCTGGCTTACGCTGTTTGCTGGCCCACCATCATCAACATCCCTGCCGACTACCCCACCATCCAGCAGGGGATAGATGCCAGCGCCGACGGCGACACCGTGCTGGTGCAGCCGGGAACGTACTACGAGAATATAAATTTCAACGGGCATAATATTGTGCTGGGTTCGCTATTTTTGACGACAGGGGATACGAGCTATATCAGCCAGACGGTGATTGATGCTCAGGGGCATTTAATAGTGGTTACTTTTAATTCCAGTGAAAATGAAACCACAGCGATTATAGGCTTCTTGGTAATAGGAGGTTTTTCATATAGTGGCCCTGGCGCTGGTATAGCATGCTTAAACGCTTCAAATCCGGTTATAAAGAATAATATAATTGGAAACAACACAACTGGCTTTGGCGGTGTTGGCGGAGGTATTTATTGTGAGTCTTCAAACCCAAAAGTTATAGGAAATATTATTGCATATAATTCAGGGGATATATATGGGGGCGGAATTTATCTGTCGTCATCAAATGCGTTAATCCAGAATAATCTAATTTTCCGAAATATTACAACTCTTAAAGCCGGGGGCATAGGAATGGCCAATGGAAATCCGGTTTTATACAATAACATTATTACTGAAAACATCGCTTTAGATGGAACCGGTATTTGGTTTTATAATACAAATGCCTCAATAAGAAATTCCATAATATGGAATGACAGTAGTTATTCTGACGGATCGGAAATCGAGATCTACGGAGATGCACCGTCAATTGAGTTCTGTAACATCCAAGATACGCTCTGGCCCGGTGCTGGCAATATAAGCATAAATCCCCTCTTCCGCGATCCCGATAATGGCGACTTCCATCTCATGTCCATCGCCTGCGGCGATTCTGCCGACTCCCCATGCATCGACGCCGGCGATCCCAATATCCTCGACAGTCTCCTTAATTGCTCATGGGGCCTGGGCGATCTGCGGAGTGATATGGGTGCCTACGGGGGTGGCGATTCACTGATAACCGGGATAGGGGATGCGCCCTCTCCCCTACCGAAGAAATTTTTGCTTTTGCAAAACTATCCCAACCCGTTCAACGCCACAACCACAGTCAAATACGCTTTGGCGGACGCGGGACCGGTGAGAATAGACATATACGACCTCCTTGGCCGATTGGTTGAGACGCTTGTAGACGAGGAAAAACAGGCAGGTCAACATCAGGCTGTGTGGGATGCCTCGGGTTATTCCTCCGGAATATATTTTTATCGGTTAGAGGCGGGTAATTTCACACAAACCAGGAAAATGATCCTGCTTAAATAATATCAGCGAAATCTGAAATTCAAAGCCGTAGGGGCGAGGTCTCCTGGCCCTATCGTGCCCGAATATATCGGTCAGACAGGAATGTCTGACCTACCAGGTTAAATTAAGAATCGTCATCGTGAGCCCCGCTTTAAGCGGGGCGACTGAAAGTCGGGACGACGTGGCGATCTCCTGTATTGAAATACAATATACTGCATACCGCTAAGCGGTAGGTCAGGAGCCCATAGGGCTCCTGACAGAAATTCCACAATCGTCAGGAGCTTTCAGCTCCTGACCTACCGGCATATTCCTGGCAAAACTATTTATATCAACTCCGAAGTTTATAGAACAGATTGCCACGGTTCACGTCTTACGACGTGAGCCTCGCAATGACGCTGTTTTCGGGGAATGAAGCCTCCATATGGGTCGGCTTCTACGGCCCGGATATTTCGGGGAGAAAAAATAGAACTGATTCACATGGGAATTTGTTAATAACATAGATAAAAAAGTAAATAAAGGATCGCCTCGTGGGCCGCCTGAAATGTCTGAATTATCTTCGTCGGAGGGTAAGATGAAAAAACGCTCCAAGATTTCCGTATTTGCTTCTATTATAGCATTGTTAGCTATGATCGCTATCAGTTCGCCGTCGGCATCGGCGCAGAACCTGTTGAACAATCCCGAAAGCGTGGTGTACGATTCGCTACATGACCGGTATCTTGTATCCAACTTTGGCGACGGTAGTATCGTGGCCATAGCGTCCGATGGCACCCAGAGCTATTTCGATACTACGCTTACGCGGATCGCCGGTATTCTCAATAAGCGGGATACCCTGTTTGTAGCGTCAAATGATTCTCCTTATATAGGCCTGGTGGCATACAGCCTTCAAACTGATGATATGCTGTTCTTTTTGCCTATACCAAGCGTCGGTTTATTAAATGATCTGGACTATGACAACCAGGGTTATATTTATATCTCGGATTACTGGGATGATAAATTATGGAGAGTCGATATGAACGCGATGAGTTGTACGCTCTTCGTTGATCCCCTTCAAGCGCCCAACGGTGTAATATGCGATACCCTCAATAACCGGTTGCTGGTAATCTCAGTTGTTCCCGGCACAAGGCCGATTGTGGCGGTTGATTTTACGAATGGAAGTACGTCGGTTGTTGTCTATACATATGGCTACGCCGGGGACGGCCTGGCCTGGGATGACCAGGGCCGCCTTTACACGTCCGAATGGTCGACGAATAGCTGTCACAGGTATGACACATCATTTACTCATCCGCCCGAGACGGTATCATCGGGTCATGATGGCCCTGCAGATATATACATTAATCGGAGGGATAATATCCTGTGCGTGCCCAATTTCTACCGCCATGATGTCGATTTTGTGGATCTAAACCAATCCTCGGCGGATGATATAACGATCCCCCAAAATTATTATTCGCTGTCGAATTATCCCAATCCGTTCAACGCCGGCACCACCATAAAATATTCTCTTGAATCTGAAGGCCCGGTTTCGATACAGGTTTTCGATTTAATGGGCCGCAGAATCGAGACCCTGGTGAATACTATGCAGAACGCCGGCGGGCATTGTATAATTTGGAACGCCGATAGATATTCCTCCGGCACCTACTTCTACAGAATTAAGGCGGGTGAATACTCTGAGACCCGGAAGATGATGCTGGTGAAGTAGGGCGTAACTTCTTAACAGCTTTCCGAATATATTTGTAAAAATAGCCCTACTCCTCGATTATCTGGACTGAATAACTCCATAAATGAAATTGACAGAGCACAATCTCTTGTGCTATAAAAGACTAAAAAAGGAGGAATGATGGCTAAAAAGGTAGGTCTGAGTTGTACGGCATCGATTCTAATGGCGATCCTATTTTTGTCAACATCGCCTGCCACGGAGATTGGTAACGGGCTCGATCTGGGCGGGCAGATGCGCTGGCGGATAGAGTTCGATGGCAAAGATTTCGACTACGGCACAGCCATGAACGAGATGTCGCTTTTGAGGACGCGGGTTAACCTGAAAGTAACGGCCATTGAAGACGCGATCGTATATTTCCAGATGCAGGATTCGCGCAACCTGGGGCAATTTAATTCCGCCAACCTGAGCAACGACGACAACCTCGGTGTTCACCAGGGTTACATCAAACTGAAGGATCTTTTTGCCGAAGGGCTCGATCTTCAGCTGGGACGTTTCGAGGCCCCTTACGGCCGTCACAGGCTGATGGGGAATGTCGGCTGGAGCAACGTGGGCCGCTCATTTGACGGTATCCGTCTGATGAGAAAAGGTAACAACTATAAAGCCGATATTTTTTGCCTGAAGGTGGTCGAGAGGGGTTTTCAGGCTCTCCCCAGTCATAAGGATCATAAACTATACGGCGTTTATAGCGGCTCTCTCGACGACAAGTTTCATCTTTTTATGCTTTACGACTGGGATATGATGAAGACCGGAGACGATTATAATCTCGCCAGATACACGTTCGGAGCATTATTCCAGGAGGAGAC
>CP070813.1:2854865-2870501 GCA_020344055.1 Candidatus Zixiibacteriota bacterium | reverse complement strand
GTAATTAACCGCCGTCTGAAATGTCCCATCGCCGTTGTTAAGAAGGATCGAGACATTATCGGAATTATAATTGGCCACGGCGAGGTCTTTATCGCTATCGCCATCAAGATCGATCCCGAAAACGGAATAAGGACTATCGCCGCTTCCGTAAATAGCCAACCTCTGAAATTTCCCGTCCCCATTATTAAAGTGGATGGAGATAATGTCTGAGCCGGTGTTAGCCACGGCAAGATCATTGTGGCTATCGCCGTTAAAATCGGCCGCAAAAACCGAACGAGGTCTGTCCCCTGCAGTATAATTGACTGCGAGCTGAAAGGTCCCGTCACCATTGTTCAAAAGGATGGAGATATTATCCGAATCAGTGTTGGCCACGGTCAGGTCGGCATCTAAGTCGCCGTCAAGATCGGCCGCAAAAACCGAGCTAGGTCCGTTCCCTGCAGCATAATTAACTGCGGGCTGGAAAGTCCCGTTACCATTGTTCAAAAGGATGGAGATATTATCCGAACCATTGTTAACCACGGCCAGATCAATGTCTGAGTCACAGTCAAGATCGGCCGCAAAAGCCTTGCGAGGATTGTTCCCCACCTCGTAGCTAACCGGCGTCTGAAATGTCCTATCCCCGTTGTTTAAAAGTATTGATACACAGGCCGAATGGCGATTAACCAGAGCTAGGTCGTTATCTGAATCGGAGTCAAAATCACCCGCGACAACGAATACAGGGCTATCCCCGGCGTTGTAATCAATTCTCGCACAAAAAAGCGGCTCAAAAGCGAAAGTGTATCCGGCCAGCAGTAAAAGAAATACTAATGAAAAAATAATGATGCCTTTCATAATGCCCTCCGGCTCATTTTATCAGCACCATCCTCTTCGTCTCTACCGCATCCCCCGCCTGCAGCCGGTAGAAATAGACGCCGCTTGAAAGCCCCGATCCGTCAAAGAAAATCCGGTGAGTTCCCGATGGTTTTTCCTCGTGCAATAACGCTCTTATCTTCCGGCCCGTCAGATCATATATCGTCAACGTTACAAATTGCGGCTTATCCAGCGAGAATTCTACCGTGGTGGAGGAATTAAAGGGATTGGGGTAATTGCCCGAAAGCGATATATATTCGGTAACAGGGGCAAGCAGATCTTCGACGGCCGCCGGGTATCCCAGCCTGATCAACAAGATATCCATCCCGCCGATCCCGTATGAATCCGTCCAGCCGGCCATGATATAACTCCAGTCGTCTGTCTGACGTACGTTGTGGCCGATATCATAACCGTCGGCGCCATATTCGAATTCCCATTCAACATTTCCGTCCATATCGGTCTTCACCATATAAAACTGCGCTTCCATAAATGGACGATTTGTACGACCGCCGATAATATAGCCGCCGTCGTGCGTTTCCTGCAGGGAATAAGCGCATCCCGTCCCGTCGTAGCCGTAGTTACGGCACCAGACCGTGTCGCCCGCCGCATCGGTTTTTACAGTCCAGAAAAAGAGGCCGCTGAGAATATATCCGCCATCAAAGGTTTGCTGAGCGCAATGGGCCTCCTCCGGCCCTGTTGAACCATATGAACGGGTCCATAAAGTGTCCCCGGAGCCGTCCATTTTTATGATGTAACAATCGGACCAGCCCGAATCCGAATAGGCCGTTCCCGCCGCCATATATCCGCCGTCAAGTGTCTGCTGGACATAAATGACATGATTGAAAAAATTATTGTTGTAAAAATGGCTCCAGATGACGTTACCATAGGAATCGGTCTTGATGATCCAGGGGCCCTCGACGACACCGCCCCCTATGATATATCCGCCGTCGTCGGTTTGGAACACCGAGTGGGCGACTATTCCGTAATCATGACTCCATAACGAATCTCCGAACTCATTTAATCTTATCAGGTTCGTGAATCCGTTGCAGGCCACTATATACCCGTCATCATCGGTTTGCTGAACCGAGGAAGCGTGATCAGAATCATTGGCATCAAAAAACCGGGTCCAGATTGTATCCCCGTCGGCGTCCGTCTTTACGAGATAAACATTCGGCCCGCCTGCCCCGAAGACACCCGACCCCGCCAGTATGTACCCGCCGTCCGAGGTCTGTTTCATGTCGTACACGTAATCATTGCCGGGTCCGCCGAATGTTTTTGTCCATAATGTATCCGGCGTTTGGGCTATGCCCTGCGTGTGCGCTCCAATTAGCATAAGCAGCATACAGAATAAAAAAACAATTCTCATTACGGAATTATACCTCCTGTTTCAGCATTACCATGCTTTTCGTTTCAACCGCGTTCTCTGTTTTTAAGCAAATCAATATAAATAAATTTCTAAAATCGCTGTCGGAAAGGCGTACTGCCATACGCCCCGGCCGCTGCGAGTCACAGCCTGCCGTGACCGTAAATCATCTATTTCAATAATACCATCCTCTTCGTTTCAACCATATCCCCCGCCCGCAGCCTATAGAAATATACGCCGCTTGAAAACCCGGAGCCATCGAAATCGATAGAATGAAATCCGGGCTGTCTATAATCATCTATCACGGTATGTATTTTCCGACCCAGCAGGTCATAAACCGTAACATTTACATTTACGGCTTCGGGCAAAATAAATTCAATAGTGGTCGCCGCGTTAAAAGGGTTGGGATAATTCTGCAACAAAGATATATTCTCCGGCAGCACGTTGAATTCCGAGAATTCCTCGTCTCCTATTCCGGTCACCCAGTCGCCGTTATTACCGCCGTACGCTCCCATATCCGCCCTGGAACCTCCAAGACCGAACTGGCATCCCAGCACCATATCGATGCTGTCCGGATGGCCGGCATCGATACACGGTGAGTCGGCGCTATCTCCGCAGGCAATAGACATCAGATGAAAATCACCATCTATGGGATTGCGAAACAGAGGATTTAGATCAATATTTCCCACACCCTGCCAGCCACCCTGAATATCGCAATATGTTACGATAGGTAATGACCCGCTGTCCGCACAGATCTCCGGGCCGCCTGACGAGGCGCTATCGCCCCAGAGGATCGAGTTAATCAGTTCAGTGTCGTACGAGTCGTAGAATATGGCGCCCCCGTAAGTCGTCGCGCTGTTACCGTAAAAAAGATTGTTGCTCATGAACGGGGCCGTTCCGAAACACTCATAACCGCCGCCGCGGTAAGCGGTATTCATGGTTATAACGTTATTATTTATTGATGAGCCTGCCAGGAGGTTTGAAGTTTTTAAGCCCCCTCCTCTCGAAGCGTTATTACCGCTTATGATATTGTATCTTATAACCGTGTCGGTATAGTAACATCCGATACCGCCGCCGCTATTGGCGACATTATCTAGAATGTGGTTATTTTCGATTGTCGATTTTCCGAAATAGCAGCCGATTCCCCCACCGGCTGCGTCGGCCGTATTTTCTTTGATGATGTTGTGGTTTATTATAATATCGGAGTAATCGGAAAAAAGGCCGCCACCGAACCAGCCCCGGCCGTTCCTTATGGTAAACCCCGATATTTTTGTCGCGCCGGCGCAGTTTGAAAATATCACGGTCACGGTATCGGAACCGCCGTCAATGATCGTGTTGTGAATATCCATTGTGTCCAGGGAGAATATGTAAGGCGAAGCCAGAAGAATATTCTTTGCGGTAACGTCTACATTCTCGACGTACGCTCCATTTACGGCCAGGATCGTATCGCTCGCATACGCTTCGTCGGCGCTGTGGTTGATGGTCCTGTAGGGATTTTGCGCGGTCCCATCGCCGGTCTCATCGCTTCCCTGGGTGGATACATGCACGATTTTACCTATATCGCAGGCCTGATGGTCGGGGTAGTAAATGCCTATATCGGAGATCGAGCTATCGGGATCGATAATAGAAGGATCACCGGCGTCGATACAAGGAGATTGCGAACATACGTTATAATCGCCCTCGTAGGCGGAGATAAAAAACGGATCTTCGTCGATGTTGCCCTGGCCTGTCCAGCCGCCCCTGATATCGCTATAGGTGATTTGATAGGTTCCCCCGGAGCGGTATCCGATTTCGGGAGGACTGTTGGCCCATAATATCGTATTAACTACCGTTACAAATGAACCGTTAAAGCAATACAGGCCGCCACCTTCTGACAGCGCGAAATTGTTACTGATAACGTTGTTAATGATTGTCGGAGATGCGTTATCACAGCAGATCCCACCACCCCAGTCTATCACGGTATTTTCATATATCAGATTTCGAGTAATGGTGGGGCTTGATTCATAGCAAAATATCCCCCCGCCCCATAGACCGCCGTTATTTTCAAAGATGATATTATCGCTGATCACCGCGCTTGAACTGCTTCCGCACAATATCCCGCCGCCGCGTTCGGACGAATTTTTACTGATAACGTTTCCCGTGATCTCGGGACTGGAGCCGTAAAAACAAATGCCGCCGCCGATATTATTCACTATTTTGTTATCTCGAACAATAGGGTTGGAATTGCCCAGCATATATAATCCGCCGCCGGCATCCGCCGAATTATCGCATACAATATTGTTGATAATCTTCGGATTCGAGTTCCCCATGCAAAAAATACCGCCTCCCATCCGATGATAGATGTTCATTAAGGAGCCGATTCCATTCTTTATTGTAAATCCCCGAATAATGGATAGAGAATCCTCGCCGCCAACGAAGCTGACTACGCTTCCCATATTATCAATGCCGATTATAGAAGTGTCGGCGTCAATTATGGTGTTTTGAATCTGCAGCGTATCCCCGCTGTAAATGTAACCGCTGGCAACTGAAATGGCTTTTCCCGAGAAATTTATTCTCTCGTAATAAGTCCCCTCGGCAACCAGGACCGTATCGCCGTTGACACTCGCGTCTATCGCCTGCTGTATGTAAGGGTAATCCCCCGGGACATTGATTATCGTCCCCCAGCAAAAACCGGCCGGCAAAATTACGCAAACCGCCGCAGATATAAGAACCCTCTTCATATAAACCTCCCTGGCTACCTTAACAATACCATCCTCTTCGTCTCCACAGTTTCTCCCGCCTGTAGTTTAACGAAATATATGCCGCTGGGTAAATCTGCGGCATCGAACGTAATGGAATGGTTCCCTTCCTCCAGATATTCCTCTACCAGAATTTGGACCCGGCGGCCAAGTAAATCGTATATTTTCAAAGATACAAATTCCGGTCTGCTGATACCATACTTTATTGTCGTAGACGCGTTGAAGGGATTGGGATAATTGGGCGAAAGATAAATCGCCTGTGCTTGCGGAATATCAGGTTCAATGCCGACCTGTTCCGACTCGAACCTGATCAGGCAGATCTCCTGCATAACATCCGTAGTAGATAAAGAGCCGGTCAGGATGATCCCGCCGTCGGCGGTCGGCTTCGCGCAGGTACCCAGATCGTTGCCGTACGATGCCCCGTTGAATGTCGAGCTCCAGAGCGTATCGCCGTTGGCGTCGGTCTTTACCACATAGATGTCCTGATCAAAATAGGGGCCGGTTATCCCGCAGATTATGAACCCGTCGTCATCCGTCTGCTTTATTGAATTCCCCATATCGATGTCGAGTCCGCCGATCACCCGAGTCCATAGGCTGTCGCCGTTGGCGTCTATTTTCAACATCTGGATATCAAACTCATCTCCGAAAGCGAGGGTGTTGGCGAGAATCATAAAACGATTATCATTGGTGGGAATAATTGAAACGCCCGTTGCGTAATTCTGACAGTACCTCCTGCTCCAGAGCGTGTCGCCATTGGCATCGGTCTTTATCAGGGTTAATCCCGTATCATTAAATCCGTAATTGATATTGCAGAGAACAAAGTAGCCGCCATCCGGCGTTTGGATCACCGAACGTCCTGAATCATACTCGCCGCTGCCGAATGTCCTGGTCCACACAGTATCTCCGTCGGCATCGAGCTTCAGCAACCAGGCATCCATATACCCCAGGCCGAAAGAGGCGGTATAGCCCACCAGTATATAGCCCCCATCGGATGTCGGTTGGCCGGTGACGACGCCATCCTCCTGCTCGCCGCCGTAGGAATAATTCCATAAGATATTCCCCAGCGAATCGGTTTTGAGGACGCAGACGTTTTTTTCCGTATTATTAAAACGGCTTTCAATACCGGCGACGAAATAACCGTTATCCGGCGTCCAATATACCCAGCGGCCGGCGTCATAGAAATCTCCGCCGTAAGAGGACGTCCATAGCGTATCTCCGTCCTCGCCGGTTTTGACCAGGTAGAGATCGGTGTTCCCGACTCCCAGGGAGTAGCTTCCGGTAATAATATACCCGCCGTCATCGGTTACATCCAGCCAGTAGCCGTAATCGTTGCCCGCCCCGCCGTATAGTTTTGCCCAGAGCGTATCCGGCGCCTGGGCATTGACAATCGCACAAATACAAAAAAGCCCCGGGAACAAGAACGTTAACAACCTGGCCCCCATAATTTACCGCCTCCTTTTTATTTCAATAATATCATCCTCTTAGTTTCAACCCTGTCTTCAGACTGTAGCCTGTAAAAATACACGCCGCTGGGAAGATCCGACGCGTCGAAATTCACCGAATGAACGCCCGCCTGCAGGTAACCGTCCGTCAGCGTGAGGATCTTTTTGCCCAGAAGGTCATATATGGTAAGGCTAATGTTCCGGGATTGCGGTAAGGAAAACTTGATCACGGTTTCCGCGTTAAACGGATTCGGATAGTTTTGAAGAAGCGCGAATCTCGTCGGCGCCGATGCGTCGTTATCGTCGGTCTCCGTATGAGGGTCCATCACCACGTCCAACGCCGTGCTGAAATCGAGGGTCGCCGGAACGCTTGATACAACTGTGTCCTGGTAAAGGGGATGAGTGAAAGAAATATCGTACATGCCGGCGCCCAAACCTGCAAGCGCGTACATGCCGCCGGAATCAGTATAGTCATCGATATTGGTTCCGATTGCCTGAACGTGAACATCTGTAATCGGATCGGAGCCGTCGGAGACATTCCCGGCTATAGAGGACACCAAAGGATTCATGAGCGGGGCAAGATCCTGGCTTTCGTCGCCGTCGATAATGTAGGGGATGTCCCCGATACCGTCGCCGTTGTTATCCGGGCCGGTGTAATCCGACCAGTGATTGCCCTCGCTATCGGCCACGCAATACCAGTAGTCGATTCCGCCGCCGACATCGCTGGCCTGCAGCGTGTCGCTATGGTTTAAAATGAAGTTATTATGATGCCATCGGTTATTCTGGCCTCCGCCAAAACACATGCCATGCGCTGCCCCGTAGCCAACGCTTCCCACTATGTCGTTATAGGCGATAGTATTATCCTCAGACATGATGGTGGAAAGCCCCAGGTCGTTATTGATAATCCTGTTTCCTGTGATGAGATTCGACGAATGATGGCACATAAAAGTATGTTCGTAAAACAGGCCGGCGGCACTGTTGTTTTCGATGATATTATTCTGAATGGTGTTATCGAAGTTGTCGGGTGTAGCCACCAACGAATCCTCCCGGAAATGAATACCGTTCGTATTGAACGAAAACCTGCATCTAGAGATCGTATTATGGCTCGATCCGAAAAGGCATAATCCGGAATAATTATTTTCTAAATCGCAGCATTCGATATGACAACTATCAGCGAAGCTTATCTCAATCCCGGCATCCAAAAATCCGATCCCGCCGTTTCTCATGGTGAAATTTCGGACTGAAACTTTGAAGCCGCCGATGAACAGCACGTCCCCGGCTCCCGATCCATCGATAATTGTATTGTTACGGTCCTCGCCTATCAAGCTGATGACGGGTACGAGTATTGTGACATTTTCAATATACGTGCCGCTTGCCACCATCACGGTATCATTTGAGCCGCAGGCATCGATCCCCTGCTGAATGGTGGGATAATCTCCGGGAACATGGATTATGGTTGCGGACGCGGTCATGAAAACGAATCCTACAAATAAAATTGTAAGGATCGTTAAACTTTTCATGAAATCCTCCTTTTTCAGGGGCATTTACTTATCAGAGGATATTATCGGCTCGCCCCCGCATGCGAAAGTTTACTACCTCAGCAAAACCATAGGTCTTGCCTTTACCGCTTCTCCCACCTGCAGCCGGTAGAAATACACACCGCTGGGTAAATCGGCGGCGTCGAAAGCCACGGAATGGATTCCCGCCTGTCTGAATTCGTCTATCAAAGTCTGAACCTCGCGGCCCAGCAAATCATAAATCGCTAATTTTACTCCCGCTGATTCAACAGTAATAAATCTTATAGTAGTTCCAGAATTGAAGGGATTCGGATAATTCTGCAATAATGTAGATCTGTCGGGAACAGGTAAATAATCATCGGAAATTCCCGTTATCAAAGAGTCGCCGCCACCATAGGCGCCCATATCGCATATATACGATCCCAGACCCCAGGAACAATCCAGAAGACTATCCACCATTGCCGGATGACCCGCGTCTATGCAGGGCGAACTGAAGGAATCCCCACAGGCGATGGACATCAGGTGAAAATCGTTACCGGCGCTATCCCTGAATAGGGGTTCAATGCATATGTTGCCATTTCCCGGCCATAAAGTATCTTGAATATTGGAGTAGGTAACCGCCAGAGTCGAACCATCATCGATAAGAATTTGCGGGACAGTGGGAGCCGTGTTCTCCCAGATAATCGTATTTTTTATAACAGGGTACGAGGCGTCGAGAACCGCCATCCCTCCGCCATAGCGGGCGTAATTCAGGCTGAGCGTATTATTGACAATCATGGCGCCGCACTCGCTGATACATACCCCTCCGCCATAGCCAAACAGCCAGCTGGTCGCGACGTTACTGTGGATGACGTTGTTGCTGATCAGGGGATTGCAGGCAAGGCAATAAATTCCACCGCCGTAACCGCCCGGCGCGGCGGAATTAAGACAGATTATGTTGCCGCTTATAACCGGCGCGGATACCGGGGCACAGCAGATTCCCCCGCCGTTATCAGCGGAATTTCCGCTTATTATATTGCCGGAAATAATGGGGCTGGAATTATTCCAGCAATAAATGCCTCCGCCTGCGCCGTTATATACTGAGTTGCCGCTTATTATATTGCGAGAGATTACGGGATCGGAATCATCACAGTAGATCCCTCCTCCGTCCGCTTCCGCCGTATTCCCGTCAATGATATTGTTGCTTATTGTCGGATCGGAGGAAAGACAATTGATCCCGCCCCCGTTCATGGAAAATCCGTTCTGAATCGTGAAACCGGTAATTATCGCGTTGGAGGTTTCCCCATGATTGAATGTTACCACGGATCCCAACGTATCTCCGTCAATAATTGTCTGGGATATAAAAACCGTATCCTGCGACGGTAAAAACAGCGATCCCAGGGTTATATTGCGCCCGTTAAAATTGATGTTCTCCACGTATTCGCCCGGTTGAACCAGCACCGTATCGCCCCCCGAGCTGGCATCGACACCTTGCTGTATTGTAGGATAATCGCCGGGAACATTGATTACCGTGGCCCATGCGATTACATTCGGGATTAATGTAAGTAAAATTATTAAGGTCATTCGTCGTTTCATAAGATCCTCCATTTTTCGTCGGGGCGTTTACATATCGGAGGATATTATCGGCCCACCCCGCAAGTGAAAGTTTTACCTCAGCAAAACCATGGGTTTTGTCTCAACCGCTTCTCCCACCTGCAGCCTGCAAAAATACATACCGCTCGACAAGTCAGTCGCATCAAAGGTTGTGGTATGAAAGCCCGCCTGCCTGAAATCGTCGACCAAAATTCGAACCTCACGGCCCAGCAGGTCATAAACCGTCAGCGTAACTCTATCTGGCTTAACAATAAAATATCTTATTTCAGTTCCAGAATTGAAAGGGTTAGGGTAATTCTGCATCAGCGCAAAATTGCCCGGCAAATGAGAGTTGTTGCCAATAACCCCCACTGTCGCCGAATCCCCGCCACCGTAGGCACCCATATCGCTTGGCAAACCGCCCAGGCCCCAACCGCAATCCAGAAGACTGTCCTGTAGAAGGGGATTGCCGGTATCTATGCAGGGCGAGTCGTAAGGATCACCGCATTGCGTAGCCATGAGATGATAATCATTACCGGCGACATTACGGAATAGCGGGTCAACGTCAATATTGCCTTCGCCTTCCCAACCGCCCTGGATATTCGAATAGGTAATCACCGGGTTCGATAAATCATCCCGGTTTATTTCATCAGGTGAGTTGTTCCACATGATTGTATTTGAGATAATCGGATCGGCGTATACGATGGTCAACGCCCCGCCGTTGCCTCCCGCCTCGTTGCCGTAAATTACATTATTAATGATTGTGGGATTTGACCAGCTCCAGGTGCGCCTGCAGTTGATTGCGGCGCCGTCCTCCGCGCATCGATTATGAACGATTACATTGTTCCTGATATAAGAGTCGGAATAATTATTGAATATCCCGCCGCCTCTAAATCCCGATATGTTGTAGGCGACAAAATTCCGCTCGAAAATCATCGATGAGCTGTAGCATGCCACCGCCCCGCCCTCGTCGGCAGATGAAATGTTGGCCGTGAATTCATTATCTCTAATAACAGGCTGCGATTGGTGACAGAGCAAACCGGCCGCGGGTCCTACAGTGTTATTTCCGGAAATGACGTTTTCAATTATCATAGGATTTGAAGAGAAACATGAAATAGCGCCCGCGCCGCAATAGCAATAATTATCCGATATTGTATTGCCCTTGATAAGCGAGCTTGATTCATAAATATGTATACCGCCGCCATCACCCCAATATATGTTGTAAATCCTGTTGTTAGATATAGTATTTTTGAGAATCTCAGGACTGCTCTGCCTGCCGCAGATACCGGCGCCGGAGTTATTCGATATATTGTCTTCAATTATATTGTAGCAAATTAATGGATTCGAGTTATTCATGCATAAAACACCGCCGCCATAACTATCGGTATAACCGTTGGTGATCGTAAAACCGGTTATACAGGCTGACAAATCCTCGCCGCTTATAAAACTGACCACCGTTCCCGATGAATCCCCGTCTATAACGGTTTGAGATATGTAACTTTGATCGCCGGTGGTGAGAAATAGCGATCCCAGCTTTATGTTATGCCCGTTAAAATTGATATTCTCATAATACGTCCCCGGCTGAACCAGCACCGTGTCGCCGTTAACACCGGCGTCGATGCCCTGCTGAATAGTGGGGTAGTCGGCCGGGATATGAATTACCGTAGCCGACGCCATTGCACACGGAATAAGTGCAAGCAGGATTTTAAGTGTCGTTTGTCGTTTCATTAAGTTCTCCTTTTTCGTCGGGGCGTTTACATCCCGGAGGATATTATCTGCGTACCCCGCAAGTGAAAGTTTTTTACTTCAACAAAACCATAGCTCTTGTCTGGACCGCTTCTCCCGCCTGTAGCCTGTAGAAGTACACACCGCTTGATAGGCCGGTAGCGTCAAAGACCGTTGTATGAATACCGGCCTGTCTGTATTCGTTAATTAAGGTTCGAACTTCGCGGCCAACCAGGTCATATACTGTCAACTTTACTCTATCGGGTTTGGAGATTGTAAATTTGATTTTAGTCTCGCAATTGAAGGGATTGGGGTAATTCTGCGACAATGTAAATTCATCTGGCAATTGAGGGTTATTGGCAACAACCCCCGCCGTCACTGAATCCCCGCCCCCGTAGGCTCCTATATCCGAACGCACCCTGCCTAAACCCCAGCCGCAATCCAGCAGGCTGTCGAGGATAAGGGGGTCGCCGGTATCGATGCAGGGAGAATCGGCGATGTCCCCGCAGGCGATAGACATGAGATGGTAATCGTCATCGGCGCCATCGCGGAAGAGAGGATCGACGCTGATATTGCCGACGCCCGGCCAGACTGTATCCTGAACGTTACAGTATATTAACGTAGCCGAAGATAGACTTTCGGCATAGATTTCGGTTTTATTATGAGCACTGTCAGCCCAAAAAATAGTATTGGTTATTATCGGATTTGAAGCCCATTTGACGTAAATACCGCCGCCACTAACAGCCCAATTTTTGCATATGGTATTGTTGGTAATCGTAGGAATGGCTTCGAAACAGGATAAAATACCGCCCCCATATTCAGCCTTATTATCGCTTATGATATTATTCCTGATCACGGCATCGGAGAAACCGGAACAGACTATACCGCCGCCCCAGACCGCCTGATTATCCTTGATAACGTTGCCGGTAACCGTAGCGTTGGATAAAGACATGCATGCGATCCCGCCGCCGTACGAATCAGCATGACCCATTGAATTCCCGCATATTACATTATTGAGTATCGTTGCGTTCGAGTATTCGCAAAAAATACCACCGCCGTATCCGTCGCCGGAATAATTTTCGCTGATTATGTTATTCGCAATATAGGGATCGGAATACCAACAATAAATCCCGCCGCCACGTCCGTTCGTCGAATTTCCGATAATGGCGTTGTCGATGATCGTCGGGTAGGCAGCAATACAAGTAATCCCGCCTCCCGTTTCGCCAATGCCGAAATTTTCAATTATTCTGTTATTTCTGATAGTGGGGTTGGAATTATAGCAATATATCCCGCCCCAAAGGCCTTCCTTGATTAAAAATCCGATTATCTGGGCATTTTCATTCACGCAATCCTGGAATGTGACTACATGGCCGGGCAGTTCCGCGTTGATTATTGTTGAAGAGATATAGGATGTGTCACCTGTTATCAGAAACAGCGAGCCCAGTACGATATTTCGCCCGAGGAAATGAACGTTTTCCATATACGTTCCCGGCAGAACCAGCACCGTGTCGCCGTCGACCCCGGCATCGATGCCCTGCTGAATGGTGGGGTAATCCTCGGGAATAGTGATTATGGTCGCTGACACATTAACATAAGCGATTACGGCAAGCAAGATCATCGCGATTGAAAAGCGTTTCATTAAAAACTCCTTGGCTGGCCGCGGAATTATCAGATCGGAGGATATTATCAGCCCACTCCGCGGGTGATAGATTTTACCTCAACAAGACCATAGGCCTCGTCATGACCGCTTCTCCCGCCTGCAGCCTGCAGAAGTACACACCGCTTGATAAGCCGGTAGCGTCGAAGTTTGCCGTATGAAAGCCTGCTTGCTTGTACTCGTCGATCAAAGTCTGAACCTTACGGCCCAGCATATCGTAAACGGCCAACCTTACTTCCGTTGATTTAACAATTATAAACCTGATTGCCGTTCCAGAATTAAAGGGATTGGGGTAATTTTGCAGCAAGGTAATTTCTTTTGGCAAAAAGCAATCATTATCAATAATATTGACCATCCCCGAATCCCCGCCCCCATAAGCTCCCATATCGCTGCGAGCGCTGCCCAGGCCCCAGGCGCAATCCAGCAGCCTGTCGAGGATATCGGGATCACCGGTATCAATACAAGGGGAGTCGACCAAGTAGCCGCAGGAGTCTTCGCATAGATGAAAATCACCGTTGGCGGTATCACGAAAGAGCGGATCGACGCTAATATTTCCTATGCCCGGCCAGAGAGTGTCCTGGACGTTGCTGTAGCTGATTGTTATGGTTGACGAAGTGTCAACAGATATTTCATTGAAATCTTGCGAGCTATCCGCCCAGAGGATGGTATTGGAAATCGTTAACGCGGATCCAGCCCCGCAATCGATTCCGCCGCCCCTATTAAGAGCCAGGTTTTTACTGATTATATTGTTACATATAATCAGATTGGAGAGCACAGAACAACCTATCCCTCCGCCAACTGTACTCCTGTTATCGCTTATGACGTTATTAATAATTGCAGCGTTAGATCTAAAAAAATCTATTCCACCGCCCCCGCCTCCAAAAACCCCTACAGCACTATTTTCCCTAATAACATTATTAATAATAGTCAGATTTGATGAAGAACAGTATATTCCTCCGCCCGCGCTACCCGCGTATGCATCCGAAATGTTTTCCATTATGAGGTTATTGCTGATTATAGCATTGGAAGAATCGCAAAAGATCCCTCCTCCTTTAGGTGCGATATTTCCTGTAATCGCGTTTTTGTAAATGGTCGGATGGGAGCCAGTACAGAAAATACCGCCGCCCGAACCTGTTCCTTCGCCGTTCTGTATTGTAAATCCGTGAATGGCCGCAGTGCTATCCTCGCCATTTTCAAACCTCACTACTGCAGCTGATCTACTACCATCGATAACGGTTTGTGAGATATAACTCGTATCTCCCGTCGTCAAGAACAACGACCCCAGCACAATATTGTGCCCGTTGAAATTAATATTCTCGACATACGTCCCCGGCTGCACCAGTACAGTGTCGCCATCGACGCTGGCATCGATGCCCTGCTGGATGGTGGGGTAATCACCCGGTATGTTAATTATGGTACCCCAGCTACTGACAAAAGCAAAAAACATGAAGAAAATCGAAATCGTAATAATCCTGTACATGCTTCCTCCCCTGAAAATCATCTTATTTCAATAAAATCATCCTCTTCGTTTCAACCTCATCCCCCGTCTGCAGCCGGTAGAAATAAACGCCGCTGGAAAGGAGGGAGGCATCGAAAGTTGTTGTATGTACACCTGCCTGTTTTCGCTCGTCAAGCAAAGTCCGAATCTGGCGCCCGAGAAGATCGTAAACGGTTAAATGTACATCCTGAGGTTCGGGCAGTAAAAATCTGATGTTTGTTTGAACGTTAAATGGATTAGGATAATTTTGCATAAGAATAAATCTTCGAGGCGTGCTTAGATAATCCTCAAAGATCGCTGTAATCAGCGAATCTCCTCCGCCATAAGCTCCCATATCGCTCCTCAGGCCACCCAGGCCCCAGGAACAGTCGAGCAGGCTATCGAGGATATTCGGATCGCCGGCATCAATGCAGGGGGAATCGGTGCTGTCCCCGCAGGCAATTGCCATTAAATGGAAATCTCCATTATCCGGATCGCGGAAGAGAGGGTCGATGCTGATATTACCGATGCCGGGCCAGAGGGTATCCTGGATATTACAATATGAAGCATTGGCGGTACCGGTCAAATCTCCGTGAAAATTATCTCTAACAATACAGTTAATTATCGATGATGTATGATCCCCGCAGTATATACCGCCTACAGGGTCCGGGCCGACTCCTCCAGAGGCATGGTTATCAATTACCGAATTGTTGATCATTATGCTTTCGGAAAAACTGCATATTCCACCGCCGGCGCCCCCGTATGTGCCGCTGCAGCTATTACCCGTTATCAAATTGCTAATAATTATTGGCGATAAAAAAGATTGAGTTGATATCCCGCCCCCTTCGCCATAGTAGACGCCGCCTGCGCCATTGTCTGTAATTGTATTGTAGGCAATTATCGGAGCGGAATTTCCACCACAAAATATGCCTCCACCGAATCCATCCCATTCAGAATTTGCGGTATTATTCCTAATTTTATTCGAAATTATAAGCGGGCTTGCTCCATAGCAATAAATTCCTGCCCCAAATTGGGATAATCCGTGTTGAATTCCAAATCCCTCTATGATTGCGGTATTGTTTTCATTATTTACAAAAGATATGACCGATCCTGCCCAACCACCGTCAATCACCGTCTGCTCAATATAGCTTGTATCCCCGGTGGTTAAAAACAGCGATCCCAGCACAATATTATGCCCGTTGAAATTTACGTTTTCAACATATGTACCCGGCTGCACCAGCACCGTGTCGCCTTCAACGCTGGCATCGATACCCTGCTGGATGGTGGGGTAATCAC
>CP070813.1:2839113-2854765 GCA_020344055.1 Candidatus Zixiibacteriota bacterium | reverse complement strand
CGACGCCACAATGAGGTCTCTGAAACTCTCGGAGACCTCGATCTTATTCCCCATTCTAATCAAAATCCGGACAGTTGCCAAGATACAAGGTCGGGTTCCGACCCCGCATTAGCGGGAGAGAAACCCGACGCCAAGCCGTAGGTTGGGGGTTCATCCCCCAACAGACCGTTGTCATTCCTGCGTAATCAAACCCCGCCGATGGCGGGGCCGAAGCGTAAGCAGGAATCCATGAAGGCGGCCCACAATGGATGCCGGATCGAGTCCGGCATGACAAAGCGGATACTCCCTGGTTACCAAGCGCCGCTTGGTAACCATATCTCGCGGCGTCGGGAACCCTTTCCCGACGCATCACACCGGCAGGAAGGGGTTCCTGCCGGCGCGTATAGGGACTGTCATTCCCAACTCGATTGGGAATCCAGAATCATGGCCACGCCCTGGATTCCCGCGTTCGCGGGAATGACAATTATTAATTCGTAAGCACCATATTTTGAATCATCTGAACCCTCTCCATTTTTGATAAGGGCCAATTTGCTTCGCCATATTACTTGTTTTTATAATCTCCATACTATCTTTAGAAACCTTAAAATACCAAAAATCTATATTACCGGTTGATTGCTCCCAGGTATATATTTTAATATCGATATGATTTTCTACTTTATTAATTTCAGGTGGTTTAACAACGTTTGAGACAATAGTACTATCATTTTTAAATTCATCATCCGAAAAATATCCCGATGCCGAATCTACTCCCGCAAAATCCTCATACGAACCGATGATATAATAAGGATAACTGAATGACTGTGTATTTAAATATAAGTCTATCAAATTTAAGACATTGTTTTCACTCATTTCCGTAATTAAGAATTGCCTTACTATTTTCGAAAATGACTTTATACCACCTCTCAAATGATAAATAGAAGAATCACATTCATTAAAGAATACATATTGATAGTTTGATTCGAAATCAACTCCATATTCAATAACGCCCGTACTCAAAAAGTATAATTTTACACACGGTAAGTTATTTAGAGTATATCTAGCTTCGACTTTTGGATATTCATAGAATAGGCGGTCGGTTTTGGAATTCCTTACCGAATCTAAGGCATTAATCATATAAGTTTCAATATCCGGATTTTTCTCTTCCGTAATTGCCGGATTAAAATAGGGATTTTTCCAGATACGATCAGGGGCAAAAATCATCTCATTGGGCTGAAAAAGTATTATTGCGGCTACAATAAGAATAGATGACATGGCAAATTCCTTTAATTATCTAGTCTTACTCGTTCATATCTATATTACAATTATAAATATAATTTATTCCTAGAAGTTTTTTATCGGGTTTTTCGCTTCGCTCAGAACCCGACCTACATCTTTCTATTTATTTTCTCTCTTCTTCTTCAGCGCCTCGATGATCCGTTCGGGGGTGACCGGTAGCTCGTCGATGCGCACGCCGGTGGCGTCGTAGATGGCGTTCAGGATGGATGGTATCACCGGCATGATGGCCCCCTCCCCCACCTCCTTGGCGCCGTAGGGGCCGTGCGGCTCGTTGGACTCGACAATGATCGCATCGAGGTGGGGCACGTCCAGCGAGGTCGGTATCTTGTATTCCGCCAGGTTGGCGTTCATGATACGTCCCTTGTCGTTATATATGATCTGCTCCATCAACGCTTCCCCCATCCCCATCATCATGGAGCCCTGCATCTGCCCCTCCACCTGGGTGCGGTTGATGGCGAACCCGCAGTCGTGCGCGCCGGTGATATTGTCCACGGTCACCTCGCCGGTCTCCAGGTCCACCGACACCTCCGCCACCTGCGCCGAGCATCCGAACGCCGGCGACGTTCCCACGGTGGCCCCCTTGAACGATCCCCCCAGCTTGGGCGGACGATAGCTGCCGGTGCCGACCACGCTGCCGATCTCCAGGAACGCTATCCGGCTTGCCTCCCGAAAAGTCAACTCCGGCCCGTCGGGAAGATCCGTGAATCCCTTGTGCTCCTGCAGGTATTCCTCTCTCAAAGCCGAGAAATCGATATCATTATTTATGCCCACAACTTTACCGTCTTTCAGGTCGAGCTTTTCCGGCGGGATATTCAGCTTGCCCCCGATTACCTCCAGTATCTGCCTCTTGATATCCCTGGCGGCGTCTTTGCAGGCATGTCCAGTCATTAATGTTGTTCTGCTTGAGTAAGCGCCAAGATCAACGCTCAAACTCGAGTCGCCTGATACAACTTTCACATCATCGAGATTGAGCCCCAGCTCCTCGGCTGTTATCATGGCCAGCACCGTATCGGAGCCCTGCCCGATATCGGCCGCCCCCGACGTAACTGTTACTCCGCCGCCCACCTCATCGACCTTTGTTACAACCGTGCAATGATACGTTTTCGACCTGTATATGGGATAACCCGCCCCAGATACGAAGAACCCGCAGGCCGCCCCTATACCCTTGCCGGTACCACGGGTCTTTCCCGCCAGCGTCCTCTTCTTCTTCCAGGCCGCCGAATCCCTCACCGCCTCCAATGCTTCTTTCATCCCGAAGCTTGAAACGTACAGCTCGTTGCAGGTGGTTTCACCAGCCTCCATGACGTTTTTCAATCTTAATTCAATAGGGTCCATCCCCAGCTCTTCGGCGATCCTATCAAGTTGCACCTCGAACGTTGCGCGGGCTATGACCGCCCCGTGCCCTCTCTGCGCGCCGCAGGCCGGTTTATTTGTTACAACTCGATAGCCGTCATATTTCATATTTTTCAGCCTGTACGGCCCGCCTAACAGTGAACCGGCATAGTAAACCGCCGCGATTCCGAAACTGGAGTACGCGCCGCCGTCCATAATACAATGATGCTCGAGGAAGCTCAACGTCCCATCCTTCTTCACACCCGTAGTCATGGTATGGAAAAACTGGTGCCTCGCCCTGGAATGCAGAAACACCTGCTCACGGTCGAATGTCGTTTTTACCGGTTTGCCGGTTTTTAAAGCGAGCAAACAGGTGGCCAACTCTACCGTTGAACATGACGCCTTCGGCCCGAAACCGCCGCCAACCGCGGGCTTGATAACACGAACTTTATGCAGAGGCATATTCAATGCCATTGCCAGCGTGCGCTGGACATAATGCGGGGCCTGGGTGGAGCTCCACATGGTGAGATTACCGTGCGAATCAACCTCGGCCACCACGCTCTGCGGCTCCAGAAATGCAGCGTCCTGCATCTTGCTGGTGATATGGTCAGTGCGGATTATATGCGAATCCTTACGTCCCTGCTCGATATCCCCGAAATGCCAGTTAACCTTGGCGCAGATATTGTTCTTATACCTTTCGTGCAGCTGCGGCTGACCCTCATCCATTGCGTGAAGGCCATCGAGCAGTATCGGGAGTTCTTCGAAATCGACCTTTATGAGATTGACAGCCTCCAGCGCGGTATCCTTATCCACCGCTGCCACCGCCGCGATCTCATCACCAGTATACCGGACCTTATCGTGACAGAATATGGTCTCATCGTAACGGGCCGGGCTTACGCCGTAAGGCCTTGTACCGGCCTCTTTATATGTTACAACCGCCTTGACGCCGGGTAATCTTTCCGCACGGCTTGTATCGATATTCAGAATTTTCGCGTGTGCCAGCGGGCTGTGCAGAATCGCCCCATGAAGCATCCCCGGAAAACTCATATCGTCGGTATAAATCGCCTTTCCGGTAACCTTATCTATAGCATCCACCCGCGGCAAACGGGTATTCAATATTCTATAGCTATTATTCTTACTCACCAGCCACCGCCTTGATAGCGTCCACGATCTTCTGGTAACCTGTACAACGGCACAAATTGCCCGACAGCGACCGCCTGATCTCTTTCTCTGAAGGATGCGGATTTCGCCTCAATAATTCCGTGGCAGTCATAAGCATTCCGGGCGTGCAGTAACCGCACTGTATCGCACCCAAGTCAACAAATGAACGCTGCAATTTATTGAGTTTCCCGTTTTCCGCAAGGGACTCAACCGTCTCCACGTTACACCCATCGGCCTGGATTGCGAGCATGAGACAACTGAACGTAGCCACGCCGTCCACTAACATTGTACAAGCACCGCAATCGCCGATCCCGCACCCTTTCTTGGAGCCGGTCAGGCCTAAATCCTCACGAATCACTTCAAGGAGAGTCCTGCGGGGTTCTACAGCGAGTTCATGCGTAATGCCATTGACCGTCAAGGTGACCAGTTTTTTCAAGCCTCGCCCTCCGCTCTTTTAACCGCCAGTCGGATCATGCGATCGGTAACCAACTCCACCATCATGGAGCGGTACCAGGCCGACCCCCGGTGGTCGTCGATCGGTCTGGCGTCATCTCTCGCCGCCTTTGCCGCTTTTTTGATAATTTCTTCATCAGGCTTTTTACCAATCAAAACCTTTTTGACAGATTCCGCTAGAATTGGTGTCGGCCCTACCGCCCCCAAAGCCACGCGTATATCGGCTACCGGACCGCCCGGCTTTTCCAGGGCGATCCATACAGCCACGCCCACATTACAAATTTCCAGCGCCTTCCTGTTAGCCAGCTTGTAATAGGCGCTTCCCGAAAATTCCGGCGGCGCAGGGTATTCGATCGCGGTTATTATCTCCCCCTCTTCCATCACGGTTTTCCCCGGCGCAGTCGCAAATTTATCAACAGACACTTTTCTGGACGCTTTTTCGCTTTGAATAACTAAAACTCCGTCAAGCGCCACAGAGGGTATAAAGGTATCGGCGGCGGGCCGGGCATTGGCGATATTCCCGCCGATCGTCCCCCGATTCCGCACCAGCGGACTGCCCAACGAATCGGCTCCTTCCGCAAGAGCGGTCCATTTCTCACGGATTATATCTGATCTTTCTATTTCCGTGACGGTGGTCATCGCCCCTACTCTGAGGCTACCCTTCTCGTTAGTGGTGATACCGCGAAGTTCCTTTATCCTATGGATAGAGATAAGATAGCCGGGATATTGATGTATTGAATCCTGAACCTTTTTTAATAAAGCGCGATCCGATTCCGGAGAGGAATCGGACTCCCACCAGCCGCAATCGATGGTCGATCGAACATTGCCGGTTTTGTGAGTAGCGCAGCCATCGCATGAGGAAATCTCCGAGGGGACTATAGGCCGCCTAAGATCCACCAGGAGATCCGTACCGCCTGCCAGTATTCTAACGCCCTTATCGGCGTACTTTGATAACATCCCGCACGCCTCGGCGACCGTGTTCGGAACCAGAACGTCAAATTCAGGTAAAATCATATCTCAGTTTCTCTATTTTATAAACCCTTGCGAAATTAACAGTTCGGAAAAAATCATCGAAAGCGGACACAAATCTCAGGCTAAAAACAATTTTAATTATTCTGACCACATCGGATTTTAAATATGCCCCGATTTTTATTTTTCTGCAAGAGAAATCTGGGGATCAATTTGGGGCCTGGAATATTATTGAATAACCGAAATTCCTATCATATAAATTGCCCATTCATCCTTAATAATTCACGGCGCCTTTTTTAACCATTGGCTTTCCCAATCAGATTCGTTGTCCTGATATCTCATTGTGCTACAACGGCTTACCTCGGCCGCCCGCTTGTCGAGCCTGTTTCAATCTTAATCCGCAGTTTTATCGCCGGCCTTTGTTATAACGCTTCCTATCTGAAATGCCGATAAATTTGAAGAGAAAACGTCTCTCATGGTGTGACCGAAAAAGGAGATTTCGGAATAATAGGCAATATTCATTACGTTTTATCATGAAAGTCTTAATTGTAGAAAACGATCCAAAATCCGCCCTGGAACTCAACGGAATTCTGGTGAAAAACGGATTTGAGGTGGCGCAGGCATCATCCGTTAAAAATGCGATTAATACCCTTCAAACCGATCTTTCAATCGGACTTATTATAAGCGATATAAATATGCCGGAGTCCAACGGTTTCGATCTTTTAAAATATCTGAATAATAACAAAATGCATAACGATATCCCGATTCTTATGTGCAGCGAAACCGGGGATAAGGAATCGGTTCTAAAAAGCAGGAGAATGGGCGCCAGGGATTTTATTATAAAACCTATCAATCCCGATATACTGATGGAAAAAATAGGCAAAATCCTTCGACCCAAAAGCGCTCCCCGCGTAATGGTCGTCGAAGACGATGAATTTATTCTCGAAATCCTCGAAAAAACAATAAAACGCGAGGGATTTGAAGTGGTCGCCGTCTCCTCCGCCCGGGATGCCTTGCAGGAATTGGAAAAAGAAAAAGTCGAGATCATAATATCCGATATCGTCATGCCCGGAATGGACGGCTTGGAACTTTTGAAGAATGTCAAAACGAATTTTCCGGAAATCCGGATGCTTATGATAACCGGTCACTCGGGAAGATACGGCAAGGAATCCGTGATGGAGGCCGGGGCCGATGGCTTCATAAGTAAACCTTTTAAAAATATTGAAATAACAAGAACAATACAAAAATTGATTGATATTTAATCCATGAAAGTCCCATGAAAATTTTGATCGCCGAAGACGATTCCGTTTCCAGAAATCTCCTCAACGCCAATCTCACAAAATGGGGTTACAATGTTATCGAAGCGCGGGACGGCCGGGAAGCGCTGGAGATACTGAAACAGCCGGATCCTCCCAGAATGGCGATCCTCGACTGGATGATGCCGGAAATTGACGGCGCCGAGCTATGTAGAATAATCAGACGGCAGGATAACGGAGAATACACATATATAATTCTCCTGACGGCAAAAAAAATGAAAGAAGACATTGTAAGAGGCCTGGATTTCGGCGCCGATGATTACATTACCAAGCCCTTTGACCCAAATGAACTCAAATCAAGGGTAAACAGCGGGATAAGAATACTGGATCTCGAGTTTGAACTTTCGGGAAAAATAAGGGAATTAAAAGAGGCTCTTGACCACGTAAAACAATTACAGGGACTCCTGCCGATCTGCATGTATTGCAAGAAAATCAGGGACGATACCGACACCTGGAGAAATATCGAAATCTATATCGAGGAACATTCCGAAGCCCTTTTCACGCACAGTATCTGCCAGGAATGCAAACGGGAACATTATCCTAATTTTACCGGGAAAGCACCAATATCCTGACATAAGGTATCCATATTAGACGCTTTATGCCCAAATGTCGCCGACAGAATTTAAATCTTGCTATTCGGAAACCATAATTTATATTTTGTAATTCTGGAGATTTTGCCGATCGGAAGTAAAAAGGCTAAAAACGGAGATTTGAAATTATGATGCAGACAATGCGAAATTCGGCCAAGCTGGTATTCTTGTTGGTTCTGGTAGCTTTTGCCGGATTTATGATTTTACAGGGCTTGATATCTATATTTTCTGATCCCACCCAGGGCCGGGGAGGTCCCCCGCAGGGCATTATCGGGATCGTAAACGGACATGAAATTACCGTAAGAGCGTTTGAAAACCTCTACCGGCCGAGAGCCCAGGCGCTTTTTCAGGAGGAAGAGGAGCCTTCCGAAGAAGAACTTGCCAGGATCAGAGACGAAATCTGGAACCAGATTACTACCATGACAAACCTTAATATCGAAGCCTCCAGGCACGGCATCGAAATTACGGACGCGGAAGTCGCCGAATACATGAAATTAACCCCTCCCCAGGACCTGATGACGGTCCCGGAATTCCAGACAGACGAACAGTTCGATCTGGCCAAATACCAGTCCTGGCTGCGCCAGATTGCCGCGTCAAACAATCCGGAACTGGCAAATTTCCTGCAGAATTTCGAAAGTCAGATCAGACAGCAGGTCCTGCTTTCACGATTGCAGAACCTTGTCGCTTCAATGGTCAGGATTACGCCGGCCTCTGCAAAAGAGGACTTCATTCTGAAAAATGAAAAAGTAAAAGTCAGGCATATTCTTATAACCGAGAACGAATTTTCATCTGTAGAGGTTAAGGTGCCCGACGGTGAGGTTCTTGCCAGATACGAGGCTGAAAAGGAAGCCTATAGAAAACCGCGGCAGGCGCTGGCAAGTTATGTCTCCTTCCCCATGGTGCCCGGGGATAATGATTATAACGAGGTTAAAGATTTCGTTGATTCTCTTTACAACAGAGCTATCGCCGGGGACGATTTCGCCGAACTCGCCAAAGAATACTCCGAAGATCCCGGCTCGGCGCAAAACGGCGGCGATCTGGGATGGTTCGGCAAGGGTCGTATGGTCGAACCGTTCTGGGAGGCCACCAAAGCCCTTCGGGAAATCGGCGATATTTCCAGACCGGTAAAAACTCAATACGGATGGCATATAATAAAACTCACCGGGAAAAGAGAGGTTGCGAATCTTCAGGCAACTACCGGTAGTAAAGAAAAAGAAAACGAATACCAGGCCAGCCATATTCTCGTTAAGGTTGAGATGTCCAATACCACCACGGCTCAACTTCAGGCCAGGGCCGAAAATTTCACAATAAGCGCCCTGGAAGACGGATTTGAGTTATCGGCCGAGGATTTCGGCCTCACCATTTCCCAGACCCAACCTTTCTCCGAGGGCGGGTTCATACCCGAATTGGGTCCGGTCAAGGAACTCTCCGATTTCGCCTTTAATTCCGATCCAGGAGATATTTCGGAGGCTATTCCCATCAGGAACGCCATAATTGTCGCCAGGCTCGATCAAATTATTCCCGAAAGTTTCACTCCCCTTGAAGAAGTGAAAGACAGAATAGTCAAGACAATTGAACGGGAAAAACGCGTCGATCTTGCGTATGAAAAAGCGGCGGAGCTTGCGCATGAGGTCGAATCGGGCAAAACGCTTGACCAAATCGCGAAAGAAACCGAAAGAGTTGTCATGGAGCCCGACTTCTTCGCCAGGCACGAATTCGTACAAAATGTCGGTTCGGACGCTTCGTATATCGGGGCGGCGTTCCGGATCTCCCCGCAAAAACGTTTCTCCGGTGCGGTCAAATCCAGCGGCGGAGCCTATATCATGGAACTGGTAGATTTTCAACCCGCAGACACCGCTCAATTTACAGCTCACGCCGATTCGCTCACCAGGGAGTTGCTCTTTTCAAAAAGACAGGAAGCCTGGAATAGCTGGGTCAGCAACCTTATGAAAGACGCCGAAATAGAGGATTATCGATCCTATTACTATGGTAGTTAGGCGTTCTAGCTATATATCCATCGCGGTCCTGATTATTTCTATCATCGGGATCGCGGCCATTCTGCTGACGCGGTCTGCCGGCAGAAAAGGCCTTTCCGCCGAAGACGACAGATTCGCCGACGTGTTTATAGAAATGGCGCTGGCGCGCGAAATGGCGGGAAACGACCTTGATTCCCTGGACATCTTATACTCCGGAATATTCGAACGATACGATGTCGATTCTATTTGGCTGTATGATTATATCTCAACCATATCTTATGATGCCGAAAGACATAAACAGATCTGGGATGTAATTATTGAAAGACTCGATTCCCTTAAGAGAAATCCCGAAACCGATTCCTCCTAAAAATCGTCATCCATAATATACGCCGATTCGATATGGGTTATACCCGGCGGACCGTCGGGCCTCAATAAAATGCTGATAACATCGAACCGCAGGTTTTCCGGAATTGTCTTCAATTCCGACAGGTATTCCGAGGCCGCCAGGGCTATTTTTTTCTGTTTTGTCTTATTTACTCTCAATTCGGGCGGACCGAGAACCTCGGTACGGGCCGACTTTACTTCAATAAAAACCAGCGCGTCCTCTTTGCTGGCCACGATATCGATTTCGAACCGGCTCTTCCGCCAGTTCAAAGCCTCGATTTTATATCCTTCTGAGACAAGATACTTCCTGGCTATCTCTTCGCCCTTAAGTCCGAACTTCTTTTTTGATATTATTCACTCTCCTTAATAATAGCGATATTATTCCGACAACGATAGTGGCTATGATCAGCCTGGTCGTCAAAACGATAATCCCGTTCGCCCCCAGCGAGGCAAATATCAAGGTGTCCTCAAAAACGGCGTGACAGAGGCCCAGGTAAAGCGCCACCAAAAATCTCTGATTCCCCCTTATTCTTCCGGAATCCGATTCCCCTATCAAAACTCCCCCGCCATAGGAAAGCCCGAATATAATCCCCGCCATCAGGGGATAGATCGAATCCTCATAAAAACCTATTATTCTCGCCGGGATTCTGAAAGGCCGCGTAATCTTTCCGATCAGGTTGTACTCCCGGAATATCTCCAGAAGTACCATAAGCGGCACCACTATAAAGAACATTTTTATGAGTAGCGAAAGAAGACCCCGGAATGTTTCGAGCGCGTAACTCATGATTTTACGGCAAAATCGAATGCAGGACAAATCCCGAAAAAAGCCCGAACAATACTCTTAAAGGCGTTACGTAAAACGGCCTGGCTTTCATCTTGCCGATGATAGCAGTCTCCATTATCTGAGAATGGGAGAACCCGAGCATCAAAGCCAGAATGGTTAATTGTCTTGATGTCATATCGAGACCGGCGACTATGGCGGCGGCGGCGTATAGATTGACAAAAGTGCCGGTTACGAGGGCGATGGCCGAACTCCCGGGCAGCCCTATGTGTTCCATAAGCGGCTCGAATAAACCGCTGATATAATCCAGCGCCGGCGTGAGTTTCAATACGGCCGTTAAGATATAGACCGGTATCATTATATAGCTCAACTGCAGGAAAACGTTCACGCCCCGCCGGAAACCGAGGCCCGAGGAGTCCATAAATCTTCTGCGGAATACAGGCCCCATCAATGGACTATATTTTAGAAGGATTCCCCTGCCGTGAATTTATCAAAATCATCCCAGAATTCGGGATACTCATAATTCACGCATTCGGCGTTTTTAATAATGGTGGTTCCTTCGGCCAGGAGTCCCGCCACGGCGAACGACATGGCGATGGCCGGATCATCAAAACTATCCAGTTCGGCCCCCACCAGATTCCCGCCGCCGTCAATGGCCAGACCATCATCGAGCTCGCCGACCTTCATTCCCATCTTCCTGAGATTGGTGGCGATAGATTTGATGCGATCGACCTTCTGCTGTCGCAGTTCGAAGGCATCTCTTATCACAGACGTCCCCTGGGCGTTGGCCGCTACTATGGACATTATCGGAAGCTCATTTATGATACTCGGTATCAATTCCCCGACCATACGTCTTCCCTTGATCTCGACGGATTGAATCTGTATATCTCCGTAGGGCTCAAACCCCATCTCGCCTTTCTGCTCAACCGTTATGGGGACTTTCATCTTTTTCAAAACCTCCACAAAACCGAGACGGCGGGGATTGAGGTCGACGTCTCTTACTTCGACGCTAGACCCCTTCAGCAATAGACCGGCCACCAGAAAATAGGATGCCACGGATATGTCACCGGGAATCGTTATAGGCTTGGGAAAGAGCTTCTGCCCCCCCATGATGGATATCATATCCCCCTTGATATCGGGCGATACAATCCCCGATTCCTTCTTGAATCTCTTAATAAGCGGATCTTCGTTCGAGGGCTGGGGCTCAACACGGGATTTTTTCAGCTTAATGCCGAAATAAGCCAGAAGTCTCTCAAAATGATCCCGGCTCGGTATCCTTTCGATAACCTCGGTTTCGCCCTCGGCCAGATGCCCCGCCATCAAAAGCATCGCCTTTACCTGCGCCGTGGAAACGGGCATGGCGTAACGAATGCCTTTGAGTTTGTCGCCCCGTATGGTTAGGGGAAGCTTGTAATTGTTCGATTCAATCTTCGCACCCATCAACTCCAGGGGCTCTATGACCCTTCTCATGGGAAGACCGGCAATCGCCTCGCAACCGACTACTTTCGTTTCAAAACTCAACGCCGATAGAATCCCGCAAATCATCCGGGCGGTCGATATTGACCCGCAGATATCCAGGGGACCTTCGGGTTGCTTCATGCCGCCAATACCTTTCCCCTGCACGGTCAATACATCCCCGTCTCTTTCGGACTCTATTCCGAGCTTCCGCAAACAATTCAGAGTAATCTCGCATTCGGTGCCGGTTGCGAAATTTTTTATCTGCACCGGCCCGTCACACAAGGCCGCCAGCAATGCCGCTCGATGAGAAATGGCATTGTCGCCGGGAAGCGTGATTGAGGCCTTCAGGCTTTTAATCGGGTTTATTCTTTTGTCCATATTAAAATATGGTGAATCGATGCTCGCTTATTTCAAAATAAACTAATATTCTGGTCTTAAATTCACATCATCTCCGGCGCCGAAATACCCAGAAGTTTTAATCCCGAATGCAAAACAATTCTCGCACAGTCCGCCAGCGTTACCCTCGAATCGGCCACATCGCTGTTCGATGAAAGAATTCGATCCTCCGGGGACCGATATTTCTGGTAATATGTATTAAAAATACCGCAAAGCTCAAGTAAAAAATTAGAAATATAATAGGGTTCGAACTCATTTGCCGCTTTTTTAATTATATCGGGATAGCAAACGAGCATTTTAGCCATACTGTACTCTTCAGGGAGTAAAAGTAGACCCGCGTTATATTCTTTTTTGAGTTCCTTGCCATACTTCCTTATTACGCTACAGATCCTGGCATGCGAATACTGAATATAGGGACCGGAATTCCCTCTGAAATCAAGCATTTTATCCCAGTCAAATGCGATATCGGTATCACGCCGGCAGGAGAGATCGGTAAAAATCACGGCGCCGATACCGACCGCCTTTGCCACACTATCCGGATCGGGTAAATCGGGGCTGTTCTCTTCGACGATTTTCTTTGCTTCTTCTACTGTCCTGGCTAAAACATCCTCCAGAAATACGATATTGCCGCGCCGGGTGGACATCATCTCTTCGCCCAGCTTGACCCATCCGAAACTCACGTGATGGCAATTATCGGCCCAGTCGTTACCCATAAGCTCCAGCGACTTGAATAGCTGCCTGAAATACAGTGACTGGGCTACGCCCACAACGTAAACCATCTTATCAAAATTATATTCTTTTTTCCGATATATGGCCGCCGCCAGATCGCGGGTGGCGTAAAGCGATGTGTCGTCGCTCTTCCTTATCAGAATCGGAGGCATCTCGTACTTTTCCAGATCGATTATGGTCGCGTCCTGGCTTTCCTTCAGGAGATCTCGATCCTTTAAACTCTTCTCAACCGCCGGTATCTTATCTATATAAAACGATTCGCCCTTTTCAGAATCAAAATTCACCCCCAGCATCTTATATATTTTCCGGAATTCCTTTCTGCTGAGATCCGAAAACCTCCTCCACAAATCGATATTTTCCGAATCTCCTTCCTCCAGCTCTTTAAACTCCGATCTTGTAAGTTCGACCAACTTCGGATCGTTCTCCTCTTCCCGGTGGATTCTGACATATAATTCATACAGATGCCCGATAGGGTCCTCGTTCAATTTCAATTCATCGCCCCAGTTTCTATAGGCGTAAATTAATTTGCCGAACTGGGTGCCCCAGTCCCCCAGGTGATTAATGCTTACCACTTTATACCCGAGATATTCATAAATCCTCTTTAGCGACGCCCCGATCACCGTCGAGCGAAGATGCCCTATTCCGAATGGTTTCGCTATATTGGGCGATGAGTATTCGATTATGATATTCTTCCCCGAACCCTCATCGCTCCTGCCGTAATCGTCTCTATCGCTTAAAATCTGATCGATAACGGTCGAGATCAAATGACTTTTATCGATATAGAAATTGACATAGGGACCTGCCGCCTCCGCCCTTTCGATCAGGTTATCCCGCCCGATTTTATTTCCTAATTCCTCCGCGATGACATCGGGCGCTCTTCGCATGTCCTTCGAAAGCGTAAAACATGGAAAAGCCAGATCGCCCATATCCTCCGATGGCGGAATTTCCAGAAGAGTCTCTATCCTATCCCTGTCATCGCCGATAATCCCGGCGATCTTTTCCGCTATGTGGTTTTTATATATCTTCAAAACTTATACAATCCCGAACAAACGATTTTCGAGGCGCCTTCCTGGTATACCGCATTTTCCCGAATAGTCCATTCTGTTTTCAACACGCCGCCCGGCATATTAACCGAGACATTGCCCTTAGTATATCCCAGCAGACCTGAAATTACCACGGCCGCGGCAGCCCCCGAACCGCAGGACAGCGTAGCCCCGGCGCCGCGTTCCCACGGCTTGATGGTTAATTTCCGGCTTGAGTCGACTCTCGTAAACATC
The DNA here is from genome assembly GCA_020344055.1 of Candidatus Zixiibacteriota bacterium. Lineage (GTDB taxonomy): Bacteria > Zixibacteria > MSB-5A5 > UBA10806 > UBA10806. Next base: position 2,840,668 of record CP070813.1, on the reverse strand, counting down.
ACATTAATTCTATTTTTAAAAAAAGAACAGTTTTCAATTATCCTGCCTTCTTTTTGCCATTCGAAATCAAAATTGTCAACGAATATAACCGCCTGAGGGTTTGGCATGGCGACACAGTATAAAGTCCATGATTTTCTATCGCCTTTTACTCTTACCCCGAGGCAATTTTTCGACCTTTTCGAGTAACCTATAACCCCGCTGTCAAAGGACGGGTTCCCTATTCTCAAACGCGCGACCTGCTCTGCCTTCGATGATCTTATAATCTTGACATCGTATTCATTAGGTCGGGTCATAATGGCAAAAGACCTCGATCCGCTCCTGTATCTGTCGCGAAGATAAAGCGAGGCGCCTCGAATGCCGTTTCCGCAAAACTCCATTGACGAGCCGTCGCTGTTGAACATCTCCACAAACGCCGATTTCGGGGATATTTTTTCGACTATGAAAATACCGTCGGAACCGACACCCTCATGACGGTCGCACATCTTTTTCGCCAGGGACGATTTTTGAATTTTACGCCTGTACAGCGATGTTTTGTCGATATAGATATAGTCATTACCGACATTCTGGATTTTTATAAACGGTATATTCATTAACGGCTTTACTGCTTACTTGGCTTCGCTGAATACCTTCGCAAGCCGTCTTACACCCTCTTTGATATTCTCTTCGGTAGCGTTGCAGAAATTGATTCGCAATGTCGTATCGTCGGGGACTTCGCTGAAAAAGTACATTCCCGGTACATAGGCGACTTTATTCTCCAGCGCTTTCATAAGAAGATCGTTGGCCGACTTGCCTTCGGGCAGCTTTACCCACAGGAACAACCCGCCCTCCGGCTCGGTCCAGGTGGTGCCGTCGTCGAAATTGGCCCTCAACGCCTCGATCATCGTATCCCGACGTTTGCTGTAGGCAGTTTTGATCTTCTCGATATGTCTGTCAAGACCGCCGCCTTTGGAAAATTCGTAAATTACAAACTGCGTGAAGGTGTTGGTATGAAGATCGGCCGCCTGTTTCATCCTCTCGCAAAGGGCGGCTATCTCCGGATCGGCAACTATCCATCCGATTCTCAAACCCGGGGAAATCAGTTTTGAAAAGGTACCGAGCTGAATTACATGCCTTCCGCCCATCGCTTTCAGCGATTTCGGCTTCTCCCCGGAAAAACGAAGATCGCTGTAGGGATTATCGTCCACCACCGGGATGTCGTATTTCTGAGCAAGCTCTATCAACGCCTCCCGGCGTTCGTTCGACCAGGAATATCCCGCGGGGTTCTGAAAATCCGGAACGACATAAACAAACAATGGCTTATGCTGCTTGATCTTCTTCTCGAGATCGTCGGGCAGCATCCCTTCCCGGTCGGTTTTTACCGATACGAATCGGACTTGATAGAAAGTAAAGGCCTGAATAGCCCCGAGGTATGTCGGCTCCTCGGTCAGAACCACCCCGCCCGGCTCGATAAACACCCGCCCGATCATATCCAGAGCCTGTTGCGCTCCGCTGGTCACCTGGATCTCTTCGGGAGTACATTTATAACCGCTGGAGGAAGTTCTTTCGGCGAGAAGCT
>CP070813.1:2823278-2839013 GCA_020344055.1 Candidatus Zixiibacteriota bacterium | reverse complement strand
GATATACTCGATTTCATTCTCGATTGCGATTTCGGATTGGGCAGCACGAGATCAGATATGGGCGCCTACGGCGGCGATAACCTCGGCCATCCCACCGGGATTTTTGAGGAAGAAGAGATAATACCAGAGCAATTAACCCTTTTACAGAATTACCCCAACCCCTTCAACGCCGCCGCCACTATCAGGTTTGCGCTGCCGGAGCCGCGGGACGTCACTCTGACCGTCTACGATATCCTCGGCCGGCGAGTTAAGGTCTTGATAGATGACCACTTGCAGAGTGGAGACCATGACATCATCTTCAATGCCTCCAACCTCCCCAGCGGGATATATTTCGCCAGGCTGCAGACAGATAACGCAACGGAATCTGTAAGAATGCTGTTATTGAGGTAGGAGCGAAAAATGCCATACCGGAAGCTGTTTTGGTTTTTTAGATTTCTGTTATCATAATATGCTCTCTCTCGACTCTGCTCCTATCGTTTGCCGGTGGGACTAGTGGATACGAAGAGGATAATATTTTTGAAACAGGAGACGTAATATGAGGCGATCGTATCTGTTTGCCGCAGCAATATTACTCATCTTATTAGTTATAAACCTTTACGCCTTTGAGCCGCTGTTCGAAGCCAGGATCGACTATCCAACCGGAAACGGTCCCCGCTCCGCTTCCATAGCGGATCTTGATGGCGATGGCGCCAATGACCTGGCGGTGTTTAATTATTATTCCCGGGACATTGCGGTCCTGCTAAATTATGGGGATGGTACTTTCAAGCCGGCTTTTGTTTACGCGGCGGGAGGTTACGGCTATTCTATTGCCGCGGCCGATCTCGATGGCGACGGTGATAAGGATCTGGCGACAGCCAACGGCGGTTCTGACAATGTATCGGTGCTTTTGAATAATGGCAACGGAACCTTTCAAAATCGGATTGATTACGATGTCGGGACTACGCCCAGGTCGATAGCCGCGGTCGATCTTGACGGAGATATCGATATTGATTTAATCACTGCCAATAATTTTTCGGACGACATCTCTATCCTTTTCAATAACGGCGATGGGACATTTCAGCCCGCTGTTTTCTACAGCGTGGGGGAATATCCGTATTCAGTTTTCGCTAAGGATCTCGACGGGGACGGCGACGGTGATCTCGCTGTTGTCATTAGCGGGACAGACGACGTCGCTGTCCTGAGAAACAACGGCGACGGCACTTTTAACGAGCCCGCTTTTTATAATGTCGGAATCGGCCCGAGGGCGGTTTTCGCGGCTGACCTGGATGGCGACGGCGATAATGACCTTGCCGTGGCCAACCAAGGATCCCATAGCATCTCGTTATTATTTAATACCGGTTATGGCTCGTTCGAGACTGCCGTGAGTCATGATTCCGTACACAATCCGCTTTCATTATTCGCTATTGATTTTGATAGCGATATTGATATTGATCTGGCCGTAGTCAGTCTAAGTGATATTCTATTACTGATAAATAACGGCGACGGGACATTTCAGACTTCATCGGCTTTCGCAACAGGTGATCTTACAGAATTTGTTTGTGCCGCCGATCTGGACGGCGATGGAGATAATGATATCACCGCAGCTAATTATTTGTCGGACGACGTCTCGGTTCTCCTGAACAAAGGAGACGGGACTTTTCAGGCGGCAGCCGTTTACGACGCGGGAGAAGAACCCAGCGCGATTACCGCGGCTCATTTTAACGACGACAATTACATCGATCTGGCGGTGGGGAATTATTATTCCAGGAATATCTCTGTTTTTCTGAATGCGGGCGATGGGACTTTTCTGCCTGCGGTTAATTACGGAGCTACGTGGGGTGATCTAACCTCGATTGTCGCGTCTGACCTTGACGGCGATGGCGATATTGATCTGGCGGTAACTGATCGACTTTTCGATGAAATCTCAATCCGCAAAAATAACGGCTACGGCACGTTTCAATCAGGTGGTGTTTTCGAGACAGGATTTATTCCTTATTCAATTTTCGCTGCGGATCTTAATGGCGATGGCGAGAACGACCTTGTTACGGCCAACGGTGGTTCCAACGATATCTCGATTCTTCTCAACAATGGCAGCGGGGCATTCCCTCAACATATCGATTATTGGGCAGGGACCAGTCCAAGATCAGTATATTCCGCCGATCTCGATGGTGACGGTGATAATGATCTCGCCGTCGCCAATAGTGTCTCGGACGATGTCTCGATCCTGCTGAACAACGGTAATGGGGCATTTCAGTTGTGGGGCAGTTACAGCGCCGGGGACCGTCCACTTTCGATATTCGCGGAGGATCTCGACAGCGACGGCGACAAAGATCTGGCAGTAGCCAATTATGTATCCGATAGCATATCGGTCTTCCAAAATAACGGAGACGGGACTTTTCTACCTGCCGTTAATTTTGAAAACGGCGGGCTATGGCCTACTTCAATATTCGCTGCCGATTTTAACGGCGACGGCCATAATGACCTGGCCGTGGCCAATTATTTTACATTTGACGTATCAATTCTTTTAAACGATGGTGACGCGGGTTTCCATGTATCAGCCAACTACGGTGCGGGCAGGGAACCAACTTCGGTCGTCGCGGCGGATTTCGACAACAATGGAAGTTGTGATGTTGCCGTAACTAACAGAATGTCATACAATATTTCGGTAATGCTAAATCGGGGTTTTACGACCGATATTGGCAATCCTATTGAAAACGACATTCCTGAATACTGCAGAATTTTTTCTACCTACCCCAACCCTTTCAACGTGCAATCCACCATCATATATTCTCTGCCGTATGAGTCGGAAATATCGTTATCGATATACAACCTCCTCGGCCAACAAATCGAAACTCTGTTTGAAGGTACTCAAGAACCCGGCGAATACGCGATCACCTGGGACGCTTCCCATCTCCCCTCCGGCATCTATTTTGCGCGGCTGAAGACCGGGAGCGTCTCTGAAAATATAAAAATGATTCTTTTGAAATAGGAGAATAATATGTTAATCCGCAGAATCCTCTCGCTATCCATAATAGCATTGGCCTATCAATACGCCTCCGCCACCATTATCCACATCCCCGCCGACTATTCCACCATCCAGCAGGGAATCAATGCCAGTGCCGAAGGGGATACCGTGCTGGTTCAGCCGGGGACATATGTCGAAAATCTGACTATAACAGACCGCGAAATAGTATTGGGCTCGCTTTTCCTTACCACGGGGGATACGTCATATATTCCTGTTACTATAATTGACGGCGATTCTGCCGGTAATGTTATTGGCATAACAAACGGCGGTCCCACCACCACCGTTATCGGTTTCACCATACAGAACGGATATTCATATGGCTTTCATACTGGAGCCGGTATTTTTTGTTACGGCAACTCGATAATTTCAAATAACATAATAAAAGATAATCATTTCCTGGCCCTCAATGATTATAAAGGCGGAGGAGGTATTGCCTGCTACGGTTCCACCGCGGTAATAAGCAACAACATAATAATAAATAATGTTGTGACTGACAGCGGTAATTATTACGGCTATGGAGGCGGAATATTTTGTTTCCTTCATAGTTCTGTCATCATTAACAACCTAATAGCAAATAATTCCGCCAGCTGGGGCGGCGGCATCGGGCTTTATTCTTCAAACCCAATCATAAAAAACAATATAATCTGGCAAAATATCTCCGACCCCTGTTGGGGAGCGGGAATCTTTTGCAGGTGGCAATCGAACGCATCCATTATAAACAATGTCATATACGAAAACTCTCCATACGATGGCATAGCTCTGGATTATTCAGATCCGATTCTGATTAACAATATAATAAGAAATAATGGAGATGTTGATCTCTACTTCTATAGCCAGGGTGCCCCGACGGTTTCCTACTGCAATTTGCGCGGTGGCTGGCAGGGCGTAGGCAACATCGATATCGATCCCCTTTTCCGCGATCCCACCGGCGGCGATTTCCATCTCATGGCCACCTACTGCGGCGATACGCTTGACTCTCCCTGCATAAATGCCGGCGATCCGAATATCCTCGACAGCCTGCTGGATTGTTCCTGGGGATTGGCGGGGCTGCGTAGCGACATGGGAGCTTACGGCGGAGGAGACTCACTGATTACGGGGATCTTTGATGAATATATTCCTCCCCCTCGCGGATTTTTGCTGTCGCAGAATTACCCTAATCCTTTTAACGCAAAGACCGCCATCAGGTATTCCCTGCCTTATGAATCGGAAATATCGCTATCCATATACAATCTCCTCGGCCGGAAAATCGAAACGCTGTTCGAGGGCGTTCAAAACCCCGGCGAGCACGACCTGACTTGGAATGCCTCTCATCTCCCCTCCGGCATCTACTTCGCCCGCCTGGAGACCCGCTGCAGTACAAAGAATATTAAGATGGTGTTATTGAAGTAGAGTTTAGTTATGAAAAAGTACCGGATAATAATAATAGTTTTGACGGTGTTAGCGTATAAATATTCGTCCGCCACTATTATCCACATTCCTACCGACTACCCCACCATTCAGCAGGGCATCGACGCCAGCTATGAGCGTGATACGGTGCTGGTACAGCCGGGCGAGTATTTTGAGAATGTTCAAATTGCATATAAGAACATAGTGCTTGCTTCCCACTTCCTGACCACGCAGGATACATCTTATATCCCATTAACCGTCATTGACGCTAACTTCTCCGGTATTGTTTTATTTTTATATAACGTCAACAATAATACCTCGGTCATAGGATTTACTCTTAGAAACGGGCGTAACGAAACATATTTGAATGGCGCGGGCATAAGATGTGCCTTGGCCGGCAGTCCCTTAATATCCCATAATATTATAGAGGGAAATTACTTTTATAATGATTTTAACTTACGACGGGGTGGCGGTGGCATAGCCTGTGATCATTCTGACCCGATTATCGAATATAACAAAATAATCGGCAATACGACTTACCTTGGCTGGGGCGGCGGTATTTTCTGTTATTATTCGACCGCTATAATAAAAAATAATATCATATCAAATAATACCGCTGATTATGGCGGCGGTATTGCTTTTGAAGTTTCCGAACCCATCATTTTAAACAACCTCATTTATGATAATTACGCCGACCCCTGATGTGGCGGGGGGATCAGCTGCGGTCGCGGTACAGAGGCATTAATAGTAAACAATACGATTACGTTGAATCATGCCGAATACTTCGGAAGCGGCGTTTACAGCGATAGCTCCCTGTCTCATTTCATCAATAACCTTATTTGGGATAATTGGCTTAATGAGTTATATATAGTAAGTGTTCCGCCGATTTTCGAATACTGCGATATCCAGGATACGCTGGTTCCCGGTACAGGCAATATAAGTGCCGACCCCCTCTTCCGGGATACCGCAAACGGCGATTTCCATCTCATGGCCACCTATTGCGGCGATCCCTACGATTCCCCCTGCATCGACGCCGGCGACCCGGATATAGTCGATTTCATTCTCGATTGCGATTTCGGCTTGGGCGGCACCAGGTCCGACATGGGCGCCTACGGCGGCGATAACCTCGGCCATCCCACCGGGATTATTGAGGAGGAAGAAATCATACCGCAGCAATTCGCCCTTTTTCAAAATTACCCCAATCCCTTCAACGCCTCCACCACCATAAGTTTTGACCTGCTCGAATCGCAAGTTGTCACTCTGACGGCCTACGATATCCTCGGCCGCATAATTAAGACCATGATAGATGGGTACTTGGAAGCCGGAACTCATATCGTCATTTTCGACGGCGCCGGCCTCACCTCCGGGATATACTTCGCCAGGCTGGAAACAGATAACGCAACGGAATCCATCAAAATGCTGTTATTGAGGTAGGAGAATCTTATGATCTATTACCGAATATTATTTTCATTAATCATAATTGTTGAATTAAGTTCTACCGCTCTTGGGCAGGCGCCCGACACTTTATGGATAAAGACATACGATTTTGAGGATCGTGTTGAACAGTGCTGGAAAGCGATAGCCACTCCGGATGGCGGTTTAGCCATTACCGGCGCCACCACCTACGGGGGCTATTCCACAACCCCTTACCTTTTAAGAATTAACGCAAACGGTGACACATTATGGTCGAGAAGGCCCAATTTCTGGGGAATAGGAAGAGCTATATGCATGTCACCGGATAATGGTTTTATTATAGCGGGAAGCCATAATGAATCACCGCATCAGTTTCCCTTTATATTAAAACTGGATTGTTCGGGAAACACAATCTGGTCGAATTTCCTTTATGATCTGGGCCATGGGGTGCTGCGTTCAGTTCAGCCTGTCGGTTTGGACGGCTACATTTTGACGGGGTATAAATTAGGTACTTTCCCTGACTATGCTGACAGCGTCCTGTTATTTCGAATTAATTCTGGCGGCGACTATCTATGGTCGCGAGTATATAGCGGCGCTAATGATGAAAGAGCCTGGTCGGTAGTGCCAACATCCGACAGCGGTTTTATTATCGTCGGTTGGACCGAATCATCCGGAAATGGATTATCGGACTTTTATATCATTAAAACAGATTCCAATGGAGATTCCATTTGGACAAAAACCTTTGGCAGCCCATGGGAAGACGAGGGAAGGGATATATTGGAAACTCCTGACGGCGGTTATGTCTTTTCAGGGAAGAGATCTATAAGCCAGAGTAAAGCAAATCACTATTTGATGAAAATTAACTCGCAAGGTGATTCGATCTGGGCCCACTCTTATGTCGATGTTATTTCTTACACAATAACTCATTCTATTACACAGACTTTAGATGGTGGATATGCTTTAATAGGCTACCGCCCGTACAGTTCGAATATTCGTTATATTGATATAATAAGGACTGATGCGCAAGGCGATTCGCTCTGGTCAAAGAGATTCTGGCATAACCCTGTAAAATATTATGGAAGGTCAATTATCCAGGCACAGGATGGCTCATATTTCTTATGCGGCAATAATGTTGAGGATATCTGGGTTGTAAAGCTCGCGCCTGAAATAACTAATATAGAAAACGGCAATAATCTTTTCCCCAATATCTTCATACTTCACCAAAACCACCCCAACCCATTTAACGCCGCCACCGCTATCAGGTATTCGTTGCCTTATGAATCAGAAATACGGCTATCTATCTACAATATCCTCGGCCGGAAAATCGAAATTCTATTCGAGGGTACTCAGAATCCCGGCGAGCACATCATCACCTGGGACGCCTCCCATCTCCCCTCCGGCATCTATTTCGCGCGGCTGGAGACCCGCTGCCGGACGGAGAATATCAAGATGGTGTTGTTGAAGTAGAGTTTGGTCATGAAAAGGTACCGGATTATCATAATTGTTTTGACGGTGTTAGCGTCTCAATATTCGTCCGCCACTATTATCCACATTCCTACCGACTACCCCACCATCCAGCAGGGGATCGACGCCAGCTATGACGGCGATACCGTGCTCGTCCAGCCCGGAGAGTATGTTGAGAATATCAATTATATCGGAAAAAACATCGTTGTGGGATCAAGATTTTTAATCACAGGAGACACGACTCATATATCCAGCACTATAATTGACGGCGATTCCGCAGGCTCAGTGATCACATTTGAAAACCGGGAAGACAGCACGGCGGTTATAATCGGATTTACCATTCGCAACGGCTACGCCGTTATTGGAGGCGGGATATTCTGCCACTTATCCGGTCCCACTATTTCAAATAACCGTATAATCAACAATTCCACGTACGGATCAATTGACGAGAGATTTGGCGGGGGAATATACTGTTTTATTTCCGACTCATATATCACCGGAAATATTATATCTGAAAACAGGGCCTGTTATGGCGCAGGTATATATTGCGATTCCTCAAGTTCCATTATCTGCAATAATATTATATCACAAAATATCGCGACTTACTGAAATGGCGGGGGTATCTGCTGCGGTCGCAGCGACAGTGTCCTGATCAAAAACAACGTTATTGTAAATAATTCAGCTTATAATTACGGCGGGGGTATTTATTGTGAATCAAATGCGACCTTCGTAAATAACACTATTAGTCGGAACCTAACGGAAGTATCTGGCGGTGGAATTTGCTGTTGGGGCGCCGACCCCGTGATTAAAAATACAATTTTCTGGCAAAACCAGGCGAATCAGGGCAATGATGAGATAAATGCTATTGGTAGCTCTCCAGTTATAACCTATTGTGATATAGATGGCGGCTGGCAGGGCGTCGGCAACATCGACATCGACCCCCTCTTCCGGGATACCGCCAACGGCGATTTCCATCTCATGGCCACCTACTGCGGCGATCCTTACGACTCTCCCTGCATCGATGCCGGCGACCCGGACATTCTCGATTTCATCCTCGATTGCGATTTTGGCCTGGGCGGCGCCAGATCCGACATCGGCGCCTACGGCGGCGATAACCTCGGCTATCCAACAGAGATTATTGAGCAGGAAGAAATAATACCGAAAGCATTCGTACTTCTGCAAAACTACCCCAACCCATTTAACGCCGCCACCACCATCAGGTATTCCCTCCGGTATGAATCGGAAATATTATTATCTATATACAACCTCCTCGGCCAGCGAGTCGAAACCCTGTTCGACAGTATGCAGGAAGTGGGCGAGCATGCCGTCACCTGGGACGCCTCCCGTTTCCCCTCCGGCATCTACTTCGCGCGGCTGCAGACCGCTTGCCGGACAGAGAATATTAAGATGATTTTGTTGAAATAGGAGGACGACATGAAAGGCTATAAAATTCTTATAATTATCGCGGCGGTATTGTGTTCCCAATCCGCCCATGCTACGATAATCCATATCCCCGGCGACTACCCCACCATCCAGCAGGGGATCAACGCCAGCGCCGACGGCGACACGGTGCTCGTTCAGACCGGGACATACGTGGAGAATATCAATCTAAACGATCACGAAATCACGCTTGCATCTCTTTTCCTGACCACCGGAGACACAAGCTACATCTCAACGACTATAATTGACGGCGACTCATCTGGATCAGTGATAACCGTCGCAGATCAATGGATTACGATTCTAAGAATTACCGGTTTTACAATTCAAAACGGTTTTGATTATAGCGGTGGCGGTATATCATTGATACGCGCTTCTCCTGAGATTAGTTATAATATTATCAGGAATAATTCATGCGTGTATAACGGCGGCGGTATCTATTGTGATGAGTTCTACCATGAAGGCGAAATTAGCAATAACCTTATCACCGAAAATTATGCCGGTTATCGGGGCGGAGGCGCCTATATTATTGATTCTGATCCCAGGATGATCAACAACCGGATATATTCAAATTTTTCCAATGGCGACGGCGGCGGATTATATCTATGGGATGGTAATCACTCGGATTTGAACAATAACGTTATCACAGGTAACATGGCACAGGGCGACGGCGGTGGTATCTCTGTACATGATACCAATCCCGTGATAATTCAAAAAAGTGTTATTGCCGACAATTCAACTTCCGATTATGGCGGCGGGATAAGTTGCCGGTCCTCAAATGCGGTGGTTTCGAACAGTACTATCAGTCAAAATACAGCCGGTACCGGCGGCGGGATCTTTTGTGACACAAACTCCTCCTCTTTTATAACTAATTCCATATTCTGGGCCGATTCCGCGGCCGTGGAGGGGAATGAAATTTCCATTGGAGATGGTATTAACTCAGTTACTTACTGCGATGTCCAGGACGGCTGGCCAGGCGAGGGAAACATCGACGCCGATCCTTTATTTGTCGATCCCCAAAACCTCAATTTTCACATAATGGAGGGATCGCCCTGTATCGACGCCGGCGATCCGACATCGCCCTATGATCCCGACGGCACAATCGCCGATATGGGGGCCTTTTACTACGACCAGGGATTCGTTGAGATAATTGACCAAAACCAGACCCTGGCCCATATCGGCTTCTGGTTTGACGATGCCGTCATTCGCTGGCAACAGTTTTTCCCGGCGCTGGACAACCTCAGTGCCGTTGAACTGTTTATCATGAGATCGGGGTCTCCCGGCGATATGATCGTCCAGATATGCACAGACGCCGGCTGGATCCTGATCGATACGATTGTCAACGAAGGCAATATTGCCCCGAGCGATTGGGTAAGGTTAGATTTTTCGCAAACCATAGATCTTGTGCCAGGCCAGCCGTATCGGATATACGTTTTCGGCGAAAGGCCTTCACCTTCGCCTTATGAACGTTATACCTGGAATGGAAATCACGATTCCAATTATCCCGGTATAACCGACGTTTACGATATCGAGCCCTTTTTCGATTACGCCTTTGTTACATACGGCTATGCTTTGCCAACCGGAACCGAACAGCCCGACATAAAAATTCTTCCGACGGAATACCGAATGTTACAGAACTACCCCAACCCCTTCAATGCTTCAACAACCATCAGGTATTCCCTACGGTATGAATCGGAAATATCTTTAAAAATATACAACCTCCTCGGCCAGCGTGTCGAAACCCTGTTCGACGGTACGCAGGAAGTGGGCGAGCATGCCGTCACCTGGGATGCCTCCCATCTCCCCTCCGGCATCTACTTCGCGCGGCTGGAGACCGGGACCGTCTCAGAAAATATAAAAATGATCCTTTTAAAATAGGAGGATAATATGTTAGTTCGCAGAATCCTCATGCTATTCATAATAGCATTGGTTTATCAAAGCGCCCCCGCCACTGTCATTCACGTTCCCGGCGACTACCCCACCATACAGCAGGGGATAGACGCATGCAGCGACTACGATACCGTGATGGTGGCAAATGGCACCTACCTCGAAAACATCAACATACCGTTGCCATTAAGTCTGATCGGCCAAAACAGGGATAGCGTGATTATCGACGGCTCCGGGGTGGGGGATGTAATCCTGATCGATACATCGTATGTATTCGTCTCCAATTTCACTATTACAAACAGCGGGTCTGATGTTGAAGACGCGGGGATTGAGCTAAGTTACACCGCCGATTGTGTTATCGATTACTGTAAATTCGAAGATAATTACTCGGGAATCAGTATGTATGGCGCGGCCAACAACTGTATTTCCAGGTGTGAATTCTCGGATCAGGTATACGGTATTTACTTTAGAGATATTATCCCCGGGCCCATGCTGAGTAATATATCAAATACCGTCCAGAACAGCATAATACAGAACAGCGACTCTTTCGGCGTCAATTTCAGTCACGTCCTCGGGAGTTATCATCGTTCCAACCTCATCGCCGGAAATAGAATCATAAATAACGATACAGGTATATCCTCTATTACATGCCAGGGAAATACTTTTATATTCAACCAGATAGAAACCAGCAACCACTATGGGATACACCACTCACGATGTATATGCGGGGGCGAGTTGAATCATTTCGATCATAACAATTTTATCTCCAATAACGGTGATTCCGTGCAGGCAATCGATTTCGGGAGCGGAAGCGATTACTGGTATTCGATTACGGAGGAAGAGGGCAACTACTGGTCCGATTATACCGGCCCCGACACCAATGGCAACGGTATCGGCGATATCCCCTACGATATAGACGGTGGAGAGGAACAAGATCTTTACCCGCTTATGTTGCCGCTGAAATCTGAGATTTCCGGCGTTGTATCCGACGGGTCCGACCCGATTGCGGGTGTCTATGTGCAGGCGCTTGGAACGTCCGTCGACGATTACACGGATAACAATGGTTTCTATTCACTCGACGGGCTCGGCGCCGGCATGTATGATATAGGATTTTTGCATCCGCTCTATCAAAGCGTTTATGAAAGGGGCGTACCTGCTACTCTGGATAATATCACAAATTTAGATGTTGTCATGGATCCTATTACTGAAGTCAGTGAAAACAATGCCCCGATGCCGACCGGATATATGCTTCTTAAAAACTACCCCAACCCCTTCAACGCTTCCACAACCATCAGGTATTCCCTGCAAATTAAATCTGAAGTAACACTATCGGTTTACAACCTTCTCGGCCAGGGTGTCGAAACTCTTTTCGAGGGCACGCAGAATCCCGGCGAGCATACGCTCAATTGGGACGCCTCTCATCTCCCCTCCGGTATCTACTTCGCGAAGCTGGAGGCGGCAGAACAGACGAAAAATATTAAAATGGTGTTGTTGAAATAAAGGGGGTTTTAAACAAGGAGAAGATAATGTATTTCAAGCAATTAATATCAATTGCGCTGGCGGCATTAATTTTACCGTCCCTTTCTTTTAGTCAGAATTCCTGGAACATGGAATTAATTGGCAAGGCGGCGCATGATGGAAGCTTGGAAGCATACAGCGCCTATGAGGACTATCTTTATATAATCACGGAAAAAAATAATCCCACGAGGTTCTTATTATCGGTCGTGGATATCCGAAATCCGCTTCATCCGCATCGTGTTCAAACAATGTGCGAAGGCGAGGTTGGCCAGACATTAATTGTAGTTGATAGCTTATTATACGTAATAGATAAAAGTAGCGATACGCTGATTATTTTTTCCCTTAACGTTCCTACAGCGCCTGTTGAAATCGATAGGGTAAGTATAGGCCAATATTTTGAGAATTTTGAGCGACTTACTGAAAACATATTGGGTTGTCCTCAATTCTACAATTACAAACTCATCGATATTCATGATGCAATGAATCCGTACGTTTTTGTAGACGTAAATTTGACTTATATAGCGACAGAGGGCCAATTAATGGGAAATTATCTTTTTATTTCCGGCCATTCCTTAATTAATCATTATTCATATCTGGAAGTATTCGATATAAGTGACACTTTAAACCCGATATCCGTATATTTTTGCCAAATGTACCTCAACGCTTACCCCCGCATTCAAATTATCGATCATTATCTATATTATTCATTCCTGCCAAATGGAATTAGGTTATTCGAAATACGCGATCCTTCAGATCCGATTCTATTAGATACGGTAATGGTCGATTATCAAATATTTGATATGCAATTATCAGGCGACCAGCTTATTCTTATGGGAGGCTTCGATTCCTTATTAACTATAGACGTCACCGATCCCGCCCGCCCCTTTGTCACAGGAGCATATTATAACCAGGGCGGTTCTTATTTAAGCCAATTAATAGAAAACCGTCTTTATATTATTTCCAATGGCGACGTAATCAGTTGGTTCGACATGGAGGAACCCCAAAATCCACAGCTGATTGGTAGATATATACCCTACTCAAATACTAGGGATATAGCCAAATCCGAAAACTACGTATATACTTCGGTGAATTATGGGGGATTCAGGATATTCGACGTAAGCAATCCGGTCGACCCCGTAGGTATAGGCTATTATAAGTCCGATTATCAATCTACAAAGATTCGGGTTTTCGATGATATTCTATTTCTTGCGGATAACTACGCCGGCGTGCGCATATTCTCTCTGGCCAGCCCCCTGAATCCCGTTCTTCTTTCCACAGTCTTTTTTGAGTCAAACGCGTATGATATGTTTTGCTCTGATTCACTATTATATATGGCATGCGATGACGGCTTTAGGATTGTCAATATTTCCGATCCCGCTTATCCAGCAATTCTCGGTTATTACGCCACTCCCCAATTTCATAATAATTATAGCACAATTATTTCCAACCATTCTCTGGTATATACATCGGAGTCCGATAGTGGCATATGTATCTATAATGTCTCCGATCCCACCAATCCAATAAAAATACATTGCCTGGATATACCTTACCATCCGGCCGAATTTTTTCTCAGAGACTCATTACTTTATGCCGCCACCTATCTTAACGGTTTAATAATATTTGATCTCAGCAATATCTCCCTCCCGGTTTTGATAAGTTCGACGCCACCCTCCGCCAGAGCCCTATACCTGCACGATAACCACGCTTATTTAGCGAACAGCGACGGCCTGAGAGTTTTTGAAATATCCAATCCATACAATCCCGAATACATATCCGGCTATTTCGATGATGGTTATTTCACCGGCGTCGTCGCAGAAAATGACACGGCGTATGTATCTGCGGGACCGCAGGGTATGTGGATAGTAAGGAACGAGATAACAACAACCATCGAAGATTTTCATTCCCTTTTGCCGAAGGCGAGTGCTCTTTCCAACTACCCCAACCCTTTCAACGCCATCACCACCATCAAATATTACATTCCGAATAAATCTGAAATTTCACTATCCATATACAACCTCCTCGGCCAGCGTGTCGAAACGCTGTTCGAGGGCGTCCAGAATCCCGGCGAGCACATGCTCACCTGGGACGCTTCCCATCTTCCATCCGGCATCTACTTCGCGCGGCTGGAGACCGGGAACCGATCAGAGAATATCAAAATGGTGTTTCTGAAATAGGTGATATCCCATCGCCACCTCATCGCTTTCATCTTGACATAAAACAAAAGTAATATATATTATTATCAGCATGATGATAATTCCTTAAACCACCGGGGGATAGGATGAAAAAGATATTGATCATAATAATCCTTCTTGCAGCCTTCAGCGGTTCCGCCTTCGCCCAATCGCGATGCCTCACACCCGAATTCGAGCAGGTTCGCAAACAGCTTTACCAGAAATACGGCAAACCTCAGCCGCGCTTGAGGCTGGAGACCACCGATCACTCCGTCGGCGATACCATGACCTTCTGGCGCTGGGACCTCTCGGTCATGCCACCGGTCTGGATACTGGAACCGGCCACCTGCCGAGCGGTTACACAGAACAGCTATGTCTTCGTGGCCGACGATCAATGGAACGTCTATATGGATTCCGCCGACGTCGCCCAGGTGGCCTACTACTGGGAGGACGGCACCTGGATAGATTCCACCATGGGGATTTATCAACTCGATACACTGCATTTCGGCCCGCCCCCCGATATGCTCGATAACGACGATCATATCTACATCTTATACAGCGCCCTGGGGTCGTTTAACGGCGTGGTTTTCGACGGCTACTTCTCGGTATTCAACGAGTACACCGAGGAGGAGGCCCAGATCATGGGCGGGCACTCCAACGAAGTGGAGATGTTCTACATGTCCTGTCATCCCGGCGATCCGGTTTCCCCCATCAGGATATCGGTCCTCTCCCACGAGTTCGAGCATATGATCCACTGGGGCATGGATCAGGACGAGGATACCTGGGTCGACGAGGGGTGCGCCGAGTACGCCATGCTTCTATTCGGCATGCCCGATCCCATAATACAATTTCCAAGCAGCCCCGATGACGATCTCACGGAATGGGGCAACCAGTTCCTCGATTACGTCCAGGTATTCCTGTTCTTCACCTATGTCGCCGATCATTACGGGGGAGCGAGCACCTTAAAGGCCATCGTGGCCGAACAGCAGAATACCATATACGGGATCGAGACCGTGCTGTCGAATCTCGGCTACTCCGAAACATTCGCCGATCTGTTCGTCAACTGGGCCATGGCCAACTATTATCATGGCTACTCCGACCCGTACGGAATCTTCGACAGCCTGTATATCTACTTTTCCATCGATCCGCCCGGTTTTGCTCATTCCGGCAACCATTCGAATTACCCTGTCGGTCCCCTTAATCGCACGGTTCACCGCTGGGCCGCCGATTATATTGGATTTGCCCTCTCCGAGTTCGCCCTTCTTAGCCTGGAGTTTCAGGGAAACCCGGCCTATGATTACGGGCTGGCTATTTTCCCCGTTTACACCCCTGATATATTTATTGCGGAGAGAGTTTTTCCAGACAGCGGATACTGGCAAAGAACGATCGGTTATGGCGGCCTGTTGTGCGGAGTTACACTAATGGTTTCAGCCCTGGGCGGCCCGGCGACGGTCG
>CP070813.1:2807354-2823178 GCA_020344055.1 Candidatus Zixiibacteriota bacterium | reverse complement strand
TTTTTATGTTGCGAAAATCCACATTTATAATATATTTGTGTTGTAGAAAAAAACAACACTACCATGAATAATGTAATCGGCAAAAGATACAAAATCCTCTCCAGGCTGGGGTCCGGGTCTATCGGCGATGTCTACCTGGCTATCGATAGCAGAAACAATAACGAAATATGCTTGAAGATACTTAAACCCGGCCTCCGGGAATCCGAGAGAAACTTTATCCGCGAGTTTGAGATTTTATCGCGATTGAACCACCCCGGTCTGATACCGGTTTTCGATTTTGGCATCGATCATGAAAATGGCCCGTTTTTTTCGATGGAGTACGCGGATGGAGGTGATCTGGGCGGATTAGAATCTATTTCTCCACGGGAATTCTATTCGATATCGTCCTCCGTTTGCCGGGCGCTGGAATATATTCATAATCAGGGCATTGTTCACGGAGATTTAAAGCCGACCAATATCCTCATCGATTCAGACAAAAATTATCGCCTGGTGGATTTCGGCTTATCGTTTATTACCGGTGATGACGCGGCCAAATCCTCCGGCAGCGCCGCTTTTATTTCTCCCGAGGTTATCCATAAAAACGCCGCGACAAACCGCTCGGACATATATTCGCTGGGGCTTCTTTTTTATGAGCTTATTTTCGGAAAGCCGCTTTACGAGGGAAGCGCCGGTGAAATTATCTCGATGAAATTGTCCGGGGCCACTCGATTGCCGGAGGTTCCGGAGAAATACGGCGGGAATCGGATGAGGGAGGTTCTGGGGAAGATGATCGATCCCGATCCCCATAACCGATTCGATTCCGTGGGCGCGGTCCTGGATGAAATAGAGGATATTTTCAAACCCTTTGCCGATTCTGCGGCAATAAAAAGTTTCCCCATGGAAAAATCAAAGTTCGTCGGTAGAGATGAGGAATTGGAGTGGTTTTCCCGTAGCATGGCGGCCCCGGAAGGCGAACACGGCAACTTCTTTTTCGTGGGAGGAGAGCCGGGCGTAGGGAAGAGCCGTCTGATCGACGAATTCCGGATAAAGGCGCAGATCGAGGGATTCCGGTTTTTTAAATCCTATTGCAGGGAAAACGATCTCAAACCGCTCTCGCCCCTGATAAATCTCTTAAATTATATCTTTATCGAGCTCGATCCCGATATGGAAACATTTGCGGATTACGGGCCCGATCTGAAAAGGCTTTTCCCCCATAAGTTCGGCGAAATTACGCCGGAAAAATATGAAATGAGCGAAGCCGAAATCAACGCCGGCCGCCGGCGTATGTTTGATAACCTGGCATTATACCTGAACCATATTTCCCAAAAAGAAAAACTGGCTCTTCTGATTGAGGATTTTCACTGGGCCGACAATGAAACCCGCGAGTTTGTCAGATTTTATAAATCGTATCCGGGTATCCGGGGAACGTTGATCTTCGTATGCGCCGGTCAGACAGGAGCCGATCTGGAGATTCCCGAATTTTTAACCGATGATACATTGTGCACTCGAATCCTCGATTCGGTTGATAAAGACGATATGATCCGATTTATAAACGGTATTCTGGGCGGAGTGGACCTTCCCGGCGATTTCTACGATCGCCTGTTCGATGAGACCGGGGGCAACTTTTTGTATGCCGAAGAGATCTTAAAGACCTTATCGTCCGACGGACAGTTCGAACGCGATCGCGGCAGATGGGTTTTAAAATCGGGATGGGAACAGAAGATCGACGTCCCCGAAGGCATAAAATCCCTGCTCACCCGTAAACTGGCGAGGTTGGAAGACAGGGAAAGGGAAATAGTAGAGTTGGCCGCGGTTCTGGGGAAATCGTTTACAATGCAGGAGATCGAAGATCTTACAAAGGATTATTCGATCCGTCCGAATATTGAAAATCTGATTGCGTCGGGCGTTTTCGAGAAATTCGAGATCGGCCGGAAGGAGGGAATTTATTTCAGCAACGGCCAGCTTGCCAAATTGATATACGGATCGATCCCTCCCGAGAAGCTGAAAAAATTTCACGAAGATGTGGCGGGATATTTTGCCGGAATCGGCGCGAGCCCCGAGTTTCTGGGCCGTCATTTCGCCCTGGCGGGAAATTTCGAAAAAGGGTTCGTCCTTAATTTTGAATCCGCAGTTGCCGCGGAAAAGGTATTTTCCTTCAAACAGGCCTCCGGGTTTTATCAATCAGCCGGGGATTGCGTCGGCAATCTCCCGCATAACCCTTTGAACGACCTGAGGGGTTTTCAGTCGCTCCTGGGGCGCGGAAAAGCCATAAATTTCCTGTCGCCCGCGGAGGCGACCGATCCGCTTGTCAGCGCTTTCTACCTGGCTGAAACGAAGTTCGGCGTCGGCGCGGAGCTGGCGGAAGCCGGCGTGATACTGGGTCAGAATCTGCTGAATACCGGCGAAAACGAGGAGGCGAAAGAGATTTATCTAAAAGCGTTATCGGCAGCGATAGGATCTGGTGATAGAAGGCTCGAAGGCGAGTCTCTGATCGGTCTGGGATTTACCGCCGACAAAACCGGCGATTTGAAAGAGGCCGAAAATAGTTACCTGGAGGCTCTGGATGCTTTCGCCGATATCGATTTCCCCGAAGGTTCATGCAAAGTATTGAATTACCTCGGCATAATTCAAAAAAGACAGGGTGATCTTTCGGCGGCGGAGGATTTCTACAGGCGATCCCTGGAAATATCTCTGGATAAAGGTTTTCTATGGTTAGCTATGAATTTATACGGTAACATTGGAAATCTGCATGCCTCCAGAGGGGATTACAGCAAAGCCCAGCAAAACTACTCCAGATCGCTTGCGATTTCGAAGGAGATTTCCGACCGCCGCACCGAGAGTATTGTCCTGCTTAATATTGGTCATGCACTTAACGAGACCGGAGACCTTGCCAAGGCCGAGCAAAAATTTATTGACGCTAATAATAAATTTAAGACTCTGGGAGACAAAGGCTCTGAAGCCATTGCCCTGAATAATCTTGGATTCCTTTATTATCGTAAAGGGCGAATCTTGCAGTCGATTAAATATTATACGCAAGGACTTGAATTGGCCGATGAGATCTCGCGGCCCAGAATAAAGTTGGTGAATATGATCGGACTGGCCGAGGTGTATACCGCCGCGTCCGATTTTCATAACGCCAGCAATCTGGCGCAACAGGCTGTAGCATTGGCAGAGGAAATCGATGACAGTGAACAGCTCACAACGGCCCTGCCCATACTCGCCATGGCCAATAACAGCCTGGGCGATTCAGAGAGAGTTTCGGAATCCATTGAAAAATTCCTTAAATTGAAACCTGAACTCGGTAAGCCCCGCCAGAGAATAAAGGGGCTTTTACTGGCACTTAATCTCAAACACGATGTTATTATTGACGCCGACTCTATCGAAAAGGAGATTGATGATATCTCGGATAAAAACCCCGAAGTGTATCCGGTGATAATTGCATTTAATGCGCGCAGTTTCATTGAATCCGGTTCTTTAACCAATCCCGAAGTCTGGTTGGCGCGAATTGATGAGGCCGTCGACAGAGCGATTATGTTCCATCAATTCTGGGAGAAATTGGAATTGTTGGCATTGAGGCTCAAGCTCTCGAGGCTGACAGGTGATAGTCTTGAAGCTGAACGCCAGGAAGAGAAACTTAACAGGGAAGTCACCGATTCAACCGGCGGGCTGGATGAAAATCTCGTGAAAAATCTAAAGCGGCACCTTGGTATCATCCCCGATGGTGACAAGTATGGAGAACGTATTATGAACAAAGTCAGCCGAAACGAAAGGCTTGCGGTCCTTCTCAGGATCGCCCGCACCATAAATTGCATAAGAGAGTCCGAACCGTTGCTGAATAAAATACTCGACCTGGCCCTGGAGACGCTGGACGGGGAGCGCGGTTTTATTATGCTTTATTCCGATGATTCCCTGGAGCCGGTCGTGGCCAGGAATATCGCGCAGGAGGATATTCTGGGAGAAACCACCATCTCGCATTCCAGCGCCCTCGAAGTTGCCCGTTCGGGGAAACCGATTCTGCTAAGCGGGGCCGACGACGATATCTCCGCCCGTCAATCCGTGGCCGATTTCCGTATCTCCTCGCTGCTTTGCGTTCCTCTGGCGGTGAAAGGGAAAGTACACGGTATCGTATATGTGGACAGCCGTTCCGGAACCATATTCTCCGATGACGACCTTGATTTTCTGGTCAGCTTCGCCGATCTGGCCGCCATCGCTTTCGAAAACGCCAGAATGTCCGAGCAGCTCGAGGATAGAAACATCTATCTTCAAAAGCAGGTCGAATCCACCCTGGGATTCGGCTCCATTATCGGACGCTCATCGCCGATGCAGCGTGTCTTCCGTATGGCTGAATCGGTGGCCACTACTGACGTTACGGTCGTCCTGACCGGCGATTCGGGTACCGGCAAGGAGATTCTCGCCCGGGCCATCCACCTCGCCAGCCCCCGGAAAAACGCAAAATTCGTCCCGGTCGATTGCGGCGCCCTGACCGAAACCCTTCTCGAATCGGAGCTTTTCGGTCACGTCAAGGGTTCCTTTACCGGCGCCACCTCCGATAGGGCGGGGCTTTTCGAAACCGCCCAGGGCGGAACCGTATTCCTCGATGAAATTTCCAATACCAGCAGAAATTTCCAGGTTAAGCTATTGAGAGTTTTACAGGAAAATGAAATTCGCCGGGTCGGGGAAAGCAAATCCCGAAAAATTAATGTCCGGGTTATAACAGCGACCAACAAACCGCTCGAATCCGAGGTCGAGTCGGGTAATTTCAGAGAAGATCTATACTATAGGTTGAACGTGGTGAATATTATTCTGCCCAACCTGCGCGAACGGAGCGAGGACATACCGATTCTGGCCAATTATTTTATGGAAAAGATCTGTAATAAGATGAAACTGCCTGTCAAGAAGTTTTCCGCCGACGCCCTGGATTTCCTGTTACAGTATAACTGGCCCGGTAATGTCAGGCAACTTGAAAACGTATGCGAGAGAATGGCGGTTTTTGCCGGCGATGAATGGATCGACGTCGATACGTTGCCGCCGGAAATAAAATCTTTCAAACAACCGCCACCTGCTAAAACAACAGAGACAAGAATACCGAAAACCAGGGCGGAATTGAAAGTCGAGAAAGCCCGGCTGGATAGACTGTTTATTGTCGGGCTCCTCGAAAAAAGCGAAGGTAATGTTATGCAGGCCGCCAGGTTATCGGGCATGGACCGTTCGCAGATTCATCATATGATGAGCAAATTCGGAATCAACGGCGCGGATTTCAAGGGATGAATCCCCGGAGGCGATTATTATAAACATATTGCAATAGCAGTACCGTTATATTAATTTTAAAGGTTAAGCGGTATAAGAGTAAACGGGAGGAATTATGTCGGGCCATTCCAAATGGTCAACTATAAAAAGGAAAAAAGGCAAGCTGGATGCCCAGCGGGGTAAGATATTTACCAAGCATATCCGGGAGATTACGGTCGCGGCGCGAGAGGGCGGCGGCGATCCCGATCTGAATCCCAGGCTGAGAACCGCCGTTGCCGCCGCCAAGGCCGCAAATATGCCATCGGACAATATCAAGCGCGCCATTCAAAAAGGAACCGGGGAACTGGAAGGGGTCAAATACGAATCGACCAATTATGAGGGATACGGACCGGGCGGCGTGGCGATTCTGGTCGAGGTCCTTACCGATAATAAAAACCGCACCATCGCCGATGTCCGGCACATTTTTTCAAAACACAACGGATCTATCGGCGAGGTGGGATGCGTCGGTTGGATGTTTAATCGCAAGGGATATATCGTGGTTGACAAAGAGAGAATTGGCGAGGACGAGCTGATCGAGAAAGCCCTCGAGGCGGGAGCGGAGGATATTCAAACGTCCGATGATGTTTATGAAATTTATACCGAATTCGCAGAACTTGAAAATGTCAGATCCGCGCTGGAATCGGCCGGGTTAGAGATGACCTCCGCCGAATCCACAATGATTCCCCAGAATACCATTAAGCTCGAAGGGAAACAGGCGGAGCAGATGCTCAAACTTTATGAAGGACTGGAAGATCTCGATGACGTCGCCCACGTCTACGCCAATTTCGATATTGATGAGGCCATCATGGAGGAAATGACGGAGGGTTAGATGGCCACTACCGTTCTGGGCATAGATCCGGGTCTCCGGATTACAGGTTATGCGCTGCTTTCGAATAACGGGAGCTCCGTTGAGCTCCTGGAGGCCGGAACCCTGAAAACTATTGACAGTGACACTCTCGAGAACAGGCTAAAGTCTATTTATGACGGAATCGAGGAAATCATCTCCGAATTTCGCCCTGATACCGTATCGGTGGAACGATTGTATTCGCATTACAGGCATCCTCAGACCGCCGTTATAATGGGCCATGCCAGGGGTATGATTTACCTTTGCGCCGCCAGGCATAATCTTCCCTTGAACAGCTACGCCTCTACAAGAATTAAAAAATCGCTGACCGGTAATGGAAGGGCTTCGAAGATCCAGATGCAGAGAGCGGTAAAGAATATATTCAAGATGAAAGATCTTCCTCATCCTCCAGATGTTGCCGATGCCATTGCCGCCGCGTTATGCCATATAGAGGCCGCCAAGTGATTTCCAGGATAAAGGGAAAACTCGAACATATCGACGGATCATCGGCGGTAGTCGATGTCGGCGGTATTTATTACGAAATCATGCTGCCGTCCGCGCTGGCCGAATCGCTGAAAGAGAAAGCCCATAACGGGGGCGAAATCTCCTTTCATATCCTCGATTATATAGAGGGCGGCCAGGTGGGAAACCAGTATCCCCGCATGGTCGGGTTTGCCGACACGGTCGACAAGGAGTTTTTCAGGTTATACACCAGTGTCCCCGGGCTGGGCATAAAGAAGGCCCTGAAATCGTTGATCATCCCGATAAGCGAAATCTCCAGGGCTATCGAGACGGAGGAAATATCGGTACTTAATAAACTGCCGGGAATCGGGGGAAGGTTGGCCGAAAAAATCGTTGCCCACCTGAAAGGAAAAACTACGCGTTTTGCCCTGGCAAAGGAGAGCAAACCGCTGGCCAAACCGGAGATAAAACCCGATTACGCTGAAGAGGTTATGGCCATATTGCTGCAGCTTCAGTATAAACGAACGGAGGCCCAGACGATGCTTGACCGGGCGCTCAATACCGGAAAACGTTTCAAATCCTCCGAGGACCTGCTGCAGCAGATATTTAAACAGACCTCCATGGATACGGACAGATGAGAGAACGAATAGTCACGCCCGACAAGTATTCGGAGGAAGACGAACGGCAGATCATAAGCCTGCGTCCCGGGAAAATTGACGAATATATTGGCCAGACCAGGGTGGTCAAGAAGCTGAAGGTCTCCATTAACGCCGCCCTGCAGCGGAATGAACCTCACGAGCATATGCTATTATACGGCCCTCCGGGTCTGGGCAAGACCACCCTGGCCCATATCCTGGCCCACGAGATGGGCACCAGGATAATAGTGTCCTCGGGTCCATCCCTTCAAAGAACCGGCGACCTGATGGGGATACTCACCAATCTCGAGGACGGCGATATTCTTCTTATCGACGAGGTGCACAGGCTGGCGCCATCGGTAGAGGAGTTCATATATCCGGCCATGGAGGATTTCAAGGTCGACTTCGTGGTTGATAAAGGGGCTTTCGCCCGGGTGATCAATGTATCGCTTAAAAAATTCACCCTGGTTGGCGCCACTACCCGCGCCGGCCTTCTGACCGCGCCTCTCAGGGACCGGTTCGGCATCGTCCATCATATCGATTTCTACCCGGCCGAGGAACTTACCGATGTCGTCCGCAGATCCGCCGGCATACTGGATGTTAAAATAGACGAGGAAGCGGCATCGATTGTCGCTCAGCGAAGCCGCGGTACGCCCCGGGTCGCCAACAGGCTGCTCCGGCGGGTAAGGGATTATTGCCAGGTTAATGGGATCGATCATATCGATTCGCAATCGGTCCTGGACTCGTTGAAAATGGAGGGGATCGATTCGGCCGGATTGGACGATCTCGACCGGAGGCTGTTGACTACAATGGTTGATTTTTATAAAGGCGGCCCGGTCGGTATCGAATCGATCGCGGCTACTTTGAATGAAGAAGTCGATACGCTGGTGGAGATGGTCGAGCCTTTTCTTCTGAAAATCGGGTTTGTCAAACGTACCCGTAGGGGAAGGGTCGTCGGCGACGCCGCCCTCAGGCATCTGGATCTCCCTCGAAACAAAGGCTCCCAGCAGGAATTGCTATGAACACCGGACCTCTCGCGAAAGTACTTATTCTGACCGGCGCGGCCATAATCATTCTGGGAGTGCTTCTGCTCTTTATAGATAAGATCCCCCTTCTCGGTAAGCTCCCCGGAGATATAATGATTCGGAAGAAAAACTTCGCTCTTTACATTCCCCTCGGAACCATGATCCTTCTCAGCGTGGGCCTTTCGTTAATTCTCTATATCATCAGCTATTTTAGAAAATGAGCATAGATATAAAACTTTATGATTATGATTTGCCGGAAGGGATGATCGCATTCTATCCGGCCGAGCCCCGCGACAGCTCAAAACTGCTGTATCTGCCGTTAAGCGGAGGCAAAACAGAGCATACCGTTTTTAAAAGATTCCCGGAGTTCCTGCGTAAGGACGATTTATTGGTGCTTAATGATTCCCGCGTTTTCCCCGCCAGGCTTTTCGGGCGAAAAAAAGAAACCGGCGGCAAGGTCGAGATATTTCTTCTGGAAAAGATGCAAGAGAATATCTGGGAAGCCCTTGTCCGCCCGGGACGGCGCCTGCAGCCCGGAGCCGAAGTGGAGTTTTTTGACCGGAAATTGATCGCCAGGCTCGGCGACCGAACTGCAAGCGGCGGCCGGGTGGTTCATTTCAGCTCCAACGGCGATCTTATGTCCATAATCTGGAAACATGGCGAGGTGCCGCTGCCGCCGTATATCGACAGGGCCGCCGAAGAGTCGGACAAAACTCGTTACCAGACCGTCTACGCCGAAAACGTTGGCGCCGTGGCCGCCCCCACGGCGGGATTTCATTTTACCGAAAAAATTTTTAGGGCATTGAAAGAAGTGGGAATCAAGACCGTAAAGCTCACGCTGCATCCCGGCCTGGGAACCTTCCGCCCCATAACAAGAGCCGATGCCGAAAAACATCAGATGCATGAAGAAAAATATTCCATCCCCTCTGAAACCGCGGATACGATCAATAAGGCTATGGCGGATGGGCGTCGCCTTATCGCGGTCGGCACGACCACCGTCAGAGCCCTGGAATCATCATTTAATAATTTCGGAGAGATAAGACCATGCGAGATGGAAAGCACCGGGCTTTTCATCAAACCGCCTTATGATTTTAAGGTGATAAAGGGATTGTTGACAAATTTTCATCTGCCGAAATCGACATTGCTGCTTCTGGTTTCCGCTCTGGGGGGAAGAGAAAGAGTATTGCAGGCGTATAAAGAGGCGATTGAAAGGAGTTATCGTTTCTACAGTTACGGCGATGCCATGCTGTTGTTATGAAAACCGCAAGAAATATCGCTATTGTTATCGCCGGGGGCGAGGGCAAACGTTTCGGGGATAAATTGCCCAAGCAGTATCATGATCTCGGCGGTAGACCGGTCATGACCTACTGCCTGGATCTATTCGAGAGAAGCGATATGATAAATGAGGTGGTGCTGGTGGTGTCCGAAGATTATCTCGTCTACGCTTCCAGAGAAATTGTCGATAAATTCGGATACCGGAAAGTCAAAAAGATTACGACCGGCGGGGAGAGCCGTCAGGAATCGGTCCATGCCGGCCTGACCGCTTGCCCGACCGGAATCGATCTGGTCGTAATTCATGATGCCGTCCGGCCCTTTCTGGCAAAAGATCTACTCCATGAGGCCATAAAAACGGCAAATGCCACGGGCGCGGCCATACTGGCGGTCCCGGCCAAGGAAAGCGTCAAACTCGTAAGAGGCAAGAGCATCGAAAAAACGCTCCTGCGCGATACCGTCTGGATAGCCCAGACCCCGCAGGTTTTCAGATTCGATGGCATTCTGGAGGCCCATAACCGCGCCGAAGCCGCCGAAAACGAGGCGACCGACGATTCGCAGCTTTACGAACAGTATTGCGGCGAGGTATCCATCGTCAGGGGAAGCTATAACAATATCAAAATCACATCCAGGGGAGACCTGGTGCTGGCGGAGGAAATTCTAAGGGAGATCGGTTGATGGCATTCAGGATCGGGCAGGGATACGATATCCACCGGCTGGTTGAGGGTCGCAAGCTGATATTGGCCGGCGTCGAAATACCTTTCGAGAAGGGGCTCGATGGCCATTCGGACGCCGACGCGGCGGCCCACGCCGTTATGGATTCTCTCCTGGGAGCCGCCGCGCTCCCCGATATCGGCTCATATTTTCCCGATACCGACCCTGCGTATGAAAACGCCGATTCGATGAAACTCATGGAGAAAGTGAAAGAGGAGATCACGGAGAGAGGTTTCTCAATCAGTAACATCGATGTTACCATAATAGCCGAGCTCCCCAGGCTTGCCCCTTATATAAAAGAGATGAAAAACAATATGGCACGCGCTCTGGAAATCTCTACCGATAGTATTTCTGTAAAAGCGACTACCAACGAGCATCTCGGCACCATCGGAAAGGGTGAGGGCATAGCGGCGCTGGCCGTTTCCCTTCTTTTTAAATGAGTTTCGATCAGATACTGGAAATTATCCGGTCCCAGAACGAATTTATCATTTACGCCATCCTTCTTTTGGGAGCCTTTATGGAAAACCTGTTTCCCCCGTTTCCCGGCGATGCCACCCTTCTCGCGGGAGCTTTCGTCGCCGGAGAGGGCAACATAGGATACATAGGAGTCCTGACATCCGTTACCGTCGGGGGTGTGGCGGGCGGTATGATGCTATATTTTTTAGGCAGGTCTAAAGGGCGAAGTTACTTTATACGCAGCAGATATAAATACTTCGGAAAATCTAATCTGCTAAAAGTGGAGTCCCTTTTTCAAAAATACGGAATAACCGTACTGGTCTTTTCCCGCTTTTTCGCCGGTGTCCGCTCCGCCATCTCCATCGCCGCCGGGCTTGGCGACGTGAGACCTGCCCGCATGCTAATACTTACAATCATAAGCAATCTCCTCTGGTGCGGTCTCCTGGTCGGGCTTATGATTTATACCAAATCAAACTGGCGGGAAATCCTCGATCTGGTTAAAAATTACCATATGCTTTTGTTTGGAGTAATCGCCCTGGTTATAGTAATATGGGTGGTAACAAAATTATGGACGAAAAAAAGAAAATAAAAATAGCCGTTCTGATGGGGGGACATTCGGCAGAACGGGATGTTTCCCTGGCGACCGGCGCCGGAGTAATCAACGGCCTGCGAAAGGCCGGTTATGTCGCCATCGGTATCGACACCGCGCTGGGAGCGAACCAGTTGACCGATGACAGGATCAAGGAGCTTTCCCGGATCGAGGAGAAGCCTCCTACTACAATAGAGCTATCCGAGCTCGATGCCAGTACCACCATCCAGACCGTCAGCTCCCCCGATCTCAAAAATGTAGATATGGTGTTCATAGCGTTGCACGGAGGTATGGGGGAAAACGGCACCATACAGGCCCTCCTCGACATTGTAGGTGTTCCTTATACCGGATCGGGAGTGCTGGCTTCCGCGGTCGCCATGGATAAGGTTACCGCTAAAAGGATCGTATCGGCGGCGGGGGTCCCCACTCCCGATTATTTCGTAAAGCCGTCGAGTGAGCTCGAAGACATGGACAAGCTGATCGAGACGATAGAAAATACAATCGGCTTTCCGGTGGTGATAAAACCGAATGACCAGGGTTCGTCAGTAGGATTGAATATCGCTATGAAGCCCTCCGAATTGGAAAAGCACGTAAAAGTGGCGAGGGAATATTCGGATAAGGTTTTGTTCGAAAAGATGATCGAGGGCCGGGAATTGACGGTGAGTATTCTCGGCGATGAAGCCCTGCCGGTGGCCGAGGTGATACCCAAAGACGGTTTCTACGATTATCAGCATAAGTATACCCCGGGATTGGCCGATAAGATCGTTCCGGCTCCCATATCTGAGGATGAAACCGCGGCGGTTCAAAAGTTAGGACTTACCGCCTTCAAGGCTTTGAATTGTCGCGGCTACGCCAGGATCGACTTCAGGTACTCTAAAGACAATAAATGGTATTTCCTGGAGGTTAACACCCTCCCCGGGATGACCCAGACATCGCTGGTGCCCAAGGCGGCCAAAGCGGCCGGGATAGAGTTTCATGAGCTTCTGGATCGGATCGTGCAAATCGCTCTCGATGATTTCAACAAAGGCAAATCGGGATGAAATTCAAGCTGGTTCTGTTCGATCTCGGCGGGACTCTCATAAATTATGAAAACAGCTCCTGGCTGGAACTGGGCAGGCTCGGATGTATCGAAGGGGTGAAATATATCAGGGAGGCCTTGAATTTCGATATTGAAGTCGAGGAATTAGATTCCAGGTTGCATAACGCTGTCGGCCGGATGATAAAATCGCGGGATGATTCCGACGCCGAACTTGATCTTATCGATCTAACCGGCAGGATTTTGAAAGAGCTGGGAGTAAATATAACCGACGGTCTTCCGGAGAAATTTATCGAAGCTTATTACAAACCCATCAGAGATCAGATTACCCTCGTGCCCTATGCGCGTGAAATTCTCTCGAAAATAAAAGACGCCGGCATGAGAATCGGGCTGGTATCAAACACCATTTTCCCGGCCGATTATCATAGAACCGAGATGCGCGAATTCGGCCTCTACGATTTTTTCGGTTTCGCATTGTTTTCTTCGGAGGAAAAAATCCGTAAACCCGGCAAAGAGATTTTTTTAAGGGCGTTAAAACTGGGCAAATCCGATCCGGGGGATACCGTTTTCATTGGCGACCGACTGGAGGAGGATATCGCCGGACCGCAATCGGTCGGCATTAAAGCGATTTTAAAATGCGTTGACGGTCGCGAGTATTCGTCCGAAATAACACCGTTTGAAACCATCCGGGATCTCAAAGAGTTGGAAAATATAGTATTGATCTAATATTGGAGGAATCGTGAGTAGATACGAGAAGCTATTAAAGGAATTGACTGAAGCCCATGGCGCTCCCGGGTTCGAGGACGAGGCCATCGAGGTCATGAAAAAGCATATTAAGGCGGCTGATGAAGTAACCTATGATAAACTGGGAAGCCTGATCGCCAGGAAAAAGGGGAAATCGAATTCCCCTAAGATCATGGTCGCCGGGCATATCGATGAGATTGCATTTATCGTCAAAGAGATAACCGCCGAGGGATATATAAGATTCATTCCTCTGGGCGGCTGGTGGGGTCACGTCGCGCTGGCGCATAACGTCATAATCAAGACCTCGAAAGGGGATATCCCCGGCGTGGTTGGCTCCAAGCCCCCGCACATCCTCGAAGAAGAAGAGCGCAAGAAGGTTATGCAGCTTAAGGATATGTTCATCGACGTCGGCGCCTGCGACGGTTTCGATGTCAAGTCCATTGGCGTAAAACCGGGCGATCCCATAATCCCCGATTCGCGGTTTCAGGTTATGGGGAATCGCAACCTTTATATGAGCAAAGCGTTCGATGACAGGATCGGCGCCGCCGCCGCTGTCGCGGTCATTAATGGTCTCAAGGGGATAAATCACCCCAATACGGTTTACGGCGTGGGAACAGTGCAGGAGGAGGTGGGCTTGAGAGGCGCCGGTACGGCGGCCCACGTGATCGATCCCGATGTCGCCATCGTGGCCGACGTTTCGCTGGCCACCGATAGCCCCGGGTCAACAAAGGAAACCCTTGGGAGGCTGGGTACCGGGCCGTCCATTAACGTCATGGACGGCAGCATGATACCGAACCGGCACCTGAGGGATTTTACGGTTAAAATAGCGGAAAAAAATAAAATCCCCTTCCATTTCTCATCTATCGAAAGAGGCGGTACCGACGGCGGCCGTATCCACATGTCCCGGGCCGGGGTCCCCACGATATATCTGGGTATCGCCACCAGGTATATCCATAGCCATACCGGTGTCATACACAAAGTCGATTTCGATAACCTGGTCAAACTGATAACGGAAATGGTCAAAAGGCTGGATGCCAGAACGGTGGCCTCATTTACGAAACGCTGATTTCTTTTATGGCTAAATGATGCAACCTGTATTACGATAATTCGTAATAGGATGATATTCGAAAGGGTTTTATGATGTCGTTGAGATTTTATAATACCATGACCCGTTCCCTCGAGGAATTCAAGCCGATAAAGCCTGGCGAAGTCCGAATGTATACCTGCGGACCCACCGTCTACGCCCCGGCGCATGTAGGGAATTACCGGGCTTACACTTTCGAGGACATCTTAAGGCGCTACCTTATCTATAAGGGATACAGGGTCACGCAGGTCATGAATATTACCGACATCGACGATAAAACCATCCGCGACTCCAGCGCCAAGGGCATTACTCTGAAGGAACATACGCAACCGCTCATAGATATGTTTTTCGAGGATATCGACCGGCTTAATATCCAGCGCGCCGAGTATTACCCGGCCGCCACCGAGCATATCGATGAGATGGTCGCCATGGTGAAGAAACTCCTCGAGCGCGGGCATGCTTATCGCTCCGGCGATTCCATTTATTATAAGATTTCGACTTTTCCGAAATATGGCTCCTTATCTCATATGAAAATCGAGGAATTGATGGCCGGCGCCAGGATCGATTCCGACGAATATGAGAAAGAGACCGCCTCCGATTTCGCTCTCTGGAAGGGTTGGACAGAAAAGGATGGGGCAGTGTTCTGGGAAACCTCTCTGGGCAAAGGCCGTCCCGGATGGCATATCGAGTGCTCGGCAATGTCAAAGAAATACCTGGGCGAGCAGTTCGATATTCATACGGGAGGAGTCGATAATATTTTTCCGCACCACGAGAATGAGATTGCCCAATCGGAAGGAGCCGCCGGGAAGAAGTTTGTCAATTACTGGCTGCATAACGCTCATCTGATCGTCGAGAGCAAAAAAATGGCAAAATCGGAGGGAAACTTCTTCACCGTTCAGGATCTTGTCGACCAGGGCCATGATCCGCTCGCTATAAGATTCGTGCTTCTCTCAACCCATTACCGTCAGCAATTGAATTTCACCATGGATGGTCTGGAAGCCGCCAAAGCCGCCATTACCCGCTTGCGCGATTTCAAGTCCAATGTCGAATCCGCCACCGGTTCAGGCGAAAACAAGGCGGTGAATGAAGCGATAGAAAAAGCGGTCAAAGGATTCGAGGAAGGCCTCGATAACGACCTCAATATATCTCCGTCAATCGCGGCGGTGTTCGATTTCGTCAGGGAGATTAACTCGATTGTCGCCGATAAAGGGCTCTCCGATTCGGATAGGGAAGAGGTCCTTAAGATATTGAGAAAATTCGATAGCGTGCTCGGCGTTATATTTGTAGAAGAGTCGGAAATCGAAGCCGATATCGAGGAGATGATACAAAAGAGACTGGAAGCCCGGAAAAATAAAGACTTTCAAACGGCCGACAAAATCCGCGATGAATTGCTTTCCAGAGGTATCATCCTCGAAGACACCCCCTCCGGCACCAAATGGAAACGAAAAATAAGCTGATATTACAGGTCTCAATGCGGTGTCAGGAACCCCTTCCTGACACAAAAACCGTGGTACCGGGTCGCCTGACCCGGCACCGTTTTTATGGTCACATAATCGGTAGGTCAGGAGCCCGCAGGGCTCCTGACAAACTTGAAAAACTACCAGTCTACAACTTTCCTTACAGTCGTAGATCGGGTTTTGAAAAAACCCGACGCCCGAACCGAACCGAGTAGGTCGGAAGCCCCGCGCTTCCGACAAC
>CP070813.1:2791384-2807254 GCA_020344055.1 Candidatus Zixiibacteriota bacterium | reverse complement strand
TCTTTTAACCCCTTCAATGGTATTATGTTTGCAGATTCAACTGCCGGTGATACTGTGGCTCAATATGGGCCTGGCGGGGCGGTTTTTGTACAGCTTCAACCGGAACCGCCTTCACCGGAGATGGCACAATACGGTCCCGGGGGGATTTTGTTTAATACGATAGGTCCTCCTGAATTACCCCTGGCATCTTTTAACCCCTTCAATGGTATTATGTTTGCAGATTCAACTGCCGGTGATACTGTGGCTCAATATGGGCCTGGCGGGGCGGTTTTTGTACAGCTGCAGCCGGAACCGCCATCGCCGGGGATAGCGAATTACGGTCCCGGGGGGATTTTGTTTAATATGATCGGCCCTCCGGAGTTCCCGGCGGCTTCATTTGACCCGATTGAGGGTATCATGTTTGCCGATACCAGCGACGGCGATACGGTCGGCACGTATACCTCGGAGCAGATTCTATTAAAAGGCGATGGGACCACAGCAGAACCGTTTGATTTAAGAGTTGAGCCCAAGGGAATGTTTTTTGAAATAGAGACAAGCATGATACCACAGACTGAATTTAGCGGTAACGGTGTTTTCATGTCGGATGCTTACGGAGATACCGCCGTGCAGTTGATTCCCGATAGTAAACTTATCTTAAGAACTGCCAGCACAACGGATACGGCCATCGCGGAATACAGTTCTGACGGTGCGGGATATGATATAATCGAAACTACACGACGAGCGGAAATAGATTACTCCAGTCAGGGCGCAAGTTTCTTACTAACCGGATATACAAATCTTCCGGCCAGAACGACATTGAAACCGTCCGGATTAATGTTTGAGGACGACACTACCTATATCGGATTTTCCGAATATAATCGAAGCGGCGTGGTGCTAACCAGCGAGACGGGAGGCGATACGACTGTTCAGATTGACAACCAGGGACGCTTGAGTCTTAATCTCAATGCCGGGGCTACTCTAACGGTTGGAACAGGCGAACGCTATCGTGATAACGCTATAGTAGCCTGGGGTAGGGTCTCCGGGTCAGGCGCCTTGCAGAGCGAATTCGGGGTGGCTTCGGTGACACGCAACTATATAGGCGACTACACGATTACATTAGATATTACCGCTATGGGAACCGAATATCTTATACCGATGGCGGTCGCTGAAGTTGAGTCGGCTCCCTTAAGCGCGAGCGCCGCCCGGTTATTGACGGTAAATCAGGTCAGCGCCAGCTCATTTGACGTTTACATCACCGACGGGAATTATAACGCGTCCGACAACGATTTTCTGTTTATGGTAACGGCCAGATAAGCAGACGGGAATTTTATCATTGAATCTTTGTTGATTGAATAATATTTCGCGATTGGCGAGTGTCAATTTTTGCAGGCCGAGAAAACCTGTCATCAGTGAAGATTGCCATTCGGCCGCATCGTATCCAAGGATTTTAGAGGAATCCGGGGGCCTGAAAAAAAACAAAAAAACTATTGCCAAACGGATCGCCGTTCATAATATTTACAATTGATAAATCAACTTTATTGAAAACAAGAACCTTCGGAGGGGATGGAGCGTTGTGTTATGAGTGGCGTTAATCCTAAAACCAACGACATATTTCTGAAGGGATTCGAGCTGTTCCATCAAGAGCGTTACGAGGATGCCCTGAAGGCGTTTCAGGCGTCAGCGCGGGCCAGACCGAAAGATGCCTACGTTCATTACAGCCTGGGACTAATGTACCTTTTGACCGGCGATAAAGACGCCGCCCTGATGGAATACGAGATTCTGAAATCGCTGGACAGGGCGCTGGGGAAAAAGCTTCGGGATTTTATCTCGCCCCCCAGGCAATTTTCGCTGAGGGTATAGAAAAATGACATAACTTAAAGATCGAATTCGATGTCGATTGGTATAAAATAGCGGAGGAGCAAGAGGTGATTTTTTTCGAAATGAAGGAATTAAAGAGATGGCCAAAATGCAATCCGCCGGACTGAAAATGGGGGCGATCTTGAAGGCTGCTTCCGCTATCAAGTCGCACCAATTTCCGGCATCATCGGAAAAGTAGTTTTATATTCTTTATAAGCTAAAAATTAAAAAATAAACCGTTCCATCATTCAAGGGAGAGCATAATGACGACGGTCGCGCGAATTACTTACTTCCTGTCAAATCTTGAAAACAAACCCGGCGCACTTCTCAGGGTCATGCAAGACCTTAAGGCAAAGAATATAGCGTTGGCAGGTTTATGGGGGGTTGAAACCCAGGAGAAGGCCGGAAAATTGTACGTCGTCCCCGAAAATCCGGACGAGCTTAAGAACGCGTGGGAATCCGCGGGTTTATTGACAGGAGAGGGCACAGGTTTCTTTATAACGGGAGAAAATCGTACGGGCGTTTTAAATGAAAGCCTGGATGCGCTCGCAAATGCCGGAGTAAATATTGACGCGATTGACGCTATCGCCGTCGGCGGTCAATTCGGCTCATATATCTGGGTGGATGCGGCGGACATTGAAAAGGCCGCCAGGGCCCTGCGAACAATGTAATCCCGTTCAGGAATAAGTCGCAATTAAAGTAGCCCGCCGAGGAGAGTCGGCGGGCTGTCACAGATGCTTACCGGGGAGCGAACGGAGGAGAGATCTGCAAAAATGGATGCTGCTTGGTTCAGCGCCTGCCCATTTCTATTTTCAATACGCACAAAAGTAAATAGAGTTTCAAAAAGCAGGTCCGGGGAGCACTAATTTTGGGTCCGGATTATTTGGGTATCCCTCGAAATAAAAGCCACGAGTTCCGGATTTATAGAAGGCCATTGCGAATTTTGGATTGCAGGACGTTGCCTTTAAAAAAATGGGCCCACCAGGATTCGAACCTGGGACCCACTGATTATGAGTCAGTTGCTCTAACCGACTGAGCTATGGGCCCATATCTCGTATATAAACTAAGGCGAGTAGCTGTAGGTGTCAAGTATATTCGGTTTTTTGCGGGCCGTTAATTGTTTAAGGCTTCGAGTTTTCTCTTAAGCAACGTCCTGCCGCGGGAGAGACGCGAGCGGACGGTTCCCAGCGGGCAACCGAGATGAGTGGCGATATCCTGGTACGGCAATCCCCGGAGATCCGACAAAATGACCATAACCCTGTAGTCGCCGGGAAGGGAGTTTATGGCTTTTTTAACATCGTCATTGACATAATAATTCAATAACTTATCATCATCGACAAACCGGGGATCTTCGGTATTTCTGGAATGATTATTATTTTCGTCACGGCAGATATCCTGGTTAAGTTCCTGATGCGCCGGGGTTTTTTTCTTTTTATTGTACTGGTTAATATAAGTGTTGATCATAATTCTTATAAGCCAGGCGAGGCAATTGGTACCGCGGGTGAACATATCGAACTTCCTGTATGCCCGCAGATAAGTATCCTGCACGAGATCCTCGGAGTAGGTGGAATCGCCGGTCAGCATCTTCGCCATGCCATAAAGATAATCGAGATGAATAACGGCGAGAGTCTCAAATTCTGATTTCAGTCTATCTTTTGAAAATTGAACCATTTTTACCTCATGCCAGAATAAGTTTTAAGCCTTTCTAAATGAGACGCACATCACAGGTTGCTATGGCTTTGTTGATCTTCCGTTGTCACCATCTCCTCCGGTTACAAATTGGGGCCGCCCCTCGTCAAGGCGGCCCCAACCCAAGTAACTGAGGGGAGAGAAGCAAACTACGCTTTGATATAGAGCAACGTTTATGCCAAGAAACTAACTTCCTTATATATTGAATATCAACAGGTTATAAACTCCGCATCGAAAGCCGAGGGGCGATATATGCTGAAAATTAGTAACAGTTTAGGTTGATGTATAACTTTTTATTAATAAAGAGGTTACAATTTGAGATCTGTTATTTATTATAACATGCGGGCGGAATTATAACGTTTTCATTACTATTAGAGTTATATCGTCGCTGAATCTGCGTTTTTTTTCGAATTTTTCGATCTCTTTTATTATATAATTAATAATTCCGGCTGCGGACTTCTGTTTGGAGGCTTTTACAGCGTCGATCAGTCTTTGCTCACCGAATTCAACCTCGTCCTCATCTTTTACTTCTGTAACTCCATCCGTGTAAAACAGCACAATATCGCCGGATTTCAGGAATACAGAGTTTTCCTCATAGGTTGAATTGGCGAAAATGCCCAGAGCCATCCCCCCTTCTTCGAGGAATTGAATGTCGCCGGAGCCTCTGAGCAGAATGGGGTGGTTATGGCCAGCGTTAGAAAACGTGAAAATTTTGTTTTTGCAGTCGAGAACGCCATAGGTGGCGGTTACATAGCGATCCCGCTCGATTGATTCGAAAAGCAGGTTGTTCACCTTGTTCAATATGGCCCTGATGGCAAAGTTATTCCTTATCTCGGCTTTGAGACTGGCTCTGAAGGCGGCCATAATAAGGGATGCGGGGATACCGTTTCCGGAAACGTCTCCGATGGCGATTCCGTATTGATTTTCGACAATAGGAATGAAATCATAGTAATCTCCCCCCATTTCGGCGGACGGCAGATTTAATCCCGCAATATCGAAACCATCGATCCTGGGATTACCGGAAGGCAAGAAGGTCTTCTGGATACGCCTGGCGATGGCTAGTTCGTGCTCCAATCTTCTGGCCGACAGCATCTGCTTATGAAGCTTTGCTCTTTCCACCGAGACCGCCGCGAGGCTGGCGAAAGCGTTCATAAGTTCCAGCTCATGATTCTTATATGCATCTTTTTTATCGCTTTCGACGTTCAAAACTCCCACCACCGCATCTTTAACTTTAAGGGGCACAGCCATTTCCGATCTGGTTGTGGTTCGGCAGGCTATATAATCGCTGTTTTTATCAACGTCGGAAACGATGACTCCTTTACCGGTTTCCGCGACCCGTCCGCAGATACCCTGGCCGATCTTGAGATGGAGCTGATCGGGAGGGAAATCATCCAATCCGCGGGTCGCGATCTGGTTGATAGTGCCTTTTTCCGGATCAACCAGGTAGATCATGGCGATATCGCATTCGATAACCTTGGCCAGATTTTCGAGGATTTTATCGAGCAGTTCATCCAGTTCCAACGAGCCGGAGAGGGCGATTCCGACCTCATAAAGCGATCTCGCTTCATCGGACACCCTGGTGGCCTCCTGCAGTATCCAGGCGTTTCGCAGGGTGATGGCGACCCTTTCGGCCAGAACTCTAAGCAATTCCAGATCTTTATCCGTAAAATGCTTTTTATCGCTATTTATGGCCTGAATTACTCCAAGGAATTCTCCCCCCTTGTAAAGAGGGATTCCTATAATACTCTTGGGATAAAAATTCAGATAGTTATAAACCATTCGGGAAAAATCGCTATCCTCCTTAAGATCATCCAGAAGATAAGGTTTTCTGGATACCCGGTCCCATCCCGCGATTTGACTTTCATTTTCCAGGGGCAGGATATGCATTCTATCGGGAGACCCGCTTCCGGCGCAGCAGGATTTGAGTTTATAATTATGCAGATCGATAAGGAACAGGCAGGCGGCCTCGGCTTGAAATCTCTTGAAGATTATTCCGAGAGAGTTTCTTATGACGGCGTCCAGATCCAGGTCGGAGCTCAACACCTTGAAAGAATCGGCGAGAAGTTCCTCCTTTTCCGCAACGATCGAATCCGAAATCTCAAGGTTTTTATTTTCGGTTTTATCTTTCACGACAGCCTCTTTTATATAATTTAATAAATAGACTGATTTTTATCTATAGTAATTTTACGGTGGCGTTCGGGCGCGAAATCGGGACGGCCTACCTCTGATAGACCGTCATTTTGATCTTATCTTCCCAGTTTTCGTCCTTAATCTCGTTTTGCTTGTTGGAATGAATCAGCTCGTAGCTATCGGTATCCTCGTAATCCACGAAAATGAAATAGACTCCGCCTTCAATCCCGTGATACCACCACTTTTCCCAGGACCTGGTTTCAATGGAGGACATGTTTCTTTCGATATCGGTCGGTTCGCCATAGAGGATATAGACGCGTCCCTGATCGGATTTCCAGCCCGGTATTATACCGGCATGACGTGAAAAATGCTCCTCCGCGTATTTCAGGCGTCTATAATGCTCCATTTGATATTCATTAACGATTGTGGCGGGATTGGTGTCTCTTGCTTCCCAGAACTCTTTTCGGAAATTTTCTTTACCCCGGAGGTTCAGGGAATCATAAAGTTTCAATTCATTGGCGGCGGCTATGTATACAATGGCGTCCCGGAATTTTTTGGCCTGTTCCTCATTCTGTATATTGTTCGCGCCGGGATAATCGTTCAATACCGCCTGCATCAGCCTGAGGCGGGTTTTCTCGACCGAAGGGATTACCGAAAAGGCTTTTTCAGTCCGGGCTTCGCTGTCACCATCTTTCGCGATAAGCCTCATCTTATACATGCCGCCTTCAAAAGCAGCGATGGAAAAACCGGTGGCTATCACCGCCGATTTGCCCGGTTTGACATAACTAACCGGGCTAATTGCTTTATAAAGGTCTCCTTTTGAATCGTATATTTCCAGGGTCACATTATATGCGCTATCGGAACCGGGAGACGTATCGATATTGTAGGTTTCCGCATAAAGATAGACGACATTGTCATCCTGATGAAACCGGCCGGAGGCATTGGGTAAAACGCAGTAGCCGTTTTTGAGCAATTTACCGATACTATCGGGTTTGATGCTGTAGGCCCACTCGATGGAGGACACGGCGAGGGCGGAATCGGAAAAGGAAGGTACGTTCAGCTTGAAGGAGTTCCACCCGCTATTTCCGTCGTTGGTCACGGACAGAGTAACGATGTAAGATCCGGGTCCAAAAAGATCTCCGAAAACATCGGATATCAGATAATCGGAATCCTCGAGAACTGACAGGCTGACTATTCTGGATCCC
This sequence comes from Candidatus Zixiibacteriota bacterium, assembly GCA_020344055.1. Classification (GTDB taxonomy): domain Bacteria; phylum Zixibacteria; class MSB-5A5; order UBA10806; family UBA10806. Next base: position 2,800,394 of record CP070813.1, on the reverse strand, counting down.
GCTTTCCAGCTTACCGAATCGAGAGGATTTCCGACCGAATCTCCCAGGACCAGTTTGAAATCCATGATGGCGGAAAATCCGACCGAATCGGGATAAAATTTCAGATCGTTTCTCAGGAGATTATAAAAGATTTCGACATAGCATTTATCGGAAGCATCATCGTATTTATAAACGGCATAATCGGAAAACAGGATCAACGATCTATCTTCGGAGATGGCGGGACGGAGCGTGAGCATAATAACGCAAACGGTAAAGCAAAAGATTTTTTTTGAGCTATTCATGGGTCACCTCAATCGTCTTATATCGCCATTGTATGGATACTGGAGTTCGTATTCGCCGTAACCGTTATAATCGACGAATACGAAGCGCAATTTTTCATTATAATAATACCAGATCTGGAAAGGTTTGGAATCGGTATCGAAGGGATGGCGCTCGATCTCGTCAGCCGGGCCGAAAGTAATATAAACCATACCCATATCGGTTTTCCAGCCGTTGCGCCCGAAAATACCGAAATTAACGTCGGCGTACCGCAGGCGCCTGTAATAGAGCTCTTTAATTTCGTTTTCCGGAGTATTGGGAGATTCATCCTTCGATTCCCAGAATTGATTCCAGTAGTCGAGCCTCTTATCTGCAGGGGCGCCCAACAACCACTTCCTCTCATCGTCCGAGGCGATATAGCGGAGTTGCTGGACAGCGGTTTCATAATCGTTCAACACAATCGACATGGCCGACCATTCGATAAGAAAATCGGCCTCGGTTTCTATTTTCAGGTCGTTTCCCGGCGAACTAACATGAACATGTAGAGTATATACTCCGGGCAGGAAAGATTCAACGTCTATTTCCTCCAGCCGGCCGGTTACACCTCCCCCGGATGTAAACATGGCGGTATCGGATTTGATAAACTTCCTATCGAGCAAGAAATCGTATACAACAAAATAGTCGCTTTTGAAATCGGGATGATTATAAATCTGATAGTAAAAATACATCACCGGCAAGGAAAATCCATAGGCCCTGGAAACGGAAGGTATGAGGGTCATGTTGTCTTTCAGGAAAAAGGGGTTGGATTTCGTGTACTCAACTTCCCTGACGAATTCTATGGTGGAGATATTGGGGATTCTTTTTTTGAGGTTTTTCAGTTTCATGTCTTTTTTCACGGTGATATGATCCCCGGAAAATATATCGGTTAACTTCCCTTCAATCTCATAATTATCAGGGGGCAGATAAAATTCCACTTTGTTTACGATAAAATCCTCAAGCGAAAGAGTAGTTTCATAAGAATCGGCGAAGAGATCTCCGCCTTTGGATTTTCCGGTGAATTGCCTGCCTTTTCTATTGACAATTACGTCCATATCGTATGACGCCAGATACTTGTCGCCGCGTTTTTCAAAGGTCATAACCGACGAGAATATTTCGAAATAGACCTCTACCCTGAGATCGTCGCCGGTGGAGTCATAGAATGCGGCGTAGTCGATGTAAACGGCCCTGGGCGCCAGTTCATCCGTCAAACCCGACCTATCCTGCGCCGAAACAAAGAGGGGAGCCAGGGCAAATATGATTAATAAAGCCAGACTTTTTTTCATGATCTCCTACCGTTTTAATCCAGATTATCTTCAAGAAAACACCGGATAACTTCCTCAATTAAAAAAACAAAAAAAAGTTGGCTAATGTTTCAAAGCCATCATTCATACCTAAGGCATTCGATAGGATCCAGGCGAGAGGCTCTTGCCGCGGGGTAGATGCCGAACACCAGCGCCACTCCCACGGAGAAACAGAAGGCGAGGATTATCCACGGAATTGAGATATCGGCCGGCAAGGGCGTTACGGCTCCGATCAATTGACCCACCGCCAGGCCGGTAATGATACCCAGAACGCCTCCGAATCCCGAAAGCGCCATGGCCTCGATCAGAAACTGCCAGAGTATATTTCTCCTCCTGGCGCCTATGGCCTTGCGAATCCCGATCTCCTTGGTCCGTTCGGTAACCGACACCAGCATTATATTCATTACTCCCACACCGCCCACCAGCAGACCGATGGAGGAAATAATGATCATTACCAGCCATACAGCCGAGGTGATCTGATCCCAGATCTCCAGGAGATTTTCCTGAGTGAAGACGGCGAAATCGTCAGGTTCGTCGTATTTCAAGCCCCTGCGGTATCGCATCAGTTCGGTTACCTGGTCTATGGCGACGGGCAGAATCTCGGGCGTGGCGGCTTTTAGAGCCAGCCATAACTCTTTTTCCTCGGGATGTATTTTTTTAAAGGTTCCGTACGGTATGAGAGCGATTCGGTTTTCACCGCCGCCGGCAATGGTTTCCTTTTCTTCCAGGACACCGATTACCGTAAATTTTCTATCGTTTATCTGGACGACCTTATTGATGGGATCCTCATTGGGAAATAATTCTTCGGCAACCTCCGACCCTATCACGGTGACCATGGTGCGGAATTTAACATCCGCATCGTTGATGAACCGCCCTCTTTCCGCGAGAGCGTTATTGACTATCTCATAGTCAGGCAAGGTGCCGAAGAAGGCTGGTCGACTTACATCACGGTCTTTGTATTTAATTATATTCCCCCCCGGTCTGCGGTAATAATTTTGAGGAGAAACGGCCACGATGGCGGGACATGCGGCGGCAACCGCCTGCGCGTCCTCGAAAGTGATACCTTTTCGGTTTCTTTCGGAAGCCGGCCGGTTGCCCATGACGATACCGGGTTTATATTTCGACACATACAGGGTATTCGATCCCAGGGATTCTATATCCCTGGCAATGGAGTTATTTAGGCCGGTTATAACGGAGACCACGGCGATAATTGTAAAAACCCCGACCAGCACTCCCAAGATGGTCAAAAATGATCTCAACTTATGCGCCCGGAAGGTGCCGAAGGCCAGCCGCAGACTTTCCTTTATTTCATTTAGGGTCACCTGAATCTATTCTCCTACTCATATCGCAATGAATCGATGGGATCCAGGCGGGCAGCTTTCATGGCCGGGAAAATGCCGAACACCAGACCGACACTGGAGGCCACTCCCAGTCCGCTCAGCACGGACCATAATTCAACGTCGGCGGGAAGAGGCGAAACGGATCCTATGGCGGCGGCAAACCCGATACCGATCAAGACTCCTATCCCCCCTCCCAGAATCGCCAGGGTCACGGCTTCCACCAGAAACTGCCATAGAATATCCTTTCGCTTGGCGCCTATCGCTTTTCTTATACCAATTTCGCGGGTACGTTCCGTAACCGAAACAAGCATTATATTCATAATAACTATGCCCCCGACCAGCAACGATATGGAGGAAATTATAATTAGAACCAGCCAGGCGCCCCCCACGAAATTATCATAAAAACTCATAACCGAGGCCGCCGACATGATATCGAAATCGTCCTCCTGACTATAACTGACCTTGCGTCTGGCCCGAAGGATCGAACGCACCTGGTCCTGGGTTTCCTGCATGTTTTCAATATATGCCGCTTTGACATATACGCTCACAGAGCTCCTGCGTTCAATATACTTGGAATAGGTCCTTAAAGGAACCACGATCCAATTATCCTGATTGACTCCGAGAAACGATCCCCTGCTCTTGGCCACCCCGATAATGGTGTAGTAATATCTACCGATCTTGAGCCGTTTTCCAACGGGCTGCTGGTCCTCCAGAAGGTGCGATACGATATCGGGGCCGACCACGCAGACAGCGCTTCCGCGCATATCATCGGTCTCGTTAAGCATGCGGCCGTAATCGAGATCCACATCGGATATCTCGATATAATTATGAGTCGATCCGGCAACGTGTATATCCTCAAGATATTTTGAACCGTATTTAACCCTCATCATCCTTCCCCCCATGATTCCGCCAACGTCCTCGCACAGTTCGCAATACCTTTTTACGGCCTTCATATCCTCAATGGTGATTCTTTTTCTTTTTCTCTTTTTAAAGTAATCATCCTCCGACGTTATGATCCCTTCCTTATCGACAATAAAGGTATTAGAACCCATGGAGTTGATCTTGACGGCCACGTAGTTGTCCATCCCGTTTATGACCGAGACGACGGCAATGACCGTGGTGACGCCTATGATAATACCGATAAGTGTCAGAAAGGATCTGAGCTTATTGGCCCAGATGGCCTGCAGGGCGATAACCACCCCTTCGAGAAATCTTAAGATCGACATGGCTATCCAGCCGTTTTTCTCCTGTCTGTTTCGATCTTGCCGTCCCTGATAAACAATACCCTATCGGCGTAATCGGCGATATCCTTTTCGTGAGTGACGACAATAACGGTATTGCCCTCTTTATGCAATCTTGAAAGCAGATCCATAATTTCATAGCTGGTGGCGGTATCGAGGTTGCCGGTTGGCTCATCGGCAAGCAATATGGAGGGGGAATTCACCAGGGCGCGGGCGATGGCGACCCTCTGTCTCTGGCCGCCGGAAAGCTGGTTAGGTTTGTGGGTCATCCTGTCGGTAAGATCAACCAGCGCCAGGGCCTCTTTCGCTTTCCTGGTTCTATCCCTGGAATTGGTGCCGTTATAGATAAGGGGCAGTTCGACATTATGCAGGGCCGTGGCCCTGGGAAGGAGATTGAAAGTCTGAAAGACGAATCCGATTTCCTTATTACGGATATATGCCAACTCGTCATCGTTCAGCCCGGAGACTTTGCGATCGTTCAAAATATATTCCCCTTTGGTGGGAGTATCCAGACAGCCGATGAGATTCATCAGGGTCGATTTGCCGGAACCGGACGGTCCCATAATGGCAACATATTCCCCTTTTTCAATACAGGTCGTAATACCTTGAAGGGCTTGAACTTCCTCGGAGCCCACCTGATATATTTTCCATAAGTCTTTTGTTTGAATTAACATCGGAATTCCCTCGATCTTTCCGGCATTACGCCGTTACTCCGAATCATCTCCTCTTTCAGCGTCAGGTCCGAACTTGGGTTTTTGCGGATCGATAAGCTCATCGTGTTTCAGATTCCTCAACGTCCGGTATGATCCCGTAATAACGCTGTCGTTCTCGGACAGCCCGGAAGTTATCTCCACATATTGCTGATCCCGGATACCGGTCGTAACGGGAGCGAATCTGGCTTTTCCCTCCTTACAGAGGAAAACGCCGTCTATATTTTTTTTATCTCTATCGGAATACTCGTCGGCCGCTGCGGTAGAATCGGATTCACCGCCCTCCTTGGGCGTTTTCTTTTCTTCTTCCTTTCCGGTTCCCTCGGGTCTCATAACGACCGCCCCGGCCGGCACCTTAATAGCGTCATCCCTATAATCGGTGGTGATATCAACGGACGCGGTCATTCCGGGTTTGATATTCTCGACTTTATCCAGAATCAATATTTTTACCAGGAAATTGGTGACCTGATCGGACACGGCGAAGCTGGAGGCCTTGGCGGAGTTTCCCACCTGGATCACCTCTCCTCTGAAAGTGGTATCGGGAAAAGCATCGAGCAATATTTCCACATCCTGGCCTACCTTTATCGATGCGATATCGGTCTCGTCAACCTCGGCTTCGATCTCTATGGCCGAGAGATCCGATACCACCATAATAACGGTTCCGGGGTTGTTCATGGTTCCGATAACGACATTTTCGCCTTTTTCGGAATTAAGCTTGGTGACGACACCGTTCATGGGTGACCGGATGGTACATTTATCCAGCTGATCCTGCGCCCGATCGAGGGTGGCCTGATAGATCTGAACCTGCGCGGCCGCCTGATCGTAGAGATTCTGAACGATATCGAGACGGGATTGAGATGAAAGCCCCTTTTCGAACAGTTGTTTTTCCCTATCGAGCTCAATTCGCGCTTTCTCGTAGGCCGACTTAGCCGAAAGCAGCGATCCCCTGGCCTGGGCGACATCCATCTGCCTGGAGCGGTCATCGATTTTCACCAGCAGCTGTCCATATCTGACTCTCTGTCCCTCTTTTACCGGAAGTTCCTCTATGCGCCCCATTACATCCGCCGAAATCTCCACGTCGGCCTGGGCTTTGACCTTGCCGGTGGCGGTGACGATAGAGGTTATCTCGCCTTTTCGGGCGACCTCCACGGTTGCCGCAGTCTTTTTGACCTGGTTGGACTTAAGCGCGATTACAATAAATACAGCCAAGACGACGGCTCCCCCGATTATCAAAAGCAATTTCTTTTTCTTCTTCATATTACATCACCCTACCTTCCCAGCGCCTTTTCCAGTTGAGACACAGCGAGATTATAGTCGAATAACGCCTGGACATGATTGGTCTGCGCCTCCTTGAACGATACCTCCGCGTCAAGGACCTCGAGTATAGTTGCGGCGCCAAGATTATATTTCTCCTTTACCAGATTCAGATCTTCCTGGGCGGCGGCGACCGATTCCTCGGCCAGTTTCTTGGCCTCCTTCGCCCGTTCGAGCTCCAGGAATGACCGTTTAATTTCCAGAGCCACGCTGTTCTGCGTATTTTTGAGGTTTTCTTCCGCGGTTTTTTGAGAGTTTTTGGCTGATTTCAATCTGGCGTAATCTGTTGCCTGGTTGAAAATATTAAAATTAAGAGTCGCAAAAAGGGTATAGCTGGCGCCGCCTATACTGAAATCAAGGTAATCAGCATAATTATCGACAGTAGTATAATGCGATAATCCCAATGATAACGACGGCAAAAACCTGGAATATGCCATAGTTTTGGAATACCGGGCAGCGGAAAGATCGAATTGCGATTTTCTATATTCGGGATTTTTCGAAAGCGCTTCGTTGATGGCTCCCTCGAAAGTTATATCTATATCTCTTTCCGGGAGATTCTCATCGGCGTCGAATTCCTTATTAACGTCAATGCCCATGATAAAAGCAAGATTGGCCTGAGCCAGCTTATAAGCGTTATTTTTGCTCACCAGATCCAGTTTATCGTTTCCGTATTGAACCTTGGCTTTCAAAACATCCGACATGGATGCGGAACCGAGATCGTATCTGCTCTGGACAACCCGCAAACGTTCCTCGCCCCTTCGGACTGCATCCCTGGCGACATCCAGAAGCATTTTCGCCTTTATCAGATCGTAATAACCTCTCTTAACCTCCAAAATCAGATCGTTTTGAGATTTTACATAATCATAAAACGAGGAAGTCCTTATACTACGACTATATTTAATATCCCCATAATTATAGAGGCCGAGGCCAATAAATGTGTTGGAAAAATTAAGAGAGCCTCTGTAGCCGTATCTTGTTTCCCCACCAGCCACAAATTGCTTGCTAATTTCATCCCAAGTCAGAGAACCGGACCAGGTTCTACTCATTCCGGAAGAGATAGATATGTTGGGCAACAGACTTCCGTAGGCGGCATAAACGTTACCCCTGGCTGTACTGTAAGCCTTTTCCGCGGCGATCACTCCGTAATTATTTTTCAGCGCAATATCGATACACTGATCGAGAGTATAGGTTTCGGCGTTCAGGCCGGAATTTATCCCGAATATTATAAGAAAACTGGTTGCAAGCGTGATGGCAATTCCCCGTTTCATGAAACGCTCCTTTATCAAAATCCAAATCTTCTGAGGAAATCGCTGAAAATTACGCTCAGGGCGACCCAGATTCCCCATGTGATACCGATGGTGGCGAAGGCCCTGGCTTTGCTGAATTTATAAATCATGCCAAATCCTATGGCAAATATAATCAAAAACCAGATGGTAAAGAAATCGAATTTCGAAAGCAAAGTGTAAAGCTTTGTCCCCAATGCGTCACCCGACAGCAGCATAGCCGGTGAAAGCGAGACATTCAGACTTTCTTTTATAATAATCAACGGCGTTTTGACAACCGCGGATAAGGCTAGGACCAATGAGGACCAACAAAAAACCGATAATAGTTTCTTATAGGTCGCGTCCCCTCCCAACAAAATATTACCTATTAAATAAAATATCCCGCTTAAGAGCAAAAATATTATCGGGGTTACTACAACCTGTCCGACCAGCATAAAAATACGTTGCTGATTTAAATTTCCCGTAATCTGTTGTTCGATGGCTTCAAGTTGCGCGGCGGGAATATCGGGATTGCTACGAAATCTCTCCAGCTGAGCATCAACAATTATTGGAAAGGACAACTGATTTAAAACAGCCGTTATTAGAACCAAGATCAGTATCGGGATGATCCATGTGGGTTTATTATTGAGGGCCTCGAAGGCTTTTGAGGGGCTGGCGAATATATTGCCGAGTTTGGCCCAGAATCCCATTGCTGTCTCCCCGGTTTGGGTTTGCTGGTTTTGAGGTTCTTCCATTTTAATCTCCTTTTATTCGTTATATTTAGAACGAACAAAACCGTTTTTTGTTTCACCTGCCGCCGGCATTATATACACAGAGAAATAGAATTTATTCAATCTAGACTAATTTTTCCGATCCTGTAAAAGAGAGTCAGCCCCCAACTGAAAGAATTTCCTCGAGGAAGTCTGGTCGGCGGTTCGACTGATCTGGAATTAAAAGTCTGATTACTATACTTTATGATATTGGTGGAGAGATAAAGGGTGATGGCGAGGCTTCTGGAGGCGAAATGTTTTAGATCCAGGCTGGCCGTATAACCCCATCCGCTGAATCCCTCCTCTCCAGGAATAATGAATTCCTCCGCTTCCGTATTGCCGGAAATGCTGAAGAATGCCGGTCCGGCGCCCAGTTCGATTTCATACTGTTCGGTTTTCAACGGCAGGAATCGTCCTTTTAAAAAAATCGCCGTTTTATCGGCTTTATCTTTCATGATGGCGGATCCCCTCAATCCCAGCCGATATTCATGAGTCGAATGTATGACTCCCAGGTCGAAGCCGACTTTCTCAATGAATTCGTAGCCGATGCTGGCAACATACCCTATTCCGGATTCCATATCCTCAAACACTTCCTGTTTCGGCGTATCATGCAAAAACCCACCTCTTATCGACAGGCCCTTCTCGGCACTCGCTAATTCATTAGACACAACAAGAATCCAAAAGGATATACAAAAAACGAAAAATCTATTCATATAGGATCTTAACTAAAAACTGGAAAAAGGGCAAGAAAATAAAAGGCCGGCAATTGCCGGCC
>CP070813.1:2774817-2791284 GCA_020344055.1 Candidatus Zixiibacteriota bacterium | reverse complement strand
TATTTCAAGGGCGGTCCGGGCCCGATGCCATGCGCCGACTGCCCGCCCGTGGAAATATTGCGAATTATAAATAAGAAGGGGAGGTCGCGGTAACCTCCCCTCCCCAATAAGTTTATCTTACAATTACACCGCTTCGCGTTTGGAATTCCGGGCGGACGAAACCGTTCTTACTCTATTTCAACAGCACCATTCGCCTGGTTTCGACCATATCTCCCGACTGTAAGCGATAGAAATAAATCCCGCTTGAGAGATCGGAGGCGTCGAAGGTAACCGTATGGTTTCCGGCCTGCACGTATTCGTCTATCATGATTTGAATTTTGCGACCGAGAAGATCGTAGATGGTAAGCCTGACGTCCCGCGGTTCGGGCAACGCAAACCTGAATACGGTTGTAGCGTTAAAAGGATTGGGATAGTTAGTGTGCAGAACAATGTTATCAGGTAACAACGATAATTCTCTGTCGGCCACGGAGGTTTGGTCGGAAGATAATTTTACTATATAAACGTCATGATTGCCGGCCCCATACGAAGTGGTGGCGCCCGCGATAATGTAACCATCATCGGATGTTTGTTTTATTGATAATGCTAAATCTGCTCCCGGACCACCGTAGATGCCCGACCATATTACATTTCCAAGTGAGTCTGTTTTGATAATATACAGATCTCTGATGATCGCGCCGAACGACTGCGTCGTTCCCCCAAGAATATATCCGCCATCCGGGGTTTGGCAGGCACTTTTAACATTGTCATAATCCTCACCGCCATATGTTCTTGTCCAGATAGTATCGCCCGAATCGTTAATATTAATCAGGTAGCCATCCACAATACCGGCGCCAAATGACGACGTGAAACCCGCAAGAATATATCCGCTGTTGGGGCTTTCCTGTATGGAAAAAACGCAGTCATCTCCTCCGCCTCCAATAGTTCTCGTCCAGACGGTATCTCCGTTAGCGTCAGTTCTTATAACATAAACATCAATTAAATCGGATCCGATGGTATCCGTCACTCCCGCGACGATGAAACCATCATCCGGTGTTTGCAACACTGAATTGCCCCAATCATGATAAGCGCCACCATATGTCCTTACCCAGGTAATATTACCGGCCGAATCAGTTTTGATTAAAAAAACGTCGTCTTCGCCATTGCCGGACGATCTCGTTAAGCCGGTTATGATATATCCGCCATCCGAAGTCTGAAAAATTGAATGGCCTTTCTCATAATCGTCGCCTCCATAGGTTCTTGCCCAGAGGGTATCTCCGCTTGCATCTGTCTTTAAGAAATAGACGTCATAACTGCCGGCACCGAAGCTGCGAGTTTCGCCGACAACAGCAAATCCGCCATCGGATGTCTGAATAACTGAATTTCCATACTCGCTGTTTATTCCGCCGTAGGTCTTTGACCAGAGCGTATCTCCATCGGGATTTATTTTAATGAGATAAATATCGTAACTACCCGTTTCGAGGGAAAATATCTCGCCGGCGATAACGTAATCGCCGTCATACGTGATATCCAGAGAACGACCGTAGTCATTGAAAGGCCCGCCGTAGGTCCTGGTCCAAAGCGTATCGGGGGCCTGGGCATTCGCAGATGAGCCCAAAATAATAATCAGGAATATTAGATTGATTGATTTCATAAAAGCTCATGTTCTTATTTCAACAACACCATTCTTTTTGTCTCCACCACGTCTCCCGCCTGCAGGCGGTAGAAATAGACGCCGCTGGAGAGGCCGGAGGCTTCGAAGGTGATGCTATAAGTCCCGGCATGTCTCTCCTCGTCTACAAGCGTTTTGATTTTGCGGCCCAGGAGATCGAATACATCGATCCTGATTTGCCCGCCCTCCGGTAAGCAGTATTCTATCGCTGTGGAGGCGTTAAAGGGATTGGGATAGTTTTGCAGAAGCCAAAACTGATGTGGAACATTAGCGACTTCTTCAATTCCCGTTTGCGGATCAAATCGCAAGATCATTATTGAACTACCGTCTGCCACAAAGGTATATTCACCTGACACGAAAACACTATAGGCGTAGCCCGGTGTATCGTAGCTTCCGGCAAATGCCGGGTTCACGGTATCAGAGATATCAATTATCTGAAGACCGGATTGAAAATCAGCTACATAAGCATAATTCCCTGAGACATAAACACCCCAGGCATCACTGGGAGTATCATAGCCACCGACGATTACCGGATTCTCAGGATTGGAAATGTCTATTATTTGAAGACCGGCAGTCCGATCAGCTATATAAGCATAATTACCCAGGACAAAAACACCCCAAGCACGATTGTACGTAGCACAACTTCCCATGAATGTTGGATTAGAGGGATTAGATACATCGATTATGAGAAAATCTCCTCCGGCTATATAGGCATAATTACCGACTACGAAAACGTCATAAGCGCCCGTATAACTACCGACTATTATCGGATTCTCAGGATTGGAAATGTCGACAATTTCAAGACTAGAATAAACGGCCAAATAGGCATAGTTTCCATCCACAAAAATACGCATGGGAGTACCGGACAATCCACAACTTCCCGTGAATGCCGGGCAGGAAGGGTCGGAGATGTTTATTATTTGAAGCCCAAACGGACGATCTGCCATGTAAGCATAATCATCTTGAGCAAATACACCATTGGCATAAAGTGAACTATCATAGATACCTGTAATTGTCGGATCCCACGGATCGGTAATGTCAATTATATTGAGACCACCTTTATCAGGATGCTGTCCTTCCGCAACGAATACATAATCCTCATCTACAAAAGCATCATTAATATAACCCGGCGTATCATAGCTCCCTGCCAGCGAGGGATTCTGCGGATTCGTTATATTAATTAACTGCATGCCGGAAACATCGCCGGCCACATAGGCGTAGTCACCCCTCTTGAAAACGCCCCCGACTTGGGACGGTCCTCTGTAGTATTCTCCAATAAGTATGGGGTTCCCGGGATAAGAAATGTTGACTATACTCAGGAAGAACCAATATTCAGATCCTGCAGTTATATATGCGTAAATACCATCTATGAAAATGTCAATCCCGTAATCAACCTCGCAATATCCGGCAAGTACCGGTTGTTGGGGATTAGATACATCGACGATCTGAAGATAGCCATAACCTTGACCGCTGCCGGTAATTAAATAGGCCAAATCACCAATAACTAATACACCCGTGCCAAAATCCCATAAATCATTATAACTTCCGATAAATCCCGGATTTTGAGGGTCTGTAATATTAATTATAAGAAGACCCGAGTCACTGTCCACTATATAGGCGTAATTCCCGGAAACAAAAATATTTGTAGCGTTAGCGGGAGTGTCGTATGTACCGGCTCCTGACGGATTTGAAGGATCAGAAATATCTATTATCTGTAAGCCGGAACTGTCATCAGCAACGTATGCATAATTTCCCGAAACGAAAACTTCCCATGCCCATCCCTGGGTATCATAGTTACCGGTCAAAATTGGATTTACAGGATTAGAAATATCTACGATTTGAAGGCCTGCCTTTTCGGCGGCGAGATAGGCATAATTGCCAACTATTTTAATGCTGTAAGCTGTACCCTGACAGTAACATTTGCCAACTTGTGTAATATCGGCCGTATCTGCCACATTAAGGATTACTAACCCATTAACAAACGCGCAATAAGCATAATCACCAACTACTTCGACGTCATTTACGCCAGTCCAAAGCGATGAACTCACATACTCAACATTCTGGGCTAATGCTATACCAGCGAATAACAGACATAATATTACCTGTAGCGAAATTATAGTCAACTTGCACATGCTTCCTCCCCGAAAAAACCCAATTTACTTTAACAACACCATCCTTTTTGTTTCAACCACACCCCCAATTTGCAGTCTATAAAAATAGACGCCGCTTGTGAGATCGGAGGCGTCGAAATCAATACTATATCCGCCAATGTCCAGATAACCATCCGCCAAAGTCTCCATCTCTCTTCCCAGCAGGTCGTAAACTGCGAGTATTACATTTCCTGATTCAGATAGCTCAAAAGATATCATTGTTGAAGCGTTGAAGGGATTGGGATAGTTCTGGCTGAGTTTGATCGATCGAGGAAGCCTGTTTACTGGTTCTTCAACCGAGATCATCGGTTCGGGGTAAAGTCGCACAACATAACCGTCGATCTCCCCGGCGCCAAACGAGTTTGTAGACCCGGCAAGAAGAAAACCGCCGTCGACGGTTTGTTGAATACAATAGGCGTTATCGGAGCCGCTGCCGCCGTAAATTCCGGTCCACTGGTAGCTGCCGTACTGGTCATACTTTAAAAGCAGAAGATCGAAGTTATTGATTCCGCGGCCGCTGCCCGTAACCACATACCCGCCGTCGGCTAGTTCCATAGCGTACGTTCCGGCGTCATGGTATGTATCTCCGTAGGTGGCGGTCCAGAGCGTGTCTCCGTTCTCGTCGGTTTTCAAAATCCAGAAATCCCTGCCGCCGGCGCCGAATGACATCGTATTACCAGTAACAATGTATCCATTATCGGAGGTTTGTGTGATATGATAGCCTTTATCATCATCAGCGCCGCCATACCTTCTTGCCCATATGGAATCGCCGTTGGCGGCGGTTTTAAGAATAAAGATTTTTTGAAAATAATCAGGTGTCGAGGAGGTATAGCCTGTAACGATAAATCCGCCGTCGTTGGTTTCCTCGACACATCTGGCGTAGTCGCCGTTAAACCAGTCGTAGACCTGCGTCCATTGGACAATGCCGTACATATTCAATCTGGCGATATAGAAATCAAAGCCCGTATTCGGGGCCCAGAAATATCCGCACACGACATAACCGCCGTCAGAGGTCTGTTCGATCCACGAGCAGGTCTCGTCGATATCATCGGCACCTATTAAAGTCGCCCATTCGTATATTCCGGCAGAATCGGTTTTCAAAATATAGGCATCGGTATCGAGGATGGATACCTCCTTGGCACCCGCCAGGATAAAGCCGCCGTCATCAGTCGGACACATCCATGACGCGCTTTCCGACATGTCTTCATCCCCATAATCGCGGGCCCATAAGGTATCGCCGTTCAAGTCTGTCTTTATAAGCCAGAATTGATAATCTCCGGGAATAATTGATGATGTGCTTCCTCCAATAACAATACCGCCGTCTGGTGTTTCATAGGCCGATACCACCATATCGTTGGCTGTTCCGCCAAAGGTCCTGGTCCAGACAGTATCCGGCGGATCGGCCGGCAAGACCCGGGGAAATAGACTTACCACAAGAATCGAGATTGCTGCTGTTCTAAACATTGTCCAACTCCATAAATCTCTGAGGTTTTCATTGATCAGTCATCAAAAATCTTATTTTATGTAATATAATCCAATAATAAAATATGTCAATTACAATCGACATGCCTATATAGCTGTTGACTTTTCGATAATTTTTATTATTTAGAGACGTGCGCAACCTGGCTACGGCATCGAAATTCGGGATATTTTCCATTATTTTATTAGCCGCATTAATCCTCCTTATCCCCACCTATCTCTTTGCCCAAACCGATTCCGAATCCCCGGCAAATTCATATTTCAGGTTGGATAGGGTCAACGCCCTGGTGGCCATGATCCTATTTTCGGTCGTAATCCTGGTCTACACCAGGTGGGCCAATACGGGTAAGGATCTATTCATCCGCAAGATAAACGGTCTCGACGAGGTCGAGGATGCGGTCGGTCGCGCCACCGAAATGGGCCGACCCGTGCTCTTTGTCCCCGGTATCGGGGAAATTGACGAGATCGAAACCATCGCCGGCGTTTCCATACTCGGGCGGGTGGCCAGGATCACCGCTCGGTATGAAACCCCCCTGCTGGTCCCTGTTCGTTATCCCATGGTGCTTGCCGCCGGGCAGGAGGTGGTCCAGCAGGCCTATATCGAGGAGGGCAAGGCGGACTCCTACAACAAAGATATCGTCCGCTACGTGGCCGGGGAGCAGTTCGCTTTTACCGCGACGGTAAACGGGATGATGATGAGGGACCGGCCCGCCACCAATGTCTATATGGGAGCCTTTTTCGCCGAATCGCTTCTGCTGGCGGAGACCGGCAACGCCGCCGGGTCGATCCAGATCGCCGGGACCGCCCAGCCCGCGCAGCTGCCGTTCTTCATCGCCGCCTGCGATTACACCTTAATGGGAGAAGAACTATATGCCGCTTCCGCTTATCTGTCCCGCGAACCGCTTTTGCTGGGCGGTCTGAAGGGGCAGGATTGGATGAAGGTGCTGATTATAATCTTGATTTTGCTGGGAATAATGCTGGTCAGCGCGGGAGTTTCGGACTGGTATCTATCATTGTTTGAGAGCGTCTAAATGAAAACCACCGTACCGATAATAGCGGCCTTTCTCTCCGGATTCGTCATGCTGCTGGCTTTCTTTTTCAATCCCGAAACCAGCTTCCTGGGACGATTGGAGCCGGAGGTGCTCAGCTGGGTTACCATAGTGGGAGGATTTACGCTCCTTCTGGGTGTTGTATCGATTATTCGCGTTAACTATAGTTCCGTCAAACGAAAGTCATCGGGCTGGGGATACAAGCTGGCGACATTGATATCGATATTCGCCATGGCCATACCGGCGGTAATCCCTGTAAGATTGTCTCCCCTTTTCGGAACCGGCACCGGCTCCATCTACGACTGGCTGTTCAACTATATCGACTCCCCCATGATGTCCACCATGTTCGCCATGCTGGCGTTCTATATAGCGTCTGCGGCTTTCAGGGCGTTCCGCGCCCGCAACGCCGAGGCTACGCTGCTTCTGATCACCGCCACCCTGGTCATGCTCTGGAGAGTGCCCATGGGAGAGGCACTTCTAAGCGGGATTCATCCCAACATTCCGAACCTGATAAACACCTATATCATGAACGGCGCCAACATGGCGGTGCAGCGCGGTATCATCATCGGAGCCGCGCTGGGGGCGGCGGCTATGTCGCTCCGGATTATGCTGGGCATAGAACGAACCTATATGGGGAAATAAGGATATGATAATACTGCTGGCATTAGCGTATTTACTCCTCGTGGTGATCGGCGCCTTCCTTCTATATATGACTTTCAGAACCGACGATAGACGATATATATACGCGGCCGTGGCCTTTTATGTAATATTCCCGGTAATTGTTACGTTGAAGCTGCCCATAATGCTGTCGCCCGAGGTAAAACAGTTGTACGACGCCGTCGAAGCATTACCCGATTCGTCCACGGTGATGTTAACTTTCGATTATTATCCCTCTACCCTCGCCGAAACAGAGCCCATGTCGCATGCGGCGTTGCACCACCTTTTCCGCAAGGATTGTAAGGTTGTTACAATGACGACCATACCTCTCGGGGGACCGTCTATCGCCGAAAGGGTTACCCGCGGCCTGGCGGAGGAATATAACAAGGTCTACGGAACAGATTTCGTCAACCTGGGTTACAAGGCGAATTACGTGGCGGTATTGAAAGGCATGGGCACCTCCATCGAAACCATCTATCCCACCGATAACTCCGGGAGCCCACTATCCGAGATACCGATGATGAAGGATATCGAGAACTACAGCGACATCGATTTCATATTCGTGGTGGCCGACAACAGCATAGTCGATTACTGGATTTCCATCGTTAACGCCCAGTATAACAATCCGGTGGGCACAGGCGTGACCGCGGTCATGGCGCCGCGATATTTCGCCTATATCGGGTCCGGGCAAATGACCGGCATGCTGGGGGGTATGAAGGGCGCGGCGGAATACGAAACCCTGCTTGAAAAACCTGCCGCCGCCAATATGGGCATGACCTCGCAATCGCTGGTTCACCTGTTTATCATATTTTCGGTGATAGCCGGAAACATAATTTTCCTGCTGGGTAAAAAAGGAAGGGCCAAGAGGAGAGCATGAGCCTGGTCGAATATATTCAAATCTGGATCATAGCATTCGTCACTCTCTCGCTCTTTTCGTTTTTATACAGGGATAATCCCTTCTATAAGCTATCTGAGCATATTTTCGCCGGGCTCTCAGCGGGATATTATTTCGGGCTTATCTGGCATGCCGTCATTTTGCAGCAGATGATCGATCCCATGTTCGAAAATGGCAAATGGTGGCTTTTTATTCCGGGAATCCTGGGCGTTTTGATGTTCTCCAGGTTTTCAAAGAAATACAACTGGATCAGCAGGCTGTCTCTGGCTTTCGTAATGGGCAACACTGCCGGAATATTCCTGCTTTCCGAACTGCACGGCAAGGTGCTTCCGCAGATGCAGTCCACCATGCTTTCCCTCGGTTTCGAAAACGGATTCGGAAGTTTTGCCCTGGCGTTAATAGTGGCGGCGGGCGTGATATCCACCCTGACATACTTCTATTTTTCAAAAGAGCACAAGGGCCTGCTCGGGGGCGTCGCCCGGGTGGGAATCTGGTTTATCATGATATCATTCGGGGCTCATTTCGGCTATACCGTCATGGCCCGTATTTCGCTTCTAATCGGCCGGGTGCAGTTTCTATATTTCGATTGGATCGGAAGTATCGTAAACCTGTTTTCGTAAACGCCTTTAAAAATCTTCTTCCGGATCAACCGCATATGGCGAACAGATCGAAACTAAAACCGGGCTCGCCTTTTCTCAGCCGCAAAGCAAAATCCGGCAGGAACCGTACCGGAATTGTTAAAAAAACCGAGGACAATAGCATTGATACAGGATTGGGCAAAGGCCCTGAAATCTGCAAAAGGATACGAAACTATAAAAATAAGGATTTTATAGTTATTCAGTCATCAAAATCTTATAGCTGACGCGTACGGATTTACTTCGCCGAGTCTTTTAATGCCAGGATTCGTTTCCTGATTATCGCAATTGTTCCCGCTGCAAGCAGGAGCAAGGCCAGAATCAGCATTCCCCATTCGGATAAAGTCGGTATTTGATCGGGTTGATCGCATTCGTACTTGGTAACAATTACTCCATCTATTCCGGCTTCCACGATGCTCTGAGGATCGGCGTCATTGGCGGTAAACCTGATAACCATATTGAATGTCGGGGTGACTCCGGCGAGGCTTAAATCAGCTCCGGTGATAGTATGATGCCGCCAGTCCAGGCTGCCGTTGGTATCGTGACGCGAAATCTCGGTCCAGGTTCCGATACCGCCGTTATTGTTAATTTCAACCAGCAAAATATCGACACCGTTGGTTGTATTGGTGAGATAAAGGTAGTAATAGTATTCTATTATTCCCCCATCGGATAGATCGAAAACCGGCGAGGTCAATCTAACCGCCCCGTTGTCGACATCGGTGTTGCCCATCTGGTTTTGTGTAAGGTAACAGCTTCCGCTACCGTCGCCGTCGGTGACAGGATCGTAATCCCAATTGGGATCATTCACGGGAACGCCGCGTTCCCAGTATCCGCTGGTGGCGCCGATAATTTCAGTCGTCCAGCCGAGATTGTTTTCGAAATTATCGTTGAACGTTTCAACAGTTCCGGTCACCGGCGTCGCGCTGTAAGTGGTCGCCGGCGCGTCTGGAGGATCACTGACTGTTCCGACCGTGACTTCCTCGGCGGTGATATAGAAATCGATGACCGATCCGCAATTCAACGCCGGCAGCGTGGCGGTGTATTCATTTGGCTGATTCTCGGCCATGGCGATTGTTACATACGGCCCCCCGTCCACCGAATAGTGAAGTTGACCGGTACCCCAAACTGGTTCCCCGCCTCGTACTCCGCTAACTGTAACATCAAACGATGTTTGTTGTGCGGGGATTAACGTATGGGGCACACCGGCGGGATAATCGAAATGGAGTCCCATAATCACTCCAGCCAGCTGAGCGATATAAATTCCAAACGGAAGCATCTCGGCGTTTATCTCTGGTATCCTGCTCGGTAACGGCCAAAAACCGTCGTATGAATTCCCCGATTCAGGTGCTATGGCGAATATCAACGGTTTCTCTACCTGCTCGCCATAACACCAGTCATTAGCGTCTCCGTTGGTCTGATAAAGAAGTTCCCACGCTGTTCCGTGGGCGTAACCCGTCAATGTCGATCCCGAGTCGCCTACCATATAGAAGAAATCCTGATCCGGCGTATAAAAATAATCGTAACCCCAGGGATAAAGGAGGTATTCTCCGTAAGTGTGCGCGTTGATAACGAAGTCGAAATCGCGCGATACTATAAACTGCCTGACCGTATCGGTTTCCGGTTCGGAGAAGGGGGCCGGCCCGCGGTAGGTCTCGCTCCAGGGATCTGGCGATGAGCCGTAATTGTCGTAACCCCACATATACCCCCAGTTCCGATTGAGATCCAC
This sequence comes from Candidatus Zixiibacteriota bacterium, assembly GCA_020344055.1. Lineage (GTDB taxonomy): Bacteria > Zixibacteria > MSB-5A5 > UBA10806 > UBA10806. The sequence continues at coordinate 2,781,045 of CP070813.1, read as the reverse complement.
GCCGTCCCCGGGGCGACGGTTCTTGCGCCACATTCCGCCCCCGCCGGGATTGGTCAGACGGTTGTATTCGTAGCCATCAGGATTGAACACCGGAAGGAAGAATAACTCCCGGTTATCAACTATGTATGACGCGACGCTATCGGACGTGTAGTTTTCGCAAAGCCATCCGGCGAAATGGAGTATCCAGGTCATACCGGCCGGCTCGCGGGCGTGGATGAGAGAGTTGTAGAACACTTCCGGTTCGTCCTCATCGACATTGACATTGTCGGAAATCTTGAATACCCAGAGATCTCTTCCTTCCCATGATGACCCGATCGACCATTTAGCTGAAACGATTGCCGGGTAAGTCGCGGCGAGTGAATCCATTATATCAATCGCCTCGGAGAGTGTCGGGAAACCGCCCATATCGAGTGCGAGGGGATTCCTGCTCCGGTAGAACGCCACCAGGTCTTCATAAATGATGGCATAAGATAAACCTCTGCTCCGGAGCTTTTCGAGGTCCGACGGGTACACCACCGCCTCGGCATAATCCGCTTTTACCACCTGTATATCGATATCGATCCCGCGCAGGTTTACGATGTCCATCTCGCCGGTTAGATCGATTCTCACCAGCATCGGGTTTTCCGACGCTAAAACATTAAACGGCGATAGAATTAAAACCATAGCCATGGCAACAAGCATCTTCCCGATATTCATTCCATCTCCTCCCGTTAAATGTTATAGGCGGCCGGTATAATGCAATTTATCGATATATGAAGGATTGTCAATGGATAATGCCTGTGCAGCAGCCGGGGCTTCTTCGCTGGTTGCGGAATTATCCCTCATCGGATTGCGGCCGGATAAACCGACCGGCCACGGCTTTCCATTGGATTAGAACTTCAACTGCAGGTCGGCCTGCAATCGTCTGAAATCCTCTTTATCATCCAGTTCCAGCCCGATCTGGTTGATGAAATAGGTCAGATTCAAAGTACTGTTTTTGGCCAGCTGATATGAACCCCCGATCTCGTGCCCTTTGGCGTCGGTGCCGCCGCCACGGAAATCGGAATCGGTGAAAGCCCCCAGGACGGCATCCTTCTCCAGGTTACGATATATATATCGAAAAGCCCAGGAACCCGGCTCTTTCGCTTTGTTGATATGTATTCCAACCAGCCAGCCGGTATCCAGGCTGTCGACGGCGGTGTTGGTGACGTAATTAAACACGGCGGTTACAGGGATATTATCGAGCTTATGATTGCCTTCCACAAAAAGCTCCAGCAATTCGTAATCGTTAAGGTATAACCCGGCAGTGTCCACGGTATTTCCCATCGGTTCCCCGGAATCGAAGAAAGGCTCGAATCCCTTGGTGTTCACGTAGTTGAACATACCTCCGCCGACGGCGATATTCGTTTTCTTTTCATCAATACGGTATCTGAAAATCGCCTGTCCCGCCGCCATCCAGGAATCTTCTTCGGAGAAGCGCTCCTCGATCCATAAACCGGCGCCGATCAATGTGAAATCATAGTCTTTGTTTTTCACGGTGTAATTGACCAGAGCACCTTCGGGATTCAAGTCGGAATCCCACAGCAGTTCCGAGCTTCCCGGTTTGTAGAAGAGGTTTTTGAACTTGCCGGCGGTTAAGCTGAGACCGGGTTCCCATTTCGGAACGATTTCCAGATAGGCCATATCCAGCATGATATTTTTAGTAGAAAAGCCGTTATCCAGGGTCTGGTTTGTGGAAACGGGATTATCGGAGCCGGTCGCCAGCTGAATACCGATCCTGGTGTAGTCATTGGCATCGCCATAAATCCCCAGGCGGGCGCGCAGACGGTGCCGATGGCGGGCATCCCCGTTTTCAGTATCTATCATCTCGTGCCGATAACGAAGATCTCCTTTCATGTTGATATCTTCCCACCAGTTGCCGGCCTCAATTGTAGTGGCGAAAAAAAGCAGAGTTGCCAGTGATGTCACAAACGGTTTTCTCAATTTTTCCTCCTCAGGAACATTCAGATCTTATTTCGGTTATCAATCATCTCTCGCATTCATTGCCCATTAAAAACCCAAGAAAGTTAATCAATGTTTTGGGAATTATTAGATTATTGTTAAATTCGGGCAGTCGACAAAATAGAAAAATACTAAAAATTTATTAAAAAATATGATTGGATTTTGAAACTATTTTCTAATATAATCAGTTATATTTGACCAAATCAAGGGAGGAACGAGATTTATCGATCCGGTATCACATTGTGAGATAAAGAGTTGCGAAACTGGACGCGCCCGGTGCAGGATTTCTATATTTTTTTCATATTTGTGAAAAAAATAACGATAATAGTATTGACAATGTTTATTTTTAACCTTACGATATGGGTCAAAATGTAAGGGAAGGGAGGGTCCTTGAAAAAAAATAATTTCTATTTTATCGGGCTCCCTATGATTTTGATGGCGGTCTGTTTTTTATTTCCGTCAAATGTTTGCCCGCAAGATCAGGCCGACTGTCTCGATTGCCATGAAAATATAGAAGCCACATTGTTGAATTCTGCCCACGAGATTCAAACGGTCAAGGAATCAAAGGAATCCATGAAAGCGACCTGCTTTGACTGTCATTCCGGGTGGCAAAAGCATCTGGATAATCCGACGGCGGAAAATATCCGGACGGGACCGGAATTATCGCTGGCAGACCAGACGGATATCTGCGGGGGATGCCATATCACGCCTCACCAGGTCGCCATGGCATCAGGCGATCCTCATGCCAGGGCGGATCTAACCTGCTCCTCATGTCATATGGTTCACGGTAACGGGAATGAATATCTGGTGAGGGAGGATCTCGATAATTATTGCGTTTCCTGTCATTCTTCTGTGGCAATGGAATTTCAGCGGAGATCGGCGCACCCGGTTGAATCGGGGAATATCAGATGTGTTGACTGTCACGATCTATCATCAATAGAAAACGCTGAATTCAAAATCGGATTCGACTGGAGCTGTCAGTCCTGTCATGAGGAAATCGCGGGGCCGTTTCTTTACGAGCATCCCGTTACTTACAGTCATCTGGTCGAGGGCGGGTCCTGTATGGAGTGCCATGAGCCTCACGGTTCGGTGAACGACCGTTTATTGAAACAAACCTCCAGGGTGTTATGTCTTCAATGTCATGACGTACCGCCGGGGCATATCACCAATCACAGCGGCCTGGGATCCAGGTACGCGTGCGTTCAATGTCACAGCGAGATTCACGGATCATTTTCCAACAATCTCCTGCTCGATCCCGATCTGGGCGATAAGATGTTTCCCGATTGTTACCAATCGGGCTGTCATTCCGTGGGCAATTAGGGAGGATACCACATGAAAACGATAATTAAAAAAGTGCCGGCTATTTTTATCCTCCTGCTTGCGTCATCCGTATCGTTTGCCCAGGGCGGCGGGGGGGATTTAAAATTGGGTTATATATACATTGACGACGATGGTAACAGGTCGGTCAGTCATTCATCATTTAACTATTATGATGGGCCGTCAATTTCTCTGGAGAATTTTCACTACCGGTTTAAAAACGGATTCAGGATTAAATCGAACCTTCAAAATATTAATCTTGAAAACAAAAATCTCTCTTTCGAGCTGGGAAAAACGGGCCTATTCGGAATCGATGTAAACACCAACCGATATCGGCGCGTTTACGATTTTGACGGTGACAGTCGCACGAAAAGGGACCTTACCTCGGCGGGGCTGTGGTTTAATCCCAGCAGGTACGTTAAATTTTTCGCCGACGGCTCTTTTAACAGTGTTTCTGGCGTAATAAGGGATTCTTTCGACCCCGGATTTAACGCCATTGCCCGAGAACTCGATTACAAAAGCGGGAAATACGGGGTTGGCGTGCGGATCAAGCATAGCGGTAGAATGTTCCATGCCGAATACAACACCGTTACCTATTCGAACGAAATCGATGAACTCAAGGATCAATCCCGGATGCGATACAGGCTCATGGGGCATTTCCCGGTTCCCAATTATGAGTGGTTAATTCTATCCGGCGTTCTGCAGAAATTCAAGACCGAGCTTGACGACACCGAATTCGAATTGAAGTCAACGACGGCCCGGGGAAGCGTGCTCGCCAGGTTGCCGAATAACCTCCTGATAAACTACATCGCTTTTTTTAATAGAGCCGGGTCGGACAGCGATTTCGTGGAAACGGATAATGTCGCTCACCTGATCTATGCCGGCTACACACAGCCGGCGACCTTCGGAGTTACGGCCGGATACCAGATGGATATAAACGATGACTTCGAGGACGAAATCAAAGCCAACTCTTACTATTTTTCCTCATGGCTTAAGCCTTACGAGGCTTTCGAGTTAAAGACCGAGTATGGATTCCGGGCGGAAGAGGTTGAGGACGGTTTTCGACTGGTGGGCAACGAGGATCGAAGCAGGATCAGGGCTTACGGGACCTACCGGAAGGCCGAACTGGGATCGTTTAAGGTCGGTTTCGAGAGTAAAATGCGGGAAAACAAACAGCTTGAGAGCGAAGCCGAATTTGACAGGTATCATTTTGACTTATACCTTGAAGACCTGGAGATCTTCATGTTTTCCGGCGGCTTTTCCTATTTCAAAGGCGATTATGAAAATAACGACGCCGAATTCGAATTCACGTCTCAGCAGTTATACGTCAATATCGATTCCAGGGAATACAGGGGAATAACCGGCGGATTCGGATTGGCATACTTCCGAAATGAACTCGATCTCGACGACGAAAGCATCAACATGACGTTCCGGGGATCATATCAATTCTGGGGCGGAAACAGAGCGGAGTTGATATACAGAGTGTTCAATTTCGATAATTTCCTGCTTCTGGATCAATACTATACCGAGAATATGGTAGAATTTAATTTAATAAAATCCCTTTCCTTTTAGAGGAGGACGAAAATGAAAAAAACGACCATCACCCTGATGATTTTTGTCAGCGCCGCCTTTTTGATTTTCATCGGTTGTGAACGAAAGGTCATTATAGAGAACAGCGAGGTTTCGTTAACCGGCGATTGCTTCAGCTGTCATGGAGAGGATGGATTGCTGCTGGCCGCCCAGGGCGAATGGCTGAATTCGGTTCACGCCTCCGGAACCAGCGTTGATTATACTAATCGGGGCGGAAGCGATTGTTCAAAGTGCCATAGTCACCAGGGATTTTTGGAATTTCTTGAAACCGGAGAAGTTTCGCCTCCCTACGATCAGGTTAGCGCGATTCATTGCTTTACATGCCACGCCCCGCACGAGACCGGAACGCTCGAACTACGAGCGGATGAACCGGTGGAGCTTCAAAACGGAGAGATATTCGATTACGGCAAAGGGAATCTCTGCGTGCATTGTCATTACTCCAGGTTCGACGTCAGGACCATCACCGATAATTACGAACAGACTTCGTCGCGTTTCGGCGCTCATCATGGGCCGCAAGGCGATCTTATAGCGGGAACCGGAGGTTATGAAATCGATGGTTATTCTTACCGTAATTCCGGCCACGCTACGGCGGTAAGGGACGCCTGCGCAGGATGTCATATGGGGCAGCCCGAACGTATACATGACGGTTATAAGATCGGCGGGCATAGCTTCAACATGGTTGACGAGGACACCGGAAGCGATCTATCCGTTCTTTGTCAGGCGTGCCATTCCGATATCGACGATTATGATTACACCGCTGACGCGGACCATGATTACGACGGGGAAATCGAGGGTTATCAAACCGAGGTGGACGGCCTGCTCGACTCCCTGGCGATATTGCTGATCGCCGAGGGCGTTCTTGATAGTACTAACCATAGGCCCATAGAAGATATTACCATCGCTGACGGTAATGTTATGGGGGCGCTACACAATTACGGTATTGTCGAAGAGGATCGCTCTCACGGAATCCACAATTATAAATATATTGTGGATCTGCTCCAGAGTTCCGTCGATTATCTGGATTGAGGATATTAAAACAACCTGATGAAAGGCGCCGCTTCAAAAGCGGCGTTTTTTTATTACCGAATACAATAATATTCGCCGCATGGTAGTTTATGTAAAATTATAATATATTTTGATTAATTTCTATTTCCGACTGTTTTCCGCGCCTATAACCCGCGAGGCCGCAAGCCGTACGATTTCTTTATTTCAGCTTGCCTGATTGCCCGATAAATCGGACCTTATAGTGTAAATTCTATTGTGTAAAATTATATAAGTTGAAAAGATAAAAAGTTACGGGTATATCCAGCTAAAAAACCGCAAGCTTTTTAGAGGAGGACA
>CP070813.1:2758233-2774717 GCA_020344055.1 Candidatus Zixiibacteriota bacterium | reverse complement strand
AACGGCGGGCTGGTCCATTCCACCTGGTAAGTCTGGCTGTTGTAGATATAGACGTAATAATCGGTGCAGATGATTATCTCCTTGAGGCTGTCGCCATCCAGGTCCTCGACATACAGCTCGGTTATCTCCGACGGCGCCTGTATGGAGCCGATCTCCACCAGTTGCAGGGTATCCACCTGCGCAAACGCGATTGCAGAGATAAACATCGCAAATATTATGACACTAAAATAACGCATAGCTGCCCCCTGTGATAAAGATCCTTAACTCTATATTTAAGATACCATTGGGAGTATTTATGTCAAGGAAATTCTGGACTTGGCCAGGCAGTCGGGTTTCGGGGAAACCCGACCTACGACTATCCGGGCTTTTCATAGGTGCTTTTGCCGATGCAATCGGAATAAGCATGTATCCTTGCTGTTAGCATGCTTACCCTTCGGGAAAGCATGCCACCCTTTTCCAGCGAATCACTGCTTGCGGTGAGCGCGAGTAGGGTGCCGGGTCGGGTTGTATGTACAGGGTAACCCGGCACCACAGTTTTAACTGACAAAATCCGTCAGCGGAAAAATTATCATCGGGTTGCGTTTTGAAAATGCTGTCTTTATATTACCCCCGTGCTGGCGACAATTACATCATCGGCGGTATTCGGGATCGAATCCTACATCGTCAAGGTGGAGGTGGACGTCTCATCGCAGTTGCCGGCCTTCGCCACGGTAGGGCTTCCTGAAGCGGCAGTGAAAGAATCGAAAGAGCGGGTAACCGCCGCCATAAAGAACTCCGGCTTCATGTTTCCCAGCCGTAGGGTGACGGTCAATCTCGCCCCGGCTGACGTGAGGAAAACCGGCACAGCCTTCGACCTGCCGATGGCTATAGGGATTCTGGCGGCTACAGGCCAGATCGCCCGGCAGGAGTTCGACGACGTCATTATAATCGGCGAATTATCATTGGACGGCTCCATAAGATCTGTACCTGGCGCATTATCTATGGCGGTTAATGCAATCAAGAAGAAGGTCGGTATGATGATAGTGCCGGAGGAGAACGCCTCGGAGGCGGCCATGGCCAAAGGGATCGAGGTCTACCCGGTTAAAAATCTGACTGCCGCCGTGGAATTCTTGGAGACCAGCAAGGGGATCGAGCCGCATACGGTCGATATCAACAAGGTGTTCGAATCCCATCGGCGTTTCGAGGTCGATTTCTCCGACGTGAAAGGACAGGAGCACGCCAAACGCGCGCTGGAGGTTGCCGCCGCCGGAGGACACAACATCGTCATGATCGGCCCGCCCGGATCGGGGAAGACCATGCTGGCCAAACGGCTTCCCACGATTTTGCCTGATTTAACCCTGGGTGAAGCTTTGGAGACAACGAAAATTTATTCAGTCGGCGGGCATCTAATGCCCAACCAGGCCCTGGTGGCCATCCGGCCTTTCAGGGCACCGCATCATACCATATCGGAGGTCGGGCTTACCGGCGGAACCGGCCATCTGCTGCCCGGTGAAGTCAGTCTATCACACAACGGAGTCTTATTCCTGGACGAGTTACCGGAGTTCAATAAATCTACTCTCGAAGCCTTGAGGCAGCCGCTTGAGAACGGCTGGGTGACCATAACCAGGGCTTCGGGATCGGTCACCTATCCCGCGACCTTCATGTTGGCGTCGGCCTTGAATCCCTGTCCCTGCGGATATTTCGGCGACCCGGCTCACAACTGCAACTGCTCTCCGGGGCAGATTCAGAGATACGTCTCGAAAATATCGGGGCCGCTTCTGGATCGGATCGATATACATATCGAGGTGCCGGCGGTGAAGTTCAAGGAGCTTTCCGGCGAACTGTCGGGTGAACCGTCGGAGAAAATACGGGAACGGATCAATTCCGCCCGCAAAATACAGCTAAAAAGATTCGCCGAGCATGACGGCCTTTACTGCAACGCCCAGATGGAAACCAAGCTGATACACCAGATATGTAAGATTGATGAGAGTTCGTTGAATCTACTCAAAACCGCCATAACCCGGCTGGGACTTTCGGCCAGGGCCTATGACAGGATTTTAAAAGTCTCTCGCACCATAGCGGATCTCGAAGGCGCGGAAAATATTATTTCGGCGCATATTTCCGAGGCGATCGGCTACCGGAGTCTCGATCGGAACTACTGGCAGTAGATTTCTTCTTTGGTTTTTCTTTAGAATCTATAGAAACAGGATTTATGGGCGGGCAGTCGGGACAGGGTGTGGGAGGAGGGCCGCCCTTGAAATACCAGACTGCATATACGATATCAAGGCCATTACATTCACAATCTCCGTTGACATCACAGCATACATACCACCAGTCGCCAGGAGTGCATTCGCATAGACAATTTATAGGGGCAGGTGCTCCCTTGAAAAAGCATGCCGCATAAGTAATATCGAGACCGTTGTAGCTCCAGCTGCCGTTGACATCTCCGACAACATAGTCGCATTGATGCTGAAATGTTAGGATTACATTGACTTCGGTGGTGTCGTTGGAATTAATCACGATATCCGTAATGGTGGAGTCGAGGTAGCTGAATCTGGTATACAGCGCGGAGTAGGTTCCGGGATTGAGGGCGAAGGCATAAAAGCCATATTCATCGGTGGTATCCACCCCCATTAGATTATTATTTTGGTCGAACACCGACACCTCGACCTCGAATACCGGGTTGGAATACCAGTTATCTACCACGTTTCCGATAAGCACGCCCGCCGGGGCTACCCCGGTGATTCTGCCATCCGATACAAAGCGATTGCCGTTACCGACATTCCCGCCGGCCTGGATTATCGTGGAGGCTGTGGGATGGAATCCGACCAGCGACAATCCCCTGACAACCGGAAGGTCGGTTTCCTGGTTCCAGGTATCGTTTGCCGGGTCGTAATAGTGCACATGCGCCGACGCCGGGAAAATGCCGTAGCCGCCGCCATGGCCGACGGTCCAGATATTGGCGCCGTCGGAAATAACGGTCGAGTTTGTATAATTCAAAGGATCAGGGTGCGGTGCTATCAGGCCCCAGCTACCGTCAGCGGGATCGTAAACCTGGCAGATACGGGGATCTCTTTGATTGCTGCCGATACCGCCAATCAGGTATATCAGATCATTGACCGATGCCATCCCTGCGTATCTGCGAGGATGAGGTGGAGGGGAAAGCATCTCCCAGGTGTTATCGGTAATATTGTACCTGGCGAAATAGCCGTCGGGATTATTGGATTTATCGCTATTATTGGCGTAAATGAAGTTTCCCGTGTCCCAGCAACAGCTGCTTCCCGGCCTCCTGAACTCGAATGGAGGAAGGGCGAAGGTAGTCCAGGCCCCTCCCGAACTGTCGGGAACGAATTTTTCGGCGACATTGTTGCCCCGGATTCCGGAAAACCTGTAGATTGCCCCGTCGGCCACGCAATAGGCCGCCTCCATCAGGGCGTTATCGGACGGTGTCGACTGCATCCAGACACCGTCTGTAAAAGAGTAAGCAAGCGCGAGGCGCGTATGCGGCTGTCCTCCGAAAACATAAAGGTAGTCGTCAATAACGCCGCCTGCGGCCTTGCCAAACGGAACCGGAGCATCAGGAATCGATGTCCAGGTGATACTACGTTCTTCGCTTTGCGCCTGGGTTGAAGTGTATGTTAAAGCGAAGAGCAGGAATATTAATAACGGAATTACAGGGTTTTTGTAATATGGTCTCATTTTTCTCTCCCATTTTACATTTATATTTTATTACTCAATTTATGGGCGGGCAGTCCGGGCAGGGGCAAGCCAACTGTCCGTGGCCGCCTTTGAAATATGCTATAATAAAAGTAATATCGAGCCCGTTGGGATTACTGCAGGAACAGTTGTAATCCACCGCCGGCCACCATATCCAACCCGGTCTGCACTCGCATGAATATGGAGGAGGCGGCCCTCCTTTCAGCCAGGCTATCAGAAACGTAATATCGTAGCCATTAAATACCCCATCATTGTTAGCGTCACCCGGTACATAGTCGCAGTTTTGCAGGAATCTGAATGTCAGATCAATGACGGTCGTATCCTGCGGCACTATGATTATGCCGGAAATCGTGGTATCCGCGTAATTTTGTTTGGAAAAGAAGGCGTAATACTCGCCGGCGTCCAGAGTTAGGGCATATATGCCGTTTATGTCGGTAGTATCCGTACCCGCCAGAGTACTGTCGGATTGAAACACGGAGACCTCGACATCCGGAACGGGATTGAAAATGACATTGTCGATTACGGTTCCGGTCAGGGCTCCCGAAAATGCCGAGACCGGGAATAGAATTATTGCTGAAATCCCCAAAGCAAGCATTGCCAAGGGCTTTCTTAATATCTTCATTTCAAACCCCCGTTTATGGAATCAGGAAGAATCCTAAAATATTATCTCTCACTGATAATTTAATATAAGCATATATATTATGTCAAGAAAAAAGGAAATTCTGGTAGGGTATTTGCCAATATTAAGATCTCATTCCACCGGCGGGCAATCCGGGCAGGGTTCCGGCGGCGGCTGCCCGAAATAATAATTAACCAGAAAGGTGATATCGAGGCCGTTATAGTTACAGGACCAGTTTACATCGCCGCATACATACCAGATATGACCCGGCGTGCATTCGCAAAGGCAATTGATAGGCGGCTGCGTGCCGCGCTTAAAATAGTTAACACCATAAGTCACATCCAACCCATTAAGCCCCCCACTGCCGTTAACATCACCGACAACATAATGGCAGTTATGTGTGAATCTAAACGTTAGATCGACGACGGTCGTCCCTTCGGGCGTAATGGTAATATTCGAAATAGTGGTATCGGCGTAGTTTTCCTTGGAAAAGACGGCATAATACTCACCCGCGTCCAGAGTTAGAGCATATACGCCGTTTATGTCGGTAGTATCCATACCTGCCAGGGTGCTATCGGGTTGAAACACGGAAACCTCGACATCCGGAACGGGATTGGAATAAAAATTGTCTATTACGGTTCCGGTCAGGACTCCCGAAAATGCTGAGACCGGGAATAGAATTATCGCTGAAATCCCCAAGACAAGTATTGCTAAGACCTTTCCTAATACTTTCATCTCATACCCCCGTTTATGGAGTCAGGTAGAATCCTAAAATATTATCTCTCGTCCATAATTTAATGGATACTTATAGATTATGTCAAGGGAAAACGGTTTTTTGACTAGGTCCTGTAAAGTTAATTGGCTATTCCAGCGGGGGGCAGTCGGGGCAGGGAACCGGGATCGGTCCACCTTTTAGATACGCTACCAGGTAGGTAATATCAAATCCGTTATACGAGCAGGAGGCGTTAACGTCTCCGCTGACATACCATACGTTGCCGGGCGTGCATTCGCATTCAAACGGCGGCAACGGCCCGCCCTTGAAAAACGCGATCCCGTAAGTAACATCGAGGCCATCCAATGTACCGCTACCGTTGATATCGCCTGTAACATAATAGCCACAACCTTCGGGAATATACAGATTAATGAGTACCGAAATATAACCATAATCGTAACTGGCCGTGGCAAGGTCATAATCATAATCTCCGTCAATATCAGCGGCGTAAATTGAAACTGGCTCGGCTCCGGTACCATACCTGTAATAATCGGGAGATTGGAAAATACCGTTTCCGTTATTAAATAGAATTGAGACATTATCCCCGGATAGACTTGTTACCGCCAGATCCTTGTCGTCATCATTATCGAAATCCGCCGCAAAAACCGACGAAGGATTATCTACGGCAGGATAATGAATAGCGGATTGAAATGTCCCATCGCCGTTATTAAACAATATCGATACATCATTTGATAAATAATTTGCAACGGCCAAATCGATATCGTAATCGCAGTCCAAATCAGTAGCGAACACCGATATTGGTTCATAGCCTACGTCATAATTATCGCGTATCTGGAAAGTGCCGTCACCGTTATTTTTTACAATCGAAACATCATTGGATGCGGAATTAGCCGTTATGATATCATTGTCGTTATCGCCATCAAGATCGGCTGCAAAAATGGATACGGGCACATCAAAAAACATAAAGGGGGCGCGGGGCTGGAAAGTGCCGTCGCCATTTCCGAAAAATATTGAGACACTTGCGGACATTGAATTTGCCACCGCCAGGTCATTATCGTTATCCCCATCGAGATCTATGGAAAAAATAGACGTCGGGCTGGATCCGCTATAATAATTTGCCATGTTTCCATAATTTGCATAACCATCATTAAGTAAAATCGAAACGTCGCCGGAACGTCTATTGACGACCGCGAGATCATTATCGTCATCTCCGTCGAAGTCGGACGCGAAAACGGATTTCGGCTCGTCGCCGGTAGCGTAGCTATTATGGAATTGAAAGGTTCCAGTACCATCATTGAGCAGAATAGAAACATTGTCGGAACTCTCATTAGCGGCCGCGAGGTCAAGGTCATCGTCGCCGTCAAGATCCGCGGCGAAAACCGAGGTGGTATTTTCGCCTGATGCGTAGCCGGGCGCGGCCGAGAAAGCGCCGTAACCGTCATTCATTATAATTGAAATATTATCGGAGTACCAATTGACAAAAGCCAAATCGTAGTAATTATCGTTATTGAAATCTACGGCAATACTTTCAAGAGGTCTGTCTCCAGTATTATAATTGACGGCAGGGAAGAAAGAACCATCGCCGTTGTTAAGGAAAATGGAAGTAATATCGGAGCGATAATTCCCGATAACCAGGTCTATATCGTTATCCCGGTCTAAATCCTCCGCGCAAAAGGCGAGGGGGTAATCATCAGCGTTATAATAGACAGGGTTCTGGAAGACGCCATTGCCGCTATTGAGTAATATTGAAATATTGTCGTCGTTAGCAATCGCCGCAACCAGATCGTAGTCAGAATCGCCGTCAAGATCTGCCGTTAAAATTGATCTCGGGTTTCTTCCTGCTGGATAATATATAGCGGGCTGGAAATACCCGAAACCGTCATTAAGAAAAATTGAAATATCATTGGAATAAGCGTTTACGACTGCCATATCAATGTCATTATCATTATCGAGATCAATCCCGGAAATCGCTATGGGGGCTTCTCCGGATTGGTAGTTGACCGCGCTCTGAAAAGAGCCGTCGCCATTGTTGCGTAAAATCGATATGTTATCGGACGTCACGTTGGCGATCGCCAGATCGATAGCATAATCAGAATCGATATCTATAGCGGCGATATCATACGGCCCGATACCAACATCGTAATATTCAGCGTGTTCCAATAGGCCGTTGCCGTTGTTAAGAAAAACCGAAACATTATCCGATGTATAATTGACCGCAACCAGGTCAATAGCGCCATCCTGGTTGAGATCGATTCCAATAAAAGATCTTGGATTAGCCCCGGAAGCATAATTGATTGGATCCCCGAATGTACCGTCGCCGTTATTAAATAATATTGAAACATCATTAGAAATATCATTCGCTGTTGCCAGATCATCATCATCATCACCATCGAGATCGATGGCGAGGATTATTCGTGGAAAATTCCCGGCGGCATAATTAACAGGTGGCTCGAAAGCGCCTTCGCCATTGTTAAATAGAACGGAGACATCATCCGTGCCGTGATTGGCCACCGCAAGATCCAAATTATTATCAAGGTTAAAATCGGCCGCGCAGATTGAAAAAGGACCTTCTCCGGTGCTATAATCAATTCTGGCCTCAAAGAGCGGCTCAAATGTATAGGCATTTAAGACCAGGACCAAAAACAATAAAAGTACTAATCCTGATATTGACCGGGTCATGACTGAATTCCCTTTTAGCATTAGTAGGGCCGAGAATAAACAATGTCAAGTGAAATTTGGAATAATATGTTCCTATTGCCGATATCCAATAATCGAAGCTCATTGAAAAGCGGTATATTACCCCTTGACTTTTTATTTTAAATCGGCCTTTTTTATCCGCAATGGCAGATATCCCTACGGAAACGGCATCGGTAATTTCAGGGCCGACGTCGCGAAATCGGCACGCAAGTTTTTTAATGGGATGAAGTTAGATAATTTAACCGTGGATGCGGGATAATAATTAACCGATCTGAAATCAGGAATAGATATGACCGAAATGCAAAGGACCATAAAAGCGAAAACCTCCCTTTCGGGGGTGGGGCTCCATACCGGGGTAAACACCTCTATTACTTTCAAGCCCGCTCCCATTAACCACGGGATCACCTTTTTGAGGACCGATATCGAAAACTGCCCGGAGATACCGGCCGACGTCGATCACGTGGTCGATCTTCAGCGCGGCACCACCCTGGGTCTCGACAATATCAGGGTGCACACTGTGGAGCACGTACTGGCGGCGCTGGCGGGACTGCAGATTGATAACATGAAGGTGGAACTCACCAATTCCGAGCCGCCGGTCGGAGATGGGTCGGCCTGGCCCTATGTGGAGGCGATAAAGGATGCGGGAATCGTGGAGCAGGACGCGCCCAAGGATTTCCTCAATATCGATACCCCCATTGCCTATTCCGAGAAGGACAGAGGGGTGGATCTGGTGGTATTGCCCTCCGACCGTTTGAGAATCACCTTCATGGTCGATTACAAAAACCCCGCTCTGGGCACGCAGTATACCTCCCTGGTGGATCTGGACGAGGAGTTCGTGGAGGAGTTTTCCAAGGCCAGAACATTCTGCTTTCTGACCGAGGTCGAGCAGCTTCTGGAAGCGGATCTTATAAAAGGGGGGAGCCTCGACAGCGCCATCGTGATAATAGATGAGAAACTGACAGATGAGAGGGCCCAAAAACTCCAGGACAGGTTTAAAGAAAAAAGAAAAGTTTTCGCGGGCGAATCCGGTATCCTTAACGACACTCCGCTGCGGTATTATAATGAGCCGGTAAGGCATAAGGCGCTGGATCTTCTGGGTGATTTGTTCCTGATAGGCGTGCCGTTGAAAGCACATATCCTGGCGGCGCGGTCGGGTCACGCGGCCAACGTCGCGCTGGCCAAAAAGATAAGATCGATTTATCAGAAACAGCTGATCTCCAGCAAATACCAGAAAGGCAAGACCACCGGCGAATTTCTCCTGGATATTAATGCCATCCTGAAAATAATGCCTCACCGTTATCCATTCCTGATGATCGACCGGGTTTTGGATATCGAGGGTTCATCGAAGATCGTAGCCATAAAAAACGTCACCATGAACGAGCCGTACTTCCAGGGTCATTTCCCCGGCCAGCCGGTTATGCCGGGGGTTATGATAGTGGAGGCCATGGCCCAGACCGGCGGTTTGTTGCTTTTAAATAGTATCGAAGACGCCGATAGAAAACTGGCCTTCTTTATGGGTATCGATGACGTGAAATTCCGCAAGCCGGTTATCCCCGGCGACCAGCTCCGGATGGAGGTGGAGATGATCAGCTTCAAGCGTTCCATGATCAAGATAGCGGGCAAGGCCTTCGTTGACGGCAAGCTGGTGGCGCAGGGCACTTTCACGGCCATGGTGGTGGACAGGGTGCAATAGAGGTAGACTTATGATTCAGCATCCTACCGCCATAGTCTCCTCAAAGGCGCAGATCGCCGACGACGTCCAGGTCGGGCCATATTCGATTATCGAGGACGATGTTGTTATCGGTAGGGGAACCATAATCGATTCGTCGGTTTCGATCAAAAACGGCGCCCGGATAGGTGAGAACGTAATGATATATCATGCCGCCGCGGTGGCAGGCCCTCCCCAGGACTTGAAGTTCGCCGGCGAGAAAACCGAGCTTATTGTCGGCGATAATACGATTATAAGGGAATTTGTTACCTTGAACAGGGGGACTGTTGCCCACGGTAAAACTGAGATCGGCAAAAACTGTCTCTTCATGGCCTACTCCCACGCCGCCCACGATTGCATAATCGGTGACAATGTCATAATAGCCAATTCGGTGCAAATGGGCGGCCATGTTGAGATCGGTGATTACGCCATCATCGGCGGCGCCACCGTGATACACCAGTTCTCCCATGTGGGAGAACACTGCATGGTCGGGGGCGGTTTTCGCATCACGCAGGATATTCTGCCCTATTCCACCGTCGCCGGATATCCTCTTCGCTGCCTGGGATTGAACTCGGTCGGCCTGCGAAGGCGGGGATTTTCCGATAAAACTATCGCGGCTTTGAAGAAGATGTTCCGTTTTCTGATGTCCAAAAAGCTCAATACCAGCCAGGCCCTGGTAAAGATTGATGAAGAGGTAGAGAAAATCCCCGAAGTGATAAAAGTTCTCGAGTTCATAAAAAGAAGCGAACGCGGGGTCGTTAAGTAAAACATATGCCGGTTAAAATAGGCCTTGTAGGATGCGGCCATATGGGACGTTTCCATGCTGCCAGGTTATCCGAAAACAGTAACGCGCAGTTTATAGGCTGCATGGATATCGTTCCCGAGAAAGCCGAAAAGACTGCCTCGGAATATCGAATCGAGAAGTTCGACGCTATCGATTCCATGCTGGATCGTATCGATGCCGTAAGCGTTGCGGTACCGACCACCGAACATCTCAAGGTCGCTTCCCGATTCCTCGAAAGAGGCGTAGCGGTGCTTCTGGAAAAACCGATTTCTTACGATACGGAATCCGCCGAAAAGCTGGCGGAGCTGGCCAAATCGAAAAACGCGATTCTGCAGATCGGCCACTCCGAAAGATTTAATCCCGCCTTTCTGGCCGTGGAAAAAGGGATATCCGAACCGAAATTTATCGAGACCCACAGGCTGGCGCCCTTTAAAGGCCGGGGCGACGATGTCGCCGTTATACTCGATCTGATGGTTCATGATCTCGACCTAATTCTGGCCTTAACGAAATCCTTTCCGGAAAAGATAGAAGCGGCTGGCGTCGCCGTGATAACCGACAGCATAGATATTGTGAATTCAAGGCTGACATTTCTTGACGGATGTGTTGCCAATATTACGGCGAGCAGAATCTCGATCAAGGAGATGAGGAAACTGCGGGTGTTTCAGAAATCGGGGTATACCTCCATCGATATGGCCAAAAGGGAAGCCGAACAGTACGCGGTCGTTTCCACGGACGATTCAGTTTACAAAAACGCACCGATTTTCGGCAGATTTCACCTTCCCGACGGCCGGGTTGTGGTGAGAAAAACAGTCGAAATCCCCGCCGGCGATAATTTAACATATGAAATCGAATCATTTATAGAAGCCGTCTTAGGCAAGCATCCGCCGGTCGTTTCGGCCCGTGACGGTCTTAATGTCCTGAAGGTTGCCAGCGAAATAGAAGAACTCTGTAAAGAATATCGCGAAAAGATTTGAACCGTTCCATACTCATCATAGCCGGCGAAGCCTCCGGCGATAATGTCGGCGGCCTTTTATGCGAAGAGGTAAAGAGGCTTCGTTCCGATATAAGGCTATTCGGACTGGGCGGAGACAGGATGAAAAACGCCGGGGTGGAAATTCTTTACCATATAGACCGTCTATCCTTCCTCGGATTCTGGGAAATAGTGAGGCATATCCCGTTTATGCGTTCCGTCGAGAGTAATTTGCTGCTTGAAATGGATAAGGAAAAACCGGTCCTGGCGATCCTGATCGATTATCCCGGTTTCAATCTTCGTTTCGCCCGGAAATTGAAATCGAGAGGAATTCCTGTCTTATATTATGTCAGCCCGCAGGTCTGGGCCTGGGGAAGGAATCGGATTCAGAAGATAAAAAGTCTGGTTGATAAAATGATCGTCGTTTTCGAGTTCGAGAAGGAGCTCTATTCGCGAGAAGGTATGGAGGTCGAATGGTTTGGCCACCCGCTCTTGGATATAATCAAACCCGGATTGAGCGGAGCGGATTTTCATAATAAGGCCGGTCTTGAAAATGATCAGAGGTATATCGGGCTTTTTCCTGGATCGCGCCTGCAGGAGGTCGAGAGAATTTTACCCATAATGAGAGACTCCGTGAGGACGGTTCGGTCGAAGGGGATGGATGTAATGAGTATAGTGGGGGGCGCGCCGGGAATCGAGGATTCGTTTTACCGGAAAATAATCGGCGATGATTTCACGTTAATGAAAAACATGACCTACGATATTATGGCCAACGCGGATTTGAACCTGGTGGCGTCGGGTACGGCTACCCTTGAATGCGCCATCCTGGGAAAACCGCTATTCGTATTATATAAGACTTCGCCATTGACTTATTATATCGCGAAGAACCTGGTAAAAATTCCCGATATCGGGCTTGTAAACGTCGTGGCGGGGAAGAGGATCGTACCCGAATTCATTCAATCCGACTGCAACACGGAAAATATAGCTGGCAAGATCTCGGATTATTTTTCTAATGAAAGCTACAGAGGAAAAATGGCCGGCGACCTCGAAAATGTGCGTTCGAAACTGGGTCAGAAGGGGGCGTCCAGAAAAGCGGCGGAATCGGTTTTAAAGATGCTTTCCGGCGCTTGGAATTGACATTAAACAAAAATCGATATAATATCCTGCATATGGATCGAGATTTTTCATTCAGGCAAAGAGTTATCCTGTTTCTGGCCTCGTACCTGGGCCCGGTCTTGCTTCTACTTTACGGATTTACATGGAGAATAAAATGGGGCGGAACGGATGAGCTCAGGAAGGCCAAGAAGGTTTCAAACAAAGTTCTCTACGCTTTCTGGCATTCGAGGCTTCTGGGATTATGCTATGCCCACAGGTTTCAAGGAGTCGGCATTATGGTCTCCAAGTCGTTTGACGGCGAATGGATAACAAGACTGGTGACAAAACTTGGATACAAAGCCTATCGCGGCTCGGCAAGCAGGGACGGCACGTCCGGCCTCCTGGAGATGATGAAAGCCCCACCCGCAGGAGACCTGGCTCTTACGGTCGACGGGCCAAAGGGACCGGTCGAGAGGGTAAAATCCGGCGTTATTACGTTAGCGTCAAGGGGGACATTTCCTGTCGTACCTATAACAATAATTGCGGAAAAGGCCTGGCGACTGAAAAGCTGGGACAGATTTATGGTCCCGAAACCGTTCTCGACTATCACGGTTTTACGCGGACCTCATATCATGATACCGCCGGATATCGGCAAAGACGATCTGGAAAAATATAGAAGCGAAATTGAACAAGCGATCGCTGGTTTGGGCTGATATGTTATTATTATACAGAATCCTTTTTATATTTATTGTCGCCATAGGCGCCCCTTTTCTATTGATAAAGGCGCTCGCCGGTGGGCATGGCGTCAAAGAGAGACTGGGCTTTATCCCCAAGAGAAAATCGGGCGGACGGCTTTTCTGGTTTCATGCCGCCTCGGTGGGGGAGCTGAAAATCCTGTCATCGGTAATACCGAAAATAAGAAAAAACTATCAGGATATAGATTTCGCCGTATCCACCACCACCGTTACCGGAAAAGCGAAGGCGATTGGAATTCTGGGCGATCATGCGGCGGTATTTCTTCACCCTATTGAGCTTAAATCGGCTATTCAAAGAACGATCGGTAGAATCGAACCGGAGAAACTGATTGTGGTGGAAACGGAGATCTGGCCGCTTGCTCTCAAGGTCGCCCTGGACGGGGGAGTGAAATCTTTTTTGATTAACGGCAGGATGTCGGCCAAATCCTTCAGATGGTATAGAACATTCAGGCCGCTCTTTTCCCCGATTATAGGTAGATTCGAGAAAGTGATTGTGCAGACCGACGGGGATGCCAGAAGATATGAGCAACTCGGGGCGAAAAGAATATCGATTGTCGGCAACATAAAATACGATCAGGTACTGAATGATGGTGAAATAATAATCCCCGAAATTAATTTTGGCAAAAACGAAAACCTCAAAATTGTAGCCGGTTCCTTGAGAAAAGGCGAGGACGATATTCTGATAGAATTGGCCGGTAAATCGTTTGATAGGGACCTCCCCTGCCAGTTTATATTCGTTCCCAGGCATATGAAGGATCTGGAAGGGCTTTGTAACAAGCTTAAAGAAAAATCGATAGACTATATCCTCTGGTCTGAATATCGGGGAGAATCGGTAAGCGACAAAATGGTGCTGATTGTAAATACCATGGGCGAGCTACCCGGCTTCTACAGCCTCGCGGACATAGCGTTCGTGGGGGGATCGCTGGTTCCCATAGGAGGACACGATCCCGTCGAACCGGCATCAATGGGTAAAGCCGTGGTTTTCGGGCCGTATATGGATAACGCGGCCGAAGCGGCTTCGGCACTGCTGAAGTCAGGAGGCGCGACGGAGGTGAAAAATTCCGATCAGATTTTGGATTTTCTAAAGACAGTGTGTGATGATAGAAAAATTCTAATAGATAAAGGGGAGAGGTGTAAGAACGCGGTAAAATCATTATCGGGGGCGTCGGAGAAAACGGTCCGATTGCTGATGGGGGAGGAAAGTTGAGAAAGCTCCTGTTTTTCCTTTTAACCGCGATTTACTGCCTCATTAATCTCTTATGGGATTTATACTGGAGGATCACCCGCTCCGAAAGAATATCCTCCCGGGTGATATCGGTCGGAAACATTACAGTCGGCGGCTCCGGCAAGACCTCGCTGGCGGAGTATATCGCCTCCAGGCTGTTGTCGGGCGGCGTTAAAACCGCGGTCGTTGCCAGGGGCTACAAACGCCCGGCCTCGTCATCGCTGGCAATCTGCGATTCCCAAAGCCATGATTGGGAATCCTGCGGAGATGAGGCGGCGGCTCTGGCGAGGTCGATCGAGGGATTGAAGATCTACGTGGATTCCAGTAAAACATATGCCGCATTGAAAGCCTCTGAAGATGGGCATGAGGTCGTGGTCGTCGACGACGGTTTCCAGCATCGCCGGCTGGGCCGCGATCTGGATATAGTCTGTATTGATAGCTTTAATCCATTTGGAAATGGCTGGCTCTTACCCTATGGGATTTTAAGAGAGCCGATCCGATCGTTGAAAAGAGCTGACGTTTTCGTCGTCTTTGTCGAGAACAACGATATCGATATTTCGAATTTGAGCTTGCCGTCCGGCAAACAGGTTTTTAAAGCTCGAAAGAAAATAAAGAGCATAGAATCCGATAAAAATGAATTGATAGACCTTAAGGGCAAGAAGGTCATTGGATTTTGCGGAATCGCCAATCCCGATTCGTTTTATAATACCCTTGAAAATACCGGAGCCGATATCGTCGCATTCGAAAGATTTAAAGATCATTATATTTATAGAATCGAAGACATAGAATCGCTAACGGGGCTAATGGAAAAAGCCGACGCGAATACGGCGGTGACGACTCTTAAGGATTTTGTGAAAATCGAGAGGGATTGGCCCCATGATAAAAAGCTTTGCTATATTAAAATAAATCTGGATATTGATAATGAAGAGGAATTTATTAGATTGATTAGAGATGAATAACGATTACGACATACTGGTTATCGGCTCCGGGATCGGGGGCCTGTATTTCGCGCTTCAGGCGGCAAAACTGGGCAGAGTCGCGGTGGTGACCAAGAAATCGAGGTCGGAAGCCGCCACCAATCTGGCGCAGGGCGGCATAGCCTCGGTGATGTCCGGTATAGATAGTTTTGAATCCCATATTGAGGATACACTGGTAGCCGGCGCCGGCCTCTGTAAAAAGGATATAGTCGAAAAAGTAGTGAAATCGGGTCCCGACTGTGTGAGAAGGCTTTATGAGCTTGGCGTGCAGTTTTCGGAGAACGAGGGCAGCTTCGATCTCGGCCGGGAGGGAGGTCACTCGCGTAATCGCGTTGTCCATGCCGCCGATTTCACCGGCAGGGCTATCGAGCAGGCTCTGGTAAGAGCCACCAGGGAACATGAAAACATCAGTATCTTCGAGCATCATTACGCCATAGATCTCATCACACAGCATCATCTGTTCCGGGAGAAGAGGGTGGAAGCTCCCACTTGTTTCGGCGCCTATGTCCTTGACCTGGAAAAAAGCCTGGTGGAAACCTTCAGGGCCAAAGTGACCATGCTGGCAACGGGCGGTGGGGGACGGATCTACATTCATAATACCAATCCCGATATCGCCACGGCCGACGGGGTAGCCATGTCCTATCTCGCCGGAGCCAGAATAGGAAATCTGGAGTTCGTGCAGTTTCATCCCACCGCCCTTTATAATCCGCGCGAGTCCTCCTTTCTCATTTCCGAGGCCGTAAGGGGCGAGGGCGGCAGATTGATTCTGCGATCGGGTGAAGAATTCATGAAAAAATATCATCCCAGAGCGGAACTGGCTCCCAGGGACGTTGTGGCGCGGGCCATAGACTCCGAACTCAAGAGAACCGGCGACCAGTACGTTTACCTCGATGTTTCCCGTCTGGGGCGCGCCTTTCTGGAGAAAAGATTTCCCACCATCTATAAAAGATGCCTTAAGGAGGGGATAGATATTGCCGCCGATCCCATTCCGGTGGTTCCCGCCGCGCACTACTTCTGCGGCGGGGTGGTCACCGATGAGTTTGGTCGAACCGATATAAGAAACCTCTACGCCTGCGGCGAGGTGGCCATGACCGGTATGCATGGCGCCAACCGGCTGGCCTCGAATTCACTTCTGGAGGCGGTGGCGTTCGCCGAATTCGCGGCCGAAAATCTGAACCTCGAATTCCCGGCCGTTGGACCGCCGCCGGAGATTCCCGTATGGGAT
>CP070813.1:2741501-2758133 GCA_020344055.1 Candidatus Zixiibacteriota bacterium | reverse complement strand
TGGTTGAGGACTCAGAAGATACGGACACCATAATCGCCGCTGTCAGAGATAATATAGAAAAACATAAAAGCAGCGATGTCCTGTACGAAGTTCTGGGTGACATTTATATAAAGACGGGTGAAATGAAACTCGCCCTGGAGACCTACAGGATACTGGGCAGGGATAAAAAAGACGACGGGGAGTCGTTATACAGGTTCGCCGAAAGATGTATCGATTTCAAGGCCTACGAAACGGCCACAGAGGCTATCGATGAGTATCTATCGAAATCGGAAAAATTGAGAAGGAAAGACGAGGCCTTATTCCTGAAAGCCGGGGCTCTGAGGTGCAGGAAATTCAACCAGCAGGCTATAGTCCTGCTGCAGGATCTTTTCGGTTCGGCCAGGGATTTGCGAATCAGGAGCGAAGCGGGATATATGATGGGGAGTATCCATGCTGAAATGGAGCTCTGTTCCGAGGCTGCGGCCATATGGCGGAATACGCTGGATATTTGCCGCGATCCCGCCATAAGAACGAATACGATTTTTGGAATGGCAGGATGCCAGATCAAACTGGGATCGTACGACCGGGCGGAAAGCCTTCTTACAATTGTCGCCAGGGAAGGGAGAATTGAAAATATAAATCAAAGCGCCCTTTTCCTTCTCGGCGACCTGGCTTTATTTAGAGGGAGATACGTTGATGCCCGCAAGAACTACCTCGATATCGTCAGGATGCACCCCGGAAGCGATTTCGCCAACGATGCCATTGCTCGTCTATCGGTGATATCGGAAATCGGAATCGATACCTCCGGCATTACCGCCGACAACAGCATTCTCGATTTATACGCCGACGCCGTGGAAGCGCGCGTCCTGGGAAAATACAATGACGCCGCCGCCATACTCCTGAGCCAGAAGATAGCCGATTCTCCCATTGGCGAGCAGGCGTTATTTTTCGCCGGGGTAATTTTTGTGGAGGCCGACGAGGGGCAAAAGGCGATAGACGCGCTCAAAGGTTATATAGAGAAATATCCGGAAGGATTCTATATAGATAGGGCCCATTTGCTGCTGGGAGATCAATATGTCAAAAGCCCGGAAACCTTTGAATTGGGCAAAGAAGCCTATAATAAAATTCTCGAAGCATTTCGAGAAGGCCCGGTGACAGAACTGGCCAGGGAAAGGCTAAGAAAATTGGAATCTCAAGATAAAATTGGATAACTAATAGACTTTTTCTTTTTCTTTCGATACCGGTGTATGAGTACCGCCATGTCGTGTAATTTGATCTTCAAGCTCTTCTATCCGGGAAATAAGCCCCTCGATTCTCTTGATTTTCATTTTCATGCTGGTTCTTACCAGAAGCGCAAGAGAAATCAGCATGAATACGACGGAGTTGACTTTGCGAAAAATATCGCCGTAGTTGAAAATCGTATCGAGAAACGCAAGAACTCCCAGAACGAAAAGGATTGTACACCAAGCCAGCATATGGCCTCCTTCGATTTGAATTCACAGTTATCATATCGTCAGAATATGCAATTACTTAACCGATTATTTACGGTTTGACAAAATCCCTTCAGGCGGGTATCTTAACAAATTATGCTATTTGACAAGGAGGTGCGATATTTCAGATTTTGATAGAAAAACCGGAATCCTAAAGATAATATCAGCGGGGCTGGCGGCTTTAAGTTCAATAATACCCTTCGTAATATTTTATAAAACCATGGCTGCCACGCTTTCATTCTGGGATTGCGGAGAGTTCGTCGCCGCCGCCAATATCCTCGGAAATCCTCATCCGCCGGGAACGCCGTTTTTTGTTCTGCTGGGGCGTTTTTTCATACTACTTGATGTTTTCGAGGAAATCGCCGTTAGAACCAATTTCATATCGGTGCTTTCATCCGCGTTCACAGCCTTTATAGCCTATTTTCTAATGGTCAGGGTTTCCCAGAGGATGCCTTTCGGGCGTAAAGGATCGGAGTTTTTGGGGCAGCTGGGCATAAGAATCGGCGCCTTTTCGGGGGCGCTTATCATGGCCTTCTCCAGCACCTTCTGGTTTAACGCCGTGGAAACCGAGGCCTACGGCCTTTCAATGCTTCTGATGATGCTTTCCATACATCTCGCCGTAAAATGGGCGGACGAAAAAGAAGCCGGCGGATCGGATAATTTAATCATCTTTATCACCTATCTGCTTTTCCTGAGCATCGGTATTCACCTGACAAGTTTTCTGGTGGTGCCCGCCTTTGTTCTATTCTTCGCCATTGCTGATAGAACCAAATTGAAAGATCCCCTGTTCTGGATTACCTGGGCCGTCCTTTTCTCCATCGCCGTTCCCTTCTTCTTCATTTTCGGGCTTCTTATTCCGGCGGTCCAGCAAAACTCCTATATGATCTGGCTTGTTTTAATGATCGTTATGCTGATGGCTACCGGGATGCTCGCCTATAACAGCAAACGTCGTATCGGGAAAACGAAAATAGACTACAATGTTGCTTTCGCTTTGATAGCGGTCGCGGTTCTGGGATATTCGACTCATATCTATATACCCATAAGGGCGAACTACAAGCCGGCCATTAATGAGAACGATCCCTCCACCTGGAAAAAGTTCGTGGCCTTTCTCGAGAGAAAACAGTACGGTCAGGAATCCATGATCACCCGGATGTTTTACCGGCGCGGAAAGCTTTCCAATCAGTTCGGGGATCACGCCCACATGGGATTCGGCGGTTATTTTGTCGAGCAATATGCGTCCAATGCGGCCGGCGGTCTATTGAGGATATTTCTCTTTGCCCTGGGATTCTTCGGCCTGATAACAGGCGGCTACTACGCCCTGCAGAAGTTTAAATTCCATCCCACCCTGCTCGTATTTATCCTGTTTTTACTGGGATCGGTGATGCTGGTCTTTTATATGAATTTCGCCGATGGTACCCGGCCCGATCCCAACAATCCCGGTTCCCTGATCCAACTGGAGGTCAGGGAGCGAGACTATTTCTTCACTCCCGGTTTTATCCTCTACGCGGTTATGATAGGCCTGGGAATGACCTCCCTGCTATACCTCGTGGGCGCCGGGATGAAAATGGCGGAGAACGGATCCGGGAAAGCCCTGAGATATGCCCTGTTTTCGGTTTTGAGTATCGGTTTCCTTCTGGCTCCCTTGAATACAATCAAAGCCAACTACCAATCTCACGACAGATCCAAGGATTATGTACCGGCAGACTATGCTCACAATATTCTCCAATCCTGCGAAAAGGACGCCATACTTTTCACCAACGGCGACAATGATACCTTCCCCCTATGGTATCTGCAGGAGGTGGAAAGAGCCAGGAAGGACGTAAGAATCGTCAATCTCAGCCTCCTGAACACGGATTGGTATATACTGCAGTTGAAACATCAGATGGGCATCAATCTGTCTCTCGAGGACGATCAGATCAGATGGGTACCGGCGGAAACCCGCGGCGCCATAGTCTACTACCGACCGGCGAAAAGATTCTATGACAAGGTGCGCAAGAAAATGCGGTACCTCACCCCCGAACAGGATCCCCGAACCGGAAGGGTAATGAGAGTCCAGGACCAGATGATAGAACTGATAATAATAGATAATTTCGATCGGGCTCCCATTTATTTTTCAGGCTCTGTCCCGACATCAAACAGGTGGACGTTAAGTGATCAATTGATACGGGAGGGGATAGTCCTGCGGGTCGATCCGGACACAACTAAGCCAAGGTACAATGTCGAGGTATCCGACTCGCTGATAACAGAGGTTTACCGGTACCGCGGCCAGAACGATTTGACCGCGTATAAGGACGACAACAACGTCGGATTAACAACGACCTTTCCCGAAAGATTCTGTGAGCTCTCCGATCAACATAAACTCGCCGGAGACACCGCCCGGGCGCTGGAGGTGCTCTGGGAGGCTACGGAGAATGTCCCTTACTACCATCAGATCTACGTCAATCTTCAGCAGATTTACAGGGGGCAAGGGGATACCGTGATGGCGGATTCGATAAAAAATCTGGGCATTTCCAAACTCAGAACCGCTGCCGAAGCCTGGCCCGAGATCATACTCTACCAGCAGTTTCTGGGAGTCTTCTTTTATCAGAACGGCATGCCCGATTCCGCTCTGGTAAGGTACAAAAACGCTTACAACACCCGACCGGATAACGCTATCGCATTCAGGCTTTACCGGGATCTCTATTTCCAGCAGATGCAACGGGCGGAGATCAAATCCCGAACCGGCAGCGAGGAAGATAAGGCGGAAGCCCAGAGGCTGAAGACCGAATTCAGGGAATTGATCAACGATTGGAACCGCCGTCACCCCGAAGACATGGAAGCCCGCAATTTCTACAACAGGTTCAGGAATTTCTAAAATCTCAAGACTTTTAGTCGACTCCATGGGCCGGAATTCAAACCGGCCCATTTTCTTATGTCCCGACGAACTCGCCCTCAAATAATTCATTGTCATTCAACAGGATAAGAATTGCATGGTGACAGAAGGAAGGTGGTTTTTTATCAGAATTTCGATTGACATCAGGAGCATATAGGTTTATCTGTAATTCATGCAGGAAATAGACGTCAACCAGACAATCCTGATTGTGGTCGGCACCGATCTGAAGCCCGAGGAGTTCGACAGGCCCCTGGCCTACAGGTTGCGAGATGCCGTGAACGCCTCGTCCAAGCTGGGAAAACACCCTTTTCGAAAGTGCCTGGTTATATCCGACGCTCTTTACAGGCATAATAAGATTATTCAGATCTGTCCCACTATAGCCATCGGGGGGCCGGGCGTCAACAACGCCGCGGCCGAACTGGTGGAAAAGCTGCCGGTTTATCTTTCCAAAGATAAAAAATATTTCATCCAGCTCCAGGGCGATTTCGCCGATCCGAAGGTTTCGATCTGGGGCATGGACAGGGCTTCCACCGAAGAGGCGGTGGAGATGTTCATCGCCAATGGGATTCTGGATAATTTCTTAAACGCAATCTGGAAGTAAACTACCAATCATATCCGGCATAAAAATATACTGCGTCAAGGCCCCGCGAGGTTCGGCCGTACCACACGCCAATAGGACCCAGTGGACTTTTAAGGGATAACCCCGCGCCGGTTGAATATCTCAATTCCGAGAGCCTGATATGCTCAAGCTTGCTCCAGATATTGCCCATATCATATTTCAGATGGAGAAAAAACGGGCCGGGTAAATTGTACCGAACGGCCAGTTCACCGGAAAAAAGCTTCTCGCCCAGTATCTCGTCCTGGAAAAGGCCGATAAAATACTGGTGTCCGCCCAATGTGAATTCGTCGAAATAGGGCATAAAATTGGTGGACAGGCCCAGCGATATCCTGGGATGGAAATTTATCTTCGAGTTAATCCTGTAATAAGACTCCAGCGAGGTGTAAAATCGGGTATAGGCTACCTTTTCTCCGGTAAGCTCTCCCGCAAAATCGAGCTCAAAAACATGGTATTTTCCGCTCTCCGGAAAACTGATATTATCTCTGGTATCGACAATGGAACTAAATCCGATGCTTCCTTTGTCGAAGGTCCTTCTTTCATCAAGCCAGGGTTCGTCCCATCGGTAGCGGCGTATCTTTCCTACAATGGAAAATGTCCCCAGCCGGGATATCTGTCTTCCAACGGACAACTCGCCACCATGACGGAATTGCGAGTTATAGCCTTCATATTTATGATCGACATAACGATTTCTCTTTAATTCCTCGTAATCAAATTGCAGCCTGTAAGTAAAATATGTCTTGAAGATCCTGTCGGCCTTAAAATTAACCGAAATCGATCTTCTTTTTTCGCCCATCGTCGTCGATATGAAAAATTGCTGTCCGGCCCCGAACACATTGTCATCCACGATGTCGATCAACGCTTTCGCGCCATATTCATTATCGTACCTGGCTGCGGCCCGTATCATCTTGGAGGGTTTCTCGTTTACCCGAACCACCAGAGACACGCCCTCCGAGTCGGGAACGGCAAGAAATCGCGCGGTCTCGAAAAGCCCCGTTCCGTATAGATCCGAAACCCCCTGTTCGGCTTTGTCGCCGGTATAAAAATCGCCCGCATCAAAGGGCACATGTCTTTTTATCACCCAGTCTCTGGTGAAGAAGTTGCCTTCGATAGAAAGCTCGTTTATCCTTCCCTCATCGATAAGAAACTTTAGGTGTCTGTCTTCCTCGTGGAATTCGGTCGAAATTCTGGCCAGATTGTAGCCTTGATCGATATACATACTCTCTATTCTCTTTATGTCTGAATTCAGTAACCTGCGATTCAATACCATTCCTGAGCGGGTTTCAATCAAATCCAGAATCGTTTTCTCCGGAAACAGGGTAGCGCCGTCAATGGAGATCTCATCTATCCGGGGGCAATCGTTCAGGACATAATCAACAAAATAACCCGAATCGACACGGACAACCTCGGCGCGGGCATCTTCGAGAAATCCGGTAGACCGGGCGGCAATAAGATTCGCTTTGATATCCGCGGTCGACATCACGACGGAATCGAGAAACAACGCCCCAAACATAGTTTTCGGCAGGACTTCCAGGCCTGAAATCCTCCGTCCAACCACGGGCCGGTAAGAAACGCCGTTGTTGGACATATAAAACCGAACAAGAAGCTCTTTAATAAAAGGTATTGCTGATCGGGCTGCCTCCTCGCCTGCCGATATAATGGAGGCGATATCGGAGAAATCGGTGGATGTTATTCCTGAGAGGTTCGGGGTTACTGTCAGGTCGGCTTTATCAAGAGATTCGGATATTTTCTTCATAGACATGATCGTGGTAGTCTGATCCGCTACTTCGATTACGTTTTCCTCTCCGCTCACGGGCAACAACTCCGATGTCGTATTTACAGCGACAACAGGAAAATCCCGGGCATTTTCAAATACCGAGACGGGAATTGGATCCACCAACCCGCCATCCACCAGGAGTTTTCCCCCGATATCGACAGGCGTAAAAGCCACCGGGGCCGCGAGAGTGGCCCTCATGGCCTCGGCCAGGTTGCCGGATGACAATACCACCGCATCGCCGGTCGAAAAATCGGCGCATAATATCCTCACCGGCGGATCGAGATAATCGAAGCTTATGCTTGATCTTATCCCCGACCTGGCGACCAGCCTTTCCAGAAATTGACTGAGGTTCTGCCCCGAGGTAATGGCACCGGGTATGACCGGCCGCCATTTGTTGAACCTTATCGTTATAATGCTTTTTTCCGGCAATCCTTTCTGTGTCGCGAGAAGGCTTCCCCGCAGAGGGCTTGGCGATAGAAGCTGGCGCCAGTTTACGCTCAACGCGATATTTTCAATCTCCTCCGGGCTGTATCCCGACGAATACAATCCGCCGATAACTCCCCCCATGGATACGCCGGCGATAAGGTTAATGTTTATATTTTCCCGGTCCAGGACTTTTAAAACCCCGATGTGCGCCAGCCCTCTGGCCCCGCCTCCCGAAAGAACCAGGCCGATACCCGGCTTTAGATCGTTTTCTAACCCGAACGAGTGCATTTGAGATGGACTATAACCCGGCATTATGATAATTTTATCCGTGGAATCGGTTTGAGAATAGGATAGCGGCGCAAAAAATAAGAAAAATACCGGAATGCAAATCAGGGCGATAACTTTATTCATACCCGAATTTTACTTAGATAACTATCCCAAATCAAGACAATGAACGAAAAAATCATTAAAAAATATTCATCCCTGGCGTTCAAAAAGTACAGGGAAAAATACGGCCTCTTTCTGGCAGAGGGACACCATTTAATCGATGAGCTTTTAAAGTCGCACTGGGAACCGGAGCATCTCATTACATCAAATGGCGAAACCTTCCGGAAGCTGAATTCCATCAAAAAAGCGGCGAACCTGGAATTGGTAAAGCCCGCCATAATCGAAAAGATCGCCACCACCAAAACACCGCAGGAAATTCTGGGAATAGTTAAAATCCCTCGAATATCAACAACGAATCTAACAGCCTGTAGAAGAATCATTATTGCCGATAGAATCAAAGATCCCGGGAATATGGGTACCATCATAAGAACCGCCCGGGCTTTCGGTTTCGATGCCGTGATCACGACCCCGAGCTCCGTGGATATATTCAATCCCAAAGTCATCCGGGCAACCCAGGGAGCGATGTTCGGCATAAGGTTATTTTTCGATATAAAGATAAAGGAAATCGGTGAAAATTTAAGACCGACCCACACTTTCTACTCCCTCGACCCACGAGGAAATATCGATATTGACGACATTTATCCCGATGATAGACATGTTCTTATGGTCGGTTCCGAAATCGAGGGGGTAAGCGAATCTCTGTCCAGTATCGTCCATTATAAAATCAGGATACCGCATACCGATTCGGTGAATTCGTTGAATGCCGCGGTGGCGGCAGGCATAGCCATGCATAGATTCAGCGCAACATATTGATCTCTTATACGATATATATGTTATGATGATTTTCATACGGCGATTGCTCTATCCTCAAATACGCTGTATAATTACCTCAGGAAATAAGAATAACGAAAACCTGCGGAGGTGATATGCATCCATTCGATTTTAAACTGCCCACAAAAATATATTTCGGGGTCGGACGGATAAATGAGATCGGCAAGATTCTAAAACCGGTCGGCAAAAAAGCGCTGATTGTCACGGGGAAATCATCGATGCGGAAGCTCGGAGTTCTGGATAAGGCTGTAGAGCTCCTTAAAAAAGAGAATGTCGATTCGATGGTATTCGAGGGTATCGAACCCAACCCCCGGCATTCCACCTGCGATAAGGCGGCGGCGCTCGCCAGGGATAACGGCTGCGATTTTATAATCGGCCTGGGGGGAGGTTCCAGCATGGACGCCGCCAAGGGGATCGCCGTCACCGCTAAAACCGGTATCTCGGTATGGGAATATGTTTACCGCGGACCCCGGTATACGCAAAGAAAGGTTGAAGAGGCGTTACCCATAGTCTGTATCCCCACCATAGCGGCGACCGGCAGCGAAGCCGATTCAGGAGGCGTTATCTCAAACTGGGAGACGCGCGAAAAGACGGGGATATTCGGGCCGTCCCTATTCCCCGCCGTCTCCATTGTCGATCCCGAGTTGACGATTACCTGCCCCGAAGAGTATACGCTTGACGGAGGCGTCGATATTATCTCCCATGTGATAGAAACTTATTTCACCGGCACCTCCGAAGCTTACCTCCAGGACCGCTTTTCCGAGTCGATAATCAAGACCGTCATAAGGTATCTCCCCCGCGCCATCAAGGACGGAGCCGATATCGAAGCCCGCTCGCACCTATCCTGGTGCTCAACTCTCGCTCTATCGGGATTGATCAATTCCGGGCGGGGCGGTGGCTATCCCCTGCATGCCCTGGAGCACGTGGTCAGCGCCCATTACGATATCAGCCACGGCCGGGGACTGGCGCTTCTTCTGCCCGCTTTAATGAATTTCACCGAACCGGCCAGGCCGGAGAAGTATGTGCAGATGGGCAAGAATATCTTCGGATTCCGCTACGGCGATGAGGATATCCGTCAGGCGGCCCGGGCGGCTATCGACGGCATGAAAAACTGGCTGGCGTCCATCGGGAGGCTTCTGACATTTACGGACCTCGGTATCGACGACAGCAAATTCGAAACCATGGCCGACGATCTCGAACGGCTCTACATGCGGGACAGGGGACACCTGTTCAATCCTCGGCCTATAGATAAAGCGGGTGCGATAGAGATATTCAGGATGAGTTTGTAATTCGATAAACAGCTTGGGCGTCTGGTTCCTGCGGAACCCGACCTACTTCTTCCCTATCATCAAAGCTGTCGGGCCGGGGAGCCTGATCAATTTGATATCAGCAAATCCAGTCTTTTTCAGCCAATCGGTATACTCCGCTTCGCTGTATGACGAGCCCGCCCGGGTGCCCACCAGCATATTCAGGGCAAACAGGGCTGCAGTCGGCGGCGAGGTCTTATCATCATTGAGAATAAAATCCTGAATCACCACCCTGCCGTTTTCAGATAAGGCCTTGAACGATTTCCCCAACAGCTCAATATTCTCATCCGGGCTGTTCATATGGCATATAGCGGAAATAAATACGAGATCAAAACCTGCCCCGAAATCGTCCGTGCGCATATCGCCCGCCCGGGTCGTTACGCGATCCGAGAGCCCCGCGTCATCGATATGCTTCTTCGCGATGGGGGTAACGGTGCGAAGATCGAACACCTCGGCATGCAGGCTTTCATTAGCCCTGGCCGCCGCAATGGAATAGGCGCCGGAACCGCCTCCCACGTCCAGCATTTTGCTCACTTTATCAAAACCTACTGTCCTTATGACCTGGGGCGCCCTGGCTGTAGCGCTCTTATGCATGGCGGCGATAAACGGGACCGTCCATTCGTCTCCGCGATCGACCATATCTTTATATGTTACCGAGGTTCCTTTTCTGATACATTCGGTGAGGGTCGACCATCGCTCCCATACGTGAACCGTATGCATCAAGCTGGCCCGGGAATCATCGGGAGCGCCTTCCACAAAGTAACGGGATGATATCGGTGTGCTGTAAAATGACCCTTCTCTCTTCTGCAGCAAATTGAGAGAAACTAAAGCATTTAGAAGCATCTCCGTCGCCCGGGGATCGATATTAAGCTTTTTCGCGACGTCGGCGGCGCTCGCCCCGCCATCAACCGCCGAGAAAACATCCAGCTCCACGGCGGAAAGTATGGCCCGGCTTACCTGGAATCCCCTGATCTTCTGGTTCAGCTCGTCGGGTAGAACGCCGGCTTCGTCCTGGGCTTTAAGCGCCGCCATCATCCTCTTTTTGTTGGTATCGATCTCAGCCCTGACTGCGGAGACGTCGGTGTTGACCAGCCGCTCCACCACCTTTCCCGACTTGAAATGCTCGCTTACTATCTCCGGGACACTCTCTACCGTCACGCCGGAATACCAGATCCCCCCGGGATAAACGACCATGTTGGGGCCTCTTTCGCAGAGCCCGATGGAGCCGCAGGTGGTGACCTGCACCGTATCCCCCAGACCGTTTTTCATTATCTCTTTTCTCAGACAATCGATCACCTTTTCCGATCCGTGCGCCGCGCATCCGGGCACCCCCTCCGGCTTCTGCTGGTTGCAGACATAAACGTGATATTTATACGGTTCCATTGGCCTCTCCATATTCTACAAAATACATTCTTTTCCTGGTTATCCAGATCACAAATTTTTTTCGAGTGCTTAACGTCTTTCTTTCACTTTCATCCTTGCCAGATAATTCACGTCAAAATAATCGAGCGAATGACTTCGACCAAATGAAAAAACGCTCAAATCCTCCAATAATAAATCCCGGTGGATGAACGGCGCGTCGGGTTTCTTCGAAACCCGACTGCAGCCTACGGCCGGGCTATCAAAAAAAGGGCGAGGAAACCTCGCCCCTACTGAAATTATCTAAAATTCGTATCCTATCCTACTTTAACAACGTCATTCTACCGACATTCTCACGCCCATCCACACTCAACCTGTAAAAATATAATCCGGACGACAAACCATCGGCGTTCCAGGCGATCCGGTGATCACCGGCATCCAACCGACCTTCAAAAAGCCGAGCGACTTTACGCCCCAGGATGTCGTACACCGCCAGATCGACATCGCTCCCCGATGGAATGGCAAACGAAATGGTGGTGGCGGCGTTGAAGGGGTTGGGGTAATTGCCGTGCAAGACAAACTCCGAAGGCAGGGAAACCGGCCCGTAGATAGAGGTCATGGTGGAATCCGGCGTCGCCAGCGTAGCGGTGACACCGATAGCGGCTTTGCTATACTCGGTAAAATAAGGCGCGTTGATAATCGACATATTATCGCCGGTGGTGTGATAATAAGGATTGAAATCGTCGGATGCGTCCTCAATGCCCAAAATTGCCGGATAATTGAAATCCCAGAAGGAGGCGTGATCGGAACGGTCGGTGGAACCGTAGGTTATCTGCTGGGGAATCAGGGCGATGCTATAGTCGTTGATAACCGTCTGAAATAGATTGCCGAGCTCTATGGAGGGATTCATGGTGCCGCAATGCAGTTCTATGGAGCCATCGTTGTTGCCGTCGTAGGCGATCATATCGAAATTATATACGCCCACTATATTATCGCCTGCTATATAGGCGTCGGCGGCATAGGCCGCGGAGCCCAGAAGCCCCTGTTCCTCGCCGGTCCAGAGGCAGAACTTCACGGTTCTTTCGAAGCTACCGCTCGCAAACAGCCGGGCGGCCTCGATGACGGCCGTGGTGCCGGAACCGTTATCGTCGGCCCCGGTGGCGGTGTCATAAGGCTGCTCCGACGTATTGTCAAAATGACCGCAGATAACAACCTGCTCGTCCGGATAGACGGTGCCGGTTTTGGTGGCGATAACGTTCTGCCAGGCGTCTTCGTTGTTGCCCGATTCATCAATCCAGGTGATCCCGCCGTCGGTGGTTCTTGAAATAATTCCGCTTCCGCAGGCTATGCCGTTCGAAGTATCGGCAAACGAAACCCCGTAGAAATTTTTCACGGTATTGGAGGATTGCTCGGTCCAGTTATCTCCGCCGTCGGTGGTGGTGAATATCTCACCGTCCCAGCCCACGATACAGCCGAAAGACGGGTTCACGAAATCGACATGATATTTTTCAATAGAGTTGCCGAGATAAACCGTCTGCCAGTTGGCGCCGCCGTTGGTGGTGCGCCTCACTACCCCATCCCAACCGCACAACCAGCCGCTGTTTCTATCAATGAAATTGACGCTGTAAATCCTCGAGCCCGTATTGGCGTTCTGGTTAGTCCAGTCCGCTCCGCCGTTGGTGGTATGTATCACTGTTCCGTTACGGCCCACCGCCCAACCGTATTCGTTATCGACAAAGCATACATCATAGAGCCGCGACGAGGTCGGGGTCGATTGAGTTGACCAGGCCCACCCGGCATTAGTGGTATGAAGGATCCGGCCGTTGTCTCCGGCTATCCATCCCTCACTCCCGTTTATAAAGTCCACACCGAAAAGGTAATCGTTGGTGTTTGAATTTTGATTAAAAAAGTTCTGGCCGCCGTCCGACGAAAATTTGATGATACCGTAATTCGCTGTAACCCATACCGAATCCGCGCCGATATTTGTTACGCCCCACAATTCAGCGTAAGTAATTACCGGCATATAAATCCAGGCCGCGCCCCCGTTGGTAGTCCTATACGCCCGCGCGCCTTCCGTCACCATCCAGGCCAGGTTTTCATCGTACATGGCTATATGTCTCCCGGCGCCGCCGAAAAAGCCATGGTATTCTGCCTGATATCCATAGTTTATCAATGTCTCCATCAAATAGGCAGCCGCAAGAGCATTATCGTCGGTGGGCGAATACCTGGTCGCGATGGTATCAAGCTGCCCGTTGACCCATACGCCTGTTTCTCCGGATAATCCCGTCAGAAATTGCATGATGGTATCCTGGCTTACCTGCGCGATAATATGATCAATGACGGAATTGTATTCGAGGATTATGTCGCCGCTATTATTATGATAATTATTTTTCGGATATTTTTTTAAGTCAAGCCGGCGATATTGATAGTTGCTCTCCGGGGCGTAAGTCGACAATACAAATCCGTCGCCCCGATATAAGACATTGACATCACCGGGTAGATCAGCCGTATTTTCGATAGTGATTAAATAGATAGAATAATTTTCGCCTTCGAAATCCACAGCCTCGAATCTGAAGCCTTTATCGTTCAACCAGTCTCCTTCCTCAATCCCGCCGCAAAGAAACACCTTTCCCGCCGACTTCCCCCAATATCTTCCGGGATAATCACTTAGAACTCCCAAATCATCCGCCGAATCGAAAGAAACTATAAAGATTCTGTCGTTTGAGGATGACGCTATCGAGAATAAAAACATCGAGAGCAGACAGACCATTAGCGCTTTTTTCATTGGTTGGATTCTCCTTTCCGCTTAGCTAACAATAATTTAACAAAAATGAGTTCCACGTCAATATAAAAGATGACACAATTTTTATTTATATACCACGATATATAGTGTTTCGGAATACATTGATACACAACATGTTGTATTTTTTTCGGAAAAATCTTGAAATTTTTGTTGACATCCGCTCCTGCCTTCCGTTAAAATGTTCGCCGTTGCGAGCAGTTGGTGGTTGCTGAAGAGCAGTAAGAAGTGTAAATTATAAGAGAGAGGCGAAAAAGCCTTTATCGGCTTAGGGGTGAAATGTGTCTAAAATAACCCTGAAAGACATGAAGAAAATGGAAGAGTTAAGTTCATATTTAGTAACAAGTTCCGTTGAATTGATGGGGATCACGCCCGATGCCGAAGATATCATCGAACGGGCCTGCAGAACCTGCTACCTGTCTTTTCACCGCTATGATCCCCCTGCTTCAACCGATGAGCTTATCAAGAAAGTAATCAAAAAGAAACATCATTCGGTCCTGGAGCACGCGACGGCGACATTCAGGATTAAGGGCGGATCGCGCGCATTTACTCATGAACTGGTTAGACATCGGTTCATATCTCCTTCGCAGGAGAGTCAGCGATATGTTTGCTATGCCGATAAACCCGGCCGGAAAAAAACCAAAGATTACGAAATCGTGCTTCCGGGAACGATTGAATCGGCCGCCTGGTCCGATAAATCCGCGAAGCCGGCGGAATCTTTCATTAAAGCCGCGCTGGTCTGCTATGAGCTTTATGAAAAACTGCTGGATGCCGGAGTGCCTCCCGAAGACGCCAGGTATATTCTTCCCAACGCCACCGTTTCGGAAATAGTGATTACCGCCAATTTCAGGGAGTTGCGTCATTTCTTCTGCGTCCGGACCAACCCACGGGCTCACTGGGAGATACGTAAGGTCGCCATCGACATGCTGAAAATCATGAAGGAAAAGGCTCCCATAGTTTTCGACGATTTCCGGATAAACGAGGAAGAGATGACGGCCACTTTTAAGTATGAAACTTAGTTTTTTTATATATATTATGGAGGGAGACATAAGTGCAGGATCAGAAAATTGAAATAAAGGCTCAGCTCACGCCGAATTCTCTGGCAGTTTTGAAACGGCGGTACCTGAAGAAAAACGATATGGGGGAGATAATTGAGACTCCCGAAGAGCTGTTTATGCGGGTGGCATCAAATATTGCGGAAGCCGACGCTAATTTCGGGGCGCTGGAGGACGAGATAAGCAAAACCACCCGGGATTTCTACAGGATGATGGCCAAACTGGAGTTCATGCCGAACTCGCCCACTCTCATGAACGCCGGCAGGAAACTGGGGCAGTTGTCAGCCTGTTTCGTACTGCCTATCGAAGATAACATGGAATCGATCTTCGAAACCGTAAAAAACACCGCCTTAATTCACAAATCCGGCGGCGGCACCGGTTTTTCGTTCTCACGGTTACGTCCGAAAAATTCCGTGGTGGCATCGACGTCCGGGGTGGCATCGGGGCCCATAAGTTTCATGAAGGTCATCAACGCCGCCACCGAGGCCGTAAAGCAGGGCGGGACCCGTCGCGGCGCCAACATGGGAATCCTGCGCGTCGACCACCCCGATATAAAGGATTTTATAAAATGCAAGGATGATCTCGTGGAGCTCACCAATTTCAATATATCCGTGGGCATCACCGATTCGTTCATGAAAGCCGTCAAAAATCGGACCTCCTATCCCCTGATCGACCCCCGAACCGGCAAACAATATGACCTTGACGGTGTGCCTCAATCTCTGGACGCCAACGAGGTTTATCAGAGTATCGTCAATCATGCTCACAAGACCGGCGAGCCGGGAGTAATATTCCTCGACAAAATTAACGCCAGGGAAAACACACTCGAAATCGGCGAAGTCGAAGCGACCAATCCCTGCGGCGAGCAGCCGCTTCTGCCTTACGAAAGCTGTAATCTGGGCTCGATTAATCTATCGAAAGTAATCCGATCGGTTGTCGATCCCTCCGACACCTCCAAGATGTTCAGAAATGAGATCGACTGGGAAAAGCTCAAGGATATCGTCTGGAAATCGGTGCATTTTCTCGATAACGTCATCGAGAAAAACCGTTACCCTCTGCCCGAAATCAAGGAAGCCACTCAAAGCAACCGGCGAATCGGGCTGGGTGTCATGGGCTGGGCTGACCTTTTGATAATGCTCGATATCCCCTACGATTCGGAGGATGCCCTCTTGATGGCCGAGCGGATAATGTCCTTTATTCAGCGCGAGGCCGAGAAAGCCAGCGAGGATCTCGCCGCGAAGAGAGGGAATTTCAAGAACTGGGAGAAATCGGTATTCTGCGATAAAGAGACCAAAACCGGAAAACCCCGACGCAACTCCACCGTTACAACCATCGCTCCCACCGGGACGATCTCCATTATCGCGGGATGCTCCTCCGGCATCGAACCGATTTTCGCCGTAAGCTATGTGCGAACCGTGATGGACAATACCCGGATGATCGAGGTCAATCCGCTGTTCGAATCCCGCGCCAAAGAGATCGGATTTTACTCCGAGGCCCTCATGGAGAAAATCGCCGAGAAAAACTCCATCGCCGATTTCGACGAAGTACCCGACAAGGTAAAGAAGATATTCGTAACCTCCCACGATATTTCTCCCCGCTGGCATGTCAGGATGCAGGCCGCTTTCCAGAAGCATACCGAGAACGCCGTCTCCAAAACCATCAATCTCCCCAAACAGGCGACGGCCGACGATGTAAAGTCCGCCTACGATCTCGCTTTCGAGCTGGGATGCAAAGGC
>CP070813.1:2724761-2741401 GCA_020344055.1 Candidatus Zixiibacteriota bacterium | reverse complement strand
CACTCTCCAGTAATAGGTCGTGTCGTTCATCAGGCATTGGGGACTGACCCAGGCAGTATCGGAAAGTGTATCGGATAAAATCGGGTCTGAGAACGACGGACTTAAGTCCATTTCGACCAGATAGTTAACCGCGAAGCCAGAATCGGGATCATAGCTGGCTTCCCATTCGAAAGAGGGAAAACAGGTATGGACGGTATCCCCGTTTGGGGGCGTAAGTAAGTCGAAATGCACAAGTTCATAAAGTGGTTGAAACGCCATAATGCTCTCCCTGGCACCCTGCAATATTCTTCGCCCATTGTCCGATTGGACGAAAACGACTACCTCGCAATTATATTTTTTAAGCTGGATCGGTAATGAGAAGTTTTGATCGAAAGTTAACGTGTCCCCGTTGGAGATTGAAAAACTGATACCGGATGTATGCGGCAACATATCCCTGAAAGTTTGATGATGCCAGTCGGTATTATTGGGAGCATGCCAGAATATGTTCGATTCCGTTATCGCTATCCGCAGCCTGAGATTTGAATATGAGATAACATCAGTTGCGATGACGGTAATATCAAGGTTGCCGTTTCTATTCGCGTTGCTGAACTCTCCGGAAATATCTATTTCCAGAGGGGCGGTTACAATTATTTCATTTGAAATTTGAGCGGACCAGTAGCCGATGCTTCCGCCGGTTATGTTGCCGTCGATTTTTAACCGTGGAACGCTGTTGACACCATAATAATTAATCCTCGCGGTGTTTTCCGGGATATTATATTGATAATACGGATCTCCTGAGCCCGGCCACCAGGTGTGATATCTGATTATCGCCAGAGTGTCCTTGAAGACTTCGGTTAATTGATCTAAGACCAGATCAGCGCTATAGCAACCCGGTCACGAGGTATTGGTAAACATTTCGGCGACTACAATTCTCTGGGTAGCATTTGCGGGCAAGTAGATGACAAAACAAAGCGTCGTCGCCAACAGTAATGTCATTGATTTTCGCATACTTCCCTTCCCCTTACTGCGGTTTTCCTCAAAACCGTTACCGAAGATAATAACCAACAATATTATATAGAAAAATCGTTTTTTAGTCAAGCAAATGAATAGGCTTACTTTAATTTTCGCCGGGAGATCCTCAATTTATCAGCAAAGTACCGGGCGCCTCGGGGGTGGCGAAACAGCTTTAATGTGGAATAAGAATAATAATGATCAATAAGGTGGAACTTATATACATTTTCGGAGGTTACAACCTGATATTTTGAGGTATTTTGTTTTGGATGGACTGGATCAATTAGTAATTAAACATTAAAAACGGAGGATTAATTGGAAAACCTGTGGAACCAGCTTTATACTTTCGGGGCGCTGTACGGCACCAAGATTATCGGCGCCGTCGCGATTCTCGTGCTGGGACGTATCGGCGTGGGAATCTTCACCTCGGTGGTGGGGCGTTTGATGAAAAAGGGCAAAGTCGACCCGACTTTGACCAAGTTCGTTACAAATATCAGCAAAATAGCTTTAATGACGTTTATTATTATTTCGGCTTTGGGGGCCCTGGGAGTGCAGACCGCCTCGTTCATTGCCATTATCGGCGCCGCGGGTCTGGCGGTGGGCTTTGCCCTGCAAAATTCTCTGTCTAATTTCGCGTCGGGAGTTATGCTTATAATCTTCAGGCCTTTCAAGAGCGGAGACTATGTGGAGGCGGGTGGAACCGGCGGTTCTGT
This sequence comes from Candidatus Zixiibacteriota bacterium, assembly GCA_020344055.1. Classification (GTDB taxonomy): domain Bacteria; phylum Zixibacteria; class MSB-5A5; order UBA10806; family UBA10806. The sequence continues at coordinate 2,739,698 of CP070813.1, read as the reverse complement.
CGAGGCTATTCAGATCTTCAACACGACTTTGAAAACGCCCGACAACAAGAAAGTGATTGTGCCCAATAGCCAGATAACCGGAGACAAAATAGTAAATTATTCGGCCATGGACAAACGCAGGATCGACCTTGTTTTTGGAATCGGTTACGATGACAGCATCAAAAAGGCCAAAGACATTCTCGAGAAAATAATCGCGGAAGACAAGAGAATCCTCGAGGATCCCGCCCCCGTAATTGCAGTTCTGGAGCTTGGCGACAGCTCGGTGAATTTCGCAGTGAGGCCCTGGGTGAATACTTCCGATTACTGGGCGGTGCATTTCGACATAACGGAAAAAGTGAAACTAGCTTTTGATGAAAACGATATCTCCATCCCCTATCCTCAGAGAGATGTTCATATTCATCAGGTGACTGCGGTTTAGTTAGAAAGCCTTAACGGAAAGGATTTAAGATGAAATCAATAGTTTTCATTCTATTTTCGTTGCTTTTGGTACACGGCGTAGCTCAAGCCGAACCCTGGTCGAAATCCTTTGATACGGACCTGACATTGACTCAGAACTCCTATTCCGATAGCTGGACCGGCGGCGAGGCCGGAAACATCAGCTGGGTCTGGAACGCCAACGGGCAGTTTGAAAAACAGGCCAGCCCGAAATTCAAATTCAGAAACACATCGAAATTTTCGTTCGGCCAGACCCATATCCAGGATAAAGAGACCAAGGATTGGGCAAAACCCCAGAAATCCACCGACCTGATCGATATAGAGAACCTGGGTCTTTTCACGCTGCAAGCCTACGTAGATCCTTTCGTCGGATTGCGGTTCGAGTCGCAGTTTCTGGATGCCTCGGTTCCGGGCGTCAATCTTTACCTTAATCCCAAAAAGATTACCGAATCGGCCGGCGTGGCCCGGCAGTTCTACAAAAAGGAAAAAGACGAGCTTTTAAGCAGGCTGGGATTCGCCTTCAGGCAAATCATGACCGAGACGGTTATCGATACTCTTCTTGAAGAAACCGAAACCGAGACCACCAACGACGGCGGTATTGAATCCGTGACCGACCTGAAGCTGACATTATCGGAAACCTTGAAATTCACCTCGAAATTATCGCTTTATAAAGCCCTGATCTTCTCGGAATCCGATGAACTCGAGGGAACTCCGCAGGCGGACTACTGGAAGGCCATAGATGTTAACTGGGAGAACCGTCTGGCGGCGGCGGTATCGAAATATATTACCGTAAGCCTGTATACGCAACTTCTCTACGACAAGCAGATCGACAGGAGGGGCCGGCTTAAGGAAACGCTCTCTTTGGGGATAACCTACAAGTTATTCTAAACATAATACCGACCTGTAAAATCCCTCTTTGTTTTCCGAAGAGGGATTTTTCTATATATTAATTTACCGGCGGGCTAATGCCCCAGGGGTCGCCAGCTCCAGCCCCCGTTCTTATCATGAAGATACCCCAACCCGGGAAACGGTAAATGATATGCCAGCATGGGAATTTTCTTGTCCGCCGCGTAACCGAATATCTCCCGCCTGGTTCGGGCGGCGAGATCGGGATCGTATTCGTGCGCCATGCTCCATCCCGGACGTTCCAGGTGAATCTGATGAGCGGCGAGGTCGGATGCATATAATAATTCCCCGCCGGCTGATTCGATTTTAACGATGCTATGTCCGGGCGTATGGCCCGGCGCGGGGATAACCTTAATTCCGGGAGAGATTTCTATTCCGCCGTCGAATAACTCCATGCGACTTTCAAGATCAAGCAGAATTTTTTTGCCATAGGACTCTGTTGAGGCACCTTTTTGCCAGTCTTTCTTATTCATGTAATATACGGCATGGGGAAAAGCAGGATTACCTTTACGATCCAGGCCGCCACCGATATGGTCGAAATGGTAATGGGTGAAAATTACTTTATCAATTTTCTCCGTTTTATATCCGTTTTTTTTCAGGTTTTCAACCAGCATCCCGGCATTTTCCGCCCCGGGGTAATTTCCGGCCAGGTGTCCGAAGCCGGTGTCAACCAGAGTGATTTCACTATTATTCTTGATGAGAAGGCAGTTATTAAAACATCTGATTTTGTCGGGATTCAACTCATAAAAGCGCAGTTTTTCCCCGAGCTCTTTTCGGGGGGCGCGGCTGAAGAGTATGGCGGCTGTGGCGTACTCCGTAAATCCGTCGCAGATTACGGCGCAATTAAACCGGCCGATGTCAAAATTGTAGATGTCGTTTCGGGGGTCGCTCATTTTTGATTTCCTGGCGTTTTTGCTTATTTTATCAATACTGGCTTTTTAAATCAAATTTCTTTTGCCCCGGCAGATTGTTCCGGCCGTCGTTATCGGCGCTGCCGGCACCCAAGGGTTACAGGAAAAGTGATTGATTTAAAAGTCGAATACGATGTTGATTGAGATGCGAATTGGCCATATATATAAAGATGAGACAGGCAATTCTTTGACGGTAGACGGAGAAGGAAACGGTGACGTAGTCGTTATTGGCGCATAATCGCTGCCTATGCGCCGATTCCAAAGAACAAGCGTCGGCCGAGGATTAATATGATAGGAGAATTCAACAGTTCCATAACCCGGGTCAGACCGGCATTTCAAATGCTGTTTCGGAAAGATAAAACCGGGGCGTCCTGGTTACCAGAGATTCTGAAACTTGCCGGGAAAAATACGGAATTTGCCCGGCGGCTGGCAGAATATCCCTGTAGAATTTGCCCGACGCTTCTGCGCAAGAGAAATTACCATGATCCGATTCTAAAAGAACATGGAATAAATGAAATCAGGCTGGAGGAATGTTTTGAAAAAAGCCTACCCCCGCCAAAACGTTTCCTGCAATGGTTGATAAGCAATCAATCTAAAATGAGTTGGCCCAAATTAGATTCATTGATTCATAACCAGGAGATCCTGATCTTCAGGGAAAAGCTATTCGGGCACCATGGTGAGAAAATACAAAATGAGACGATTTCCCGGGCATTAAGGGAATTAGACGAATACGGCGTTATAGAATCAAGAGGAAAATGGTGGGCTTTTGAAGGTTTTACGGAGGTAGATTGTTATCTCGAAACGGATCGGCTTATACTCTTTATAGAGGGAAAGAGAAAAGAGCCGCTTGCCCACTCGACAACCTGGTACCGGGGACGGAATCAATTGCTTCGAAACCTCGAGGTAGCTCAGGAAACATGCAAAGATAAGGATTTTGCCGTAGCCGTAGTCTCTGAATCCAGGATCGATCCCATTACGCCGGAGGTAATCGAAAGGGGCCTGCCGCACTTCAACCCTGCTGAACGGAAAGAGTTATTCGGTCATTACCTGGGCAATATTTTATGGAAAGACCTGTGCGACGCGACCGATATCCCGTATGACGATCTTCCCATTACAACATCCGATGCCATCGCCAGAATGAAATGAAAGCCATATAATTTTCCGGATCGACGGAATCATGAGGATTTTTTCAGGTCGGTTATAGCAACTTGCGATAATAGCCCGGATAGACGATATGCCATACCGGAGGGGCCGGGATTCTCCGTCAGCTATTTTATTAAGTCGCAGACATATGCTGACTTATGAGTTCGGTGCCATAAATTTCAACTGGTTAAATTTTTTTGATATTTTTGTCTGTTTTAGTATTTAACGGATACACACCGGGTACAAGTTGGATTTCTCCTATTTCGATTCTTATAAATTTGCCGGTCTTCAACCTCCATGCCATTCACCGCAGATCTCCCGGGTGGACCGTTATTACGACTCCGGATTAATTTCGATATATAAAATAATATGCAAATTAAATTCGCGTTGGAAAAAACTCTCATCGGTTCCACAGAGGTGCCGGTTGCGGAACCGTAAATTCCACCCATTGACGGGAATGTTCCGTTTGTGGAATGGTCAGGCCGGCGGATCAACACCGATATTTCATTCCAGGGTATCGGATATAGGCAAAGCTGTATCAAGGGACGGGGGCCTGGAGCGCAGCCCCCGTCCTATTCCCGGCTAATCGGCAGGCGGACAATCTCCGCACGGAATCAATTCCGGGAAATTGGGATTCATTTTCAGGTATTCGACACCGTAAGTTATATCCAGGCCGTTATAGCTGCAGGAACCATTAACGTCGCCGCAAACCCAGAAGGACGGGTGAGGGGGGCAAACCAGACCGCCGCAAAAGGGGTCGGAGCCTCCTTTGAAGTAGGCGACCCCATAGGTGATATCCATACCGTTATAAACGTCGTCCCCGTTGACATCACCGACTACATAGGTCCCGGATGGTTTTAGATATACAATAGCATCCGGTTGCGGCGGAGGAGTCTCGGAAATGGAAACGTAATCGGTGGCGATGCTGTAAAACGCGTATTCATGTCCCGGTTGGCCTGTAAATAATCCGGTGGTATCGGTGACATTTTCAAGCCATAAAGTAAACGGTCCACCGTTATCGGACACGTAAATATCATGGAACGCTACGCCGGACCCCTGGCCGTCATCACTGGTCCAGGATATATCAAATGAAGTTTGCAGTATAGTATCGGGAAGCATGCCGACATTTGAAAGGGGCATGGTCTTATCTATTGTGTGAAAAACCGGGCCGTCTTGAGGAGCTACCATAGGATCGTTAAAGTCAAATTGAATATACGCCTCGTTTTGTATGCTCGTCCCGGTTGATATATCCCACCTTGGATCTACGGTAAATACGAAATGCCCTTCCTCCCCGGGCTGAAGCGATATGCCGTCACAATCAAAAGTGATTATTCCGCTTCCCTGATTGATATACACTGTGCATGGATCGGGATGACTCATTAGCGAATCTATATGAAGAAAACTGGCCCAATCAAGATTATTATCGAGGGCATCCGTTATCTCAACATTTAAAGCCTCGGAGGATCCTTCATTCTCAAAATAGATTGTATACTGAAAATACTCCTCGCCTGTAACGTAATGGTCCTCGGTCACTCCGACCGGAACAACTTCCTTGTCGTTCGGATCATATGAAAATCCAACGGTCTCTTTAAATTCACTATGATTGTTGACGGGATCAAGGTCATACGTTATCGTTGTTATGTCGCCGACGGTAACCACTACCGTGCTGTCGGGTATTCCGCCCGGAATGTCAACGAACCAGTCCACGTGAAAAGATTGTCCGGGATTGAGCGTACCTATATTCCATACCATTGTGCCATTGTTTTCATTCGCCGGAGGATTGCTGGACTTGTATATAAATATGGAAGGAATCGTAATTGTCAAGACCACATCCTGCGCCGGAAGCGATCCGTAATTACCGATCATGCTGGCATATTGACGGTCGATCCATGGCGAATTACAGGGACCGTAGGCCCACAGGTAAACGAAGCTTAAGTCACACGATGGCGGAAGCGTCAGATGCATGCAGCCGTTCTCGTAAACAGGAGTCCACCAGATTGTCGCGGTGCTATCCCAAAATAGTAGCGGCCCGAGGGCGGGATCTATTGTAATATCAAAAGGATAGGTCCCCGGGGCGGCGGAGGGATTCGTCGAAAAATATAACTCCGCGATTACTTCTTTGGCCCCGTGGGTATTGAGCCTGGGATTAGGACCGCCTGACATATTGGCCCACCCCAAGATCGTTGCCATCGCGGAATCCGGTCGATGGACAACCGATATATCGTCCCAGTATAAAACATCTCCATAAAACTGACAGCCAAGATAATAAAAATCCGTAGTATCATATGATATCGGAATAACCACTCCTTCCACTTCCTCATCGTTAATTACCGAAACCTGAATGATCGCCTGTTCCCCTACAATTACCGTATCACAGCTTATAAACAGGGAATCGGGATCCCCGGGATCCTGAGCTAGTGAAGCCACGGATAAAGCAAATAAAAACAGAATGGCGGCCTTAATCGTTTGCGACATAAACACCTCCTCAGCGTAGTTTGCCTTGAAATTAAATAATTTTCAAAACCTTTGTCCTTCAAAAAGGGGGTATAACCAAGGTGCCGATTCCAGCTATCAATATTGACAATTGCGGATATACTGTCAAGCAAAAATTCAGAATTCTATTTAATGATTCGGTTTGACAAAGTCGCCGGAATTACCGGCATATTATTGCCTGAACGATATTTACTACTCTATTTTTAGCTTGACATAATTTTCGTTTGAATTTTATTTAATCAGAGGTTGCGTTCGGATCCGGAGATTTGGCATGTAATTTTCTTTAATCTCAAATCCAGGTATCCCTGTCTTATTTAGCTCCAATTCATTCGCGCTCTCTTTAAAATCAGAAGCAACCGTTTTGAAAATCAGATAATACGCATCTTTGATTTCTCAACGACCTTTGTTGCCAGGTAACTTCTTAAGCAGCGTTCTTTAGAAAAGTTGGAGGAGAAAATGAAAGGAACATCCATATTTTTGGCCTTCTTTTTTTGCATATTTGAAATCGGTATTTCCCAGGTTCCCCAGATATCCTCAGTAACTCCTGCCCAAAACGAATTGAACGCGGCAATTGAAACCGATATCACGGTGACGTTCGATATGGACATGAACGAATCCACCATAAATAGCGGTTCTTTTCTGGTCACCACCGGCACGTCGGGTTTTATCGAAGGCGCAATCAGCTATAACAGCGGGACCTTCACCGCGACCTTCGATCCCCTCGGCGATTTTGAGGAGGGGGAAGCGGTAACCGTCTTACTCACCACGGATATACAGTCATCGCAGGGCACTCCTCTGGCAGGCAGTTTTTCGTGGGTTTTTATCATCGAGGCGATCGAAGGATCGGGCGTGTTTGCCCGGGATTCCTCCTACCAGGCGGGGGATGGCCCCTCCGCGTTATTCCCGGCCGATTTTAACAATGACGGTTTGTTTGATCTGGCGGTGGTCAATAAAAACAGCACAAAGGACGTCTCTATTTTCTACAACCTGGGCGGAGGCATTTTTGATCTCGATTCATCCTATTACGTAGGAATCTACACCCTTCGAGATATCACCATAGCCGATTTCAATTCCGATAATTACCTCGATTACGCCGTAAAATCACCGGTGGAGAGAATCACGGTATTTTTCAATAATGGCGATAATACCTTTTTCATAGATACCGTATATCAGGACAGTTCCGCTTCGGTAATGATTACTTCGGCCGACTTCAATGGCGACGGCCACTTCGATCTCGCTACTTCCAAAGATAATTCTGTCTTGATTCTTCGAAATGATGGCGCCGGGAAATTTACAGATCAATTTGTCTATTTTGCCGGTTCATCGTCTTTAGATTTATATGCCGCCGATCTGGATAATGACGGCGATATGGATCTGGCATCAGGAAACAACAGCACAATCTCTGTGCTTTTGAACGACGGAAACGGGGCTTTTGGCTACGATTCATCTTATCAGGCCGGGAGCCTGGCAAATTCGCTATGCGCGGCTGATTTCGACGCCGACGGCAACCTCGATATCGTTGCCGCAAACAGGGGTTCGGATAATGTATCTTTATATATCGGAAACGGCAACGGTACATTTTCCAGCCAATTAATTTATTCCGTAGGCGATGAGCCCTATTCGATTATAGCATCCGATCTCAATGGCGATGGCTCATTGGATATCGCAACCGCCAATTTCAATTCCGATGATATATCCGTCTTATTCAATGACGGTTCCGGTGTCAGTTATACCCTGGCGACATTCAGCTCCGGCGATCCTATCTCGGATCCCATCTCCTTATGCGCCTCGGATTTCGACGGGGATGGCGATCTGGATATGGCCGTTTCCAATACGGGCTCCGACAGCGTGGCGGTGTTTACAAATCTGGACAATCCTCAGATAATATCAATCTCGCCTCGCCGTGAATCGCTTGACGTCTCCGTTTCATCAAACATAACCGCCTCCTTCGATATCGATATGGATGGATCAACCTTCAATGATTCCACTCTTGTAGTCTACGCGCAATTATCCGGTCTTCACTCCGGCTCAATCGACTATGACAGTCTCACGAAAATGGTCTTCTTCGATCCGGACAGCGTATTTCATTATGGCGAAATCGTAACGGCAGTGCTCACGGAACACATATTTTCTATGGAAGGGGCTCCTCTTAGAAATGGTTACGGCTGGTTCTTTACGGCCGGCGTTATGGACGGCCCGAATACATTCTTCCTTCGTTCGGACTACCCTGCCGGGGGTCAATCCCGGTCCATTGTTGCGGCTGAACTCAACAACGACGGCGCTCTCGATCTTGCTGTCGCGAACGCCGCTTCGGACGATATCTATGTATTCATTAATGATATCGATAGCGTTGGCGTCTTCTCCCTTGACTCGATCTATCAATGCTGCAACGACCCGGTATCAATTGCGGCGGCCGATTTCAATGGAGACGGTTCGATCGATCTCGCCATAGCCAACAAAGGTTCGGATAATATCGCCGTTTTACTTAACGATACCAACGGCCGATTTTATCCGGCCTCTTTCTATTCGGTCGGTGATGAGCCGATGGCCGTCATATCATCTGATCTGGATGGCGATGGGGATCGCGACCTGGCTGCCGCGAATTTCAATTCTGATAATGTTTCGATGTTATTGAATGCCGGGGACGGGACCTTTGGCTCGCATACTGTTTATGCCGTCGACAGGTATCCAACGGGAATTACCTGCTCCGATTTCAATGCGGACGGCGCGCTGGATCTGGCCGCTTCAAATTCCTATTCCGATAATATCTCAATTTTGCTGAATTCCGGTCGCGGTTCGTTCCTGGAACATTCGACTTTTAACGCTGGCGACGGACCGTATTCGCTGCTTTCGGCCGATTTAGACCTCGACAGCTACAGTGACATCGTTACCGCAAACAGAAATTCTCATAATATTTCAGTCCTGATCAATACGGGGGACGGAACTTTCTATTCGGCGGTCAATTACCTGGTGGGCGACGAGCCGCGTTACATAACATCAGGAGACTTCGATGGAGATGGAGACCTTGATCTGTCAGCCGCCAACTACCTGTCGGATAATATCACTATTTTAAACAATGATGGAAACGGCGTTTTTGGCGAGAGTGTAGATTATCCCGCCGGGGACGGCCCCATATCGGTCTTTTGTTCCGACCTTGATAGCGACGGCGATGTAGATTTAGCGACTGCAAACAACGAATCGGACGATTTTTCGATCCTGTTAAACAAAATCCATCCTCCTCCGAGCGTATTATCCACTATTCCGTCGCAAAACGAGCTGGACGTGAACTCGACGGCAAATATCTCGGTAACTTTCGATATGGATATGGACAGTTCATCATTCACCGGCCCGTCATTTATAGCGCGATCCCGGCTGACCGGGTTGCACCAGGGAATCATAAGTTATGACCACCAGACCAGGACCGCGACTCTCGATCCCAACGACAATTTTGAGGAAGGTGAGGTTGTAACCGTAACGCTCACCGATAACATCCAATCTCAAACCGCGTATCAAATGGAGGACGGGTACTCCTGGTCGTTTAACGTCGAATCTATCGGGGGATTGGGTATTTTCGATATCGATTCGACCTACTCAATAGGCAACGGGGCGCGATCAATGACGGCATGCGACATGGACGATGACGGGGATCTCGACATTGTTACCGCAAACTTCACGTCATCAAATATTGCAATAGTCGAAAATATCGGTAATGGCATTTTCGATCCCGATACGCAATATACTGTTAGCGGTTATCCTCACTCGGTTTTCGCCTTCGACGCCGACAGCGACGGTGATCCGGATATCGCCACCGCGAATTATACATCCAGTCAAGTATGGCTCTTTCTCAATAGCGGCAGCGGCGACTTGGTCTTATCCGACTCTTTTTCGGTGGGTAACGGTCCAAGATCCCTCTTCGCCTGCGATCTCGATTGTGACGGCGATCAGGATCTGGTTTCCGCCAATGAAAACTCGAATAATATTACAATCCTGATTAATGACGGTAACGGGGCGTTTGCCCCGGATACGCTAATATATTCTGTCGGTACCGGGCCGCGTTCAATATTTTCGGCGGACATAAACAATGACGGCCTGCCGGATCTGGCCGCAGCAAACAGATATTCAAGCAATATTTCTATCCTTTACAATGGCGGCAGCGGCGTTTTCGATTCATTATTGACGCTTCCCACCGGCTCGCTGCCGTACTCGTTATTCATATCCGATCTGAATGACGACGGGCATCTCGATCTAACCACAGCGAATTACTCGGATAGCATTTCCGTGATTATCAACAACGGGGATGGCACATTTTCGGCTCCGGTTCCCTACCAGGGCGGTTCCGAGCCGTACGGCATTTACGGCTCCGATTTTGATGGCGACGGCGATATCGATCTTTCGGTCGCCAATTCCGGTTCCGCCGACGTTTCGGTTCTGCTCAATAATGGACAGGGAGTATTTGCGCACGACTCCACATATCAGCTTGGCGAAAATACCTATGCCGTATTTGCCGCCGATTTCGATAACGATGCCGATATCGATCTCTCCGCGGCCAGCGGCGATTCGCTCTCCATTCTATTAAACCACGATTCGCCGCCGCCGGAGGTAATGACCGTCTCTCCCGGGCAGAACATGCTGGACGTACCGGTTAATACAGATATCTCCGTGACTTTCAATGTTAACGTAAACGAAAGCACTCTAAACGATTCATCCTTCATTGCATTCGGCAACTCCACCGGAATCCATGCCGGATCCATAGCCTACGATAGCCAGACCAACACCGCCACACTGGACCCATCATATAACTTCGGATACGGCGAGGTCATAACTGTTATTCTAACCGCCGAAATAGAATCCATTCATGGATTTACGCTGGAAGGCGGGTTTGAGTGGATATTTATTTGTGAAACTCAAAACGGCTCCGGGGAATTCGCCCAGCACGAAGATTATCCGTCCGAGGATATGACTCAGGCCGTATACGCCGCCGATTTTGATAATGATGGCGACCTTGACCTCGCCACGGCAAACTTAAGTTCAGATAGGGTTAAAATTCTGAGGAATACGGGCAACGGTCTCTATATGCCCGATTCTCTATACGTTGTAGGAAGCGGACCCCGGGATGTTACCGTGGCTGATTTTAACGCCGACGGCTATCTTGATATAGCTTGCGCTAACGGCAGTTCGGACAATATCACCACGCTATTTAATGATAACGACGGCACTTTTACCGTGGACGCGACATATATGGTTGGAGATAATCCTTACTCGATATGTGCTGCCGATTTCGACAGCGACGGTGATGTTGACCTGTCCTCCGCAAATTACGGCTCGTATGATATCTCTTTACTTCTTAATGATGGAGGCGGGGCTTTTGTTCTTGACTCAAGTTATCTGGCAGGCGACGGCCCTCGTTGCCTTAAGGCCTCCGATATAGACCTTGACGGTGATATCGATATCGCCGTTGTTTGCGAAAATTCCGACAGCGTCCGGATATTTTCAAATATCGGTGACGCTGTATTTGCCCCGGTCTACGTTTATTCGGTCGAAGGTTCGCCCTCGAGCGTCTATATAGCCGATCTTGACGGTACGAACGGCGTTGATCTTGCCATATCAAATTGGGATAAAGATAGCGTCGCTGTTCTTTTAAACGATGGTTCGGGTTATCACGGTACGTTATCTCACTACCAGGCCGGAGACAATCCCCTGTCGGTATTCGCTTCGGATATCGACAGCGACGGCGATCTTGATCTGGTTACCGCTAATTGGAATTCGGAAAATGTTGCCGCTCTTATAAATGATGGAAGCGGTATATTTTCCACAATATCATATATGGCCACCGCCGCGTACCCGCAAGACATCTTTTCCGCTGATCTTGACGCCGATGGCGATATGGATCTGGTCACGGCCAACAGCAATTCCGACAATGTATCGGTCCTTTTGAATCATAATGTGCCTTATGTTGTCTCAACCAGTCCGAGAAGAGATTCATTAAACGTCAGGACGTCCACCGAAATATCAGTTACGTTCAGCGATGATATGGACGCCGCGTCCATAAACGAGTCCACCTTCATTGCCTACGGAAGAACAACCGGATTCCATTCGGGCGATATTACCTATAACCAGCCCGCAAAGACCGCGACTCTGGCACCGGCCGATTACTTCGAGGGCGGGGAGCTCGTAACCGTGATATTGACCGATGAAATGGAATCATCACAGGGTATTTCACTGGATCGCAGTTACGCCTGGTCATTTACTATTGTGGTATATAACGGAGTCGCTGCATTCGGCGATGATTCTACATTCGCGGTACAGACGGGACCGGCGTCGGTTTTCGCCGGCGATATTGACGGAAATGGGACAATCGATCTATTGTCGGCAAACAAAACGTCCGGCAACGTCTCCGTTCTGCTCAATAATGGTGACGAAACGTTTGCCCCGGAATTTACCCTGGCGGCGGGAATAGACCCGAATTCAGTCTATGCCGCCGATTTTGACGCCGATGGATTTCACGATATCGCGGTCGCCAACACGGGATCAGACATTATATCGATATATATCAATAACGGCGATTCCACGTTCATGCCCGCAGTGCTATATACGGTAGGAACCGAGCCATATTCGCTTACCGCCAACGATTTTAACGGAGACGGGTATTTCGACTTGGCTACCGCAAACAATTCCTCCAATAATATTTCAATCCTTCTTAATGACGGCACGGGCGCTTTCCTGGCTCATTCGGATTTCACCGCCGGAACGGCGCCTCAGTCGATTTGCGCCGCGGATTTCGAAGGGGACGGTGATTTGGATCTGGCAACCGCCAATTTCGGTTCCGGCAATATATCTATATTGTCGAACGACGGTTCAGGCGTTTTTTCGCCCGATCTGAATTTACAGGTGGGGTCCGGCCCGAAGTCCGTATACTCCTCGGACCTGAACGGGGACGGATTTCCCGATCTGATGACCGCCAACTATACTTCCGATAACATTTCCGTCCTGCTGAACAACGGCGACAACTCTTTTCAGCCTCATATTGAATACGAGGTAGATATCGATCCTTATTCCGTATTTACGGCCGACCTGGAAGGCGACGGCGATCTTGATATAATTTCCGCCAGTCTATTAAATGAGTTTAATGTTGACGTATTCTTAAATAATGCCGCCGGCGCCTTCGTTCGTCTTCCTCCTATCTCCGCCGGAAGCCACCCCTATTCGGTTTTCTCAGCTGATTTTAACGGTAACGACGCCATGGACATCGCTACAGCAAACTTTTCGTCAAATAATCTATCAATTCTATGGAATCTGGGCGGAGGTTGCGAATATGTTGTAGGTGACGTAAACGCAAGCAATAGCTTCAATGGCCTCGACGTTACGTATGGCGTAGCCTACTTCAAGGGCGGGCCCGCGCCGCTCTATGAGTGTGAATGTACGCCCGGGGATATATGGCATGTATCCGGCGACGTCAACGCCAGCTGCAATTACAACGGTCTCGATATCACCTACGCGGTTGCGTATTTTAAGGGCGGCCCCGATCCAATGCCTTGCGATGATTGCCCTCCATTAAGCGTTGCGGGCATAACTCCCGCAAGCGATAAATATCCTGATAATAAGAAAACCGATCGGATACCTCGCTTCGATAAAATCGAGAAAAACATAAAGAAGTAAAATGAGATTGAACCCTACCCGACTGCGCAAAAGACTGTCCTGGCGCCATAGGTTCTGACGGGTCACAATCTGAAGGCATGACGGCAAGCCTTTTTCACGACTGCAGGATGCCGGCCAGGGCTGACATATGCTGTCAACAGGCGGGGGTGGGATCCGATAGAAACAACACACCCAATCTCTCGTTTCTTTACGGTTACTACATGTGCCGGATAGTCCCTGGTTTACCATTGACAAGATATAGATGGCACTTGAACACGTCGCCGGCGCGCAAACGCCGATCCTCGTCTGAAAACTCATAGAAATATCGACGTTCAGGTATATCGAATGAAGAATATATCTATGGGAGACATAAAGCCGTCGACGCCTTTTCAATGTCTCGATCTTCCACCCAAATAAAGGAGCCAAATACGGAACCAATAGCGATGGCGTCGATAGCCCGAATATTAATGCCCCATTTTACCAGACTTTCCAGACATTCGACAAGGGCGCCTGTCCGATCGGGACCACTAATGAAAAAGCCCATCCCTTCTTTTACGAGCATTCCCTCTTTCTCCCATATTTTTCTTAGTGCTTCGGAATCCTTGGCAATTACATATAGCTCTCCTTTATTACCCTGAGTATTAAAACCCCAAAGACCGGACAGGCCTATATCCCTTGCTTTAAGATCGACCATAACCTTTAGAAGAGCACCGGGCTCATCCTTGATTTTCGCGACGAAATAGCGCAATTTGCTTACCGACGCCATATACATGTTCTCCTCTTGTAAAACCATCATAAATAGGTTCATTTTTATACATTTGACTATCTGCGTAATCCCTGACTCATCCAATTCATTATTTAATTCACCGAAAGAAACATGGACTATTATTATACTTAAATCACGACAAACAGGCAAGCAGGCAAAATTACGGCGATATTGCTTCCGATTGGATAATCTCCAGGTTAACTTCTGCTGTTTATAAGGGTTGACTATATTTACGCGTAGATCCCTGCGCATGGTCGCCCGCAGAGGCGGATGGGTCGAGCGCGTATATGGGAGAGGATATTGGATTGTTAAAAAAGATTTCAAGGATTTTCGTTTGGCCGGGCAAAAGAAGAATGATCTCAAAGGCATTACGACCTGCACATACATAAAGCCGAAAGACCTGGAGCTATTTAAATGGGCAAAGAGCCGGCGTCAGAGCCCGGTGAGGTAATAGCCTTGGCGTTACAGGAATATCGGGAGAAACACGATAAATAAATCGACTACGGCAAACAAAGGCCTGAAATTTGATGAATCGTAGCCCAAAATAGAGGAGTAAATTGAAAAGAGGGCGTCTGCCTCACACAATTTTTATTTTTGTATGGTTTGCCAGGTCGTTGATGATTATGTGCTTCCCGAGACATGGTTTAC
>CP070813.1:2707867-2724661 GCA_020344055.1 Candidatus Zixiibacteriota bacterium | reverse complement strand
ATAAAGCTCGATATCATTAATTCATCCTTTCAGTCCAGCGTTTCTCTGCCTGGGGATGTGAAACAGTATTCGCTAAAAACTGTTTTTCGCTTTGCCGCCTCCAGAGGGCAAAGTGTTAAAGAAATTAAATCAAAACCAATATTAAACCAGCAAGAATAATACCAAAATGCTAACATGTTAAAATATAATAAGTTATTTATCTAACAATGATATTAAGTGTTCGAATACGAAACCCTGACTGTTCGCATGCGGACGTTTATTGGGTTTTGAGTTGCATGGCGACGGACGTAAATAAGTGTTCATGTTTTTAGGCAGGCTTATAACTCCCGTCTTTGGCGGGACGGTTCAAATCTACGCTATGTTATTCTTGTGCGTTAGATTTTACATTAAATGCCTATGGTCTGGTTATCCTTAAACAGTATTGTCTTTCCAGTAAATTGCGTTACCGCAGGACGGGCATAATCAACCGGCATTAAGAGACTTATAAGTTATCATTTGAAAAACGCCTCTCCAATTTGTATAATGATTACCGTTTTTAAGCTTGAGAATATGGGAATCGGGTCATTTTGGAATAATTAAAGGGGACACAATGAGCGATAAACTAAGGACCAACATAGCGGATCATCGTCTCACTTATAGAGGAAAGAAAGACGAGCAGGATTTTGACGCGGATCAAATAAATGAGTTCAATTATCGTCATAAAGCTGTCCTTGACAATTATGATTTTGCACTGGAATCTTGCCGTGTAATGAACCTCGGAGGTCGTACAAACTACGATTCCAATCTCGGGGCTTTGCGCAATCGCAAGCTCAGGCAATCGGTTATCCTCTCCGCCGCATTTTCGGCGGTGGCGGTTGGTCTTCACGGAAGGGGCAGCCTGAATAAATATCCAGAAAAGGAGCAAACCAAGGACCTGGCCAATCTCCTTAAGAGAGCCAATGACCGGACGTCGGCGCAGATAATGGCGGAGGTGCTGCAGACGACGGTGGAAACCTTGCCGCCGGGAGAGGAAGTATTGATCGAATCGGCCATTACCGAGGGAGTCCGCGCCAAACCGGGACTTGAGCCCGGGGGCAATCCCACCATCTGCGTGGGAGCCCTCTTCGGCAAGGAAGAACATTGCGAAATCTACGGGCTGGATATGCCGCGTAACCTGGCCCTTCTGTCCATGGGGAACGACGTGATCGACGGCACCACGAAGTCTATCAAGGGATTACATTCCAGCCTGACGGCCCTGTTCTTAACCGAGGCCAACCTCAAACGGCATTTACCCGATATATATGTGCAACGCTGGATGTCCGGCGCCCATTTCAAGAAATTCAACCCCCGCGAGGCAAGCCTTATCGACGCCGCCGAGATTATCTCGGACTCCTATGGTTTTTCAGGTATCGAAAAGTTGAGCGCCTTTTTCCTGGACCGGCCCAGACATTATCCGGCCATGGACGTCCTGAATAAGGCCGGGGTATCGACACCGTTCGATAAGGATGGCGATTTGCTGCCGGCGGTTATTCTGGGGATGGATGAGCTACGTTTTCCCGATGATCGCGGGCTGTATTCGATGATCGGCGAAATCGGGGGATCGGCGGAATGGACGGTGGGCGTTCTGCCTCTCGTATGGAGAGGGGGACAGGCCATAGGGATGCTGACCAGCCATTCGTCATTGACCCGGAAAGACCTCAGCCCCGAAGATAAATGGAAGGAACGTTTCCATTTTACCGAGGATGAGTTTATGCTCATTCAGGATGCCCGCTTCGAGCGCAAACCGTATTTCACCATCGGAGATATCCTGGACGATCCTTTCGCCGGAGGCGTAAGCGCATTTGGGTCAATAACCGACAATTACTACCTGCCCTTCATGAAAGGGGTCACCAGCGAACCCGAAAATAACAGGATTAATGTCAACGTCCTGGCCGTCAATTCCCTGGGTATGGTGGAGTGCTGGCTCATGGCTTTCAAGTGCAACCATGAGATGGAGAAATCTCTAAATAAGATGGTATCCCCGAAAGAGGAGCTGGAGAAGTCCGCCGGAAAAGAGCTTGAAAAAGCGATCGGGAAAATGCTTGATAACGAGCGATCCAGAAAAAGGTTCAGGATTTTCTTTAACAACGAATATTATCCGGCATTGATACCGGTTCAGAATAGGATGGTTCTTCTACATAAAGTCGTCGAATCGCTGGCAGAACGAGGTGCCATTAATGAAGCCGACCGGGAGATTATCGCCGTTACGGAACGGCTGGCCGGAGAATGGTTTGTTGAATCCGACTGAAAAGCCGTTTCGGCCGCTGAAGTTCGGTCGGATCACAGGTCCAGCACTTTGATTTTTATATAATACATTTATAATCCCCTCTCCCGGCCCGGTCGCTAAAAATAAATAAATCATTTGACACCTGCGTCGAAAACAATATATTAATTGTAGACTACTTTTACCTTTTATCGTGGAGGCGATGATGATGAGGAAGTCCATAGCGATACTATTGGCAATTGCAGTCATGGCAATGTCTGCCACATGGGCTGCGGCGCAACAGGAATCGGGCCAAAACAGTGGCCAGAAACCCTCAAAAGAGACCTTGTCTTTCGAAGAAAGGCTCCAGTATCTCGGCCTGGAGATTCCCGATGAGGTCAAGAAGCGCTTTGAGGATCTGGATAGGCTCCCGCCGCCGGTTTTGCTCAATACCGAAGATTATTTCGATTGGCGGACGATGGGTGGAGTCACGCCGGTTAAAGATCAGGGAAACTGCGGTTCCTGCTGGGATTTTGCCGCCACGGGAGCATTTGAATCTGCAGTATTGATCGCCGACAGCATCGAATGGGATCTCTCGGAGCAACAGGTGCTTTCATGTAATACGGGCGGATCCAGCTGTGATGGCGGTTGGATGGAGGACGCCTACGCTGTGTTTATGGGTTACGGCGCCGTAGAGGAAGTGTGCATGCCCTATCAAGCCGACGATAACGTTCCCTGCACCCAGGAACAATGCGTTCCGGTTGCGCACCAGATCGGGTTCGAGGATATACCCAACAACGTAGCCGCCATAAAAAACGCTCTCTTGAGCGGGCCGGTATCGACAACCTTCATGGTCTATCCCGATTTCCAATATAACTGCTACTGGCATGACCCGACCGATGAAATAAACCATGCCGTCGTAATTGTGGGCTGGGATGACGACATGTGCAGCGGCCTGGGCGCCTGGATCGTAAAGAATAGCTGGGGCCTCGATCACGGCGATAACGGTTACGATTATATACCGTATAATTCGTGCGGAATAGGCAGATATACTCAACGCCCGATCTATGGTGGAGGGGTTCCGATGCTCTCCTATTCTCCCGATTCGATCTCTCTTTCCGTCCCGCAGAACGGATCTGAGTTGCAGACTGTGGAGATCTCGAATCTCGGGGACGGGAATCTGAATTACCTTCTCCAGGCCGTCCAGAGCGTCCAGCAGGATTCGTTCGGGTATTTCTGGTTCGATTCGGACTCGAGCCAGGGACCCCAGTACGGATGGATAGATATTTCGTCCATAGGCCAGGTTATAGATTTCGGCGCCGATATCGACGACGGCAACTCGGGGCCGCTCGATCTGGGATTTACTTTCAGCTTCTACGGAAACGATTTTACTTCAATCTGCGTCTGCACCAACGGGTGGGCCTCCTTTACGGACAGTACATCTACGGAGTACGGAAACGTGGGCATACCCGATCCCGAGCCGCCCAATAACATGCTGGCTGTATTTTATGACGATATGAATTTCGAGCACGGAGGCACGGGCTATTTCTACACCAACAATTCGGACAGCGCCATAATAACCTGGCAGGATGTTCCCGACTGGCGCCAGGAGGGTATCTTTACGTACCAGATAATACTGGTTGCGCCCATGTCCATAACCTATCAGTACGAGGAGATGGGGCCGGGGCGGCTGGATGAGTGCTCGATCGGTATTGAGAACGGTGATGGCTCGATCGGATTGGAGGTAATCAGGAACAGGGAGTATATGCATAATTTCATGGCCATCGATTTCAACTGGGAACCGCTCCCGGTTCCGTTGACCTGGATCTCAATTGATGATGGGGTCGGTGCGGTATCACCCAATCAAACCGCCTTCGTCGACGTCGTTTTCAGCGGAATCGGCCTGGATATAGGCACCTACGACGCCAGGCTCAGGCTGGCCTCGAATGATCCCGATAATACCGTAAACGATATCCCGGTTATTATGGAGGTTGTCGAGCAGACGGCGGTCTCCTATCCCCTTAGCGATCTTCCTATAGACCTCTCATTAACGCAGAACTATCCGAATCCATTCAACGCGGCCACCATCATAAGCTATGACCTTTCCCGGCCGGCTCATGTTGAGCTTGAAGTATACAATATTATCGGTCAGAAGATAACAACTCTTGTTAACGGTTATCAGCAGGCCGGAAGTTATCAGGTGACCTGGAATGCCGACGAGACGGCATCGGGATTTTACTTCTATAAAATCAAGGCCGGGGACCACACTCAGACCAGGAAAATGCTTCTGTTAAGATGATCCGGCATTATTGACAGCGGGGGATGGGGATTCAAAGCAATCCGCATTCCTAAGTCAGTGACCCTCGCTGTTATCATTGATAATAATCGACTAATTGAGCCGCGTCTGCCGCGGATCCGATACATATAATCCAACTTGCGGGATGCGCCATAACCAGATATACACTAAGCGTTTGTATTTTATCGACTATTCGTTTTCATCCTGCCCGATCCTGTCCCCGAGACGGTAGTAGTTAAAATCTCCACCTGTGGCCCATATGATCGGATGTACTTTTCTGAAATCAAGTTTATCGTCTGTAAGGCAACCGGGATCGGCGTATGATTTCACGACTCTACCTATTATACCGTCATTGGGATCATAATCGAGGATCTCCGTTACCTCGCATTCAATATTTATGGGGCACTCCCTTATCATGGGAGCGGTTTTGAGTTCGCCGAAAAAGTTATCGAACAGCTTGCTTTTGTCGATATCCCGCCCGGATTTGCTACCGCATATATTCGTCTCGTCCAGAAGTGCCTCGGATGGGATATTAACGCTGAAGGTCCTGTTCTCATGAATGCCGATACGGGTATAGCGCTTTTTATACAGGCTGAAGAAGATATGTTTACCGAAATTGAAAGGCGAAATATATCCAATTACCAGGTAGTTCGGCCGGTTATTAACCATGGCCCCGACCAGAACCACCGGCAGGGGGCTTAACAGATTCTCTTTAAATTCCTTTTTTTGCATATTTCCCACCTCGATCTAATTATTGATATATGTAAATATATGTATGGGATTTATTATAATATTGTTTCATATTATTGTCCGCGGTTTTGTAGAATTATCGAGCGAACCGCATAGATCTATGTCTTAAGATGACTTACTGCGATATATGTGATTTTCCTATTATTGAACGTTTTTTTACACGATCGCCGCGAATGGCTAACTGATTACCGGCTTTATATTAATAATCAACAGTCCCCTAATAACCGCTGATCACATCGACACTATTCGGCAGGGGTTCGCCTCTTGAAGCCATGTTTAAGAGTCTCGCTATTTCCATGGCGCGCAGCATTTCGGTGCGGTCGGTATTCTCGGCCATGTGCGGGGTCATTATGACGTTAGGCAGCTCATGAAACGGGAATTGCGAGGGGGGCCTGTTTTTTCGATCTTCAATGCTATCGGGGTAGTTATACCAGACGTCCAGCCCGGCCTTTATCTTACCGGATTTGAGGATTTCATATAAGGCCTTTTCATCGATAATACGCCCCCGCGAGATGTTAATAACGATTGCGCCTTCAGGAAGCATCGAAAGCCGCCTTTTGCCAATGAGGCCCTTGGTGCTGTCGGTGAGCGGCAAAGAGAGAAAGAGAACGTCGGTCCGGGGTAATAGGTTATCGAGTTCTGATGGGGGGAAGACTTTGATTTTACAATCTTCAGGAGATTTGCCGCTTCTGTTTATGGCGGAGACATCCATATCGAAAGCCAGGCATCTGGAGGCGATTATCCGGCCTATGGAACCGTATCCGACGATCAGGGCCTTTTTACCCGATACCAGGCCGGCGCAATCGTCGATATAGCGCATGCTCCAGTCATGCTTTCTAAAAGCGGAATCGATCGAGATAATGTTCTTGGCCGACGCCAGCATCAAAAGAATCGCCATCTCCGCGGCGGGCAGTGCGTTATGGTGGATATTGTGAACCGCAATGTGGGGATAATCAAGCATCAATTTGCGGGTGGCGCGGGGCAGGCCGGCCCAGGGAATTAGGAGGTATTTGAGATTGGTGCAGGACTCGATGATCTCCTTATCGGGAACACCGCTCACCAGGATATGGCAATTGGCCGGTTCGGGAAGCAAATCGCCCCAGGTGAGGTTGATACCGTCATCCAGAAGGGTTTTCAGATTCGCGATGAAGGCCTGGTTTTTTTCCTGGTGGAGATGAACGTTCAGGGGCATACCGCACACCCTTCAATTTTCGCTAAATTAATTCTCATTTGATTAAATTTATAAGATTTGAAGGGAGATTAAAAAGGAAAATTATGGAATAAATGTAAGGTCCAATAGTATTTAATAGTGAAGGAATTGATATGGGCTTACTTAGGAGATTAATATTACTGAATGCTGGAATAATGGTTTTTATTATTTTGACTTCTGGCAATGGCAATTCAAAGGTGATCGATTTCACAGTTCTCGAAAAGACTCGCGGGTCGAATCTAGTCGTTCTGGCAAAATGCATTGAAATCGAGGATGAAATATACAGCATCGAATATTCGTCGTTCCCGGGAAAGCGCTGTACGGGAGTCCGATACGGGCAATATGAAATTATGGGGGTCTGGAAGGGGGATTATGCCAAGAAATTTATTAGGGTCGATTATAAAACTACGAATGAAAAATATTTCCCTTCGGATGGATGCATAATTATATATCCTCCAGACGGCAGACTATATTTCCAACCGGAGCTGGATGAAACTGTTATTTTGTTTCTAGAGGAAGAAAATTCCATATATATCGGAAGCCGGGGGAAAGTACAGGTCAACGAATCCAATATAGTTTTATACCGGGATGCCGTCGCCAGTGCTATCCTGCTGGATAAGCTTGAGGAGGATGAAAAAGTCAACATGATTTTCAACCATCTGGAAGACGATAACGAATATATAAATGATAGCATGAGAAAAGAGTTTATAAAAATTGACAAAAGGAAATATAGTCTAAAAATCGCCGGATTATTAAGCAGTGAAAATGAAGGAATTAAGCAACTGGCGCTTTTCACTCTCAACGGCACAGGAGATACATCGGTGGTTTCGTTTGTCATCCCGTTATTAAGAGATACCTCCGTATACGTTCGTAGAACCGCAGCTGATGTTTTGCGGAGAATTTCGGATGAACGGACAATACCGGCATTATTCGACAGTTATGGAGATCCTGATCCTTTAGTGCGCAGAAATGTTCTATTTGCGTTGTCGAATAAATACTTGTACAAGTCTGAAAAATACCGGGACAAAGCGATCCAGCTATTTTGTGATGCCGTAAAGGATACCAGTTATCACGTGAGAGGAAAGGGGGTTTACGCGCTGGATAAAATGAGCGGACAAAAAGTTACAGAATGTCTTCTTGAAGCTTTGAATGATGACAGCTTAGCTGTAAGGAATACGGCTATAGGTGCGTTAAGTTCGCGCGGGGTTCCGTCAATTATAGAACTGGTTGAGGGACTTTTTTTCGATGGGGATCCGAACGATATGGAATTTGCGTTGGTGTGCATAGATCGAATAGCGCAGTATGACATTATTAATCATGAAAATCATTTACACATTATAAGGAAATTAAGGGATATTGTTAATAATGATACTCTCGATGGGAATAGGAGCAAGGCCGCCCAAATTTTGGGAAAAATCAATGACCCTGTATTTATGGAAATATTGCCCGACCTGTTAAATGATGAAGGATATCTTACGAAATGGTCTGCCATACATATTATGCGGCAAAGCAAAAATCCCAAATATATCTCTGTTCTCGAAAATGCCCTCAAAAACGAGACAAACGAAAATACAATTTTTCATATTAGGATTGTCCTTGAAGAGCTTAAGATCAATTAAGTAATTTCCATTGAATATTTCACCTACTCGATTGTATTATATAATGAAAACGGGAGGTGTGATAATGTACTGTCCAAAATGCAGGGCCGAGTATGTAGAGGGGATTACCGAATGCCCCGATTGCGGGGTCTCGCTTGTTACTGAATTACCAACGGAGGAGAAACATGTCGATTTGCAGACTTTGAGGGTGGCGACCGTTCTGGCGCTGATCGGGATTTGTTATAATTTCGCTATAAGGACGCTGTCCACATTCGCGCAGGAGATCTTCAGGATCGAGGCGGTGGCCGGATCCGCCCAGATCGGTTTTTTGCTTTCGAGCATTTTTCTGGCGTTCTTCTTTATTTCGTTTTTCCGGGACTACGCGACCTCCGAAATGCCAAAGCTGCGACGGGCGACGGGCTGGGCCATCGCGGCATCGATGATCATGATTCTGCTGGATCTCAAACGTTTCCTCGCCGTTTTCGATATTTACATTTCAAAGTACATTTATGATAATGTGATATCGTCACAAATACCGGGCGTTATTTTTCCCTGGGTGGCCTCGCTCTTCATCCTATATTTCTTCGTGATCTTCTACAAGGAGGCGGTGAACAGAAACCTATCAGTATTAATCAATGCCACGCTGGCCGCCGTAATCGCTTCGCTGATCGGCGCCATGCACATGACGTTCGTTTTATGGAGCTACATAGTCTCGGCCGATCCCAAATGGTTCTATAAATTCTCCAAAATCCTGATAATTATCTTCCTTCCCATTGTCGCTCTGACTTTTATATTGAATCTGTATTTTTACATTAAGTTTTATAAGAGCCTGACACAACAGCGCGCCGGCTAAAGATATTTTCTGAACTTCATAAATCATTCGCGCGGGAACCGGGGATTCCGTTGCCGGGTTATACAGACGCGCGTTTCGACAATACGGGGATAATTGAAGATGAGCAACAATGTCAGGCTGGCTAGCCACTTCCTTCGCGATCTGGAGCGGATAGAGGTCGGCGTCTGGAATAAGTTTTATAAGTACGCGACTGATGAAGTATCCGGCTCCTGCGGTATCGATGTACGGGAACGGAAGTTCCTGTCGGTTTTGATGGCCTCGAAGCTGGACATCCTGGCCCTGAACAGGGTTATCGGTCTGGGTCTTGGCGAACCGGCGACGGATAAACAGATAGAAAACATCGTTTCCTTTTATAAAAAAGCCGGCGTACCACGGTTTTTCGTGCAGCTTCATCCGCTGGCGCAACCGGAATCACTGCCGGAAATGCTGACCGGGCAGGGATTTTCGCATTACAACAACTGGGTGAAACTCTATCGTAAAATTGATGACCCGTTACCCGAACCAGCGGAGCTGGAGATCAAGGAGATTGGGCCGGAGGAGGGCAACGCCTTCGCGGAGATTGTGGCCACAGGTTTCGATTGGCCCGATAGCATTATTCCGATGATCTCCTCGACTATCGGGAAACCGGGATGGCATTTTTACATGGCCTATGATGAAGGAGCGCCCATCGCCACCGGCGCCAATTATATCGACGGCCGCTACTGCTGGATCGATTTCGCGGCAACTCTCTCGAAGCACCGCGGCAAGGGAGCTCAAACGGCGCTGGCGGTGCGGCGCATAGAGGATGCCGGAAAACTGGGCTGCAAATGGCTGGTGGTGGAGACCGCCGAGCAGACCGCTGAAAAAGACGCGCCGTCATACAGAAATATGATTCGGCTGGGTTTCAATATCGCTTACGTGCGACCCAATTATATAATGAGGTTTTGAAATTCATACTGTATACGATACTATTCTGTCTCATACGTTAATTGATGCGTAGCATTCTACCCTTCGGGAAACACCTATGAAAAAGCGTTTGTCAAGGTGAATAATAGTTATTTTCTGGCATTTCATATTTTTCCCACCGGTGCGATATACACAACCAATTCATCTTCGCCATCAACCCCAAGAATATTATCAAGTTCTTTTTGATGATATGCTCCTACCGCGCAGGTGCCGGCTCCAATCGCTTCGCTTGCAAGATATAGATTCTGGCAAATGTGCCCGCTTTCCTGGGCGATCGTTTTCGCGGCAATAAATGAGTAGCGCCACTCGGTACGGTAGGGAATAGCGGTCCAGATAAATATTAAAGCGGCTTTACCGATCCAGTTCTGGTTATTACACGAAGCGGCCACCTTTTTCGATAACGATTTCCCCGATCTGAGATATAGAAGTTTATTTTCGATTGGCAGGTAGCGATATAAACCGGATTTCAGCGTATCTACATTATTAATAACCAGGTAAGTTTCGAAGGGATGGCGGGCTCCGCCCGATGGCACCGTTCGCAGCGTGCCTCTGGCGCCGGCGTATATTTTCCTCCTCTTCTGGATTCCCTGGGTAGCCCAGAGTAAAAATGATAGTTCTTCAAGTGTTAAAGACTGCTGGCTGTACTTTCTGCGACTGCGGCGCATCCTGATGGCGTCGATCAACGGTATGGTACCGACCCCAAACTGATCCAGCTCGACCAGATCTATGAGAACAGAATCTCTGGAATACCCCTTCTGAGCCGCCGGCAAAGGCAATTTCTTTTCCTGATCGGTTTTGTATCCCCCCTCACGTTGTGTCGTCCAGTAATCCGTTGTTAAAAATTTGCGATAGGTCTTTAATGATTCCATAACAAATATCCTCCTCTCACGCGGAAATCGGCATTACATCTAAAATAAGCGATGTGTATTTGACCGCAACAGCGACCCGAAACTCATATTAGCAGATACGATTATAGAAACCAATTGTTGCTTCGAGTTAATTTTTCGCAGAGCATACAAAAAAAATCAGGGATAGGATGACATATCAATACGGAGATGCATAGGTTACAAAATCAAATAACCATAATGCAGGTATGATATTTTCCGGGTCAAATCGGATTTTCTGACGAATTTAGGCCCGGGGATCTGCAGCATATTATGCAGATCCCAAAATAGTTATTGACGCTATATTTATCGATATTATATTTGGTTCGGGTTGGCGCTTAAGTTGTTGCCTGCAAACTTTGATCGACATCATTGTAACCGGGGAGATAGTTTGGCAAACGCGAACGGCTTAATGCGTTTTTTATAATTCCAGGCAATTATATAATTGATTACGGGTAACTGCCTGATGAGGGAAGGGAATTGCTATGGAAGTCAAGGCTAAACACCGAATCGAATCGATCGATCTTTTGAGGGGAGTGGTGATGATCCTGATGGCGCTCGATCATGCCCGCATGTATTTCGCCTACGGTTTCTTCTTTTCGGAACCCACGGAGTTGGCGACAACAACGCCGTTTCTGTTTTTCACGCGATGGATAACCCATTTTTGCGCCTCGGTATTCGTATTTCTGGCCGGCACCTCCGCCTTTTTATACGGAACTCGCAGAAACAGCGTAAAAGCGGTTTCCTGGTTTTTGTTCACCAGGGGCGTATGGCTGGTATTTATAGAAGTGGTAATCATACGTTTCGCCTGGACATTTGATATCACCTTCAGCACCATTATCCTGCAGGTTATCTGGGCGATCGGAATGAGCATGATATTTTTATCGATCCTGGTGTTTTTGCCCCGATGGTTGATTTTCGCTATAGGAGTTATAATGGTTTTCGGCCATAATATTTTCGAATCATTAACTGTTCATTACTTCGATACCGTAGGCACCGGGGCAATTACTGCAAAAGATCTGATTTTATATATCTTACATCAGCCTAACTTCATTGTAATATCTCCCGGTTTTGTCGTTAATGTCGTTTATCCTCTGATACCCTGGCTCGGGTTGATGGGCCTGGGGTATCTGTTCGGTACCCTTTACCGTAAAGATTATCAGCCCGCGAAAAGAAAAAGGTTTCTGTTGTGGGTGGGAATAGGCTCGGTCGTGTTGTTTTTCGTACTCCGAGCGTTCAATCTGTACGGCGATCCCAAGCCCTGGTCGCCTCAGGATTCATTGGTATTTTCAATAATCTCGTTTTTTAACGTTACGAAATATCCGGTATCGTTGTTATTTCTTTTAATCACGCTGGGACCCTCTTTGATATTTTTGTATCTGACGGAAAATATCAATAACAAGGTCACCGATTTCTTTATAGTTTTTGGCCGGGTGCCCTTTTTCTTCTATGTTATTCATATCTATTTCATTCATTTGCTGGCCTTTATAGGGATTGCCTTTGCGGGCCGGGGTGCGGGCGAGCTGATTCTCACCTCCAGGGCGTTTATGAGCGGATCACTGGCCGACTATGGCTACAGTCTGTGGGTAACGTATCTGGTTTGGATATTTGTGGTATTTATCCTGTATCCCGTCTGCAAATGGTATAACAGCTACAAGGCGAATAATCGATCGAAGTGGTGGTTGAGTTACTTATAACTGTTCGAATAAGAATCGGCGGCGGTGACCTGCGGCAGAAGAGACTGCTTTTTTATACATTAATTACGTTGAATGACGAAGATAAACCCGATACGGAATGCATCCGTTTAAACATTGCCTGATTATTACTCGGGAGCATCGCCTGTTCGTGGTCTTTCAGGTCCTTCACTACCGTCCCTGTATACCATCTGGAAGCCGTTCACGTCCCCGTCATTATTTCTTATAATGCTTACACGAATATCGTCGGTGTCGTCAAAAGCGAAGAGATCCGGGGTTAAAGGGATTAATATAAAATCGGTCCCATCGTGATAGCGCCAGTAAAGCTGTTCTCCTTTGACAAGAATGGCATATCGGCCGTATGTTCCGGTGTATTTCTGCATTTCACCTTCAGTGAGAATAACAGGATTCAGTTGCGTTTCCACCTTGGTTAAATGCCAGTATAAATCACGCTTGATATCTTCGTCAGGATTTTTATTTATCAGGTTTTTCAGGGCTTCGATATGAGCGATTTTCAAAGCCTCATTGGCGGGGACATCCACATCGGGTTTCACGCCGACCTTCTCCCAGCTGGTTTTGGTGACGGGATTGATCGGTCTGGCAATGGGAATCTTGGCCCGCACCTGAAGGCTGGGGAAATCGTAATACTCAACCCAGTGTGCCGCGCCCGCGGTCGATTCACCGATAACCTTCGCCCGGCCGCTATTTTTCAATCCATACGCAAAGGCCTCGGCGCCTGAAGCAGTGTTCTGGCTGGTCAGGATATATAAATCGGCGTCGATCATTTTCTTACCGGGCACGTAGGCGTAGGTCCAGGACTGTTCCAGGGAATCCGTTTCAGTGAAATATAAACTATTGATTTGTACCGGCTCTTTAAAAAAATAGCTGGCCAACAATCTCACCATTTTTTCCTCGCCGCCGTGGTTATTGCGAAGATCCATTATTATAGCATCGCAGTTTTCCAGAAAATTCATGGCGGCCACTGCCGTAGGGCCGGCGTAAACCGGATCGTCGAATATATCAAGCCGGAGATAACCTATATTGCCCGGCAGCCATTCCACTTTTTTAAAATAGAAATTCTCGCGAGACCTTCTCGCCTTTTCCTCATCGGTCATCGTGTCGCCGATTGCCGGACTGAAATCGTCCGGCGACATGACCGAAACCCTGATATGCATGTCGCCTGAGACCCCCATAAGATCACGGGTAAGCTGACTTGCCAATTCTCCCAAATCCCCGGTCTCATCATACTCGCCTTTTTTATATTTATCCCTTATTACCTTGTTGAACTCTTTTGCGGTATCGGGATAAACGTAATGTGTCATGAAGGCGTTTAGGACAGAATCAATGACTTCAGCCTTTGCCGATTCATCCATAGCGGGATCCTGATTCTGCGTTGTCTGCCCGTAAAGAGGCGAGTATATTGATACAGACAGGATAATTAGGAATGTCGAGACTATCGAAACTCGACACCGATTAAAATAATTTGGCCTATTCATTTTTCCTCCTTAAAAATTAAAATTTTCTTTATTCAATCGAGCGACAATACGCTCGTACATGGAACGTTCATCCAGAGCCTGTTCTATTTTCCTGATGGACTCCCAGAAATCATTCCCATACTCCCCGCATGCCTCATCGGCGGCCTGTTTAAACGCTTCCCAGATAGGTTCCAGGCGGGCGACTGTTTTTTCTCCCTTTTTGGTAAGAAACAAATGCCGGCGTCGTCTGTCCTCCCGGCCTCTTCGTGATTCCACGTATCCTTTCTTGATCATTTCATCCGTCACCTCTATTACCGACGGGTGCGCCATCCCCAATGCGTTCGCTATCTCCGTTAACGTCATGGGCGAACGATTCGCCAAGATATGAAAAATAGGAAACCAGCTTACAGCGAAATCGATTTTCTGAGAACGATAGACCTTTTGGCCATCGCCGAGCAGCCTGTTTAATAAGCGTCTCAAACGGCTTGCCAGGGCGAGGGTTCCAATTTGGTCGAAGTAATCCAATCCCGATTCCTCTCCATAAATGAACTCTTTAAAAATACGTAGGAACCTACATATCGTCAACGGTTTTTTTTAATATTCTTTGTCCATTATTGAACATTAGGTGGTCGAATTCGCACATTTAATTACGGGGGCCTATCTTAACTTGTTATATTTTAATTAGTTATCAATATCGGAACAGAATTTGCCTTAATCCATGAATATATGGAAATCTTTGACCGTCGAGATAATCCTACCGGGACAGGGAGGTGAGAATCAAGAGATGTTGCTGAATTACCTAAAAATCGCTTTCAGAAGCATGCAAAAGCAAAAGAGTTATATTACAATCAACATTGTGGGATTGGCTATCGGCATGGCCTGCTGTATCCTGATAATGTCCTGGGTTTACGATGAGTTGAGTTACGACCGGTATCATAAAAACATTGACAATTTACATCTTGTAATAAGCGTAGACAATTATCCTAACAACGAGAGAAAGTATTTTGCGGTTACTCCCCCGCCGCTCGGCCCGGTTCTGAAATCGGAGTATCCGGAGATAATTAACACGGCCCGATACAGGTCGTTCGGGAAAAGCCTGATACGTTACAACGAGACCGCATTCAATGAGGATATAGTCGCCGTCGCCGATCAGTCGATTTTCCAATTGCTGACATTCGACTTTTTACAGGGCGATATCGAAACCGCATTCCCCAATCCCAATTCAATTGTAATATCTAAGGAGATGCGGGATAAGTATTTCGGCGATGATAATCCCATCGGGAAAACGCTGCAGGTTGAAACCGAGCACTACTTTACCGTTTCCGCCGTTATTGATGATCTACCGGATAATACCCATTTAAAATTTGATTTCCTGCTTCCTATAGAGGCTGTTACAACGCTGGGCGGAGAACTGGATAGCTGGGGACACTTTGCGTATCGCACGTATGCCGTAATTCAGGACGGGGATTCTCGCGAGGATATCTCCCGTAAAATCGATGGAATTTTTCGTGATAGGTATAGAGAGGAGACCATCATTACAGCCGCCTTGTATCCTGTTTCGAAACTGCATCTGTATTCGGGTCATATTAATATGGTACATAGCGGAGATATCAGGTACGTTTATATTTTTTCCCTGATCGCCTTATTCGTGCTTATTATCGCCTGCATTAATTTCATTAACTTAACCACCGCCCGGGCCGTCGGCCGGGCGCTGGAGGTAGGGATCAGGAAGACAATTGGCGCCCGGCGCAGAGAGATCATCGGTCAGTTTTTCGTCGAGACTATTCTTCTCTCATTTATAGCCCTGGCCCTGGCCCTTCTGTTCGTTGAGATCGTTCTTCCCGTGTTCAACGCTTTGTCGGGAAAGCAATTTACCCTTACCAAAATAACCTCCACCGCCGGGATCGCCGGCGTTATCGGTATCGTACTTTTGACAGGAATTCTTTCGGGCAGTTACCCGGCCTTTTTCCTTTCATCATTCAAGCCGGCGGTAGTGTTGAAAGGTTCTCAGAATGAAGGCGTCCGGGGATCGTTCTTCCGTAAGATCCTGGTCATCAGCCAGTTTACCATCACTATCGCCTTGCTTATTTGTACGATCCTGGCCTATAAACAACTCTCCTACATAAAAAGCCGGAATCTGGGATTTAACAAAGAATATGTCATCAATATACCTGCGCCGGATAAGCTGGCGAGAAAATATGATGTCTTCAAGCGGGATTTGTTAGCGAACCCTGATGTTTTGGGGGTTACGGCCAGTTCCGATATAATCTCGGAAGTCAGGAGATCATTCATATTGGAAGACTGGGAAGGGAAAAGCTCATCTTCACCGATGGAAATCCACAGGATGTCCGTGGACGAGGATTTTTGCGCTACCTTTGATATAAAACTCCTGGAGGGCAGATTCTTCTCGCCCGATTTTACCGATTCCTCCACCTTCCGTGTTGTGATTAATGAGACGGCGGCAGCGGCCATGGGGATGGATGATCCGGTGGGCAAGCGGTTTGGTGAAAACGGCGAAATTATCGGGATTGTAAAGGATTATCACTTTTCCTCCTTGCATGATAGAATCGAACCGCTGGCCATGTTTCATTCGCCGGAGGATATACATTATATCAGCGTCCGGGTCAATTCGCAGAATCTAGATAGTACATTAGATTATATCAAAAATGCCTGGGCAAAAATCGTTCCGGAATTTCCTTTCGAGTACAGTTTTCTCGATGAGGATATCGACAGGATGTATACGAACGACAAACGGATAAGCGAAATATTCAACTACTTTACAACGCTTACGATGTTTATCTCCTGTCTCGGTCTTCTGGGATTGTCGTCATTTATTATAGAAAGACGCAAAAAAGAGATCGGGATCCG
>CP070813.1:2689883-2707767 GCA_020344055.1 Candidatus Zixiibacteriota bacterium | reverse complement strand
TTTCTTGATTTATTGATATTCTCTTTCCAGAAAGCCCGTTCATTTTCCGGGAAAAGCTCCAGGATATTTTTCTGCTCGAGATTTTCCCAGTCCCCTTTTTGAGATTCAAATGCATGGTTAAGAATCTCCCTGGCGGCGCCGTTATGTGATCGTAAAACTCCATCCTCGTCGATCACCATTATTCCGACGGGGGTTTTATCGAGAATCGCCTCCTGGAACCGCTGTGAAGACGATAGTTCGGAGAAAAACTGGGCGTTCTGGATGGCCAGGGCCGCCATGTCGGCGAAAAGCTCGAAAAGATGAAGATCCGATTTGAGAAATATGTTGGCCTCCGATGAATTATCCAGATATACCACGCCGATGATCTGATCCCTTATCCTCAGGGGAACGCACATGGCGGACCTGATATTCATTTCCAGCACCGATTTCTTTTTCGCGAATCTTTCGTCGTTTAGCGCGTCCGAGGTATATATCGATTCGCCCGTATTAAGAACGCCGTGGGCCAGGGTGGTTGAAACCTGCAGGTCTTTGTTAGTAAGCTCCTTTTTATTAATATTATGGGCTGTTTTGAATCGGAGTTGGTTGTCGGCATCCAACAACATCAAAAATCCTCGCTCGGCCTTAAGAAGCTCGACAGATTTGAGCATTACGGTCCCCAGAATATCATCGAGTATCAAAGTCGAATTGACCGCCTTGGAAACCTCGTACAGGGCCTGGAGGTCCTGGCTTGCCAGGCCGCTGATTTTGAACTTCCTGGTGCCGCTCAGCTGATCCGCGGCCGGGGACGAAAATTTCTTAAGCTCTGACGCGATATTGATTTTGGAAGCGGTGTTTCCCGATTTTGTATCTTTTATCCTGTTTTCCTGCATATCGGAAGTCACTTATATCTTCTTATACCCCAAATCCTTATCGGCAAAATAGAATCTGAAATAAACTAATTCTATATGCTTCGAAAAAATTATTCCGAAAGCGTTAGAGGCCGGATTAAAAACGGAGCCCGCTAATCTATTTATATGAATTATTTAGACTTATCCGTTTTAATCCGGGTTCTTATCCGTCGGTCCAGGCCGGATGACCGTCGGTAATGGTTTTGCGTTTGCCTTTGATAAATAATAGAATGTCTTTTGCCTCCAGGGCGACGTATATGGCAAGTATGATCAAGATGATGGATAATGATCCCAGCACGTAATTGCTGGAGCCGCCCTTCCCGAAAAACTCGAACATTTTGTAGCCTAACGCTCCGACTGTGGTTATCAGCATTATGATCGCCGGCACAACGGTGAAGATTCCCGGTTTCCGGACTCCGATAAGGTAGGCGGATACCACCACCAGCGCCAGGGCCGCCACCAGCTGGTTGGCCGCCCCGAAAACCGGCCAGATGGTTTTGATCCCGCCGGTTGAGGCTACTAAACCGGCCGCCGCCACCGTTATAATGGAGGCCATCCAGCGATTGTTTAATATCCCGATCCTGGAACCCCCCACTTCGGTGATTATAAATCTGCCCAGCCGTGTCGCCGTATCCAGGGTGGTTATTACAAAGGCGTTGAGCATTAGCATTCCGAAATAGATTCCGACCACGATAGATATTCCCGGAAGGCTTGAGACGATTTTGCCGAATCCCGTTGCGAAGGCTACAATCGGCCCCCCTCCACCTCCGGCCGCCGCCGACTTCATGAGGTATTGCAGGCCGAACTCGGATTTCGCCGCCGAGGGATCCCAGTTTAAGGCCGAGGAGGCTATCATGACAACCATGATGGCCAGAACCGCCTCCAGTATCATGGAACCGTAACCTATTTTTTTGCCCAGGCTTTCCCTGGCGAGCTGCTTTGAAGTGGTGCCGCCGCTGACCAGGGAATGGAATCCCGATACCGCCCCGCAGGCGATTAAAACAAATAGCATGGGCCAGATCGGTCCCTGCGCCGGGCTATTCAATGTTACCAGCGCCGGCGCCTGGATTTTGGGCGCGGCCGCGATTAACCCCAGGAAACCAACTCCCAGGCCCAGGTACAAAAGCCAGCTGGATATATAATCCCGGGGCTGTAAAAGCACCCATACCGGAATCACCGACGCGACCAGGGCGTAAATCATCAGAACCCAGAACCAGAATCTCGAATCCGACATGCCCAGGATCGTCTCCGGGACCGAGATCGGAAACATCTCGCCCAGATAAACCAGAAACGCCAGGAAAGCCAGGGAGAATAAAGTGCCGACAAGTAAAGGCACTTTCATTTTATATACAAGATTGCCGAAAAAAATCGCCAGGAAGATAAGCCCGAAAGTGGGGATCACGATTTCCGGTCTTATGACCAGCGTCTGGGCGGTAGCGTCGCCGAAGGCCGCCACAACCAGGATCAGGGCGATCCATAAAAAGATGGAGAAAATTTTCCTGGCCCTGAGACCCAGAGACAAGCCAGCGATTTCGGCAATGGATTTGCCCCGGTTCCGTACGGAAAGCATCATGGATGTGTAATCATGGACCGCCCCGATGAAAATCGATCCGATTATGATCCAGATTGACGAAATCAGCCATCCGAAAAAAGTTACGCCGATGAGGGGGCCGATAATGGGCCCGGCGCCCGCGATGGATGAGAAATGGTGCCCGAATAACATGGATGTTCTCGCCGGCAAATAATCGACGCCGTCATTCTGGGTGACGGCTGGTGTGGGATACTTGTCATCGGGACGTATCAACTTTCTTTCGATGAAGCCGCCGTAAAATTTATAACCTGAAAAAAGCGCCAGGAGGGCGATGGCTCCCAGAACAAGAGAGTTCATATCGTCTCCACGGTTATAATTTTATCTGCAGTTCTTTTTCGCAAAAACGAAATCTTATCGACCCTCGTTTTCCAGAAGAGAATTTTTATTGTAAACCGGGCAGTCCGAGATATGATAACAGCGAGTACAGGACCTCGACCTGTAATATTTCCTGTGAAGGTATATTACCAGTAGATAAATAACGAAAATACCGTAAGGAACCATTTCCAGGCCCGAAATTATGGTTTCAACCATATCGCCCAACTCTCCGGAAGGTACGCTTAATCCGCCTCTGATAAGGCCAAATATAGGAATAATACCGAGACCTATCGGAATTATCCTTAAAGGCCAGAGCAAAATCGTGTAGCCGTACGCCGATGAAAAGACCTTTTCTCCGGATTCGGGAAAGAACAACGATGCCCATTTTCCCAGTCCGAAGTTACACACTTTTCCATAATAGAAGCAGCGGTTGCATCTGGTTAGAGGCAGAAGCACAAAAATGCCTACAAATCCGTAGATAAGGAAAATCAAACCAAAGCGAAATCCGAATTTGAAAACGAAATATGAAGCCAATCCCATTTCCACAAGAGCGAATATCCAGCGCGGAATTACCGCGGAAAGAGGATAATTATCGAAGTATCTCCTTCCGTTATCTTTATTTAGATTCATTCCCATAATAATACCATTCCGCCGTTCCGCAGGCAAGAATTCTCTTGACAGGAGGGGAAAAATTCTTGTAACAAAGGAACTTAAATACTCGTAGTCGGGGAGGGATGATAGCTATGAACGGGATTTCGAAAGTCTGGATCTTTATTGTTATCTTATCGTTTATTCCGGTAGGCGCGGGCGCCACGAAGTTTCTGGGCGTTAGCGGTGAGGGCTATCTGGCCGATACCGTCTATAACGATGATCTGTTTATAACCGGAAATAAAATTAAGATGGATAGCCGCGTTGACGGCGATCTCTTTGCCTTTTGCCAGGAAATCGTGCACGTGGATACCGTCGGGGGGAGTTTCAACTCCTTTTCCTTTAACGCTCAGATCCTGGGGCCAGTCGAACAGAGCTACCGGGGATGCGCATACTCTATCAACTGCAACGCCCCCATAGGCAGAAACATCCTCATTTTCGGCAAAGATGTCACCATAGGACCCCAGGCCAGAATAGCTCATAATGGCGATATATTCTGTTCGAATCTGGTTTTTCAGGGCGAGATAGATGGCGATCTCAGAATCGACGCCAATAACGCGGAGATCACCGGACACGTCAAAGGAAACGTCGAATTTAAAAACGGCCAATTGAAAATAGGCCCGGAGGCCGTTATTGACGGAGGCGTCTATTATAAATCGTCACGGAAAGCCGAAATCAGCAAATCGGCGAGAATTTACGGTGAGATAAACTGGGAAGAGATCGAGGCCAGAGCCGACGATCGCCGGCCAAATCTTACTTTCGGGAAAATACTCGCCTGGACCTTCTCGGCCCGCGGATACCTGCTGCTTCTTTCCCTGATCTCTCTAATATCACTGGTTTTTTCAGTAATTCCGTTTCCCGCGGTTCTCTTTATAATCCTCTATTCGGTAATCTTCTTGATTTCCGGTAATATCCTGATCCTGTTGACCAAAGACAGAATGAAAATGACCATTGCCACAATCGAAAGCAAATTACTGCCCAGCCTGGGACTCGGTTTTGTAATATTCTTTGTGGCTCCGGTAGTATCGATAGTCATTCTGTTTACATTGGCGGGGGCCCCCTTGGGAATGGCGCTGCTTTTTATTTTCGGAGCGGCCCTGTTTGCCGGGATCGTGTATTCCGCGACCTTCCTGGGAGCGAAATTCTGGCAGGTATTGGGAAGAAAAACTGAAAATAGATCGGATTATTTTTGTTATTCCACGGGCATTGTTTTACTGATTATTCTATCGTTTATACCCGTTCTGGGATACCTCCTTGTCACCGTGGCGATTATGACCGGCCTGGGGGGGCTGGCCCAAACCTTTAAAACCAAGAATTCATAACCTCCGGACGCGCCGGAAGTATCTTCCGATAAACCCGCAGGAATGACCTATTATATGCGGTCCTGGCTTTTAGAACAAACTGCCGTATGAACGTCTGTTCTGGATAGATCGCGATCTATCCTGTTTGAGAGCCCTCCTAAAACCTCGATCGGGAGGGAAACACCAACCTGAAATTGACAGCGCACTCGCGACAATCCCAGATCGCGTCGCTTTTTGTGAGTCTTTTTAACCCGATGTCGACCGAACCGCATCGGGGGCAATACATTCCGGGATAAACGGCGGCCAACAGTTTCTCGTTGGAAGGGTATTTCAATTTTATTTTCGGCTCTCTTTTTAATTTTAGTCTCATGGCGACCTCCACTGTTCGCGGTCTGTATAATTTTATATGACTGATATGACGGTTATGTTCCGAGGCGATTTATTAACGATGCGTCCGGGCTTAACTAAATATAACGGCCCCGTTTACCTTTTCCGGGGCCGGTTTTTCCGTGAAACGTGATATCCAATTCCACGTTCCCATATATTATAGAAGCTTGTTTATTGACCGGTTGCACCCTAACGCCGGCTAATTGTATGTATCTTTTATAACTTCGAGCCGTGGTTGCACGACCATGCCGGAAGAATGGAGCAAGGGCTGCTCCCACGGTATCCCCAGTAAAAAGCTGATTATACGTGGCAGAAGAAATCCCATATTATAGTCGTTTCTTCGGTCAAAATTATATTCCAGCGGTTGGCCCGAATACAGGATAATGCCGTTTCCGTATTTCAGTTCGATCAGGGTCGGATTGCCGCCGGAGTCCTTCATATATATAATGGCGCTGTCCGGGATATCCGAAAAATACTTATTGCTTGCGTAATTACCTAGCAGCGTATCGCCCAGGCCCTCAACCAGGTTAAGATCGGGATCGAAGATGGTGTTAATGGCGTCATAGGATGTCCTGTGCGTGATTCCTCCGGGAAATGAATCTATTCCGGCGGCCGCGTAGGAACCGTAATTCCATGCTAGATCGCACGTTTCCCACAATATGGTCCCGCCCGCGGCGGCGAATTCGGTTACTTTGTTCAGATTCGAGAAGAGGTTGTTGTAAAAACCTTGCGGTTGATCATTGGAAATTATCAGAATATCGGATCCGGGGGTGAATTCAACTGAAGGAAGATCGGACGATGAATATATGTAAAATTGATTCGCCCCGGTCCCGACAGCAAGGCCCATGCCTGCCAACGTAGAATCGAGGCCGTAGCTGTCCCATGGCGGCAGATCCCTCAATATTATCACATTTGTTCCCGAGCGAAATCCCGTCTGTACCGGTTGAAGTTCGATCCCCTCCGCGGAATACTCGCTGACGTTGATAGACTCCACAATCCGGTATAGCGGGCGACGGTTCTCATCGTAAAACCAGGTTCTGATTGTTATACGGTCGTCGGAACCCATATCTATGTAAAGTGAGCCGATGTTTCCGGCCGGAGAATCAAGCGTGAAAACCGTGTCAAGTATGTTATTCATCCGGGAGCCGGTCGCCGATAAATAAGCGTTCTCCACACGTTCAAACAGCGGTTCAACCACGGGAGTAAAAGTTATCTTGACGCTGTCTTTCGATGATTGATTGGGGTTATGTGAGCACGAACCTGTAAATATAGATGTGAGGAGAAGGATCGTGAATGTGCGGATTTTCTTAAGATAAGGCGGTTTTGGGTTCATCAATTACTAAAATCGGGAATGTTTTCCCGGGGCTGATATTATCGAATCCGGCGGCTATCAGGTTTCAAAAAAAGTCACATTCGGCGTTTCATCATGAAGCAGTATAATTACCGGGCCGAAAGGACTGAAGTGTGAAAATAAATCCCGGGGATATCGGAACTCCGCGAAATCGTCCAACCGTGGGCGTGGCAAACAATCTGTAATGATAGCCATTAGCTGCAATTACTTTAATAAGTTGGAGCAAAGCTTTATTAAAATTGGCAAAGACGTAAAAAAAACCTTGACAGGATTGGCCAAGGATATATATTTGAATTGAATAATATGGCTCCGCATGGCTTCAGCCGGAAACGCTTCGAAATATTTGAGTAAGTTTGTAATGGCTTTTAGAGAAGCAAGCAAAGGTAAATTGATCAAACGACATCTTTGAAGGAAAGTACTTCTGTTCATTCGCGTATTTATTGGCAAACGAAGTCGAAGAGCTAAGTTAAGAAATCTCGGTTGACCTGTTTTTGGTGGCACGAATTAAAAACCGGATTTCAACCGGGTTAACAGACAATTAGACGGGGGAAATCAGGATATGGCAAGACGATTTTTTCTATCTGCGTTAATCACGCTTATCGGGTTTTTCGGGCTGGCAGTTGCCCAGGATAGCACGGTTTATATCAGGATCGAGGGGCCAACCACCCCGCCCTGCGAAGACAACAGACTTGATTTTCCGGTATATATGACCAATCCGGTTACGGTCGGAGGTTTTTCAATAGAAATAATGTTGACGGATCCTTCGTGGTTCGAATTTGATCCCGACGATTTACTGGCGGTCGATACCATCGGCGCCTGTCATACAACCTGGGGCAATTTTGATTTCTATGTGCATCCATATGGACACAAGATCACGGTAACCGCCCTGGGGCCTGGTGGCCAAAATCTTCCGCCGGGAGAAAATTGCCTGATTTTTACCATTCATGGGGATTTTGATAATAAGCTGGTCTCCGACACCTGCCAGTTGATTAATTTCGGCACTACAAGTGTTGCTGATTCAACCGGTTACATAAATCTTCCGAGGATTCTTGTCCGTGATTCTCTTTGTGTTGAGGCGTGCGATACGAACCTGGTACGGGGCGATGCCAATCAGTCGGGGGCATTAAATGGGCTTGACGTAACCTATCTTATTATTTATTTTAAGGGTGGATCTTCGATTTGTCTGGGATGTCCTTGTCTGGCGGACGCCAATAATGACGGGAATGTGAATGGATTGGATGTAGTATTTTTAGTCAGTTATTTTAAGGGTGGGACCGCGCCGGATCCGCCTAATTGTCCTGAATGAGATAATTTAATTTTAAATAAAACCTGATTTCCTGTTGAAGGGGGTGAGAGCCTAAAGAGAGAAGAAAAGAAAAAGAAGAGGGGAAGTATTTGGGTTCGCATTTGGAAAAGGAATTCCAATCAATTATGCGAACAGGGTATTAAACATTAACGCCCATGCACGGCTAATTTACGAAGGAGTAAAATATGAAGAAACTGTTGCTGTTAGCATTAGCAACGTGCTTTCTCTTTAGCGTCGCGTCAGCGCAGAAAGTTCTGTTTTTCGGAACTGTTGACGGTTCTGACCTGGCCGTAACCATCGATTCCGACATTGAAGTTCCGGTTTGGTATGCCGATTCAGTTCAGGCCGAAGACGGGGATCCGATTGGCTTTATGCACATCCCGCTGGGTTCCGATGATTTCTTCATCACCAGCCGCGATTCGGGTTACTTCGAGCCTATAGTAGGCGCTCCTCCTCCTGCTGGCTGGGATGACATTTCGTTCCTGCCCCCCGATGGTTCACCGCCGAATCCAGCTGGTTATACCAACCAGTCGATCCTCGGCTTCTACGACACCTATGGCGGTCCAAATGATCCGCTTATAGGAAGCGTAACCCCGGCTCAATTGGCGACCTATTTAATGCATACCGCCAACCTTCCGGATTCTATCGGCACAACTCAGTGCCCATTCATTGAGGGCGCCAACGCCGCCAATGGTGTTACCATGCTGGGTAACATTGATGGCGTGCAATCTTACAATGTTCTCGACGGCAACTTGGCTGTTGTTTACGCCTGCATCTACTTCTCGCCGAATAATGATCCGGTCTGGGGTCCGTATCCTGATATTCCGGAATGCATCGACGCTGGAGTGGAATTCTGTTTCGATCTGTCCGGTACCGATGTCGATGTCGATGACGATCTCCATATCCTCTTCCTGAGCGGTCCCGGATTGTTCACGGAGACTGCCGGTGGTCCCGGTGGAGTCGCAGCGGGAACCTGGTGCGGCTCATTGGCTGCCGGTACCTATGACCTCAACTTCGAGCTCAATGACGGCTCCGGTGGCGCGCTTCCCTTAATGGTCACCCTTGTTGTCGAAGACATTGAGCTCGAGATCGCTTGCCCGAGCGCTGTTCCCGGCGCCGAGGTCTGGGTGCCCGTAAGGCTTTACACCTGCGAATTCCTTACCGGCGGTTTCGAGATTCTGATGTCCTGGGATCCCACCGTCCTGGATCTCATTGAAGTTGTTCCTGCCGCCCGTATTAACTACGGCGAGGAGT
The DNA here is from genome assembly GCA_020344055.1 of Candidatus Zixiibacteriota bacterium. Lineage (GTDB taxonomy): Bacteria > Zixibacteria > MSB-5A5 > UBA10806 > UBA10806. The sequence goes on along the minus strand of CP070813.1, from coordinate 2,698,727 downwards.
ACTTCAATGTTCGTCTGGACGACGGCTGCGAAGAGTGTCCTCCCGGCGGTTCCGCGAGAATCGTCTGGATCGCCGATCTGAATAACGGCGTTTACACTCCTCCCGCCGCTCCCGGATCAGATCCGATCTTCTGGATGCATTTCCAGGTTGATTACAGTGTGCCGTTCGGCGTTCTGACCAACATCGAATTTGTGGTTGAGCATTATTCGGATAACACCATATCCGATGAAACCGGTTATGTCCTGTTCTGGCCGCTCCTCACCGATGGTTGCGTAAACGTTATCGATCCGAGCACCTACAAGGGCGATCCCAACATGAACGGTTGGTACTATGAAGTCGCCGACGCCGTGTTGGTTGCCCGGCGCTTGATCTACGGTTACATCGTCTGGAGCGAGAATGGTACCGGCGACGATGCTATCCAGGAAATCGCTGCTGACCTGAACAACAACGGTTTTGTTGATGTGGCCGACCTGGTCCGCTTCATCAACATAATCAACGGCAACATCAATCCGCCGAAACTCGATCCGACCTCCGAGGTCGCTTCCTTCACCATGCCGAATGTAGTCGGTGACGAAATGACCGTTACCGTCAGCTCGGCGCTGGATCTTGGTGGCGCCCTGGTCTCGATCGATCATACCGGTATTGAGCTCGGTGAACCGGTTGCCCATGGCATGGAAGTCCTCGCGCATGACGCTGACGGCGTGCTCAATCTCGTCGTCTTCTCGCTCGAAGGCAACACCATTGCCGCCGGCAATGCTGACCTGGTCACGATCCCGGTTATCTCCAACAACGGCGGTACGATGGAATTTGGCGAGGTTTCCGCAGCCGACTCTTATGGCCGTCTGCTCGAAGCCAATGCCTCCCTGGTTGCCCCGCTGCCGACCGAGTTCGCGGTTATGAACAACTACCCGAACCCGTTCAACGCCAAGACCATGTTCAACTTCGCCCTGCCCGAAAACAGTGATGTTGATATCAGAATCTACAGCATCACCGGTCAGCTGGTGGAGACGATCTCCGGTCATTTTGAAGCGGGTACGCACTCGGTGACTTGGGATGCCGCTGATGTAGCCTCCGGCGTATACTTCTACAAAGTATCCGCTGGCGACTTCAGCCAGACAATGAAGATGACCCTGTTGAAGTAATTCAACTAAGTCGCTTCAGCGTAAATGGATAAGAGAGGGCTCCGCCCTCTCTTATCCCTGAGACAACCTGAAATTGGTGGAGGGGATGTATGTAGCGAAAATATGCAAATGATTTGTAAACTGTTGCAGGAGTCTCCGGTGTTTTTTAGGTTGTTTTTTTGTTCTGGAGCCGTAAGCATAAAAGGCTCATTCGGTTTCTATCCCATCATCGTTCCCTATATAAAAAGGTTAGAAGAATATATCGCGGTGACCTATCTTAACTTAATGATAATAAAAAAGTTATGGACATCAAGGCATGTATTTTGCTATATTATGGATGACAGAGAATTTTATATCGACCTTTATTTTATGATGACGGGGGATAACGAATGAAATTGATTAATCTTACGCTACTGATCCTGGGCGTGCTTTTGGCTTCGGGCGCATCGGCGCAAAGCCCCGACAGTTTTATTGTGGAGGACGGTTACGCGTTACCCGGAGATACGGTGGCCGTTTCCATATATATGCGAAACACCCAGTTTTCGGTGGCCGCTTTTACAATGAGATTTGTATTGATAGATTCGGCTCTTACCAATTTCGCGTGGATCTCAAGGGGAAGCGCAGTCATAAATTTCGAGCATTTCAATGCACAGATGTTTGACGGTACCTGCAGGATAGTCGGCATAGCCGATCTTCCTTACAACGGCGGAACCACGCCGCCTCTGCCGGTCGGGTATCACGAGATGGTCCGCGTGGGCGTCGCCATCAGCGAACTGGCGCCCCTGGGCGGATCGGATTCCATAGTATTTATGAGCGATTCGCTGCCCCCTGATAGAGATAATTCAATTTCCGACAGCACCGGGTATATTAATGAAGTCCCCACTTTGATTAACGGCATAATAGCATTTAATACCCAGTCCGGTATCGGCGACCACCCCCTTGGATTGCCTTTGAAGGCACAGCTTTTCCAGAACTATCCCAATCCTTTTAACGCCGAGACCAGGATAAGTTTTACGCTTACCGATGAGGTGGGCGATATCAAGCTTGATATTTTCGACCTGATGGGCAGAGAAGTTAAAAACTATTTCTGGAACGGGCTTATGCCCGGAGAACACCGGGTTATCTGGGACGGAAAGAATAAGAACGGACAATCGTTGGCTTCGGGGATCTATTTTTACCGATTGGTCTTGTCCGGTTCGACAGTTGATCACAAGAGTATGACTCTTCTGAAGTAAACAATCTTGGAGAGTGTATTCCGCGGCTGAGTATGATTTTAACACGGTTCAAAATAACCGAAAAAAGGAGGATTAATTGAGGGAAAAGCTATTCTTTGTGAGCCTATCGATAGCTATATTCCTTCTGGCGGTTCCCGCTTCGGGACAGATTCACTCTTTCGATGATACGGTGAGGGTCAACTCCTTATCGGGCGATGCCGGCGACACCATAGCGATTCCGATAAACCTCAAAAACACGTTCCATGTGGGGGGATACCTGTTCCGCATTACCTATGATACCCTTGCATTCGAGCCGATTTCGGTCGACACCACTTCCCGTTCCAGTGGATTTGAGTGGAACGGTTTTAATATGGACGAACCCGGGGTCATCCGGTTTTTCGCCACATCTATGCATCCCGTACAGAACGCCATACCTCCCGGCGTGGGGCCGGTTTCGCTGGTAACTATTTTTATCAGGAACGCCGCTCCGCAGGGTACGTACGATATAAGATTTGAAAATGAAGATACGACATCATACGACAACCAATTGTCCGATTCGCTGGGCACCACATTGATAATACCGGTTCTGATTGACGGATATGTGCAAGTCAATAATGCCACCGGCGTCGATCAGGAACCGACTGTTCCGGCGGTTTTTGAGTTGTCGCAGAATTATCCGAATCCGTTTAATTCCAGGACCGTGATATCGTTCTCCCTGGCGTTGCCGGGGGACGTTGACCTTGTGGTGTATGATCTTCTTGGGCGAAAAGTGGCGACTCTGTATTCCGGTCCGGCGGACGCCGGCCGGACTGATATATCGTGGGATGCCCGTACGTCATCGGGAAAAGTTCTCGCTTCGGGAATATACTATTACAGGCTTGCGGTTAAGGAGGGAAAATCGTTAACCAGAAGAATGACTTTGTTGAAGTAACGAGGCACAGAAGATGACGAAGGTGTTCTTTACATTATTGACGGTGGCTGCAATATTTTCGTTGCAGCCTGCGGCGCGGGGCGAGATTATTTTCTCCGATTCGGATACCATGATTATAGAAAATATCGAGGGCCACCAGGGCCAGTCGGCGGACGTGACGGTCTTTATGGCCAATCCCTCGTTCTCCATCGGGGGGATTTCGCATAGAATCGAGTACGACGCGTCTTTGATGGAAATCGATACGGTTGTTTGTATCGATAGGGGCTGCAATCTGGAAACAATCTATCTGGATTTTTCGGAGCCCGGCGTTATCTGGGTGGTGGCGATATCGAGGTTGTCCAACCTGATTCCAAGTGAAAGCGGTCCCGTTTTAATACTGTCTTTTATGGTTGAGGCTTCCGCGCCCGATACCGTTACCGCTGTTGAATTCGTGAACCAGGCTTTCTATAACAACGCCTGGTCCGATTCCACAGGCCTGGATTTGATAATACCTGTCCTGGTGAATGGGGGTATAACTATCGTTGCGCAAACCGATATCGAATCCAGTTATGTCTTGCCCGGCGAGTTTTCCATGTCGCAGAATTATCCTAATCCGTTTAACAACAAAACCATGATTTCATTTGATCTGTCATCCTCGGGGGATTTGGAACTTGCGGTATATGATCTGCTCGGTAGAGAGGTCGCGGTGCTCTATGCCGGACGGGCCGAAGCCGGCCGAACCGTTGTTGTCTGGGATGGTAGATCATCCTCCGGTGATGATCTTCCTTCGGGAATATACTTTTACAGACTGATGATTTCCGGAGGGGAAACCATTACCAGAAGAATGACCTTTTTGAAATAACGAGGCGGTGGCTATGAAAAAAACAATTTTTCCCATATTGACAATCCTGATGGTACTTTTATTCTGGTCATCGGGCAAATCCGATACCATATACTCCGATGATGACACCATGAAAATTGCCGATGCCTATGGTCTGCCCGGTGATGCGGTCGACGTTTCGATGATTATGTCCAACACGATTCCTATCGAGGGTATACAGCATAGAATTGTATTCGATGAAACTCTTCTGGAATTAGACACTATTTTCTGTGTCGATAGAGGATGTAATCTGGAGGCTTTTAATGATACCTTACTAAATCCCGGCGTCATCTGGATTGTCGCGGTAACCTGGGAATCAACCCTTATCCCACCGGGGATCGGAGAGGTTATCAACATCAGGTTCAATGTCAGGCAATCGGCGACGCCCGGGACGGTTACAAGCGTGGAATTTGAAGACGAGGCTTTGTTCATTAACGCCTGGAGTGACTCGCTGGGAGCGAACCTGATTATTCCGCAGCTTATACCGGGTAATTTCTCGATTCTCGGCGGAGGAATAAATGTTCCGCCGGTCATTGGCTATATCGGATCTCAATCCGTGGCCGAGGGGCAATTGCTGCAGTTTAACGTTACGGCTTACGATCCTGACGCAGATCCTTTGACGTTAACTGCCAGCGGCCTGCCTCCCAACGCGACGTTCCCGCCCGCCCAGGGCGATTCGCTGGTCAGCTCCACTTTCAGCTTTACGCCTGATTTTACCCAGGGCCCCGATACTTTTATTGTGACTTTCAGCGTGTCGGACGATCATAACAATATCACCGAACTTCTCGTGCAGATCGTCGTATTCGATCAGCCGAATGACCTGATCAGTGTCACATCCGACCAGGGCGGAATTCCGGGTGCCAGCGGCAGACCGGTCGACGTGGTGCTCCATAATACCAGGCCGATCTACGGGGCCCAGTATGAGATTTCATATGATCCAACGGTTATTGACGTTCCCGAGGTCTACTCCACTCAACGATGTATCAATATGTGGTTTAATTACAATGAGCCGGAACCGGGGCGAATAATAGTTGTGATTTTCGGAGTGGGACTCGATTCCATAGCGGCCGGTCAGGGTCCCATAACCGAGCTGGTTGTAGACGTAGGCAATGATACCACTTTCGGGCCGAGCGATATCGTATTCCTGTCCGCCATAGAGGCGATTGATTCTATCGGTACTGCAAAGGTTCTTGATACCGAGGACGGCTATTTCACCGTTGATAGGTACGGGGACGCTAATCTTGACGGCACGGTGAACGTCGGCGACTGCTTATCCATTGTTGCCCATATTATCGGAGTCCATTCTTACAACCAGCGCCAGAGGGAAGCCGCCGATTATAACGGCAACGGTTTCGTTGATATAGGCGACCTTCAGGATATTGTAAATTTCATTCTTGAAATCTTCGTGGTACCGCAGGGAACGCCGGAGGGACCACCCGTGGTTGTGGAGCTTTTAGATACCGGCCCTCATTCCGGCGATCGACTTTCGGTTCCCCTTAGTATGGAACTCCCGACCGAGGCGTCAGCGGTACAGTTCGAAATTCAGTACAATTCTGATAATCTCAATTGTACCGACCTGGTGCCGGGAGAAATGGCGTCGGGTATGGCGCTTGATTATAACGTCACCGACGCGGCCATAAGGTGTGTGATCTATAATCTCGGCGGCGGCAATTTCGGTCCGGCTTCGGGAGAGCTGGTGGAGCTCGAATTTGAATTAACCGGCGTAAATTTCGATGCTGCCTCTGATATTTCCATTTCAGAATTCACCGTAGTGAATCCCTCGGCCGATTTTATGCCGGTTGAGATAAAGGGCAGGCTTCCGGATAATTTCGTTCTGGGGCAGAATTATCCGAATCCTTTCAACGCCGGAACAAATATCGTTTTCAATTTGCCCCGGTCCGGCCAGATCAATCTTCAGATTTATGATCTTTTGGGTCGGAGCGTAGTGACTCTTCACGACGGCTTCATGCAGGCAGGCAGCCATACCGTATTCTGGGATGGCCGCTCCGCCGCCGGAAATGATCTGGCCACGGGCGTCTACTTCTATCGTCTGCAGGCTGATGATTTTGATAAAACCAAAAAGATGCTTCTGATCAAGTAATCCGGTCGGTTACGTCAGAAGTTTTCGCGATCTTTGAACTGGCTCTGGTTTTAGAGGGAAAGATGAGATTTTTCAAAATAGTATTAACGGTATTACCGTTTTTTGGGCTGATATATACCCCCGCATCCGCGCAGCTGGTGGAATCTCTTTACGTCAATTCATCGTCTTCTTCCATGCCCATCAATACGGCCGCCAATTGCCTGGGAGCTCCCGACGGCTCCACGGCGTTTATTGACGGCAATCTGGCCAATTACGAAACCTGGACCTTTACATTCGATAATACTGCCTACCCGGGTTCGACTATTACGGGCGCGCAGATATATTTAACTCATCAGCAGGCTGGCCTTGTTGACGACAGCCTGATTTTTGAATATTTCTACAACACCGATTCGGTCGAATTTGAATCCTTCGTCAACGTTCCCACAACATTGACTACCATCGGACCTTACAACGCCGATTCGATTAATACAACCGGCCGGGTGGATAGTTTCAGGGTTCAAATGCGCGGAATAATGCATATAGTCCCTCCCGAACATATAGACTACTTTGTCGACGCCATGGAATTGCGGGTCACATACGAAGTTAATGAATTCCCGGTAATCGATACAATATTCCCCCAGTCGGTCGCTGAAGGGGGACACCTGGATGTTAGAATCACAGTCTCCGATCCTGACCCCGGGGATGTAATAACCTTATCCGCTGAAAATCTTCCGCCTAATGCCGCCTTTTTTGATTCCAGCGGCGGGATCGGCGGACTGATTTTCGATCCCGATTATACGCAGGCAGGGCCGTATCAGGTCAGAATCATAGCGATCGATCTGGGAGGTTTGGCCGATACTCAGCTGGTGGATATAACGGTTACCAACGTTGACCTGCCCCCTGTTCTCGATCCCATCACGCCGCCCACGATCGCGGAGGGCGATCATCTCGATTTACGGATTACGGCGTCCGATCCTGATGGCGACGTTATTACCCTTACGGCGGAGTTATTGATAGCCAACATGGCTTTTACCGATTCGACCGGTGGAGTTGGCGGATTGACCTTCGATCCCGATTACACTCAATCCGGTGTGCACCAGGTTAGATTTGTAGCGGCATCCAATGTCCTGGCCGACACCCAGCTGGTCGATATAACGGTTACCAACGTCGACCTGCCGCCAGCCCTGGATCCCATAACGCCGCCCACAATAGCGGAGGGCGATCATCTCGATTTGCGGGTTACGGCCTCGGATCCTGATGGCGACGTTATTACTCTTACGGCGGAGTTATTGATAGCCAATATGGCCTTTGCGGATTCGACTGGTGGAGTTGCCGGATTGACCTTCGATCCCGATTACACACAATCGGGTGTGCATCAGGTCAGGTTTATAGCCGCCTCAACAACGTTGGCTGACACTCAGCTTGTAGATATAACGGTGACAAATGTCGATCTACCTCCGGCGATTGATCCCGTTACACCTCCGACAGTTGCTGAGGGCGATCATTTAGATTTGCGGGTTACGGCCTCCGATCCGGATGGCGACATCGTCGCTCTTACGGCAGAGCTATTAATAGCCAACATGGCATTCGTCGATTCATCCGGCGGAGTAGGCGGATTAACCTTCGATCCCGATTACACTCAATCGGGCGTTCACCAGGTTAGGTTCATAGCGACATCAAATATATTAGCCGATACTCAATTGGTAGATATAACGGTCACAAATGTTGATTTACCCCCCGCAATAGATGTTATTCCGCCGCAAAACATAAATGAGGGAGATCATCTTGACGTTCGGGTAACGGCAACGGATCCGGATGGCGACGCCATTACCCTTTCTGCCGAACTGCTGGTATCCAATATGGCTTTTGCTGATTCATCCGGTGGCGTCGGTGGATTGACTTTCGATCCAGATTCCACTCAATCGGGGTTTTATCAAGTCAGGATTATCGCGAATTCCAATGCGCTTGCGGACACTCAGTTAATTGATATAACAGTTAATAATGTCAGTCTTCCGCCTGTCATTGATCCGATAGCTCCGCAGTCTGTCGACGAAGGAGGCCATCTGGACATCCGCGTTACCGCTACGGATCCTGATTCAGGCGATACGATTATTTTATCGGCGGAAAATTTGCCTGCTAATGCCAGCTTTATCGATTCTACGGGCGGGATCGGTGGTTTTGTTTTTGATCCCGATTATACTCAATCCGGCCCTTATCAGGTAAGTATAATCGCGGCTGACCTTGGCGGGCTATCTGACACTCAGCTCGTTGATATTACCGTTAATCAAATAGATGTCCCCCCCGTTCTGGATCCTATTACACCTCCTACAATCGCAGAAGGCGATCATCTTGATTTAAGGATTACTGCTACCGACCTGGACGGTGATGTTATCACGCTCTCGGCGGAGCTTTTGATAACAAATATGGCGTTCGCCGATTCCTCGGGTGGAGTTGGCGGATTTACCTTCGATCCCGATTACACACAATCCGGCGTTCACCAGGTGAGGTTTATAGCCCTATCAACAACTCTGGCCGACACGCAACTGGTTGATATAACCGTCACCAACACCGACAGGGCTCCGATAATTGATCCTATCACGCCTCCCACGGTAGCGGAGGGCGATCATCTCGATTTGCGG
>CP070813.1:2671806-2689783 GCA_020344055.1 Candidatus Zixiibacteriota bacterium | reverse complement strand
TATTGCGCCTCGATTTTTTTTACTCTCTGCCATTTCTTATTGATACTATTAACAAATATCTTCCAGTTTAATTAAAGGGAAAAACAGAACATTGTCAGGCTAATTAAAACCATTTCCGACCCCGCGCCCTGAATTGACTCATCGCCGCTTTCGTCGGGAACGAATAATATGTGCCCCTGCTGATATCGTTTTTTATTACGCTGGTATCTCCTTTTTTAATCTTGTCCACCGCTTTAATAAGGGCCTCCGGCCCGATGGTTGTTTTCAGTCTTCTAACAAGGGTATAAAAAGAATCGTCCGGTTTGATTTTTTCGTTTAGTTGAACTATAATATCGCCGGCGTCCACCTTTTCTGCCATATAATGAACGGAAACACCTGTTTCCGTCTCGCCGTTGGCCAGCGCCCAGAACGATGGATACATACCTCTATATTCCGGCAACAGCCCGTAATGGACATTGATACAACCGTTTGATGGAATTTTTAATATCGATTTTTTCAAAATTTGGGGGCACGCTATAGAGACTATAAGATTTACGTTTTTTTCTGATAGATACTCCCTGAATTTTCGGCTGTTTACCCATTTTACTCCAATACATGAGACATTGTATTTCCCACAAATTATTTTTATAGAATGGATTTTCGATGGGGCCGCCAGCGAGTATAACAAATTTTTAATTCTGATAATTATTTGCCGCCCTGCTTCGCCGGCGAAAGTCTTAAGACCCATGAATGACAGGCTGTTCCAAAGAAATCTTTTAAAATGTGGATCTGAGACAATGGCTAAACCGGAAACATCTTGGCCAATTGTAGCGAAAACCCTTTCATAGAATTCCGGTAAAAATGTCTGATCTCCGGATGTTAGAAACATAATTTTCATAGGTCTAAATCATACTATCAGAAATTTCGTACAAGTATTAGATTATTTCTTCGATCCTCTCTGCCAATTTATGTGCTATTTTCGATCTATGGTAATTCCGCTCAATCAGTTTCTTTCCATTTATACCCATAGTGAACCTTAAATCAGGATTATCCACCAGCAACTTTATAACTCCTGCGAATTCTCCTTTTTTCTTTAGTGAAAAATACAACCCGGTTTTATTCTCCTCCAAAATATCCCTGAGTTCTCCATCAACATTCGTTATAATGGGTTTACCTGCCGCCATATAATCAAAGAACTTAGATGGGATAGCGCTCTTAAAAAATAAAGATTCTCTCAATATAACCATCATTATATCGGATGAATATACATGGGGAATCACTTCAGACCTCGGCATGAGATTTTTTATTTCTACATTTTTTAGTTTTCTTTCCGTTACTGCCTTACATAGCGCCGTTTTGCCTGGTCCATCCCCTATAAAAACAAATAGAATTTTCTCATTTTCAATTTGCGCAATTTCAGGTACAATGCTGCTAAGATTTTGCCCCAATCCAATTAAACCTGCGTAACATACAACAACTTTCCCAGTCCATCCCTGCGAATCACGAAAAGAGCCGATATTCCCGTTCCACGCCAACATATCATCTTCGGAACCATTATAGGCTATAAATGTTTTTCCGCTCCCGCCCCTCTTTTCAATTATGGACTTCAAACCTTTTGAGATGGTAAAAATCAGTATTGCATTTCCATATAGTCTTTTTTCCAAAAACCCTCCCCATTTGAGTAAAGAATTACTCTTTACGGCTTCAAACACCAAAGCAGTGTCGGGCCATATATCGCGAATATCCAGTACAAACTTGGATCGCTTTACCTTTGCTGCAACCATCGCCGCGAAAACGTGAAAAATCGGAGGTGAAGAAGAAAAGACCACGTCATGCCTTCTCAGGCAAATAGCCGCCAGAAATGACGAGAGCGAAAATGAAAGATAGAATAACATTCGCTTTATATTATTTTTCGTGGCAAAAGTCAAAACGAAGGCGCGGATTATCCTGTAAGATTCATATTTTTCAGATCTGAAGAATCTCCAGCGGTCTTTGCGATCGAGGATACCGATGGGATGATTTGGGAATTCGCAGATTACCGTTACCTCATGTCCCCTCCTGACCATGGCATCGACGATTGACTTCAATCGGTGAGTCGTGGCCCCCGGTTCAGGATAATAATATTGAGAAATCACAAGTATTTTCATTTTTCCCTTCGGTTATTAAGTTGCCGGTAAAAATTTTTCTTGAGATCCTTGGCCCTTCGTCGACTTACTAATTTCAAGCGATTGCTAATTATCTCCATGCTTTAATTATAATATAAAAAGGAATGAAAATTGATATCTTATTTTTGAGCCAAGAAAAATCGGGGGGGAATACCAGCCGAAAAAACTTATTAGCCTTTGCTTCTTCTACTTGACGATTTTGACAGGCCCAGAACCTCATGCCGGTGAATCGAGATCGATGCTTTGGATCTGTTTAAAACCTCGGCGATTTGCGAATCGGTCATGACCCTGTAATTCTGTTTTATGTATTTATCCTCCTCCTCGGAATAAGGTCTCACGCTTCTCTTGGGACGATTCAGGATTCTGTTTCGGTGGTGAGTTATTGATATCAACGACCGGTTCAGTTTTTCAGCAATCGCCGTGTCGGTTAGCCGTTTGTAATTTTTTAAAATATAGTTGTTTTCTTCACGAGTGAAATTCTTCCGCTCGACTTTCTTCTTGCCAAGGACTATGAGTCTGCGGTAGGTAACCGCATTAACCGGTTTCAAAATCGCCCTGGCGATATCGCCATCGGTCATTTTCGAGTAGTTTTTCACTATGAAACTGTCGTGCTCGGGACGAAAATCGAATTTACTTTTCCTTTTTTTCGGCGATTGTTTCAACGCCTCCTGTCTGTTTCTCCTTTCTATTCCCAGGACTATGAATATCATTTGAACATATTGACGACTGCATCCGTAGACCTTTCCGATATCGGTCAGGGACATTTTGTGGTCGTAGTACATTTTAACCAATTTATCTTTTTCACGTAACATTTTTTGTTTTACGCTTTCGGCCATAATCTCTCCTCTCCCGATAACATTTCTCCTGATTTATTCCACAGTTACGCTTTTCGCGAGATTCCTGGGCTGGTCGACATCGCAGTCTCTCAATACGGCAATGTGATACGCAAGAAGCTGCAATGGTATTATGCCGACCAGAGGCAGGACAAAACTGTCTACCTTGGGTAAATATATGACATCATCCGCTATTCGCGCAATCTTTTTATCGCCTTTCGTGGCAACCGCAATTATCCTGCCTCTTCTCGCTTTAATCTCCTCCATGTTCGACAGGATTTTGCTGTAGACGGAATCCTGCGGCGCCATCACGACCACCGGCATATTGTCGTCAATAAGCGCGATGGGACCATGCTTCATTTCCGCTGCCGGGTAACCCTCCGCGTGTATATAGCTTATCTCCTTCAGCTTCAAAGCTCCCTCCAGAGCGATAGGGAAGTTTATGCCTCTGCCCAGGTAAAGGAAATTATTCATGTTGCAATATTTCCCGGCGAGTTCCTTTATATAATCATTCAATCCCAAGACATCCTTGACCCTGTCGGGAACCTCGCCGACGGCCCTTAAAAGCTCTTCTCCCTCATCGTATGACATTGAACGCATTCTTGCCAGCAGTATAGTTAGCAGGGAGAGAACCATAATTTGCGAGGTAAAAGCCTTGGTGGAGGCCACCCCGATTTCCGGGCCCGCATGAATATATACCCCGCCGTCAGATTCCCTGGCGATCGTAGACCCGACCACGTTACAGATTCCCAGGCAGGTGGCTCCTTTTCGCCTGGCCTCTCTCATTGCCGCCAGGGTATCGGCCGTTTCACCGGATTGCGAAATTACAAAAACGACGGTACCGGCATCAATAATGGGACTCCTGTACCGAAACTCCGAGGCATATTCGACCTCCACCGGTATTCTCGCGTATTCCTCGATCAAATACTCCCCCAGCAATCCGGCATGCCAGCTGGTTCCGCAGGCCGTGATTATAATTCTCTTGATATGGTGAAGCTCGTCGTACTGGAGGTTTAATCCGTTCAAACGAGCCGTAGCCTCCTCGAAATTAAGCCGCCCCCTCATAGCGTTTCTCAACGTTTCCGGCTGCTCAAAAATCTCTTTCAGCATAAAATGATCAAATCCGCCTTTTTCAATCATATCGAGGTTCCAGGATATCTCCTCAAGGTGAGGCGTAACCTCCACCTCCTCCAGGGTGGATATCGAAAATCCATCGGCAGTAACCTCGGCCAGCTCCCCATCCTCGAGATAAACCACTCTATTGGTATGACGGAGTAAGGCGGCAACGTCCGAGGCAACCAGATTCTCCCCCTCGCCGCATCCGATCACTATGGGAGAGCCATGCCTTGCGGCGACAATCAAGTCAGGATTATCGGATGATAATACCGCTATACCGTAAGTACCGTCAACCTGGCTCAAGGCCCTCCTGACGGCCTGCAGAAGATCCCCGTTATAATACTCTTCAATCAGATGAGCCAGCACCTCGGTGTCGGTATCTGTCTTAAATATGCGTCCCTGACGCTTCAAAACCTCGCGCAAGGCCGAATAATTTTCGATAATTCCGTTATGAACCACCGCTATTCGCCCGGTCATCCCTGTATGCGGGTGGGCATTAATGTCGTTGGGTTCACCATGCGTCGCCCATCGGGTATGGCCTATACCGACTTCAGCTTGATAATTTTCTTTTTCGGTGAATGATATAAGGGCGGGTAGCTTTCCGGCGCTCTTGCAGACAACGACATCATCTTTTTCCAGCAGGGCGATACCCGTTGAATCATAACCGCGATATTCCAGCCGCTTCAGACCTTCTATTAATATGGGATAGGCTTTCTTGGGACCTATATAACCTACGATACCGCACATTTATTAAACTCCTTTATTTCATGAAAACCGATCTAACCTTTGCGATCAGGTTTCTGGCTGTTTTGTAATCGCGCGCCTCCGAAATGATCCTCGCTATCGGCTCCGTGTTGGACGCTCTGATCTGAACCCACCAGTCTTTGCCTGAAATCTTTAACCCGTCTGCCCTATTTATTCTATCGCCCTTGAAAACGATTTCAATAGCGTTCTTTTTTCTTTCGACCTCCGATGGCGCCAGTTCCAACATGGTTTTAATCATAAAATAGCGCGGAAGTTCCAATACAAGTTCGCTTATTTTCGACCCCGACGAGACCAGATATTGAGTTATTACGGCAGCCGCCAGAAATGCATCTCGCCCCCAATGCAGTTGCGGGTAGATCAGACCACCGTTGCCCTCTCCTCCCACCACACCGCCGACCCGACGGAGTTTCTCGGTGACGTTCCTCTCGCCCACTTTTGTGCGGTGTAGCTTAACTCCGGCTTCCCGCGCCACAAAATCGTTCAGGAGGGAACTCGAGAGGTTGACGGCCATGGGGCCGATCTTTCTGGAAAGAATATATCTTGAACCGAGCGCGAGAGTGTATTCTTCGCCGATCGGTTCCCCCTTTTCGGAGACTATGGCCAGACGGTCGGCATCCGGGTCAAAAGCGAATCCAACGTCGGCCCTACTCCGTTTTACCGCCCGCGAGAGATCGACGAGATTCTCCGGAACCGGCTCCGGCCCCCTGGGAAACTCGCCGGTCGGAACAAAATGAATTAACTTATATTCCACGCCGAGCTTCTTAAAGAAACGACCCGCCATATAACATGCCGCCCCGCCACCGCAATCTGCAACAACCTTCAATCTGCGTTTTCTGATCGAAGGCGGCGAGATAATATCGAGCTCCGTAATTTTCTTAATATGATGATCGATCCATTTATCTTCAAATGTCGCCTTTCCGATGGAGCTCCAGTTACAGTCTTTAAATCGTCCGGAATTGAACAGTCTCTGCACTTTTTTTCCCTGCGCGTCGGAAAGGAATACTCCGCCTTCACCAAGCAACTTCAGGGCATTATATTCCATGGGATTATGACTTGCGGTCACCGCTACTCCCCCGTTAAATCCAGCATCCCGCACCGCCATCTCTATTGTTGGCGTAGGGCAGATCCCCAGATCTACAACATCACACCCGGAGGCCAGCAAGCCGGAAATAACGGCCGATGTGACCATGGGCCCGGTTTTTCGAGTGTCTCTTCCAACGGCCACCCTGCCTTCCTTTAAAAAGGCGCCAAAAGCCCTGGCGTAATTAAGAGCCGTCTCCGCCGTAAAGGCCTTGCCGATTATTCCTCTAATGCCGGAAACGGAAATCATGAGTTCTTTCAATTCATCCCCTTCATCCAGAATTAATCAATGCTATGCCGGGAGTGAACATATAATAATACCGATCTTCCGGTATGTCAATAAATTTATTGATTTCATCAATTAAATAACTCCAGGTTGCCGGCCGAATGATTTGCAATGCTGCGACCCGTCTTTAAATCCACGGCTTCAGCCTTAAAACCGATTCTTTTCAAATACTCGGCTATTCTCGACGGACCGAACAACGTATATACCTTTTTAGGTTTTGCGGTTTCCACATATCGAATAATATCGTCAAATGAGGCGTGATCCGATAGCGGAATCCCGAACCCGTTACTGTTTCCGTATCCCCGATTTTTGTCAATAGTCCATCCGGATAGAAAGCAGGTTTTATATCTTCCCCAACCTCTCGAATCGACGAACCTGAACGCCCCCGGGGGCAATATCACGACTCGGCCTGAAACAGGCCTTTCTCCCAGCGGATAGAATCGTCCTAGGTCGATACCGAATTTACTGTAGATCATGGCGGCGCTGAAAATCTTTTTGTAGACATCCATTTCCATGCCTTCGCGGCCCAGAATTTCCATGGCTTCCTGGGCCTTGCCGAACGTATAAGCCAGAATTACCGGAGTTATTCTCCGTTTCAGATTTTTTAAAACAAAATCGACAAGCATCTCACGGCATTCCTCCGCCTTCGGAAATCTGTAATGCGGCATGCCGTAGGTGGTGTCTATCAAAAGGGTATCGCAGGGATGGATTTTAGCCCGGGCACAGGTGCGATTCTCCTCGAATTTAAAATCGCCTGTATACACGATTCGTTCGCCATTAAAATCGAGAATTACCTGAGCCGAGCCCAGCATATGCCCCGCCGGCGCAAGCTCCACTTCGGCCGGGCCTATGGTGAACTTTTCATGGAAGTTCACGATTTTAGATCTGAATCTCTTGTACACGAGCCCCGCCAACTCTATGGTGGGGGCGGTGGCTACGATTTCCCTGTGCGCCTTCAGGTGATCGGAGTGGGCATGGCTGACTACGGCAAGGTCCGATTTAACGGTAGGATCAACGGCGAAATATTCACCGCACCTTATTCCCTGGTCGATCTTTAGCATCTTATTTCTTGTACCCTATATCTCTGAGAAACTTTCTTCGGGCGGCGATATCGTCCTCTTTTTCAATACCGACCGGCGCCTCGCCGTCAATCACTCCCAGAATTCCGCCTCCCAGCTCGGTTCTCGCAATAATCACCTTGATGGGATTGGCCGTGGCGCATATTATCCGGCAAACCTCGGGCACCTCCTTGATCCTGCCGAGGAAGTTTATAGGAAAGGCGTTCTTCAAATATATTATGAACGTGTGTCCGCAGCCGATACCCATTATCGCTTCGGCGGCGAGCTTTTTGAGCTCCTCGTCATTTCCCTCCAGGCGAACCAGCCGATCCTGCGACGCTTCTGAAAAACCGATTCCGAATCTGGCATTGACGCTTGTAGATATCATGGCTTCATAGAGGTCCTCGGCCGTCTTTATAAAATGCGAGTGCCCGATAATTATATTGCACCCCTCCGGAATCTTCAGCTCGTATTCCTCCAGGTTCATCTTAAAACCTCCCCTTCTCAATTTTTATAGATAAAATCTCATCTCCTATTTCGATCTTATCCAGAACGTCCCACCCTTCGATCACCTTTCCGAACGCCGTGTATCTGCCGTCAAGATGCGGCTGCCTGGAAAGACATATGAAAAACTGAGAGCCGCCGGTATCCCGCCCGGAGGTGGCCATTCCAACGGTACCGCGTTCGAATCTGATAGGCTCAATCTCCTCGGGGATCATGTATCCCGGTCCGCCCCAGCCGTCCCCCCGGGGGCATCCTCCCTGCACCACGAAATTCTGAACCACCCTGTGAAATGTCAGATCGTCATAATATCCTCTTTCCGCGAGCCTGATAAAATTAGCCGCTGTCCGGGGCGCAATCGCCGTCTCCAGAATAATCTTTATTATACCACGCTGAGTCTCCAAGACGGCTACCGCGTCCGACCCGGATAAATCGTTCAGGACTTTAAAATCCTCTTCACTGAAATCGATATTAAATATGCCGGGATCGAAATTTTCCGGGGCGAATACTCCCAGGGGGGCGTAAGCATCCTGCCTGACTATTCGATCACGATGATCCAGAAACTTTCTAATAGTATTCGCCGCCAGGAGACCGGATTCGGATTCATTCACAAATTTGCCCAAGGCCGCAATAAGCGAGCGGGCGAAATCTATCTCATCGGTTATTATATTTTTTTCGGCGGATTCGATCAATATTTCCAGGGCCCTGGGGTTCTCCGACGAACCGAGAACATCCGCCGCCGCGGATTTCACGACGATATCATCCGAGCCGTTCAGGGCCGCCTTGATTATATCGATATTTCGATTTATGGGATAATTCCCCAGCCCCTCTATAACGGCCGCTTTCACCCTGTTATCGCCGTCTTCGAGCATCAGGCGAAGCTGCCTTAAAGACCTGTTGCTTTTTACCTTGCCCAGCGACCTCGCTACCTCCGCTCTTACCTGCCACTTCCCGCTGGACTTAAGTTTCGCTAATGTATTTGTGGGAGACCTTTTATTGATCTGCGGCAGTACCGAGATTGCCGCCAGCTGAACCTGAAGCGACGGGTCATTCAGGTATTTTTCAACAGTGGCAATGCTTTTATCGCTACCGATTCGACCGAGCGATAACAATATTACCCTTTTAAGACCGTTGTCATCTGTATTATCGAGAAGCCGTTCAAGCCCTACACGACCGACGCCTATCATACCCAGAGATGCAACCAGTTCGATTTTCGCCGAACGTCCAGGAGTATCAAAATGGTTCTCAAAAATATCCAGGAGGGTTGTCGTATCCCCTCCAGCCCCGAGACCCTTCAACGCTATTGCGGCGGTTTCCGTGTAAACGCTGTCGCCTGACACCTGTTTTTCCAATACCCCGGCAAATTCGGAGAGACAGGAATCCGGCGCCAGTTTGAACATGGAATATACAGCGCCATACAAGGCCATACCCGAAGCCCTGCCGGCAAGCAGACGCAGATCAGCGATCGACGAGCTGTCCCCCAGACGCCATAACGCCAGAGCCGCTTCATAAGCTTCCTCATGGGATTTCGCCAAAAACGGCTTTATAAACGGAGTTATTTTCCTGTCGCCGATTTTGCCAAATGCTTCTATGGTCATCAACCGGGAATTAAGATCCTCGGTATGTAAAACGGCCGCCAGAGAATTAAGGGCGGTGGTATCCTTGATTTCTCCGAGGGCAAAAATCGCCGCTTCCCTTATGTTCCCGTCGGTATTCCCGCAAAGCCTGGCAAGATGGCCTGTAAAGCCACCGTCCCGTATTATCCCGCAGGTTTTCGCCGCCCTCTTTATAACTTCTTCATCGCCGCTCGAGAAAGCCAGATCCATAATCGCGGAATCGACCGCTCCGGTATATTCCATTTTAAAAAGCTCGTAAACGAAGTTTATATCGGAAACGCGTTGATTATTTCCGCAAGAACAGCTTATAACCACAGCCAGTATGCAAATTGAAATTCGAGATCTCTTTATCATGATTTAAGCTATATAACTACATATTTTAACTCAGTCAAGATTTGAAAAAATAATAATGGTTAATTATTTCTATTCGTCCTGATATAATCGAGATTCTTCCTGATCTGAGCGTTCTCCGGATCCAATTTCAGCGCCTTCTCCCAGAGAACCTCCGCCGAATCGATAAGTCCTTTTCGATAATATACGCTGGCCAGGTTATTATACGCGATCGCGCTTCCCCCGGTTAATTCGATCACCCTGTTAAACATATCTAAAGCTTTATCGAATTTGCCCTGCGCCTGATAGGTGAAACCCAGATTGTTCAACCCTCTTATGTCATCGGGCCTCAACTGCAACGCGCGCAGGTAATAGGTCTCCGCCAGATCGAATTGTCTCTGACCGGCGTATCGCTCGGCGAGACCGAAAAGCATGTCGAAGGATGCCAGATCGGGAGCCTGGGAGGTCGTATCGGACGTCAGGATCTCCAGCTCTTTTAATGCCCTGTCCGCGTCCAGGCCATAGGGGGAAAGCGACCTGGCCTTTTGATAATAGTAATAGGCCGAATCCACCTGACCCAGATTGAGAAACGTTCGCCCCAGATTCTGGTACGGTTTATCGTCGGCGGAATCGGACTCGATAGATTTGTGAAAATAGTGGATCGCCGAATCCGGCCTTTGCTTCGTATAGAAATAACCTCCAATATTATTTAGGGCCCCCGGATGGGCAGGCTGTATATCCACGGCGCGCCGATACCATTTGATCGCCTCCTCGGGCTTGCTTTTGAAAAAGTAAGATATGCCCACGTTATCATAGGCCGAGGCGATCTTGCTATTGCGGTCGACAGGCCTGGGAAGAAACAACAACAGGAGCGAGACTATGACAATTAACACGACCGGAACCGGCATTTGCCGGTCTTTCTCTCTCAACGATTTATAAATCCATCGAATCCCGCTCCCGGCGAATACCAGGAGGGTTATCGACCCGATAAGCTTGAAGCGGCCTATGGCAAAAAAGACCATTACACCCGTCAAACTGGAAGCGAGTAGCATCAAAAGTAAACATTTAGATTCATTTCGCGCCGACATGACAATTCCTATCAGGCCGGGAATAAGGATAAACCAATAAGCATTTGGCAAAATCCTGAAAATCGGTGAAAACCTGTGGTGAATCTGGATCGATTCCGCCTGCGGTATATCAAAATTCCAGATATATAACCAGGCTTTTTTAAAAAGCCCGGCGGCGAATTTGAGGGGATTCTCTTTTATAAAATTAAAGGCGCGCTCGAACCAGAAATCCGAGACCTCGGCGCTTTTTAACTTCCTGCCGGATTCTTCTTCGGCGATCTGTCTCCCGGTGAAGTCTGAGGACAGGTTAAGGCCCTGCGGTTCGTTGTAGGATCCCGTGGCTTCTGGATTGTTGCCAATATAAAAATTTATACCGAAATTCGATGATACGGGGACAAACTCGCCGTTTGATATATTATGAATAGTCGCCGGGAATATCCCGCATATGGTCCCGATTATAATCAAAACCGCCTGTTTTAGGTATCGATTGCTTCTTTTCTTCCGTCCGCTAAGGAATTTAGAAAACCAGTACAAGAATAAGAAAAAAGGAAATATTAGAATTGTCCCCCGGCCGAGAGCGGTAAGGCCTATCAATATCCCTGATAAAAAATAGTATAGAGGTTTATTTTTTTTGCCTTTTTCCGGAATTATCAATAACAACGCAGAGCTTATCAATAGAAGTTGCGGGCTTTCGGAAAGCAGCAAACCGTCGTACAGAACGAAAGGTCCGTAAACCGCCGCCATAAAGGCCGCAATTAATCCGGCGTCTTTATCGAAAATTCGTTTCGTTATTATATATATATTAAGCACCACAATGGCGCCGAAAACAGCCTGCAGGAAAAGCACCAAGTAAAAGCTGAACCCGATACTCAGGCACAGGGCCAGAAAATAAGGATATAGCGGCCCCATGGGAAAAGCCGGCCCCAGATAAGATGCTCCCGCCGTAATCTTTGAAGCCCAGACCCTGTAGGTCGAAGCGTCGGAAAGGAAATTGGCGTAGAAATCGTCTCCGATGGCCAATACATTAGCCAGGCGAAGAGCAAACCCCAGTCCGATTATTAACCATAGAAAAAGATTTTTCCTTGATGACTTCGATTTCATTTCGATTTCCGAAGAAACGAAATGGCCCTGACCATATCGTCGGGAAGTTCGCTCTGGAATCTGGTCTGTTCCCGGCTATCGGGATGGGGCAGGGTCAGCTCGGCGGCGTGCAGGGCCTGTCTTTCCATAATGCCCATAAGAGGCGATAACCTGGTAAGCTCATTTTTCCCCAGACGCTTCAGGTAGCCGGTACGTCCGTTATAGTTGGGATCGCCGACAAGGGGATGCCCGTAGTAGGAAAGATGGACCCTGATCTGATGTGTCCTGCCGGTCTCCAGACGGACTGAAATTAAATCGCATCCTTTGAAGCTTTCGATAACTTCGTAATGAGTTACGGCATCGCGTCCGTGACGAGGATTCACCTGCATCTTCTTGCGATCCCTTTCCGACCTCCCGATCGGCAGATCTATGGTGCCTTTGTCCGGATCGATGTTGCCCCATACCAAAGCCTTATAGACTCTTTTAATATTCCGTTCCTTGAGATTTTTTTGAAGATATGCCAGGGCCTGTTCATCTTTCGCCACGACCAGAAGGCCTGAGGTGTCTTTATCGAGCCTGTGGATAAGCCCCAATCGAATGGGATCGATACTACCTGATTTTTCCTCTCCGAAATGATGCAGCAAGGCGTTTACAAGGGTTCCTTCATAGTTGCCGGCGGCCGGATGAACCACCATACCGGCGGCCTTGTTGATTACTATGATCCTCTTATCCTCATAAACAACATCGAGAGGGATATCCTCGGGTGCGGCTTCGATGGGCGGGGGGCTGGCAAGCTCTATCTCCACCAGCATGCCTCGTTTTATTCTTAACGAAGCCTTGGCCGGTTTTCCATCGACGCTGATATGACCGGAGGATGCCAGTTTGGTGAAATAACTCCGCGTTCGGTCCGCGATTTTGCGGGAGCAGAAAATATCGAGACGTTCTCCTTCATAATCCGCAGGGACCGAGAGCTTAAGGATATGTCCTGTCACCGTTTTCTTCTAACAATCCGGAGGATTGCGGTTCCTCCGATAAGCCCGGTTTATCCTTTTTCTTAAACAGGACGCCGACAATGAATATGAACAGCCCTATGGTAATGGCGGCATCGGCGACATTATATGTAAACCACCGATGGATATTCAGGAAAGGTATATCGGGAAAATCCATGTCTATAAAATCGATAACCTTCCCGTAAATTACCCTGTCTATCAGGTTTCCCACGGCGCCCCCCAGTATCATCGCCAGCGCGGTCTTGGCATGCCAGCGGGCCCCCGGCGTCATGATTAAATATCGTATGATTATTACCAGAGCCACCACAGTCAAAATCAGATAAACCCACGAAGGGCCGATACTGGTACCCATGGCTCCACCGATATTATAAACCAGCCTGAAATATAAAAGATCTCCCAGTACGGAAACCTTTTCGCCTTCAAACAATAATATCTGTATAAGCGATTTTGAAGCCTGGTCCAGTAAGGTTACGAAGGCGGCGATTAAAAAATAGAGAAGGAGTCTTCCGGTACGCATTATCCGAGTCTTTTAACTCCTACGTTTTCTCTCTTCTTCCAACTCCTTGCATTTAATGCACATTCGGGCGTGCGGAACCGCTTTTAGACGCTCACGATTAATATCTTCTCCGCATTCGACACATTTCCCGTAGGTGTTGTTTCTCAATCTCCTCAGCGCTTCATCGATATGATACAGCAACCTGCCCGATTTGGAGGCAAAATAGAAGGATTTCTCCCTCTCCATGGCGTCCGTGCCCATGTCTGCCATATGATACGAATAGGAAGAGAGATCGCCGGTGATATCCTTGATGGTATTGTCCATGGCGGCTTTTTTTAGAAATCCGATCTCCTCAATGAGCTGACGCCGCTTTTCAAGCAGGAGCTTCTCGAATTTGGCCGTGTCTTTCTTGTTCATCCGGAAATCCTCCGGCCGGTATATACTATTTTATCTTTTCGAGCGCAACAATTGTTTTAACGCCGTTGAGATTGAATTCCGTTGAATTTCGTAAGTCGGTATTGTCTGAAAGGTTATCCGCCAGAGTCTCGCTTTTGATATAGTCGGAGAACCGGGATAGAGCACGTTTGGATTCAGCGTTTTCCGAAATGCCTAAAACGACGCGATCCGTAACCATAAGACCGGCTGATTTTCTTAAATTCTGAACCTTGTTTACCAATTCGCGCGCGTTGCCTTCGGCAAGAAGGTCGTCATCCAGATGTAAATCCAGCGCAACCTTGATGTAACCGTCGGCCATAACCGAGAATCCCTCCCGGGAATCGATTCTTACCTTTACATCTTCGCTCTTAACGTTGACGCCGCTCGAATCCAGCTCTACCCGCATCGTTCCCGCAGCGCTTAACTCAGCCACCTTTTCGCTGGGAAGCGCTTTGATCGCTTCCGCTATTGCTTTTGCTTTTCCACCGAACCGGGGACCGATTTTCTTGAAATCCGGCTCCGCCCGGTAGCTGAAATATGACGATTCTTTATGGTCAAACTCCAGGCTTTTAACATTAATCTCTTCCAGGACAATATCTTCCATATTCCGCAGCATTTCCTGCTCTTTCTTTTTCAATCCCAGTACGATAAGCCTTTTTAGAGGCTGTCTTGTCCTGGTCTGCGATTCTTTTCTGCCCGCTCTCCCCAACTCCACTACTCTTCTCGCGAGGTCCATCTCCTCTTCAACGGTTTTATCAATAAGCTTTTCCGAGACGACCGGAAAACCGCAAAGGTGCACGGACTCGGGATTATCCTCCCGGGACCCGATTAGCCTTCTATAAATATCGTCGGATATAAATGGAGCCAGAGGAGCGATCAATTTGCACGAGGTCAAAAGGCACTCGTAAAGCGTCTGGTACGCCGATTTTTTATCTTCGGATTCCTGCGAACCCCAGAACCTCCGGCGGCTCCGGCGCACATACCAGTTGGAAAGATTGTCAACGACGAAATCGCCGATATAACGAGAAACCTTTGTAAGATCGTTATTTTCATATTCAGCAATGGTTGCCTCGATCACGCTGTTGAGCCTTGATAACACCCAGCGATCGATAAGCGGTCTGTTCTCATAGCCTAAGTTCATGTCCGGTTCGAAATTATCAATATTGGCATACAGGGCGAAAAACGAATAGGTATTTTGAAAAGTGGAAAAGAAACGTCTTAAAACCTCCACCGGAGCGTCTTTATCAAATCTTTTTGGCAACCATACCTGCGATGAACCTATCAGATACCACCTGAGAGCGTCGGCGCCGTACTCGTTAATTACCTCCAGGGGATTGACATAATTTCCGAGGCTTTTGGACATCTTCCGTCCCTCGCCGTCCAGCACAAGGTTGTTCACGACACAGCTCTGGTAACATGATCTCCCGGAGATAAAAACCGAGATCGCCAGAAGCGTATAAAACCATCCCCGGGTCTGATCCAGGCCTTCGGCTATAAACGCCGCGGGGAAATACTTCTCTTCGAATTCATCCTTGTTTTCGAAAGGATAATGAACCTGACCGTAGGGCATGGAGCCGGAATCGAACCAGGCATCGATAACCTCAGAGGTTCTCTTCATTTTTCCGCCGCATTCGGGGCATTTTAAAAATATCTTGTCGACAAACGGCCTGTGTAGATCGAGATCTTCGGGCATCTCCAGCGCCATTTTCTTCAATTCCTCAATAGAGCCGATACAATGTTGTTTCCCGCAGTTTTCACATATCCATACCGGTAGAGGAGTTCCCCAGTAACGTTCGCGCGACAACGCCCAATCGACATTGTTCTCCAGCCATTCGCCCAGCCTGCCCTGACCAACCTCTTCCGGATACCATTTGATTTCCTTATTGGCTTTTATCATCTCATCCTTAAATTCGGTGGTCTTGATAAACCATGACGAGCGGGCGTAATAAAGTAGCGGCGAATTACATCTCCAGCAGAATGGATAGTTGTGGGTATATCCCGCGGAATTGTATAGAAGCCCCCTGGCTTTCAGGTCCTCGATAATCTCGGGATCGGCGTCCTTTACAAACCTGCCGGCCCATTTGGTGACTCCGGGAACCAGATCGCCTTTTATATCGACTCCCTGGACAACCGAAATCCCCTCTTTCAGGCTGACGTCGTAATCGTCGGCGCCGAACGCCGGCGCTATATGGACTATACCTGTCCCCTCATCCATGGAGACAAAATCGGCATTCAGGGCGTAATGTCCTTTATCGACCGGCAGAAAATCGAAGAGGGGTTCATATTTCACCCCGTAATAATCCGAACCGGACTTGCTTTCCAACACCTCGTATTCGCCTTCGATAACCGAAAGCCTCTTCTCGGCCAGAATCAGTTTCCTACCGCCATGTTTGATGGTAACGTAATTCTCATTGGGGTTCAGCGCCAGGGCGACGTTGGAAATCAGGGTCCAGGGCGTGGTGGTCCAGACCAGGAAATAGGTGTCGTCGCTTTCCGCCAGCTTCATGGTAACGAAAATCGAGGGATCGGTAACCTCTTCGTACCCCTGCGCGACCTCGTGTGACGACAGGGCCGTCTGGCAGCGCGGGCACCAGGGAAGAATCTTGTATCCCTTATACAAAAGATTCCTGTTCCAGAACTGCCCCAGATTCCACCATACGGTTTCGATATATTCATTCTCGCAGGTGATATAAGGATTGGCAAGGTCTATCCAGTATCCGAGCTTGCGGGTAAAGGTATCCCACTCGGATTTATATCTGAACACCGATTTTCTACATTTCGCATTAAACTCCGCGATACCGAATTTCTCAATCTCGTCTTTTGTTTTTATGCCGAGCTCACCCTCGACCTCCAGCTCTACCGGTAACCCGTGGGTATCCCAGCCGGCCATCCGTTCCACCAGAAAGCCCCTCATGGTTTTGTAGCGGCAGACAGCGTCCTTAATCGTACGGGATAACGCGTGCCCGGTGTGCGGAAGCCCGTTGGCGGTGGGAGGTCCCTCATAGAAAATGAAACGGGGCGACGATTTTCGTATCTCCATCGATTTTTCAAAAATGGAATTCTCTTCCCAGAACCTGGAGATCTCCGCTTCTTTTTCCGCGAAATTGAAATCGCCTTTTACCTGTGGGTATCTTTCGCTCATGACACTAAATTTTCATCCTCTCGATAGTCTTCTTGACGAGTTTAGTTAGTTTCGGCTCCGCCTCCGCGGCCGCCGCCAGCACGCTCTCGATCGTGCACGGCCCGTGCGCGTCGGGTAGTCCCATATCCGTTACAATAGAAAATCCCAGCACCCTTGTTCCCTGGTGACGGGCTACAATGACCTCCGGAACCGTGGACATCCCCACCAGATCGCCGCCCAGAATTCTCACCATCCTGTACTCGGCGGCGGTCTCCAGATTGGGCCCGGTCACGCTCACATAAACCCCTTTCTGCAGCGGAATTTTCTCATCGAGGGCGGTCTTTTCGGCGAGATCGCGCAGTTCCCTGTCGTAACAGTTATACATATCGGGAAACCTGGGACCGAGGTCTTTACTATTCGCGCCTATAAGAGGGTTCTCTCCCTGGAAATTAATATGATCGGTTATCATTACCAGATCGCCGGTCCGATACTGGGGATTGACGCCTCCGGCGGCGTTGGAGACGATGAGGATCTCGACCCCCAACTCCTTAAGAACTCTAACCGGAAAGGTGACCTGTTTCAGATTATACCCCTCATAATAATGAAATCTGCCCTGCATCGCCACCACGTCCTTTCCGCCGAGACTGCCGAACAGAAGCTTCCCCGAGTGAGATTCCACGGTGCTGATGGGAAAATTCGGGATCTTGTCATAGGGAATTTCGTGGTCAACGGTCATCTCTTCAGCCAGGACCATGAGCCCGGTTCCGAGGATAATTCCTACGGGAGCGTTATGGTCTGTCTGACTTCGGATATATTTAACCGATTCGGCGATGGAAGATTTTAGATTCATATTCTAATCCTGATCTTTCAACCGATTCAATTCTCCTCCGCCATCCTCATCTTTACTGCTTTTAGAATCATACTGGCGCTCAAAATCGTTTACTACCCGTTCAAGATCCTCTTCGCTTAGATCGGGCTTCATCTTAATTCTTAGATAACTCCTTTTTTCCTCGTTTCGTTTCTCCACCATCTCCAGAAG
>CP070813.1:2653522-2671706 GCA_020344055.1 Candidatus Zixiibacteriota bacterium | reverse complement strand
CCCGCCGGATCCGGCGGGGCCTTGCAGGCCTTACTTGCTGTAGAGGTAGGTGACCTTTTTGCCCTTCATCTTGACCTTGCGTTTCAGTCTGCGGCTTCGGGCGAAGCGAAGCAGTTCCATGCGCAGCTGTGACGGGAGGATGCTGACGCGGCGTTTTCTGAATTCTTTGAAGACCGCGGCGGCATCCCGCGGAACCCGGAAATAACCGGACGCGATCAGCTTGTTCAGGTTGGTTGTTACCACGCCGCCGCCGGCTCTTCCCGGCCTCCTGACGGCTTTCTTCTTGACCGCTTTTTTCTTAACAACCTTCTTTTTCGCTACTTTCTTCTTCGCCTTTTTCTTGACGGCCTTCCTCCTGGCCGCTTTCTTCTTGACGGCTTTCTTTTTGGCCTTTTTCCTCATCGCCGGAACGGCGGCAACCGCTCCCGAACCGGCCGTGAGTTGTAACAACAGTATCCTGAATGCCTCTTTGCGAAGCTCCTTATCCCTGATACCAGTTACAGATTTTTCAGCCTGTTTTGCCAGTTCACTGTAACTTTTCGCCATAAACCCCTTCCTTTAAATATCGATTCTCAAGCCTCAAGCGTGTTGCTCTTAAAATTTCATTGAGATATTGTATCAACAGTTCAATACTGACGACTCCCGTAAACACATTACAAAAATAGAAAAAGGTTTGTCAACAACTAAATTGTAATTGCGTCGAAAATATCGGAGCGCCGTTGGTTATAGTTCCGGCAATATACGTTAAAATATATTATATTGCGGGCGGCTGCGTTATATAATATGCCGGTAAAATCAGTTCACGTTATTTCTGCGTGTATTCGGTCTCTCCAAGGACCGCCTGCGCGGCCGCCAGCCTCGCTATGGGTATCCTGAAAGGCGAGGCGGAAACGTAATCCAGATCGACTTCATGGCAGAAGCGGATGGAATCGGGATCGCCGCCATGCTCTCCGCAGATACCGAGCTTTATGTCATGACGAATTTTTCTGCCTTTGGTCACGGCGATGCGGATCAAGTCGCCCACGCCGCTGGTATCCAGGGTAACAAAGGGATCTTTGGTTAAGATCTCCTTGTTGATATATACCTTCAAAAACTTTGCGGCGTCATCGCGCGAATATCCGAACGTCATCTGGGTGAGATCGTTGGTGCCGAAACTGAAAAATTCGGCCACCCCGGCTATCTCATCGGCGGTTATGGCGCCGCGAGGGACCTCTATCATGGTGCCCACAAGATACTGTATTTCCACTTTGTGTTTTTTCATCACCTCTTCGGCCACGCGGTCGATTATTTCGCGCTGGTTTTTTAATTCATCGACTATTCCCACCAGGGGAATCATAACCTCGACCACCGGGGCTTTGGCCTTGCGGCCTCTGGCCACCTCGCAGGCGGCCGTAAAAATAGCCCGGGCCTGCATTTCCGTTATCTCGGGGTATGTGATACCAAGCCTGCAGCCGCGATGACCGAGCATGGGATTGAACTCATGGAGCTCATCTATTCTTTGCAGGACTTTCTCTTTTTCGGCGATCTCATCTTCCCAGGCTTTGCGCTCTCTCAACCCCTCGAGCTCCTTTAAAGTCTCGTTCTTATCGGGTAAAAATTCATGAAGCGGCGGGTCTATTGTTCTTATGGTGACCGGTCTCCCGTCCATGGCTACGAAAATCGCCTTGAAATCGTTTTTCTGGAAAGGCAGCAGCTTGTCCAGGGCTTCGCGGCGCGCTATCTCGTCGGTAGCCAGAATCATCTCCTGTACAATGGGGATTCTGTCCGGGGCGAAAAACATATGTTCGGTCCGGCATAATCCGATCCCCTCGGCGCCGAACGCGACCGCCTGTCTCGCATCGTCGGGGGTATCGGCGTTGGTGCGAATCCTGAGTCTTCTTATTTCATCAGCCCATTTCATGAAAGTGGCGAACTCTCCGGAAAGTTGCGGGGCGATGGTGGGAACCTGGCCCAGCATTACCTCGCCGGTGGTGCCGTTCAGGGTAATGTAATCTCCCTCCTTGATTACCGCGCCGCCGACGATCATCTTCTTGTCGACTCCGTAGACCCTGATATCCTCGGCGCCGGCGACACAGCATTTTCCCATTCCCCTGGCCACTACGGCGGCGTGTGAGGTCATTCCGCCGCGGGCGGTCAGAATGCCCCTGGCCGCGTTCATCCCGTGAATATCATCCGGATTCGTTTCCTGTCTTACGAGTATAACGTCGTTGCCGGCATCGGAAAAACGGACGGCATCATCGGCGGTGAAAACCGCCTGGCCGCTGGCGGCGCCCGGCGATGCCGCCAGACCTTTGGCGATTACATTGACCGCAGCCGACGGATCGATAGCGGGATGAAGAAGATGTTCGAGATGTTCCGGCTCAACTCTTAAAAGCGCCTCCCCCTTGTCGATTAACCCTTCTTTTACCATGTCCACCGCTATCTTTACCGCCGCAGCCGTTGTCCTTTTCCCGGTTCGAGTCTGGAGCAGGTATAATCTACCCTCCTGGATAGTGAATTCGAAATCCTGAACGTCTCTGTAATGCTTTTCCAGTTTGGTGGTGATATCTTTTAACTGCTTGTGAACCCTGGGCATCTCTTTGGCGAGATTTGATATATGCCGGGGAGTCCTTATTCCGGCGACAACATCCTCGCCCTGGGCGTTGCTGAGATACTCGCCGTAAAACTCCTTCCCGCCCGTCGACGGGTTTCGCGTGAAACCGACGCCGGTAGCGGAGTTGTCCCCCATATTGCCAAAAACCATGGTCTGGATGTTAACCGCCGTCCCCAGCCCCGAGGGAATATCGTTGAGATGCCTGTAGGTGATAGCCCTGGGATTATTCCAGGACTTGAATACCGCGTCTCTGGCGGCTACCAGTTGATTCAAAGGATCCTGCGGGAACTCCTCGCCGGTTTTTTCCAGTATCAGAGCTTTGAATTTTTTTATGATATATTTCAGGTCGTCCACCGTCAGCTCTGTGTCCATAGCGATACGCTGTTTCTTTTTTCTCTTTTCCAGAATCTCCTCAAATTCGGATTTGTCTATCCCCAGCACTACATTGCCAAACATCTGAACGAACCGCCTGTATGAATCGTAGGCGAACCGTTCGTTATCCGTTTTCTTTATCAGGCCCTGCAACGTCTCATCATTCAGGCCGAGGTTCAGTACTGTATCCATCATGCCAGGCATGGAGAATTTCGCTCCGGACCGCACCGAAACCAGAAGAGGATTATTTTTATTGCCAAACCCCATCCCGGCTGATTTTTCAAGCTTGGCAATATATTTCCTCATTTCCTCCTCAAAAGATTTCGGTAACTCCATGTTGTTTTCGTAGAAAAGCTTGCAGACATCCGTGGTGATTGTAAATCCCGGGGGCACCGGTACGCCGGTATTGGTCATCTCCGCCAGTCCAGCGCCCTTTCCTCCCAGTAGATCCTTCATATTTCCACGGCCTTCGGCTATGCCGTCGCCGAAATAATAGATATATTTGCCCTTGATTTCGACTTCGGGCTTAATTTCCTTTTTTGTGGTCGTAACCTTTTTAGCCTTATCAGATTTCTTTTTTTCCTTTTTGGCTTTTTTTACGGTTTTCTTGCCAGATGAAGCCTTTTTCCCTGGCTTCTTTTTGGACGGCGCCTTCTTTTTAACCGATTTCTTGGCCTTTTTACTCGTTTTCTTTGCCGGCATGGCTACTCCTTTATTGGCAATCTCTTATTCCCCGAAAATTATGAAAATCGATTATAATAATATTTGATTCCCTTTTCAAGAGATTTGTATCTTTCTTTATAAAAGATATGTACTTAAAGAAAACAATGGCAGTCGAAGCGCTCTTTTTTAGGATTCAGAATAACCCAAAATCGACATTGACATGAATAGTTATTATTCATATATAGCGGGTCGGTTTGATAGTTGCTCAGGGTAACGGCCGCCTGTTTGATAACGATTGGATCCTCTGTTAAATATTTGAGATATGTTTAAGGAAGTTATATTCGGGACAATTGGCGGATTGGGGATATTCCTCTATGGCATGAAGCTCATGTCCGATGGCCTGAAGAGAATCTCCGGAGAAAAACTGAAAAGGGTCCTCAGCGTTCTTACAAGGAACCGCGTAATGGCGGTCCTGGTAGGGGCGGGATTTACAGCGCTAATACAGTCGTCTTCCGCGATGACGGTCATGGCGGTGGGACTGGTCAATTCAGGATTTATGAGCCTGACGCAGGCTATCGGTGTGGTTATAGGGGCGAATATAGGCACTACTATTACGGCCTGGCTGGTTTCCGCGTTGGCGGTATTTAAGATATCGCAATACGCCTATCCTGCTATAGGAGTCGGTTTTTTAATGACCTTTATAGGCAAACGTCGCTCCGTGAAAAACTGGGGTACCGCTCTTTTAGGATTTGGATTGATTTTTCTCGGGCTGGCCGTATTGAAAGAGAGTTTCGGTCCGCTTAAAGAAAGCGTTTTTATTAAAGATATGTTCGTCAATTTCGGGCGCAATCCTATACTCGGAATTTTTGTCGGAGCGGCCGCCACGATGATTCTGCAGAGCTCCTCCGTTACGGTGGCGGTAATCCAGGTAATGGCGTTTCAGGGGCTGCTCGATTTCCAATCAGCCATTCCGCTTATTTTGGGAGACAATATCGGGACAACCCTAACGGCTCAATTGGCCTCTTTAAAAACCAGTCCCAACGCCCGGCGCACGGCCAATGCTCATACAGGCTTTAACATCTTCGGTGTGATATACATACTTCCATTTGTCTGGCTCGGGCATTACCCCAGATTGATAGAATGGATAGTACCCGGGCAGATAACCCCTACTACAATTATGGTTCATATAGCTGTTGCTCATACGGTTTTCAATGTCGTTAACACGCTGATTTTCCTGCCGTTTACCGGTTATCTGGAAAAATTTGTTGTAAAAATTACGCCGGCGAAAAAAGGTATGGTAATTGAGGGACGACTGAAATATCTCGACAGGAAGCAGCTGACCTCGCAGCATTTCGCCCCCCATTTTGCCCTGACCCAGGCCCAGAAGGAGGTCGTACGAATGGCCGAAATGGCCGACAAGGCTGTGAAGATTGCCATGGAAGGCCTTTTTGAGCGCAATAACAAACAGCTGGAACTCGTTCCTGAGATGGAGGACGCCATCGATGACCTTCAGCGTGAGATAACCAGATATATGGTAGATCTTTCCAGACGGCATCTACCGCGCGAGATCGCCGATGAGATACCGGTATGGCTTCATAGCATCAACGATATCGAGAAGATCGGCGATCATGCTGAAAACCTGGGGGAACTGACGGAGCGGGTTCTGGACGAAAAACTGCAATTCTCCGCGGAAGGCAAATCCCAGCTGAAAGAGATGTATGAATATATCAGCGAGATGCTTACCTTTACCAATAACGCTTTATTGAATATCGATCGGGAATCGGCCACCGCCGTCTTGGTGATGGAGCAGAAGGTAAACGACCTGCATATAGCGGCGAGGCAGGATAATCTCGATAGGATGAATTCCGGCATCACCAGGCCGACCATGGGTATTTTATTCCTCGATTACATTCAGAATCTGGAGAAGATCGGCGACCATCTCTCCAATATCGCTATCGCCGTCAAACGCGACTTCCGCTACGGCGCCATAACGGATGTCTGATAAAACAATCAGTTTTTATATATAATTGAGATCGCGTCATCGGCTCGCTGCACTCACCTCCTCGCGATGACGAAAAGAGAGATCTCTCACCCCATCGCCAGCACCACCCCGTACGCCAGCAGCGCCGCCGCGAACGGTATCGCCTTCTCGTCGAGCTTGAACTGCGGGTGATGCCAGGGTTTGTCGGCGCCGATACGCCTGTTGCCGATTCCCAGCCGGAACATTGCCGACGGCAACTTCTCGGCGTAGTGGGCGAAATCCTCGCCGCCCAGAACCGGGTCGGGGATCTCGTAAACCGCCTTTTTGCCGTAAAGATCGGCCGCCGCCCGGCGGAGGATATCATTTACCCTCTTATCGTTGACCAGGTTGGGATATCCTTTAATGAAGTCGAACTTATAGGTTGCGCCGTAGGTTCTGCATACCCCGGCGATAATCTTCTCGATCATCGATTTGATGATTTTATTGAGCTTTTTCTCCAGCGTGCGTACCGTGCCCTGCATGACCACGTTTTCCGCGATAACATTGGTGGCAACACCGCCGTTTACGGTTCCGATGGTCAGCACCACCGGGTTTACCGGGTCCACCTGCCGCGATGATATATTCTGCAACGCCGTTACCACGTTGGCCGCCACCATCACCGCGTCCACCGTCTCATGCGGCCGGGCGGCGTGACCCGACTTGCCGATAATCTCGATGGTGAAATCGTCCGGCTCCGCCATCATGGGACCATCGTAAAAGCCGGCCTTGCCCACCGGTATGCCGGGATCGACATGCACGCCGAACATCATATCGACCTTCGGCTTTTCCAGGACCCCCTTCTCGATCAGGAATTTCGAGCCGCCGGGCGGAAGCTCCTCGGATGGCTGGTATATGAATTTGACGTTACCCCGTAATTCGCTCCGTATCTCGCTGAGTATCCTGGCTACTCCCCAGACAATAGACATATGGGCGTCGTGGCCGCAGGCGTGCATCTTGCCGGGATTTTTCGACGCGAATTTGTAGCCGGTCTTCTCGGTTACCGGTAAGGCGTCCATATCGGAGCGAATTCCGATCGTCCTCCCCTTGCCGTGACCCTTCAACAGGCCCACAACGGCGTTTTCCCAGACATTGGTCTTCACCATGCAACCGGCCTGCTTCAGCTTGAGGGCGATCATCTTCTGCGTATTCGACTCCTCGTGCGCAATCTCGGGATTCCGGTGCAACGTCCTGCGCATCTCGATCATGGCGGGGGTATATTTCGTCGCCAGTTGTTCTATTTTGGTTTTGAGGTCTTTCATTGCCGCTCCTTTATTCCAAGCTTCAAATCCTGGGGATTCGGCCTAATGGCCCCTATTTGTCATTCCCGAAATCTCTTATCGGGAATCCAGGAATTGGCCAAAATCTGGATTCCCGCTTTCGCGGGAATGACAATCACAGATTCACGTGTTTCGGGAACTATGATTCCCGAAACGAATAACCTACAACGATCTGGTAAACACCGCAAGCTCTATGAGGTTGCCCGCGGGATCGTATAGCATCACCCAGCGCGACCAGCTGTCTTCTTTGATACCCTCGAGCGTTTCGACGGCGTGAGCGTTTAACCTTTCGACCGCCTTTTCCAGATCGTCCACATGGAATGCTACCACGGGGAAATGCTCTATCGCGGTATCGGTGGCGGGATGGGGCTTGCCCTTGAGAAGCACCAGGTAACGATGTTCTCCCAGCCGGAAATGCACCCGCTCGGCGGTGTGCTCATGTATCATCTCCAGACCTATAGCGTCGCGGTAGAACTTTGCGGTCTCGGGAACATTCTCCGCCCAGAGGGATACGACCGCGAGTTGTGGGGGCATTTAGTTATCCTTTCTAAAAGTGTGGCGTCAGGTGACCTCACCTGACGCTTGTAGTTTTTTGAATGGCGGTCGGGTCGGGTGACCCGACCGCATACTTAAACGATCCTATTTTGCAATTACCTCGACTACAAAGTCGAGACTATTATTTGTAAGGAATAATTTCATTTCTCCTAATAGCCGCGGTTTTTTTATGGTCTCGGTGCGGTCAAGTCTCCGTACTTGACCGCTGTGGGTGGCAGGTACGGAGACCTGCCACGACATGTTGTATTTTTGTAGGTCGGTAGCTCGTCTACCGACACTCGTTGTTGACGGACGAGGACGTCTGCCAAGCACAATTAACATTGCCACCTAATCTTCTAATCGATATATCTGTTTATCCAGAAAATACTTGTTATAATCCGAGTAAGCGATTGAAAACATTGCCAGAACCAGGTGACGCCGCCCCTGCTCGCCTCCAAGATTTACGTTAAGGTCGTTGGATTTATCGTAGATAAGGTCGCCGTTATTCAAGTCGTATAATCTGCATCTGAAATTACCGGTTGTATAATTCAAGAAATGTCCCACGTTCAATTCAATGGGTACAATTATGATGTTTGCGTTGTCTACACCCTCTTGGAACACGATTATTTCATCATTATTTAGACAATTTTTTAAATTAGGGCCTGATTTTTTTTCCTCCTTTGAATGATCGTATATTACTATCTTTTTATAGATCCCATTAAATTCTTCATTGAGAAATAAACGAAACCTGATCTCGTTTGGCGGTAAAAGTTTTTCTTCCGCAGGCGCATCTAATGTAAAGGTCAAAGAAAATACGGAATCCGTAAAACCAGT
The DNA here is from genome assembly GCA_020344055.1 of Candidatus Zixiibacteriota bacterium. GTDB lineage: Bacteria > Zixibacteria > MSB-5A5 > UBA10806 > UBA10806. Next base: position 2,663,413 of record CP070813.1, on the reverse strand, counting down.
GGTATCTCCATATAAGGGCATTATTGCCAGAGTGTAATTATCGGGCTGTTCGAGAGTATAATTTTTATTTAAATAAAAGCCGCCGCCGCAAGCGAGACTCGCCAATGAAAAAAGAAGGAGAAATCTTATAAGACGCTTATTATTCATTATTAATTGCCTCCCGGGTTGCCCCCTACCCCTCCTCCAGCCGGGCCAGCGCCTCGGGGACCATCTCCAGGATATCGCCGGCGATCATGCCGCGCGGGCCCAGCATCTCGGCCGCCAGGTCGCCGGCGTAGCCGTGGATATAACATCCCAGCACCGCGGCGTCGATATCCATCAGCCCCTGCGCCAAAAACCCGCCGATCAGGCCGGTGAGCACGTCGCCGGAACCGGCGGTGGCCATGCCGTCGTTGCCGGTGGAGTTGATCCAGGCCTGCCCCGATGGCGCCGCAATCACCGACGGCGCCCCCTTCAAGATGCAGACCAGGTTGAACTCGGCGGCGAACTCCAGGGCGATGTCGATGCGGTTACTTTCTATCTGCTCGATACTCTTTCCGGTCAGCCGCGACATCTCCCCTGGATGGGGCGATATCACCAACGGCGCGGAGTGGTCACGGAGAACATCCATATTTTTGGCCAGTATATTCAAGGCGTCGGCGTCGAATACCGCCGGTTTGTCGAGTTTAGTCAACAATCGGAATATCAGGTCGCGGGTCTCGTGATAGGTGCCTATACCCGGCCCCACCGCGATGGCGTCCGCCCAGTTCACCATCTCGCGGACCTCCCCCAATCCTCGCAGGGCGAAACAGCGCCTCTTACGCACCTCCGGTAGAGGTTTGGTAATCACCTCGGTGAGTTTGGTTTCGAGGATGTCGTTCAAACCCGAGGGGCATCCTAGGATCACCAGCCCGGTGCCGGAACGGAGCCCCGCCTCGGCGGTCATGGCCGCGGCGCCGGTCATGCCGGTCGATCCCGCCAGCACGAACAGCTTGCCGAAATCTCCCTTGTGCATGTCGGGCGCGCGATGGGGCAGAAGCTCGGCGGCCTCATCCTCCATCAGGTGAAACAGTTCGATCTCGGCCTCCTCGATTACCTCCTCCGGGAAACCGATATCGGCAGTCATGAGGTAACCGCAATACTTCTTGCCGGGATAAACCGCCTGCCCGTACTTGGGGAGCCCGAACGTCACCGTTATGTCAGCCATGACGGTGGGATCGGAGACCTCGCCGGTAGCCCCGTCCAAACCGCTGGGAGCGTCCACCGCCACCACGAAGGCCGGATGCTGGTTGATCTTTCGTATTATCCCCGCGTACGGCTCCGCGATATCGCCGGAGAAGCCGGTCCCGAAGATGGCATCGACGATCAGCGAGGTCGAATCCTTGATATCGAAGTCATCGGCGCCCTTGATTTGCCGTGTGTTAAGCCCCATCTCCTCGGCGCGTATCAGGTTGGCGCGGGCCTCACCCTTGACAGCCTCTCTTTCGCCGATCAGGCCAAGCTCGATTATGGCGTTCTGCTCGTAGAGCTTCCTTGCCACCACGAAACCGTCGCCGCCATTGTTCCCCTTGCCGCATATGATTGTCACCGCCTTCCCCGAAGGATCGCCGAACTGCTCCAGGATAGCCTCCACCACCGAACTGCCGGCATTTTCCATCAACTCCAGGCCGGGTATGCGGAGATCGTCGATGGCCCGGCGGTCGATATTCTGCATCTGCTTGGGCGTGCAGAGTTTCATGGACCCTATTTTAGGCAAACCCGACCCTTAAGTCAACGGGAATGAGGGGATCAATAGCCGTAGATCGGGTTCCGAATCCCCGAATAATAATCGGGGAGGAGAAATCCGATACTCTGGCCGCTATTTCCTGTGCAGATTCCCCTTGCGAAAAAATATATAATGGACTATACTAATAAAGTTATGTTCGATTTCCATATTTTAAGTTGTGGATGCGGAACTAAAATATTGAGGATTCGATTTAAATTAACCTGTACGGAATATATTAACTAATGGATTTTGAAAAAGATAAAGAGTTTATGACTAAATTCTGCCATTCCACGGTGGAACAGGGGGCTTTTGTAATTTTCTGGATTAGTCCCGATGGGAGCGTATCCCGGGTCAACAATCCCGCCTGTACGTTTCTGGGCTATCAGGAGAATGAATTGATTTCCTTAACCGTCAGCGATATTGTCGATGATCTTAAGAAGAATGATTGGATGGAGCTGCTCTCGGAATTGAAGGAGTCCAAAAAGAAACTTTTCGAATCGAAAATGATAAAAAAGGACGGTTCAACTATCCCGGTCGAAATCGATGCCAATTATCTGGAGTATGAAGATGATATATTTATATGCTTTTTCGTTCACGATATAATCGAACGTAGACAAATAGAACAGCTGCTTCGCAAGAGCGAGTCAAACCTTGCGGAAGCGCAACGATTGGCCCACCTGGGGAGCTGGCACTGGAATATCGAGACTAATGAGCTTCTTTGGTCCGATGAGATTTACCGGATATTTGGATTGACCCCCAAGGAGTTTGGCGCAACCTATGAGGCGTTTTTGGCATCTGTTCATCCGGACGACAGGGAATATGTGATGAAATCTGTCGATGAGGCGCTGCAGGATGACGTGCCGTATGACATCGAGCATCGAGTGGTTCAGAGAAAAGGGGATATCCGGGTGGTGAACGAACGGGCCGAGGTTACTTTCAACAGCGGGGGCCGGGCCATAAGGATGATCGGAACGGTGCAGGACATTACCGAACGAAAACAGGCGGAGGAAGCGTTGCGGAACGCCCTGGAGGAGGTCGAGAAGCTTAAATCCAGGCTGCAGGCGGAGAATATATATTTGCAGGAAGAGATCAAGGTAGGCCACAATTTTGATGATATTATCAGTCGAAATCAAAAGCTGAAAGGTATGCTACGGAAAGTCGAGCAGGTGGCCTCCACCACCGCCAACGTGCTGATACTGGGAGAAACCGGCACCGGAAAGGAACTGGTGGCACGCGCCATCCACAATATCAGCGACCGGAGAGATAGACCGCTGGTCAAGGTAAACTGCGCCGCGCTGCCGGCAAATCTTATCGAGAGCGAACTTTTCGGACACGAAAAAGGGGCTTTCACCGGAGCCCTGTCCCGCAAAATCGGCAGATTCGAATTGGCCGATAAGGGGACGATTTTCCTGGACGAGATCGCCGATCTGCCGCTGGATCTCCAATCAAAGCTTTTGAGGGTCTTGCAGGAGGGAGAGTTCGAACGCTTGGGCAATCCGTCCACCATTAAAGTCAACGTTCGCGTTATAGCGGCGACGAATCGTGACCTGGAGGAAGATGTAAAAAACAACTCTTTTCGCGAAGATCTTTATTATCGTCTCAACGTCTTCCCTATCAAAATCCCGCCTCTCAGGGAACGCAAAGATGATATTCCCTTACTGGTAAAATACTTTACCAAAAAATACAGCGCCAAGATAGGCAAAAAGATTGAAACTATCCCGGCCATGGTTATGGAAAATTTACAGGCCTATGATTGGCCCGGTAACGTCAGAGAATTGGAGAACGTGGTCGAGCGCGCCACTATTCTTTCAAATGATGAGACTCTCCGGGTTGACGATCTTCCCCCCGATTCTCTCAATAGAGGGGATGAAAAACAGGTCTATTCGGGCAGCCTCGAGCAGGTAGAGAAAGACCATATTCTCGCCATATTAAAGGAATGTAACTGGATTATTGATGGCGTAAGAGGAGCCGCCAGACGGCTGGACATTCCCGCCAGTACCCTTCGCGACCGCATGAAAAAGCTGGATATAAAAAGGCCGAAATAATTCCGCCAGTATAACTCCCTGCTAAAAAATATCCTTTATATTGTAAAATCTGTCAAAAATAGCTTTCTGGATCCACGGATTTCCGCAATAATCACGTAATTTCGTGGAGTTCCACGGCGTCCCGTGGAGCCGGATATCCAACTCTTGTTTTCCAGATCCCGGGGGAACGCTATAACATCATATTTCATTTGGAGTTATATAAATCGCAATTGGTCTCGGTGAATTGGCACAGAGTTTGACCTATATGGATATCAAGCTATGAAAAGTCAACAAGTGAAAGAGCAGCAAATGAAAGAAAAGACAGATTGCCTTACCTTTACCGAGGTTAATTTCCAGGAGGAGGTAATAAACAGTAAACAGCCGGTGCTGGCGGTGTTCGAAGCCGAATGGTCCGGAGCTTGCGATATCATGACGCCGATCCTGGAGGACCTTTGCATCGAATTCAAAGGACGTGCGAAGATCGGGATAATAGATATCGACATCAATGAGAAGTTGGTTGAAAAGCACCGCATAATTAACATCCCGGCTCTGGTCTTCTATAACAAGGGAGAAGTCGTAGATCATATAATCGGATCGGTACCAAGACACATAATAGAGGAAAAACTCTGCCAGATAGTGCTGCCGGATAATAAGTGAGAGAAGGAATTGTTATGTCAGTATTAAAAAGCCATGGTGAAACCGGGGATTATTTTTCGGATCCCGGGCAAGATAACCAGGTACAATCAGTTAATCCGCCGGAAGGCGCGGACCATGAAAAAAAAGAACGGTTCGAAAGATTGTTCATTCCTCTTATGGACCGCCTATACAACCTGGCCTTGAGGATAACGCGCAATCCCGATGACGCCGAGGATCTTGTTCAAGAAACCTATCTTAAGGCCTATAGATTTTTTGACAATTACCGGATAAACACCAATGCCAAGGCCTGGATAATGACCATAATGATCAATACATTTCGGACCAGATATAGAAAATCACAGAAAACGCCCGCAATAGTAAACTACGAGGCGGTTGAAAACTTCCTTCCGGCCCACACGCATGATCCAGTGAAACGTCCCGCCAACAGGTCGGAAGCACGCGATATGGAGAACATCACCGAATATATGCGATCCGTCGTTTCGGATGATATAATAAAAGCTCTGGAAGCGGTTCCCATACAATTTCGTATGCCGGTGCTGCTATCGGACGCCGAGCAGTTTAATTACCAGGAAATATCTGAAATACTGGGGATCAATATCGGCACTGTAAAATCGCGAATCTTCAGGGGTCGCAGACTGCTCAAGAAAAGCCTCTTTGAGTTTGCCGTCGATCGCGGAATCTGCAGGAAGTGATTAATGATTATAAAAACGCAACCTCAAAGGATTGAATTAGGAATTTTCGGAGAATTAACTTGGGAGGTAAAGATGTTCAGGAGCAACAATTTTTCTGCAATTTCAAGGGCCTTTATCGTGGCCGCCATAGTAGTAATTTTGGTCCCCTACGCCGGTGCGGATGTTACTTTCGTAGCAGGCGACGTTTCCGGTGTCTGGACCGCCGATTCGGTCATAGTGATCGATTCGGTCCGCGTACCGGCCGGAGAATCGCTTGCTATTGTGCCCGGCGTGACAGTCCTGTTTACCAGTTACTATAAGTTCGAAGTTCTCGATAATGCTGTACTGCATGCCGTGGGGACCGCAACCGACTCTATCAAGTTCTTGCCCTTTACCCAGGGGGATAGGACGCTCGGTATCGATTTCATAAACGCTTCCGATCAATCCGTTATGGAATACTGTTACATCAGCGATGCTCTCACCTCGGGTATACATCTGGAGAACTCGGATATTACCGTTAGAAACTGCCTCATTGAAAACAGCGAAGCTCCCACAGGAAGCGATGGCGGAGGCGGGATTGAGGTTTTAAACGGCTCGAACGCCTTGATCGAAAATAACATCATAAGGGATAACTATTCAGCCGATTACGGCGGCGGGATATATGTCAGCGCGTCAAGTCCCGTTATTATCGGAAACACAATAAGCGGTAATATCGCCGGTTATTACGGACACGCTTATGGAGGAGGTATCTACGTCGCCAACAATTCCAATCCTCAGATTATGAATAATGTAATTACGGACAACGCCGTTCACCCCTCCGGCTCGTTTACCATAAGAAACGGCGGCGGCGGCGGAATCTTCGTATCCGGCGGGTCGGGTATCGTGATATCCGGCAACGTTATCAGCGATAACCTGGTTAACGCTGAACCGCAAACCAGGTCGAACGGCGGAGGGATTTACGTTTCCAGTTCAAACCCGTATGTCTCCAATAATCATATCACCGGCAATGAAGCCGAAGGCGATAATGGAGGCGGAGTATATCTCAATGGGGCCGATGCGCAGTTGATTAATAATACTATTGCCTACAACGTAGCCAACGATTCCGGTGGAGGCTTATATCTCCAGAACTCGAGCCCCCTTGTTGTTAATTCCATAGTTTATTTCAATCAGGCAGATTACGGTCACCAGATTTTCGAATCGAACTCTTTTACGGCAGTATACTATTCCGATGTTCAGGGTTCCTGGCCCGGTGTCGGCAATCTCGATGTCGACCCGCTGTTCCGGGACGCCGTAGCCGGTGATTATCATCTGCAGGCGCAGATGTGCGGCGATCAGTTCGACTCGCCCCTTATCGACGTCGGCAGCCCGGAGTACGCTGACAGCCTGGTCGCCTGCGAGTGGGGGCTGGGCACCGAACTGAGCGATATGGGCGCTTACGGGGGCGGCGCTCTCGGCAGCCCGACATCGGTTGACGATGACAACATTGTCGCGACACCGTCCCAGTTCTTTACCGTCAGCAACTACCCCAATCCCTTCAATGCAACCACCACCATCCGCTACCGGTTGGCCGAGCCCTCGCATGTCACCATAGATATATATGATGATCTCGGACGAAAAGTAACAAACCTGGTTAATAGAAGGCAGCTGGCGGGCGAGCACAATGTAGAATGGAACGCATCCAATGTAGCCAGCGGCATGTATTTCTACAGGCTTGAAATCAACGGATATTCCAAAAATGCGAAAATGCTGCTTTTGAAATAAGAAATTGTAGACCAGACAGCGCACGATTATGTGTAAAAGAAAAAGGGAAGGACGGGGAAAAATGCGAAAAGTACAAATGATTGTACCATTAGTTATGATTCTCGCGCTGGTTATCGGTTGTGAGGATGACGAATCCACGAATCAACCTCAAACCGGTATGCTGACGTTGAATTTAACCGGATTGGAGAATCTGGGCTCAGATTACGCTTATGAAGGCTGGATTCTGGTGGGCGGTTCGCCGGTGTCAACCGGAGTTTTCACCGTAGATGACAATGGTGATTTAAGCGCTTCCACCTTCGAGCTTCCGCTAACGGACCTGCAAGCGGCAACGAAGTTTATTCTCACCATAGAGCCTTCTCCCGACAGCGATCCCTCTCCGGCGAGCACTCATTATCTGGCGGGTGATTTCAGCCAGGGTAACGCAAGTTTGAGCGTTGGCGACGCCGCGGCGCTGGGTGACGATTTCACGGCTTCAACAGGGACGTATATCCTCGCCACCCCCACCAATAATCCGAGTTCGGATGAAAACAGCGGGATCTGGTTTCTTGATCTCAGTTCGGGCAATCCCGCCCAGGGTTTGTTTCTGCCGACATTACCGGACGGTTGGAAATATGAAGGCTGGGCGGTCATTGATGGCACGCCGGTAACTACGGGGACATTTCTGAGCGCGACGGTCGGCGACGATTCGGCTCCCTATAGTGGCCCGGAGAATGGACCTGAGTTTCCAGGCGAAGATTTCCTGGTTAATGCTCCTGCCGGTTTAACGTTCCCGACCGATCTGGCGGGAGGCGCCGCGGTCATCTCCATTGAACCCGACCCCGATAACAGCGCCGCTCCATTCGCTCTGAAACCTCTGGTGGGGAATATACCGCCTGACGCGACCGATCATATGACCTACGAGATGGGAAATAACGCCTCCGCATTTCCTGCGGGTACCGCGAGCTGGTAGAGAAAAACGAGAATTTATGGCGCTGCTGAAATAGCCTCCGAAAACCCCGCCAAAGGCGGGGCTGATTTCCTGAACGGGCCGGACTGACCAGATCCGGCTCGTTTTTTATACCTGCCCGGTTATCATACTTTTTATAATCCGTAGGTCGCATCCCGAATCGGATGAGCGGACGAAATCCTTTTTTAGCCCGACGTCTCAATCTTCAGCCATAGATGTTAATCGAACGAATCAAATATCTGATTTCAACAGCTCACGTTATTCCGACAGCAATCGTGGAATTCAACGGCTCCCCGTGGGATAATGAAAATCATTTTCATTATTATCGCCATTGGCATTTTACTCAACCTATTACCTGGTAATGAATTAAAAATGTTTTCCCGCTCTGATTATCATGGCACGGAATTTGACCTATGTATAGTCAGATTATGAGAAAACAAAGGAAACAAAAAAAAGAAGATCAAGAGGATAGCAAATTAAGGAGGAAAACCATGAATGCTACCAGGCTAACGATCATCGCACTCGCGGCGGCCGCGGTTATGTTTAGCGGATGCTCGACCGACAACCGGGTTCTGAGCCCCGGAACCGATTCTCAATCGGAAACAGGTATCAACCCTCTTAACCGGCCAGGATTGGATCCCAGGTTGGAATTAGATTCCAACGAATCAGCGCCCGAACAGCAGCATTTTGTTATCGTGGCCAAAGTCCAGAGAATAGACATAGAAGGCGGATGCTGGTATCTGCAGGCTGATGACGGCAATAACTATACCCCGTACTCTTCCGAGGGTCTGGTTTTGGAAGCCGGCCTGAAGCTGAAAGCCGAGGGTTATATTGATGAAAACATTCAATATTTCTGCGGTCGAGGCCCGGTGTTTGTAATCGAAAAATATGAGATTATCAGCAAGCCCGATTTGCGCAGTTCGGGGAAAACCGCGGAATACGGTTTCGCAAAGGAAGAGCCGGCGCTTGGCGATGCGAGTAGTGATTTCAATACATTTGAAGGTATCGTCGATTTTACAAATGAAGGCTGCCTTCTCCTGGAAACGACCGCTAAAGATGAATTCGTATTGCAGCATGATATGGATATCCTGCTGAAAAAAGGCGACCATATCCGCGTAACCGGATACATCAGCGCCCTTCCGTATTTCACCTGCTATGAAGCCCCCGTTTTCAACGCCGAAACCATATCAGTCCTCCAGCCTCCGAAAGAGCGCGGAAAATCCGAACAGCCGAAAGACGAAAGAGCTCCCTCAATGTCCGATGACGAAGACGAGAACGATCGTTTCGATAGACCGCTTGACGATCGCCGTTCGCAGGATGATTTTGAGAATAGAGAAGAGGAGCGAAAGAAAAAGCTCGAAGAAGAGAAGCGTGGGCAGGATAAAGAAAACGATCGCCCGTAACCGACATCGATAGATATCGCTGACGCGGCCGGATCAACCAGATCCGGCCTTTTTTTGTTTATCATTTTCGTTTTGTATAATATTATGACCGGCGGATATCGATATGGATCATTATGGCGCGTAACATAGAGATAAAGGCAAAATCCGGGGATTATCAGGGGCAGATGTCAATCGCCGAAAACCTCAGCGGCGGCAAAGTTCAGCATCTATTTCAGGAAGACACCTTTTTTTGTGTTCCTGAAGGCAGGCTCAAGCTTAGGGAGTTCGGTGACAGTACAGGCGAATTGATCCAGTATGAGCGGCCCGATACCGTCGAGCCGGCCGAATGCCGTTACATTCGCCACGCAACCGACGATCCGGCTTCGCTGAAAGAAACGCTGACAAAAAGTCTCGGCATTCGCGCGGTTGTTCGCAAAAAACGAACTGTGTATTTGGTCGGACAGACAAGAATTCATTTTGACGAGGTCGAGGACCTGGGCAAATTCATCGAACTCGAAGTGGTGCTAAGGCAGGGTGAAGATACCGATTCGGGCGTGGCAATTGCGGAAGACCTGATGAAGAAACTCGGGATTGTAAGACAGGATTTAATCGAGCAAGCCTACGTCGATCTTTTAGAGGAACGGGGGACGTGATATCTGCAGGTCGGGTTTGATCTTTTCCCGAACCCGACACCTGAGCTAAAACC
>CP070813.1:2635133-2653422 GCA_020344055.1 Candidatus Zixiibacteriota bacterium | reverse complement strand
CTGCTTCCATCACTGGCATCCGCTCAATGGGTGGCGGATATCAAAACCGAATCGGATTGGGAATACTACTACCTGAACGGCTATATAGACTATAACAGCTACCAGCTCCTCAGGGAAATCGCCGAAGGTGCCGATATCGAAGACACCTCGGAATTCATAACCTCAACTCTCGGAATATCCCCCGTGGAATTGGCGGATGTGTTCGAGATAGTCGAAACCCAAAGGATCGAAAATGGGAAGTCGGATGCGCGAGTAACCGGTGCGCGGTGGTCCGGCCGTTTGAGAATTGGCAGCAAAATCCAGAATGAAAGCAACGAGAGCTTTTTGCTGGCAACGGCGCATTCGCGAAGAACAGATGTTTACCTGAAGCTTAGAAACGATGACGGTAGGAAGGTGTTGACGGAGAGACGGTCATTTGAAATAAAAAATGGAAATTATTCGGTTATATTGGGAAATTTCCCGGTAGATGTCGGCTGCGGACTCAGTCTGGGACGATTCGATTACCGGCCGGTTTCGTTTGAATCCGATGAAGGAGGACTGAATCGGTTTCTTTTCCCCGACAATAGTTTCTATAACGGCATCAAGGCCGAGTATCTTAATAATCACATGATTTTATATTCGGTTAAAAAGTATAACGATGTTTATAAAAAAACCTTTGGATCGGTATTGTCTACCGGGTTGCATTCGACTCGAATAGGGATTACGGGCTCATTTACCAGGTTGTCGTCGGGTTCAGGCAGCAAGACGCTGGGTGTCGGATCGATATTTGTCTATCTGGAAGAAGACCGCGCCAGAGCGGAAGTCGCCTACGGCGAATCCGGCCCCGGAGCATGTATCGAGGTGGCAAAACCGGATTATGTCTTAAGGGGCTGGTACTACGATGATTCCTACATCAACCTGCAATCCTCCGGCTTTTCCCATCCCGACTATCAGTCATACACCGATTTCCCTTCCGAGATTTCGTTCAGGCAGCCGCAAAGAGGAGAAACAGGCTTTTACGTAAGAAAACGTGTGCTTTATAAAAATCTCGAATTCGCAGACGCGGCGGAATTCTGGAAAAACCCTCGAGTGGATTATATTAACTACACAAATTCCCTTCAGACCAGGATATTTGTTTCCTCCGGTATTACATCCCTTATCCGGTACACCGTTTACAGTAAAAATAACCTTTATAAAAACAAAATCGAGTCGGGCATAAAGATTTTCAAAAGATATAATATCGACGCGAGGGTGTTATTGAGTTTCGAAAACGAATCTATAGTCAATGACGATTCGAGGCTTTATATTATGTCATCTTTTCCTGTAACCCGGAGCGTTTCTCTTGCGAGCAGATTACGCTGGTATTTTGATGGAGAGTTCGATTATTTTGTCGAAGAGCGCGTTTTTTTAACCGATAGATTATTTTTAAAGGCGACCTACAGGTGGAAAGAGGATTTGGCAAAGGACCTGGGATCTTTATACGTATTTCTGGAAAACCGGTTTTAGGAGCGCTGATTCTTGTCTTTATGATGGCCTCCGATCTTCGAGGCCAGATAATTCTTTCCGAGGTTTTGTCTAACGAGCCGGCCGGACGGGTGAGATTGGAATGGGTCGAGATCTATAATCAATCCGCTTTTGAAATCGATCTCGGCGGGTATGTGCTTATAGCCGATTCCGACACCAACAATCTTCCCGCCGGAATATTATTAGAACCTCAAAGCTACGCGGTCCTGGCCCGTCAACTTGAATCTGAAAACGGTTCGGATTCATTTGAGGGATACTGGGGAGATTCATCAGGAGTATGGGGGGATCATGAGTCCGAGGATTTTCTGGCTTTGGATGTTGCCATGACCTTAAGCAACAATTCCGGCAATGTTATAATCAAAGATGACCCGGGTATCGTTCTGGATGAAGTAATCTGGGAGACTGCCTCAGACGACGGCAGGTCAATGGAAAGAGCCGATGTCGGTGATATCAATTCCGGGTGGCATGATTGTTTCGATCCCGATGGGTCCACCCCGGGAAGGGAGAATTCTATAGTACCTTCCGGAGGGGAGAGCGCTTTCGAAGTGAATATCGACCCGATTGTGGTCTCTCATGCCAACAACGGATTTGATAGCTTCTCAATCGAAGTGGTGATTCCGCCCGCCACAAAACTAACGGTCAAGATTTATGATGAAACCGGCTACAAAGTAAGATCGCTTATTGAAAATTCTGAAACAAACGTCCTGGGACTTTCGTGGGACGGCAAAGATGATAACGGGAAACCGCTGTCGCCCGGTATCTATCTGATCTCTTTCGATCTTTCCGGACGGAGCAGCAAGTCAAAAGTATGCCCGGTGGTTATAGCGCCATGATTATGAAAATAACATTTTTATTTCTTGTGACGTTGGTATCCTTTTCCTATGCCGATTTCGATGATTCCGCTTTGTGGAGATATTATATACCCGGAATGGATGAGAACGATATGAATTTTGTTATGAATAAAGATGGAATAAATACGATGTTCCTGCACTCAAATCTCCACGGGGTGAAATCCTTAAACTGGAATTTTATTTCCTTGCGATACAATTACGGGGCTGCGGGTTTCGGAATGGAATTCAGTTCGGTTGGGTATAAGAAATATTATCGACGAAATAAATACAGGGCGCGAATAGAATACAGGCCGCATGAAAATATCAAAATAGCGCCGTCAATCGAGGTTGCCACGGAGGAATTTGGCGATTTCGGCAGGTATACCGGATCGAGCGGTGAGATTTATATAAATTTCGTACGGAAAAATCTTGCCGGGGGCGTCGGCATTACGGATGTTCAATTCAAGCAACCGTATAACGGATTCGATAATAATGGTCCGAATCCTTTCGTTTTCGGTTCCTGGATTTTCGATGAGGGGCTGATACTGACCGCCGGGGCGCACCGTTTCGAAAATCGCCGCCTGCGCTGGATCTTTGACCAAACTGTATCGGTTAACCGCAACCTGTCGCTGAACTTCGGATATATGAACAATCCCTCCGATATTTACGGCGGTCCGATATTGACCGTTGATAAGATCTCCTTTATAATTACTTATTCTTCTATAAGCGGGCTTGATGATTCCGTGATACTGGGAATCTCCTTTGGAGGATGATCCGTTGCGAAGGGCTGAACTGGAAAAACTGGAAAAGGACAATCTGGCCTCCTACGCCTTGAAATCGGGCGAATCCCGGGGCCGATTTTATAAGGAGCCGAAGCATCCCTACAGGACCGAATTTCAAAGAGACCGGGATCGAATTGTCCATTCCACCGCCTTCAGGAGGCTTCAGTATAAGACCCAGGTTTTCGTAAATCACGAAGGGGATCATTATCGTACCCGGCTCACTCATACCATGGAGGCGGCTATAATAGCCCGCTCCATAGCCCGGGCTTTACGGGCGAACGAGGACCTGACCGAGGCCATTGCCCTGGCCCATGACCTCGGACATACTCCTTTCGGGCATTCGGGCGAGGAAGCCTTGAATGAACTCCTCAAAGAATGCGGCGGCTTTGAACACAACCGACAATGCCTGCGGGTGGTCGATTTGCTCGAAAGGCGTTATCCCGATTTTCCGGGCCTGAACCTTACCTTCGAATTACGTGAGGGGCTTTTGAAACACAAAACCGATTACGATCACCCCTCTGTACCCGTTGAAATGAAGAATAGTGCGGGACCACCCGTCGAGTGCCAGATAGTAAATTTCGCCGATGAAATCGCCTATAACTGCCACGATATTGACGACGGATTATCATCCGGAGTGTTGAATTTCGACCAATTGGACGATGCGGAACTATGCAAAAGAAATCTGCGGAGGCTCAAGAGAGCCTATCCCGGTATCGAAACGTCAATGCTGCGTAGAATATTGGTGAGGGATTTGATAAATCAACTGGTTACCGATCTTGTTAATAACTCCAGAAACCAGCTGGAAAAATATAGAAATTTATCCGCCGCCAAATTGCGCGAAATGAATTTCGCAGCGCTGTCTTTTTCGGCCGGGATAAAATCGTTAAATAATGAATTGAAAAAATTCCTGGCGAAAAATCTATATCGCCATCCCCGGATGATTCAGAACGCTCAAATAGCAAAGGAGATTATTAAATACCTGTTCGAAAAATACCTGACCGATCCGGATCTTATACCGGCGCATTTTAAAAGCCGGCTAAAACAGGAACCCCTAAACATCATCGCCGCAGATTATATTGCAGGCATGACAGACCGATTCGCCGGCATGGAATTCGAAAAGATAAAAGATTGACAACGTTTCTTCTTAAGTTATAATCCATTAACAATCAAAACGTTAAATAAGGATTCCCGGAACCGTGCTAATGAATAATAAACTTGACAAATATCATTATTTTAATATCTTTACTTAGTTCGATCTATACGAGCGGGAGAATTTTATTTTATGCGAGTAAGCCAGGGACAACGCCGATAGTAGCCCGCTGGTTATTTACGGCCTTTGGGCCACACTTATTTTCGGTAAATAATGGGGAATAATTTAAAAGGAATGTTATAAATCATCCAAAGGAGAATGTAATATGAATAAGGTTGCGACTGTGTTGGCATTATGCTTGTTAGCGATTTTTATAGGCTCGACGGCATATTCCGGTGAATACAGTTCCGACTTCAATTTGTATTTGGCCGAATACGGATCCAATCAGATGTTTGGCGCTATTATTACTATGGTTGACCGGGTCGATCTGGATGCCCTGCAGGCGGAGTTATACGCGAGACGTGCGGATCGTCGGCAATGGCATGAAACTGTTGTCCTGGCATTGCAGGAAAAGGCGACAAATACCCAGGTCGATATTCTGGCTCAACTGGCGGATTTGAAATATGACGGTATGGTCGAAAGCTATAAAGCTTTATGGATCGGCAACGTCATCCTGGTTAGAGCCCTGCCCTCGGCCCTGGATATTCTTGTTCAACGGTATGATGTTTTGAGGATTAGCCCCGATTACCAGATCGAAAGTATACAACCGGTTAGTAAGGGCGGTGAGGAGCCGGTTCTCGCCAGCGTTGAAAATGGGCTTAGAGCGATCAAGGCAGACCTCGTCTGGGATATGGGATTCACGGGCGCTGGAAGGCTGGTAAACAATCTTGATACCGGGGTGGATGGGAATCATCCGGCCCTGAATGCACGCTGGAGAGGTTATGACCCGCGGTACAGTAATAATCCTGAATGGGCCTGGTTCGATCCGGTTACCGGTACCACTTTTCCATTCGATAATAACGGTCACGGAACCCACACCATGGGGACTATTTGCGGCCTTGGCGAGACTACCGGAGATACCATCGGAGTGGCTTTTGATGCCGAATGGATGAGCGCCGGGGTGATCGATAGGGTTTCGATCCCTCAGACGGTGGCGGACGCGCTGCTATCGTTCCAGTGGATTGTGGATCCCGACGGCAATCCCTCTACTGTCTGGGATGTTCCGGATGTAAGTTCCAATTCCTGGGGCCTCGTAACCGGCCATGGATATCCGCCCTGCGACCCGACTTTCTGGACCGTTCTTGATGGTTGCGAAGCGGCCGGAATAGTGGTACTTTTCGCGGCCGGAAACGAAGGATTCAGCGGTCTTCGCCGCCCGGCCGATAGGGCGACTACTGACATTACCAGCTTCGCTATCGGCGCGCTTGACGGAAACGATCCTAATTATCCCATCGCCGGATTTTCATCCCGCGGCCCGACCTATTGTACTCCTAACGGCGACCCGGCTATTAAGCCCGAAGTTTCTGCGCCCGGTGTAAACGTACGCAGTTCCGTTCCCGGAGGAGGCTATGCTGGAAATTGGAGCGGTACTTCAATGGCCACACCCCATGTTGCCGGCGTTGTGGCGCTTATGAGACAGGCCAATCCCAATTTGTCCACCCAGCAAGTTCGCCAGATCCTGCTTGATACCGCCGATGATCTGGGTCCACTGGGAAATGATAACGATTACGGAATGGGAATTGTCGACGCTTATGAAGCTGTTCAGATGGCTCTGGCTTATTTGGATGGTTGGGGCACGTTCGCCGGCACCATTACCGATCTGGCTTCCGGCTCCCCGTTGGACGGGGCGGTTATAAGCGTGTTAAACAGACCCTGGAGCGCGACGTCCAATTCCGCTGGAAACTATACGCTGTTCGTTCCTGCAGATACTCTCTGGGATCTCAGAATCGAATATCCGCCCACGCACCTTCCGGTGTTCGATCAACAGATGGCTATAGAGAATGATACGCTTATTCTAAATTATGCTCTCGAAGGAAAAGTCACCGTTACCTTAATGGCCTCATTTGGTAATCCCATCGATGTCTCCTATCGCGCGTTTTATCTTAAAGGCAGCTGGGATAACGACGGTTTTTATGATCCCTCATGGTCGGGTGATTTGATGCAGGTAAACGACGATGGAGTACCTCCCGATCAGACCGCCGAGGACGGTATCTTCACCGGCGAAGTAATGCTGGCCCGTGATACCGTGAATACTTACAGCTGGGCGATTTATAGCGAAGATTACGGCGGGGAAGACGCGAGGTTGGACGACGGCGCCGGTTTCCAGATTCCCGATCTCAATCCGCCAACGGTTCCAACGCTGGTGGTGAACCCATCAGGATCTGAGAATAACTGGATTATTTCTGCAGAGGGCGATCATGGATTATCTCTGGATTTAATCAGGGGTTTAGACAATAATCCTTTTGTCTGGGCTGATTCAATCCACCTTTTCCAGGATACCATATATACTTTCAGATTTTATGTGATGCACTCCACTATAGCTAGTTACGGTTCCGGGGGCATCGGCGGCCCGGACTTGACTTTTTCTCCCGATGTTGACGGATTTTATGATTTCATCTTTGATGATTCGGATGATAGTTATATTGTCCAGCTTACCGGAACAGAAGGTCCCCCCACATACTTGTCCTGCCAGTCAGGCCTCGACGGACATATCCCCGTAGGCTGGCTTCCGCCAGGCACGGTCGAATCGGTCGAGTTGGCTTATGACGATGGCGTACTGGCGAACGGTTATTATTACTACGCTTATGACGCTTTAATGGCAACCATGTTCGTTCCCGCCGGCTACCCGGTTTCGATAGATTCGGTTATGGTACATGTATTAACCGAGGGCGACCAGTGGTGGCCATGGCCCGATCCGACACATGACCCCGTCGGCATTTCCGTGTTCCTCGATGATGGAAGCGGATACCCCGAAAATACGCCCGTTTTCTATACCGAGGTGGTGTGCGACCTCGGGCAATGGATAAGAATCGACGTTGATGAAATACTTGTAAGTTCCGGTAATTTCTGGGTCGCCATGAACAATCTTGCCGGCGGCGACGAGGATGGCTTGGGTCTGGACGCCAATACCGATTATCCCGCCAACAAATGGTCGAGGACGGGTGGAGTCTGGGGCCTTGAAAGCTCATTCAACGGTGACCATATGATCCGCGCCAGGGTTTTCGGAGGAACCTCCGTCGCCTCCTGGATCGGTTACGATTCCTCACCGGCAGTCGAGTTAAACTCCAGCGTTCCCATAAATATCAAGCCTGCATTAACCGACGGATCTTCCATCGCAAACCGGATCATATCAGCAGTCGAAACGAAGATTAATATAGGAAGAACGGCTTACTTTCCTGCGGTCTCGGTGCCCGGTATACCGGTCATAAATGATGTTCAGGTATTGGCCGGATATAACCTCTACAGGGATACCCTTACCGCTCCCTTTGACCGCAACCTGCAGATAAATACCGACCTGATCATCGATACAAATTACGACGACTGGGGTGCCGATCAATACGGTCCCATATCCAACGGAGTATTGTATTATTACCAGGCGTCGGCGGTTTATGATATCGGCGGCGGGCAGTTTGTCGAAGTCGGGCCGTCCAACGAGGCGACTGGAATGGCCCAAAATCATCCACCTGCCAATCCCACCAACCTTGTCGGAAGCTCACTGGGTAATACCGTTACTCTGGATTGGGCGCCCAATACCGATTACGATATCGACCAATACAGGATATTCCGAAGAGACTATGATACCAATGACTTTGTCCTTGTCGGTACTGTCATTCATCCCGATACGACCTTCAGCGAGGTCATCGGCGTTGATGGAATTTACAGGTATAAGATTGCCGCCGTGGACGCCGAAGGAATGCAGTCTATCGGATACTCAAACTCCGTGGACATTGCTATCGGGGCGATTCCCCCGCGCGATCTTACGGCAACAACTGATCTTGAGTTCAGGATTGATCTTGACTGGCGTCACCCCGGTATCGATATTGATATGAATGTCATGGTGGTTGCCTCCGATGGGGCAAGCCAGTTCGTGTCGGAACTCGCCGGATTCGATGATATCGACACGGTAATATATTTCGACGCCAGAAACGGCACCCCGACCATGCAGGATCTTGACGGTATAAGCATTGTCGTAGTCTGGTCCAATTACCAGTTTTTGGATCCCGTCGGTATGGGTAATGTGCTCGCCGATTATGTTGACCTCGGAGGCAGCGTCCTGATACAACAATTCAGCTTCGGTTCCGGCTGGGAGTTGCAGGGAAGGTTAATGTCCGAATACTCTCCGTTCTCGCCCGGTGATATCTCCTATTCGACCAAATCATTGGGCAATTATAATCCGAACCATCAGATAATGGATAGCGTCACAGCAATAACAGATTATTTTGCCTCCGATGTTAGTATAGTCAATAACGGTGTATGGGTGGCATACTACGATGATGATACGCCTTTTGTGGCGTATAATCCGGCTGAGAACGTCGTAGCAATAAACGGGTATATAGGAGACTCCCGTCAGTTCACCGGCGATATGATCACCATGGTACATAACGCTATGAACTATGCTGCCGCGGGATTTGAAGTTATTCCGGACAATTATAAGGTTTATAGAGGAGATAATCCCAGCGGGCCTTTCTTCTTCCAGGCGGAATTACCCGGTGATGTTACGGAATACACCGACGCTCCGGTTCCTAACGGAGTGGAATATTACTACTATGTTACGGCTGTATATCCGGGTCCGGATGAATCCGATCCCTCAAACGTTGCCATCGGCGCCGGTATGAATTATCCGCCCGATCCCCCCTATGATCTGGTGGCATCTGTCGACATCCGTGATATCAACATGGATTGGTCCTTTGATGATCTCATGGGCGATTTTGATCACTTCAAAATCTATAAAAAGCTGTTGCCTGGAGGGATATTCGAACTCGCAGGGACAACTTTCGACACCACTTATGTGATAACCATTCCGGAAGGCGAGGATGGCGTTTATGCCGTGGTGGCTACCGCCGTTGACGACGGCAATCCTCAACTGGAATCCGAATATTCAAATCAGGTTTTCGTGGCGGTTGGTAATCTCCCTCCGTTCAATCTCAGGGCCACCTCCAATCAGGAAGACGTGGTGCCGCTTGCCTGGAGCGAACCGGGATTGAGGCCCACCGTAACCCTTGCCTACGATGACGGCATGCTCGCCAACGGCTATTATTACTTCGCCTATGAAAATATCATGGCCAACCGCTTCGTGGCATCAACTCCTGTTGAAGTGGAAACCCTCTGGGTGCATGTGCTGACAGAGGGCGATCCATACTGGCCGTGGCCCGATCCCGCGCACGATCCGGTCGGAATTTCCGTCTGGGACGATAACGGATCCGGTATGCCGGGCACAATGGCGTATTACATAGAAACAACCTGTCAGCTCGGCGAATGGATCATGCTTCCCATCGATGGCGGTTTAACTCTCAACGGCCCGAATTTCTGGGTTGGTATGCAAAACCTTGCCGGCGGCGGCGAAGATGGAATGGGCCTTGACGCCGTTACTGATTACCCGCAACATAAATGGGCCAGAGAGAGCGGAAACTGGAACCAGCAAAATATCTGGGAAGGCGATCACATGATCCGGGCCACCATTATCGATAACACCAGCGGAGCCGCCGTAACTCTTACCGAATCCCGGCCCACAATAGATCTGGCCTTCAAAGCCAAGAAGCAGGGAAAAACACGCTTCGCTGACGCGGCTCCAACGGGATCGGCTCCCGCTATGAGCTCCTTTAATCCCATAGGCGATATCCCTGTGCCGCTGGATGTCGAGATAATCCTCGGATATAACGTCTACCGTTCGGAGACACCCAACGTCCCGGTCGATTCCCTCCACAGGATCAATGACGCCTACATAACCGAATTAACCTATGATGATTCTTCCGTGGTTAACGGTACGACCTATTATTATGTCGCCACCGCTATGTACGACAACAACGGAAATATCGAAGAATCGCCGCCCTCAAACGAGGTGGAGGCTACCCCGAGAATGGGAGCGAGAATGGTCCTGGATCCAACCTCGTTCGAGGTCTTCGGGCAACAGGGTGAAATCGTAACCGATCTGCTCAATATCGCCAATCCCGGTGGACTCGATCTAGATTTCAGCATAAGTACTATTACCGATAACATTGCTGTCAACCCCGGTGGAGAAATTCCGGGATGGACGTTCGGAACTCTATTTACCAGTTACTCGGAGGAGTCGGATAAATCAAATCAAGCATCGCAACAAACCTTTCTGCCGGTAATTCTCGATAGCGGCGGTCCGGACGCCTGGGGTTATTTCTGGATCGATTCTGATGAACCCGGCGGTCCTGCATACGATTGGATCGATATAGTCGGTATAGGTCAGCCGTTGTATATGAGTGACGACGACAACCAGGGACCGTTCCCGCTTTTGTTTAGCTTCCCATTCTATGATCTGACATTCAACAGCTTCAGGGTTTGTTCCAACGGATGGATTAGTTTTACCAGTAACGATTGGGAATATTGGAATTATCCATTATTGAATCCGGAATCTCCCGAGAACTTTGTCGGCCCATTCTGGGACGATCTGAATCCGAGCATGGGAGGCGAGATATGGTACTACACCGATGACAGTGTCGCAGTTGTCTCATGGATAAACGTCCCGCATTACGGCAGTGGCGGACCGTATACTTTCCAGGTTATACTGCGGTCCGACGGAACCATTACCTTTAACTACGAGAATATAGGTTATCCCAATAATTCCGCCACCATCGGAATCCAGAACAGCACCAGGACTATCGCCTTACAGGTCGCTTATAATCAGTCTTATGTCCACAATAACCTGGCCGTCTTAATAAAGGGATGGCTTACGGCTAATCCTGGATCAGGCACAGTGGCTCCGGGAGGCAATTTTAATGTAGTAGTCTCCTTCGACGCTACCGTATTGGATGGAGGGATTCATACCGGGTCCCTTATCGTAACGGGATACGACCTGAACCATATGGTCGACCAGATAACCGTACCGGTTACCTTCCACGTTGCCACAACCGGGGTTGAGGATAACGCGGCCGGACTGCCGAGAGATTTTGCCCTGCATCAGAACTACCCTAATCCGTTTAATCCGAACACCGATGTCAAATTCGATCTGCCCGTCGATTGCCGCGTCAGGCTCGAGATCTTCAATATCCTGGGGCAGAAGGTGGTTACGGTAATAGACGAGGATATGAAGGCAGGGTACGGCTCGGTAACATGGAACGGCAATGACCGGAGCGGAAGGCAGGTATCCTCCGGCGTATATTTCTACAAGCTTACCGCCGGAGATCATATCTTCACGAAAAAGATGATGATGCTTAAATAAAAGCCCGCCTGAATACCCGGCGAAAAACCCCCTGCCAAATGCAGGGGGTTTTTCTCTGGTGGGATTTACACAGATTTACAGAATAACCGGCATATTAGTGCAAATCCTTTGAAACAATTTGCATGTAAAGGGGGTTAAACAAAATGGAGGCGTCGATTTTGGATCGACGGTTGAATGGAAGAAAAAATTGGAAGCGAGGTGGTGCCTATCATGTTAACTCATGATATTGCAATGGCTTACGACCGGCAAGGCTTCATCGAGCGGTTTTTCAGGGAGGCTTGATCCGGTCAAGATCGCGCGGGCATAGCATTTGCTCAAAATGCCTATGTACGCAATAGACTGGGAGGCGGCTATGAGATGCTTTTATCGCGGACATACCAGGGAAAATAAATCCGCCGACGGGCATGGCGGTCTCGTGAGTTTCACGATTCCGGATATCGGTATTACTTTCAGGGCTCAATTTAACGGCAACCGGGATGAATGCGAATATGCCAGTCTACTTGCGCTTCTGGAGTTTGTCGAATTGAATCCTCATTTATTCAAAAATAAAAGAATCGAGATTTTCGGAGATAACCATAAGATTATCGGGCAGGTAAATCAGCTGGCAAAAGCTCCTAAGGATCTGGAGCCTTATTTGAACCTGGCGGTAGGCTACAAGAGAAAGATCCCGTTCGTCCTGAAATGGATCCCGGTAAATGAAAATCTTGCGCAGGATGGTTTGACGTTTTAGGTTTTCTAATGCTATGATAAAGGTGTAATAGGGCCGGATTTTTCAATCGGCCCTATTTCATTTTATTTACCGGCTTGACAATAACGAAAGTTTGCGCATATTGAATACGGGATAAGAAGCTAATGCAACCGATTCAAAATAATAATCGGTTTTTCGGAATAAAAAGGAGTCTGGGATGAAAAGGGTTACCTGTGCAATTGCGTTCGTTTTATTAATCTCGTCAACTTTATATGCCGCCACACCCGAACGGCCGATGCTTTTGCGTGTCGATCTGCAGGATAATAAGGCGCTCGATATTCTCATGACCGGCCATTTTGATATCGCGTACGTGTCAAAAGGTGAATTCGCGGACGTAGTGGCGGATAATATTGATTACGACAAACTCGTTTCCGCCGGTCTTGAGGTGGAAATAGTGTATGAAGATCTGGTGAGATTTTATCAATCTCGATTACCCCTGGGAGCCACCATGGGAGGATTCCCGACGCTCGATGAGGCCATTGCATACATGGATTCGCTGCATTCAGAGTACCCGCTGTTAATGACCGCCAGGGATTCGGTAGGGTATACCATTGAGGGCCGGGCGTTATGGATGGTCAAGATCTCGGATAATCCCAATATCGACGAAGATGAACCGGAGATTTTTATCAACGCTTTGATTCATGCCCGGGAACCGATCGGATTGGAATCCTGCCTGAGATATATGTCTTACCTCTGCGATAATTACGGTGTCGATCCCTACGTTACCGATCTTGTCGATAATCGCGAAATATTTTTCGTGCCGGTCGTTAATCCTGACGGTTACGAGTATAATCGCATTACCTTTCCAAATGGCGGGGGCATGCATCGTAAAAACAGAAACCCCTCCGGCAATGTAGATCTTAACCGCAACTGGGGATATATGTGGGGCTATGACGATATCGGGTCATCGCCCGATCCCGACGACCCCACATATCGCGGAACAGCGCCCTTCTCCGAGCCGGAAACGAATTCGTTAAGACAGTTCATTATCTCGCGGGAGTTCAGCATAATATTAAACCTTCATGCTTACGGCAATCTGCTTCTGTATTCCTGGGGATATGATAATTTCTATACCCCCGATAACTCTCTGTTCTCTGCGCTTGGAGATTCCGCCACCGCCGTAAACGGTTATGAATACGGTACCGCCTGGGAAGTCCTTTACCGGGTCAATGGCGACGCTAATGACTGGCAGTACGGCGATCAGATCGAAAAGCCAAAGATACTCGGTTTCGTGGCGGAGATCGGAACCTGGGGAGATGGCTTCTGGCCCGACCCCAACCGCATCCCGGTACTCTGGAGCGAAATCCTTCCTGCGCTTCTCTATCTAACGGATGTTTCAGATAATCCATACGCTTACGCCCCTCCGTCGCCCCCCGTTCTGAATCCTATAGGCCAGGTGTTCGCCGATTCCTTCACCGTGTCCTGGACGCATGATGATACCCTGAATCCTGCGGTCGCCTACGAGCTAAAAGAGCTTTCGGGGCTGGAAAGGATAGAGGATGGTTTCGAGGAGGGAACCTCCAACTGGATCTTGAACGGATTCCAGAGATCAACCGCGCGGGCTCATACCGGAAACTACTCGCTATTCTCGGGAGCATACAACAGCTATAACGGCAACGCTATGCTCGAAAACGGGGTTTCCGTCGGAGATAACGATACTCTGTTCGTCTGGCTCTGGTACAGTATTGAGCCGGATTATGATTATGGTTACGTTTCGCTTTCCACCGACGGCGGCGTTACATTTGTAAATCTCGAGGGCAATGTTACCACCAATTATAACCCGCACGGATTAAACCAGGGTAACGGAATAACCGGGTCATCGAACGGTTGGGTACAAGGCGTTTTCCCCCTATCGGACTACCCCGGTCAATTCGCGCAGCTGGCTATCAGGTATGTAACGGATGGTGGCCTGGCCTATCCCGGCCTTTACGCCGACGATTTTTACCCTGTTGAGACTTTTGAGAATGAGGTGATATTGGGCTCCAATATAATCGAGACCGAATTTCTGGTCACCGGCCGTCAAAACGGCGTGTATTATTATCTCGCGCGCGCCAGGGATGCCGAAGACCAATGGTCCGGCTATTCCAACAGGGAAGAGGCCATAGTGAATGCGCCCACCGGCGTTGATGATCCCGTCGTTCCGACAAGCCTTTTTCTCAGTCAGAATTACCCCAACCCCTTCAATCCACAGACCTCCATCGCCCTGTCCGTACCGAAGAATAGCTCTATCGAACTTAGCGTTTACAATATTCTGGGGATGAAAGTGCGCACCCTGATTTATGGCGAAATCGAAGCCGGCGAACATACGGTTATCTTCGATGGTAAAGACGATTCCGGAAATCCGATATCGGCCGGGATATACTTCTACAGAATGAAAACAGAAACCGCCTCGTTGACCAGGAAAATGGTTTTGATTAAATAGTTTTAAATATAACTGGAAATCAGATGGAGGATTGCGGGGTCAATCCTCCATTTTTATTAATTAATACGGCTTGACATTTTTTCCCCCAATGTTATTATAGAATTAAGAATCCATATAGCTTTAAAGGTAACTGGGGGTTATTATGTTTACAAAGACCCGTATCTTTTTTGCGCTAATTGTATTTTTGCTAAATATGCCGTTGACTGCCGAGGGCGCGACCAATCCCGATCTGATTTCTCCACGCCATAGCTTACCAGAAACAGATGACATCGAAACCGCTTTCGAGGTCGTCTGCGATGTGGGAAAGGTGCACAACAGAATAAGCAATAACACCGTTTTGCCGGGCGGCACAAATGAGTGGACGATTCTTTTCGGGGACGATACCTGGGTATTGCCGTCAATGACCTGGCGTGAGCCGGCAATTTACTCTAATAATATCTATCTGTATTTCGGATCTCTCAGAATTGGCAGAGGAGATAGGCTTCTTCATCTTTGCACCACCACTTCAGACACGCTCATCGTAAGCCAAAACATATCAGATTACGACACTTATTTTTACATTTCGGAAGATACCTTGCTTGTTCCCCCTCAGGATATGCTTAATCTTGGCGTTCATCAATACTCATATGCGTGGGACGAAACCGACGCCGATGATTTCATCATTTATGAATTCTGGATCGTCAATTTGAATCAAAGTACGATTGATTCCGTCTATGTGGCTCTCCACGCAGACTGCGATGTCTCGGGAGCGGGAGGCGGCAGTGGAGTTCAGGGTTTCTGGCGCGACGATATGGTAGATTATTACCGGGATGATATATCCGGCGAATATATTTCCTACATGTATGATGGCGATAACCCGAATATTCCCGGAAATGACATAGGGGGAAAGTACATTCCGAAGGAAAGCCGCGGTTATATAGGATCTCGTCTCTTATACTGTCCCCCTATAATGGGGAGCCCCACCCCTTCGGTCCAATCCGGCCATGGCTGGTGGGATTGGAATTCCGATCCCGGAGAAGATGAGGATTGGATGTTGTTTATGAGCGACGGGCTCTGGCTTGCTCCGCCGCCATCGGTACACGACTTCCGGTTCCTTCAGAAATTCGGGCCGTTTGAAATAGCGGCTGATGATTCCATAAAAATCGCATTCGCATTCGGAATTGGAAACGGCCTGCATGGAATGCGATCTAATCTCAACAATGCTCATCTGTTATACGAGAATAACTATGTCTATTACGATCTGCCGCCAACAACGCCCGCCGATTTTTGGGCGGATACTGTCATTGACGATGTCCATTTCTCCTGGTCTGCGATCAGCGATACAGATTTCGCCAGCTACAATATATATCAGTCAACCGATAACGGCAATACCTGGTCTCTGGCCGCGGGAGGATTAACCGACACCGTTTATACATTGTTTGACGTCGATCCGGATTTTTATCATTTCTATGTCACTTCGGTGGACATAGGCTCAAACGAGAGTATACCATCCGAGATTATGATAGTCTCGACTCTTCCTCAGCCTCCGGGCAATTTCAGGGCCGTTCCGGGAAATAATTCCGTGAGTCTATCCTGGTCTACCGTGAGTAATGCGACATCATACAGGTTATATCGCAGCAACGTATCCGGCGGCCCCTATTCCCAGATCGCCGAAGTCAATCATCCCGGAAACAGCTATACCGATAACGGCGTGATAAATTACCAGACCTATTATTACGTCGCCACCACCATAAAGGACGGCTTCGAGTCACCCCATACCGGCGAGGTTGAGGTGACGCCCAATCCCAACGATAACGGGAGAGTATTGCTGGTCGACGA
Organism: Candidatus Zixiibacteriota bacterium; assembly: GCA_020344055.1. Taxonomy (GTDB): domain Bacteria; phylum Zixibacteria; class MSB-5A5; order UBA10806; family UBA10806. The sequence continues at coordinate 2,636,821 of CP070813.1, read as the reverse complement.
TTATCAGGATCTGGATCAAAACGGCAATCCCGATTTCCAGAAAAGAAGGCGCTTTTACGAACGATGGGGAGTTTACAATTTCGATTATGACGTCTGGTCCATAGCCGATTCCGGAATGGTTACATCACCCGTAATTACCGATTACCAGGCTGTCGTATTCGCTTCCGATGGCGAGGTCGGCGAATCGGATGGAACCTGGTGGTATGAAATCGGATGGCCCGGAAACAGCTCTCTCCATTATTACATGCAAACCGGCGGCAAGCTGCTGGCAATAGGATCTGAGATACTCCCGTGGATCTATAACACAATCCCGCCAATGCCGGGGGATTTTGAATATGATTATTTTGGGATAGATTCCACCGGAGATGGCTGGAATAACGCCTGGTGGTTTACCTGGGCTATCGGAGCGGAACCGGGTTATCCCGATTCCATGAAGATCGATGTCGCCAAAAATAGCGATCAGAACGACTACGCTTCCTGCGTTTATTCTCAAAGACCGGGAGGGGATACCTTATTCACTTGGGGTTTATGGGTTGATGGGAATCCACCTGGATCGAATTATTATCAACAGCCCGTGGGTATAATTTACAGGCCCGGCGGCACTGCCATTTCAGCCCTTATAAATTTCAGCCTGTACTTTATGCCCAGACTTGATGCCCGGCTGACAATGACCAATATATTAAGGGATGAGTTCGGCTGCACCTACTATGAGGATCCTCCTCCACTGCCGCCCTGGAGATTGGAGGCGGTCTCTATTCCCGGTGGAGACCTGTGGCTAACCTGGGATGCCATTGATGAAGTTGATGTGGTTTACGTTTACATTGAACGTTCCGAAAACGGCGGGCCTTATTCCACCCTCGCCCAGCTCGCTCCGGATAACGGCGATTATATCGACACGGGTCTGAATCCGGGATCGGTTTACTCCTATAGATTAAGATGCCAGGATTTCACCGGCCAATGGAGTTATTATTCAAATATTGCGAGTGAAATCGCCGGCCGTCCTCAAACGCCTGAAAATCCTGATGCCCAGTCGGGTAACGGGCAGGTCACTTTATCCTGGGAGCACCCGGACGATCCTACAATTATTAATTATAAAATTTACAAAGCCCTCGGATATAACGGGAACTTCAGTCTTTTGGCGACCTTGCCGGATACTGATTCAGCCTATACTGACCTGAGTGTGACCAACAGATTTGTATATTCATATTACCTCACCTCTATCAGTAGCTTCGGTGTGGAAAGCTATCATTCCGACACGGTGCATGCGTTTCCTCATGCGCCAGGACGCGAAGGTATAGTTGTTGTAAACGGCATCGATTGGCAGACGTATCCGGAAGCATTTGCCTTTTATGAGAATAATACGCTTACCGGCGATTATCCTTTCTTTTTCTGGGATCTTTTTGATAATACGCCGTTTTACATATTTGATCCCGACGTAATTATCCTCGGGCAGGGCGAGTTGCCCGAGTATTTATTCGATGCTTTCCAAACGATCATTTGGGCGGGGAATCACTACTCCGGAGATTTTGTATACTGGGAAAACAATCTCGATAATATAGTGAATTTCTTGGAAACCGGCGGTTACGTGGTACTTCCAACTAGATATGGCAACAACTTTTTTAACAATGATCTAACGAATTTAGCGGGAATCGACTCCACCAGTTGGGTGATGTGGCCTTCAATGACAT
>CP070813.1:2616606-2635033 GCA_020344055.1 Candidatus Zixiibacteriota bacterium | reverse complement strand
CCCGGTAATGCCCGTAAGGTCGTAACGGACGGGAACTACGCTTATATAGCTGATGGGAGTTACGGCCTGCAGGTGGTAGACGTCTCAAATCCATTGCTTCCGATATTTGCAGGCGCCTATGATACGCCGGGCGATCTTTACGGTGTTTTCATCGCCGGCGATTACGCTTATCTGGCCGATTATATGGAGGGTATGCTGATAATTGTCAGTATCCTCGACCCCGTGAATCCGACCTTTGTCGGAAGTTATAACACGCCGGGATTCGCCTATGATGTGGTCGTCTCGGGTGGCTATGCATACGTAGCCGATGCGTTTACCCTGCAGATAATCGACGTCTCCACCCCCTCCAACCCGACGTTCGCCGGTAGCTTCGATACTCCGGATAATGCCAGGGATGTATATATCTCCGGGAATTATGCCTATATCAACGATAAGTATTCCCTTCAGATTTTGGACATATCCGATCCCCCCAACCCCGCTTTTGTGGAAAGCTACGATGTGCCGTTTTTAGGCCGGTTTTACCGTGATGTTGCCGTGGCCGGCGATCATATTTATTTGGGGGAAACGTATTCGGTTATAATACTGGAGTCCGGTTCACCGGGATGTGACTATATTATCGGCGACGTGAACGGCAGCGACAGCTATACCGGGCTGGATATCAGCTACGGTATCTTGTTTTTCACGGGAGGCCCGGCGCCAACGTATGAATGCGAGTGCTCTCCTCACGGGGTCTGGTATGTTTCGGGTGATGTCAACGGAAGCTGTAATTATAACGGGGTGGATATCACTTACGGGGTTGCCTATTTCAAAGGCGGTCCCGCGCCGATCCCCTGTCCGGATTGCCCGCCGGGGGAATGAGATATCTGCCCGGGTTATAATGGATTGATTCGACCCTTGATATAGATATATTTGTTGACATTACGGTATAGATCGTCTATATTTATATAAATAGGGCTTTATTATTGGGCTGCTTATTTGATATGACTCTCGTGGATGCCCGTTATTGTTTTTTCATACCTACTATATGAATAATCGCCTTTAACAATGGTACACAAGCGAATTACCTACGGGAGAAAGTTAAAAGAAAACAACATAAGGGAGAGAAGAATGAAAAGGAAAGCAACAGGATTATTTGTAGCATTATTGATTTTGAATCTCGGTGGTGTCGCATACCCGAATGATGATTTTATGAAATACCCGACAATACCGGATATTTTCGATGAAGAACCAATAGTAAAAGAGATCGGCGTTCTAAAAGAGCCGCCGGGAGGAATTTTATTAGGCGGAGATTGCTCTGATTTTATAGATCTTTCCGGCTTGCCTCTTCCTATCGAACAAGCCGGAAGCACGATAGGCGCCACAAATGATTACGGCCCGTACAGCGCACGCCCGACGTTCTGGTGGGGTTATTGGTACAGCTTATCGTCCGCCGGACCTGACGTGACCTATAAGTGGACCGCGCCGGCCCATGGAAGTTATACAATATCCGTCTGCGAAAGTGATTACGATAACTGCCTGCAGATTTATGATTTCACCTGTCCCGATGAACCGGTTACCGCCGACAATTTTATCATTGGTGCTGATGACGTATGTGTTGATAATGTAGAATTAAGACATATAAGTCTCACTCAGGGCGAGGAGATATTGATAGTAGTAGACGGCTATGGAAATAATTCCGGCAATTTTGTTTTAAGGATATATGAAACTCTTATTAATGATATCGACTGGTTCATAGAAACCCAGATGGAGATGTTTCATGTTCCGGGAATAGCCGCCTGCATAGTTAAAGACGACTCGATCGACTGGACCGGCTCCTATGGCTACGCGAACATTGAAGACAGCATACATGTCGCCGATTCGACCCTCTTTTATTTAGCCTCTATCTCAAAGACCTTTGTCGGAGTAGCTATGATGAAGCTGTGGGAAGACAGCCTGTTTGCGCTGGACGACGATATCAATGATTATCTGCCTTTTAGTGTCAGGAATCCGGCACACCCTTCGATACCGATTACTTTCCGTATGCTTATGGTGCACACATCGGGCATTAGCAATAACTGGGATATAATATACCCGTTAATAACATGGGGAGCCGATTCGCCGATTCCCATGGGTGTATTTTTGGAGGAGTTCTTAACGCCCGGAGGTATGTATTATGAACCTCAAAATTATAACAGTTGGGCTCCAGGGACGCAGCATGCTTATTCCAATATCGGGGCGGCGCTGGGAGGGTACCTGGTCAAGGTAATTAATCCCGATTCGCTCCCATTCGACCAGTATTGCAATAATTATATTTTTGATTCCCTTGGGATGGATGAGACCGCCTGGTTTTTAAGCGGCCTGGATACAAATAATATAGCCATACCATATAGTTGGAGCGGATCCCAATTTGTCCGTTACCCGCATTCTGGTATACCCTATTATCCTGCCGCGCAATTGAGGACAAGTTCGGTTCAGCTTGCCAGACACTTAATCGCTACTATGCAATATGGGCAAATAGAAGGCGTCAGGATTCTGGACAGCGCCTCTGTCGATTTGATGACGACCGTTCAATACCCCGGAATCAGTCCGAATTGCGGCCTATTCTGGTTTTACTTATATTGGGGCGATAGAATGGTATGGGGCCATAGCGGGGGCTGGTGGGGGGCGCTTACGGCGATGTACTATTATCCCGAAGAAAACAATGGCGTTGTATATTTAAGCAACGCTGATTATCATAATCCTGAAGCGGGTTACGGCACTGGTACCATAGTGGACCATCTGTTTGAACGTGCTGCCGGACCGCACGGTTTTGTTGCCGGGATTGTTACAGGTCCTGCATCCGATCCGATAGATCACGTCTACGCCAATACAATTGGATATTCGAGGATGGACTATTCCAATCCTGCGGGCGAATACTACATTGGTGGCCTGGTTGCCAACATTTACGATGTTTATTTCTACCATCCGGCATATGTCGGGACGGTCGTTACTGATGTGACGGTATCGTTAGCTGATACGACCTATCTTGACATAACTCTTCGCTCTATCTGCGATTACGTCACCGGAGATGTCAACGGCAGCGACAGTTACAACGGCCTGGACATAACATACGGCGTTGCATTTTTTAAAGGCGGCCCCGCTCCCACATATGAATGCGAGTGCCCGCCTCACGGCACCTGGTTTGTAAGCGGTGACGTAAACGGAAGCTGTTCTTATAATGGGCTGGATATTACCTATGGAGTAGCCTATTTCAAGGGCGGTCCGGCACCGATACCCTGCCCGGATTGCCCGGCCGGGGATTAAAAAAAAGCGGAAATTCCGTATCATTCGCGATCATATTTTCGGCGGCTCCGGATGGATAAGCGGCAATATATCAATCTCAAACCATGCCCATGACGGTGGTATTGCCATACTGGTCATGTTTTGTCATACTCTAAAACTCTAAGCTGTCGGTCGCCGTTATCGCATGATGAAATAGGGACTGCAGTTAAAATAATGCATCTTTATGGCACCCTGATTTTGTTATATAGATAGCATAGCATATTGATATCGAGGTCGATGATAAATGACACTATCAGATTTGGCTGACCCGGATCGATCAAAAGGAAAAAACCAAATTCGGTATTCCAGGAGGTCATTATGAAGGCAGGAATAAAAGGATTAATAATTCTCGTTGCCGCGGTATTTTCCGCCGCGTCCGCGGACGTAATAATTATCCCGGACGATTACAGGACCATACAGGCCGGTATCGACGCCTCTCAGAGCGGCGACACAATCCTGGTGGAGCGCGGCGTCTACCACGAAAACTTGGTAATTCAGGGGCACAGCCTGATACTGGCGTCGCGATTTTTCGTGACCGGGGATACCCTGGATATCCAGAACACGATAATAGACGGGGACTCTTTTGACACCGTAATCAAAATCGGAAATTGGTACGATCCGGGTAGTATGATTTGCGGATTTACTATCACTCACGGCGCGGGCTATTATCAAGGCGGAGGAGTGTATATTGAAAACTCATCGATGGTACGCAATAACATTATCAAGAATAATTCATCGTCCCGTGGAGGCGGGATACACTCGGTAGGCAACGCGATTATAGCCGATAATATTATCAGGAACAATCACGCGACGGTCGCGGGCGGCGGAATAATCACCTACGGCGGAAGTTTCATCGTCGAGCGCAATATCATCAGCGATAATGTTTCGGATACATATGGCGGCGGCATCCATATTGAAGATTCTCAATATGCCATAATCAGGGATAACGTCATCACCGGGAACCATTCCGATTCTCACGGCGGCGCCATTGTCTTTTATACCGATGATGAGGGCGGGCTGCTTTCCGGAAATTTAATAGTCGGCAATGTAACCGAAAGCGGTTACGGTGTTGAATTCTGCCCCGGTGAATATGATATCGCCAACAACACTATATGCAATAACATGGGAACCGGTTATGGCGTGTTTTTCGGCCAGCACACTACGGCGATTTTCGTCAATAACATAGTCTGGGATTACACCTATCAGCAGATCTTTATCGCCCCCAGCGCTACGGTAACGGTCACTTACAGTGACGTACGGGGCGGATTTAATGGTACCGGCAATATCGATTCATACCCGATGTTTGTCGATACGGCAAACGGCGATTTCCATTTACTGGCCGGTTCTCCGTGCATAGACGCCGGGGATCCCAATTCGCCGTACGATCCCGACGGCACGATCGCCGACATGGGCGCCTTCTATTTCGATCAATTAGTGGGAATCGATCAGGGCAGCTCGGCGATTCCGGAATTCGCCGGGCTTATTACCAACTATCCCAACCCGTTCAACGTATCGACGCGGATATCATTCGAATTGCCTGAATCGGGACAGGCTGCCCTGACCATACATGATCTGCTGGGGCGCAGGATAGGGACGCCGATCAATGGGTACCTGCAGGCCGGAGTCCACAATATTGTTTTCGACGGGTCCGGACTTGCCAGCGGCATCTACTTTTACCAGCTTAAGGCCGGTGATCGGACCGAAATAAAAAGAATGACATTAATAAAATAGACCAAAAAAATGGCCGGACGATTCCGCCCGGCCCTTATTATTGGAATCCAATTTACCTTGGCCTAATCCTCCGTCTTCGTCCACTTCTCCAGAAACGGTTTAACCAGATCGATCGGTATCGGGAACAGGGTAGTAGAGTTTTTCTCCGATGATATTTCAACCAGGGTCTGCAGGTAACGAAGCTGAACGCCCACGGGGGTCCTGCCCAGTACTTCCGCGGCCTGGTTGATCCTCTCGGCCGCCTGGAACTCGCCATCGGCGTGGATGACCTTGGCGCGACGTTCTCTTTCGGCCTCGGCCTGCCGGGCGATGGCGCGCTGCATCTCCTGCGGCAGATCGACGTTCTTAACCTCCACGATACTTACTTTAACACCCCAGGGTTCGGTCTGCTCGTCGATAATTTTCTGCAGCTCCTGGTTTATTTTCTCCCTGTTGGAGAGAAGGTCGTCGAGCTCCGCCTGCCCCAGGATCGAACGAAGAGTGGTCTGGGCGATCTGCGAGGTAGCGTAGATGTAGTCTTCGACATCGACTATGGCTTTTTGCGGGTCCATGACCCTGAAATAGGCAACGGCGTTTACCTTCACGGTAACGTTATCCTGCGTTATGATATCCTGCGGGGGAACGTCCATGGGCACCGTCCGCAGGCTGACCTTCACCATCTTATCGACTATCGGTATAAGCAGGATGAGCCCCGGTCCTTTAGCCCCGATTAGCCTTCCCAGCCTGAAAATCACACCTCGCTCATATTCCCTCAATATCCTGATGGCGTTCGCCAGTATGAACAAAACCAAAACAATAACTACAATAATGGGAAATGTCGGTCCTGGTACCATTTTACCCTCCTGTCTATTTAAACCTTATAATTTCTCAACTCTAAGTTCCATACCTTTGACGTCGACAACTTTAATTTTATTATTCGGTTCGATTTGAACCTCTGAAACCGCTTTCCAGTATTCACCGTTGATAAAGACCGAACCGCCGTCGGGGCCGATGACCGATTTAGCGACGCCGATCTCTCCCACTATTCCTGCCTGGCCGGTCTCCACCTTCCTTTTATGCGCTCTTATGGAAAGCCAGGCGGCCAGGAAGAAAAACAGAGTAAATACTACTACCACCGGGATTATAACGGAAAGCGATATACTTTTATAGGGCCATTCGGCGTCGTTGACCAGCATCAAAGACCCCAGAAACAGGCTTATCACTCCACCACCTCCAAGGATTCCGTGACTGGTAATTTTCACTTCGAGCAAAAACAGTACCAGCGCCAGCAATATTAAAAGCACCCCCGCGAAATTGATGGGGAGGGCCTGAAATGAAAACAGCGCCAGGATTAACGCTATCCCCCCTATCACGCCGGGAAGGATGGCGCCGGGATTCGAGAATTCGAAATAGAGCCCCAGCAGACCGATGGTCATCAATATATAGGCGACGTTGGGATCGGACAAGATCTCGAGAATCTGGTTGGCGAAACCGACATTGAGAGGGACTTTCTCCGCGCCCTCGGTATCGAGAACGAAATCGCCGGTGATAATTTCAACGGTCGCTCCGTCCATCTGGTATAGCAGATCATCCAGATCATCGGCGAGGAAATCTATAACGTTCAATTCCAGGGCTTCGAACTCTGTGACCGATACCGATTGTCGGACGGCCTCCTCCGCCCATTCGATATTACGACCCCTTTTCTGGCCCAGGGTTTTGATCTTGGCCACGGCGTCGTTGGTGACCTTTTCCGCCATGGTGGAATCCATCGGCGCGCCCATGGAGACCGGATGCGCGGAACCGATGTTAGTCTGCGGGGCCATGGCGGCCACATGGGCCGCGTAGCTTATATATACGCCCGCCGAGGCCGCCCTGGCGCCGGGCGGCGATACATAGATCACCACCGGTATTTCAGACGCGAGTATGACCTGAATTATATCCCAGGTCGATTCCATGTTGCCGCCTGGGGTGTTGAGTTCTATCACGAACGCTTCGGCATCCAGATCCTCAGATCGTTCAAGGCCGTTTTTTATCTCCCGCACGGTTATGGGACCGATGGCGGAGTTTATGCGCATCACTGTGACCACCGGCGTTTCCGGGGCATCGTCAAAAGCCTCGTCCGCCGAAGCCGGTATCGCCAGCAAGGCCGCCGACATCGTTAGTAGCAGGTATTTCACGACAGCAAATTAGGGAATTATCCGCTAAATTGTCAAGGTTATTTGGGGGAAAGCAATCGGAGAATTATGGCTATGCGATTCACGATAAATAAGAAAATACCCGCCTGGTCTTTTAACCATTATAGTCCATTAATAAAAATCGTCCTTGACAATATAATCATTGGGCCTATATTGAAGCTGACAACACGGATTTAGCCTGTTAATTTATTTCCTATATTGGGAGAGATTAATGAAAAGATTTACAGGCTTGATTACCCTCATATTAATCGCTTTTATAAAACCGGCCCCGGCCCAGCAAATTAAATATATCAATGCCACCCTTTTTGACGATGCAATAAGAGATGTTTATATTTCCGGAAACCGGGCATATGGAATTACCCGACATTCCTTCCAGGTATTTTCAATCAGCGGCGACGATTCTCCGCAAATTATCGCGGGCATACCCCTTCCCGGCGATTTAAAGAAGATGGCGGTATCGGGAAGGTATGCTTATATAGCCAATTACGACCTGGGGCTTCATATAATCAATATATCCTATCCCGCGAACCCCACACAAATAAATCTATTCGAAACAGATAATCCGACTGCTGTAGCGATTCAGGGAAACTATGCATATCTTACCAGCCATTACTGGAATTCTCTGGAAATAATCGATGTCAGCGATCCTTACAACCCGAACATCATAAGAGAATACTATCTCCCATACGGATCTTCAAGATCCGAGGATATAGACGTACAGGATGGCCACGCGTTTATAGCCGACTCAATAAATGGTTTGTATATCGTTAACGTAGATAATCCCTCATCGCCCTATCTCGAAAGTATAATAGGTATTGAATATGTGCCGAATGCCGTATACGTCGGCGGTGATTTCGCTTACGTTGTTAGTTCTTCGGGATATTCAATATCGGCTTTTGAGATATTCAATGTAGCTGATCCTTCAAATCCATTTTTAGCGGGGAATTATCTGGATATTGTCTCTAATTTCAAGGATATATCGGTTTTAAATAATTATGCCTATATCACGAACAGCTGGGAAATGTACGCTATGATTATATTTGATGTCAGCGATCCATCCAACCCGACTTATGTGAATACGTTCGCCAATTATGATTGCGTAGCTTTTTCTTTATCTATTGACGATACCCTTGTCTGCCTCGGGAGCTGCAAACCTTTCACATTGACAACAGCGAATCTTTCCAATCCGCAAAATCCTATCGCCATCGGCTATTATTCAGCGACCGGCAATATAAGAGATATATTCGTTGTGGCGGATTACGGATACGTTGCCACGGACGAACCAAGTATAATATCTATGAATCTATCCGATCCTTATTTCCCAGAAATACTCGATAGCCAGGATAGAATAGGCATCCCATATAAAATCTTCGTCGTTGATAGTTTGCTGTATCTCGCCAATAGTTGGCGCGGGATGGAGATATTTAATATATCCGATCCAGAAGACATACAATTTATCTCGCCGTATTATACCTACACAACGATATCCCTGCATGTCAGCGGAGATTACGCATATCTGGCGAATTATACCTATGGCATAGAAATAGTGGATGTGTCCAATCCATCGGCCCCCATTCAGGCCGGAATCTATGATGAATATACCGGTAGATTTTATGATGTTATGGTTATGGGCGATTACGCATATGTCGCTTGCGGGCCCTATATGGGGTTCCAGATACTGGATGTCAGCAATCCCGGTGATCCTGTTATGATCGGAGGCCACGTTGTTTATGCCGATGCCCGGGCGGTGGATGTTTCGGGCGATTACGCATTTGTGGTTGCAGGCCCGACCGGGTTATTAATATTCAACATTTCCGACCCTACAAATCCGGTTCAGGTTTCGCAATTCGACGCTCCAGGATACGCCATAGACGTGGTCGCCGATAACAATTACGCCTACATCGCGGATACCACCTGCGGTTTATTTATAATCAACGTCCAGGATCCGACCTCGCCATTGCTGGTGGATACATATGATACCCCGGGGGCGATGTTGAATATACATTTAGAGGGAGATTATATTTACGTAGCGGATAAATACTCTCTCTTGATTTTACATTTTGATCGGGAAACAGGCATAATAGAACATATAACCGAATATCCCGAAATATTATATCTTTTAAAAAACTACCCGAATCCTTTTAACGCATCCACCATAATCGAATATAGCTTGATTAAAGATTCTGACGTTGTAATTGATATCTACGATATTCTGGGCCGTAAGGTGGAAACGCTTGTTGCCGGAAAACAAACTGCCGGTACCCATTCCCTTGTATGGGACCCCGGAAATCTTACATCCGGCGTTTATTTCTTTCAAATTACGGCAGACAATTATACTGAAGCCGCCAGATGCATCCTACTAAAATAGTCGACTTGCCTTAACTAAAATGGCAGTTGTTATTATGGGATAACATAGTATCCGAAAGGAGAAATCCAAACACCCCTATTTTGCGTCTTTAATTCGGTTTATACGGATCATAAAAAATTTCTATTCATGGAAATTTAAATTCCATTAGTTATATTAAAAAAAGCCGTATAAGTTCTTTCATTATCAGGTTTATTTAATCTGGAGCATGCGATCCAGGGATCTGCGAGCTTTTTTGATGATATCGTCGGGAAGCTCAATCCGGAACCTCATCTCCCGCAGTGCCTTCAGTGTATCCTCGAGGGTAATCAGGTTCATATGCGGGCAGCGGACGCTGCAGAGTCGGAGCATCTCCCGGTCGGGATTTTCGGCCGCTATGTTATCCCCCATGCTGCATTCGGTTAGAAGCAGGTACCGGGGAGCGTCTATATTCCTCACATATTCGATCATTCGCTTGGTGCTGCCGGAGAAATCGGCCGCTTTCACCACCTCGGGGCTGCACTCGGGATGAGCCAGGATCACGGTGTCGGTAAACTGCGCGCGGACGTTTTCGATATCCTCGACAGTGAACTTTTCGTGCACCTCGCATCTGCCCCGCCAGCCTATAAGTACCCTTTTCAGATTTTCGGGATCGCCGCCTTTACTTCCGTCGGGACGTGACGGGAACAGTATCGGTATACCGGTCTCGGCGGCGACATTTTTAGCCAGGTATTCGTCGGGCAGGAAGATGATCTTATCGTGACCTTTATCGGCCAGATAGCGTATCACAGCGGCGGCGTTGGAGGAGGTGCAGCAGTAATCGGTCTCGGCTTTGACCTCGGCGTAGGTATTCACATAGCTCACCACCGGTACGCCGGGATATCGATTTTTGAGTTGTCTGACGTCCTCGCCGGTGATGCTCTGCGCCAGGGAGCATCCCGCCTTCTCGGCGGGAAGCAGGACGATGCGGTCGGGGTTTAAGATCTTGGCGGTTTCGGCCATGAAACGTACCCCGCAAAAAACTATTATATCGGCGTCGCTTTCGGCGGAAATCCGGGCAAGCTCCAGGGAATCGCCGCTGTAGTCGGCGACCGAATGAAACAGCGCCGGCTCCATGTAGTTGTGCGCCAGGATGACCGCGTTCATCCCCTTTTTGAGTTGATTTATCTTAAACGCCAGTTCCGCCTTAATGGCAAGCTCGAACTCCGGGACGATGCCCTCGAGTTTCCCGCGCATTAAATCCAGGGTTTCCTGCACGCTTTTGGCATCCTGAATTTTCCGATCCTCTTCGAGCGCTTTTTGCATTTTTATCACCTTACGATATAAAACATTATATGTTTCCTGCATGTTCCGGCAGGCCCGAATGGATTAAGCCGGGGCGCGATCGGACAAAACCTGACGGATCCATATAGACCGACCGCCTGCAAATAAAGCTGTCATTGCGAGGCTCACGTATTTAAGTGAGCCGTGGCAATCTCTATAAATTAGCTTGGAGCTGATTTAAACAGATCGCCACGTCGTCCCGCCTACGGCGGCCCCGCTTTTAGCGGGGCTCGCGATGACAGGATGAATGTAAGATTTGACTCCCGGCCAGGAAGGAACTCCATGCTATGCAATAGAAAAAGAAACGGCCGGGCTTTAAAACCCGGCCGTGCTGGATATCGAATTGTTACTATTGTCTATCGGCGGCGGTGTTTGGTCTTGCTGCTAGATTCTTTGGCCTTCGGTTTATCTTTGGCCCTGGGTTTATCTTTGGGTTTATCCTTCTTTTTGATTTTCACGGTCGGCTGCTTGTTGATCCGGTCGTTGATACCGTCGTCGTTGTCGTCGGTGAAACGGTCTTTCTTCACCTCTTTGGGCGGTTTCCAGGCCGACGATTTCTCGGGCTTTCTCGATGAAGGGGGCGGAGTTACGTTCTTGCTCTTCTCCCCCGAATCGGACGACTTATTCTGAACCTGGGAAGCCGACTTCGACTTGGAACTGTCTTTCCCCTTTTTCTGAATGGCCAGGGCCGGCGAGGCCGTCAGAAAGGCGGCCGCTACCGTCAGTATTATAATTTTCTTTACCATCTTCTCTTCCCTCTATCTGAATCTGAACTTTTTGACGACTTCGACGATTTGCCACTGCTTTTCATCTTATTGGATGAACTCTTCTTTGAAGATGACGATTTCCGTTCGATCTTCTTGGATGAAGAGCCGGAAGATTTACGTTCGATTTTCTTATTGGAGGAGCCCGACGATTTCACCTTGCTTTTCTTACTTGATGAGCTCGACGACTTATTATCCCGCTTTTCATAGGTCGAGCTTTTGGATTCCCTGCTCTCCGATTTGACGCTTCTCGATTTCTTTTCGCTTTTTACTTCACGCCGGGCTTCGCTCGATTTCCCGGGGCTTTTATCGACATCTACAGATTTAATCTGGTATCTCGCTCCTTCCGGCCGGTCGATAGCCTTGCTTCTTTTCGGCTCCGCTTTAGTATCACTGGCGGCCTTTCTTTCCGCCCTGTTCTCGACCCTGATCTCCTGCCGTACGCGTTCGCCCTTTTCCTGTTCATTTACGCGCACCCGGCTTTCCGTTTTTCTCTCGGTGCGCTCGCGAATATCGGCCCTGGCGTTCTTCACAATAGGGGCGCCGGACCTGATGGCTCCCTTTTCCTGGAGATCCATCACCATGGAGGCGGGAAGCGATCTTGTGCGAACCTTGTTCTGCCGGGCCCTCACGGCCTTTTCCCTGAATCCCTCTTCGTTCCTGTGACGTCTCTCGTGAAATCTCCAGTCTCTGAACGCGTGCCGGCGGTGACGATAATCCCTGTATCTATCGTCAATGGTTACATGAATGTAAAAGCGATTATAACTGCCGATGTAGAAATAACGCTGGTAACAGGGATATCCGCCGTAATAGACCCAGACCCAGTGATGCCCCCAATAGATCGACGGTATCAGCACCGGGGCGATACCGTAATAGATCCCGTCAATCCAGATCTCGGCGCCGGGCCATTCACAACCCACCCACACCGAACCGACATAATAGGGATCGGGGTCCCAGTAGCGGTAATGAACATGATGACGGTACCTGGCGTTCACGAAGAATTTCGTATGAGTAACTGTATAGGGACCTTTCGCCAGGCGGCCGCTGACGTAATCGACGAACTCATCGATATCGCCTCGAACGGTCATGACGAAATAGTTGTCGTCGTAATAGTCGGGATCGCCGTATTCATACCCGATATATCGCATGAAATCGGGCGGATTGATATAATCGTAACTGGCGAACGCGAAAACGTAGTTGGTGCCGGAAACGCTGGAAACCTCCAGGCCGTAATCGGCGTGCTGATCGGGTATCCTGTAAATGTTTTCGCGCGTCGCAAAAGTGCTCCCGAAGGGGCTCGCTGGATACAGAATCGTGACCTCCCCCGAAGGATCGATATCGTAAATAACGACGTAACAATCCTGTTCGGCCCGGAAATAAATTGCGATGTCCTCTCCGTAATAATATGTCGAATTGGGGCCTTTATTCACCCAGACCTCTATATCCGGGGCGCTGCCGTTTTCGTAGTATTCGTAAGCGTGCGATTGCGACGCCACTCCCATGGCCAGGATCGACAGTATTAATATTCTTAATCTCTTCATCTCTGCCACCGCCTTTCTTAACGAACAGGCCAAAGAACCTGTCCTTAATTTAACGGATTTGCCTTTTATCTTTAAACTTTCCATTATTTCAATCGCCTAAATTTATTCAGTTCACGTTACCGGCGCTGTCGGGATTAGAGATCACCTCCGACGGCACCCCGATTTTCAGTTCCCTATTGCCCCGGTCGGTCTGATAGGCCCAGTCGAATGTCATACGGTGAGCCGGGATCTCATCGAAATCGGTGACCCGGATCATGGCGTAGTGATTATCCTCCGTCCAGATCACGTAGGTATGACCTTCAATCGCCTCGGCGTAGTCGAGCGCCGACCAGCCGTCGAGGGGGGCATAGGTAATATCATAAAGCGATTCCGTGTGTCCCATATCCTGAATGCCTCTGCCGTTGGGACCGAGATGGATGAAATAGGTATATATTTCGGGAAAATCATCAAATTCGAGGAAAATATCCGTGCTGAACGTACCGAAAGGAATCCGCTGTTCGGCGGAGAAATCGAATCCGGAAAGATCCTCGTAATTAGGCTCGGTAAAACTGTATATGATCACATCGCTACCCTGCGGACGGGGGGTATCGAAAACGACCATATAATCGAACGAGACATCGGATTCATTGCCGCTATAATCGAAAGAGCTCACGCCATAATAATAGGTCTGGCCGTTGACCACGTCGTAATCGGCGTATTCGGTAACGTCATCGTCGACGTCCGCCTGCCAGTAGAACAGGTGGTTGTCGGTGCCTCTATAAACGCTGTAGCCGTCAAGATCGGAGACGCCGATAATAGGGTCCCATTCCAGCCAGATTACGTAATCACCGGTAGTGCTGGTTAATCCGGTCGGGACCGGCGGCGGGGTTATATCCCTGGGCCTGGTGGTATCCTCACAGGAGATATTGAAAAACGCAATTGCAGTAATCAAGATTGTCAAATCCAGGAACCTATTTTTCAGAAAATTCGCTTTCATTTTGACCTCCGTCTCATTTCACTACTTTTTATAAAACAACATCCGTGCCATAAATCGGCGAAAGGTAACTTATTGATAATAAATAAGTTATAGATTACGTCTATTGTTGCCCCGGCGATGACGCACAAAAATTGTTCGCGGTGTGATATAGTATTGTGCGTCCGGATTAAGATAATTACGGATTGATGCCATATTTTTTAATTTTCAGCCTGATGGAATTCCTGTGTATGCCAAGCATTTCCGCCGCTTTCGAGAGGCTTCCCTCGGTCCTTTTCAGCGCTTCGATAATGGCCAGTTTTTCGATATTATCCAGGTTGAGATTATCGAATCCCCGCTCTGAGACCTGCGTCCGCTGGGTTACAAAAGGATCGAGATCTTTCAAATCGATAACGTCACCGGGCGCCAGAACGATGGCTCTCTCGATGAGGTTTTCCAGTTCCCGGACGTTCCCGGGCCAGGAGTGATTCAATAGAAGGTCTTTCGCTTCAGGGGTAATTCCCTTTACAGGCTTATTATTTTTATTTGAATATTTCTCGATAAAATGCTCGACCAGGAGGAGAATGTCCTCCCGTCTCTCCCTAAGTGGCGGGATTGTTAGCGGGATAACGTTCAGCCTGTAAAAAAGATCCTCACGGAATTCGCCGCTTTGCATTTTCGATTCGAGGTCTCTATTGGTAGCGGCAAGGATTCTGATATCCACCGGAATATCGTTACCGCCCCCCAGACGCTGGATTTTTCTGCTTTCAAGCACCCGGAGAAGTTTTACCTGAGTGGCGGGAGATATATCACCGATCTCATCCAGAAATATGGTTCCCTTATGGGCGAGCTCGAACCTTCCGAGCCGTCTTGAGACCGCCCCGGTATATGCTCCCTTTTCATGACCGAAAAGCTCCGATTCCAGAAGGGTTTCCGGCAGGGAGGCGCAGTTTACCGCCAGGAAGGGCCCTTTCGCCCTGGGAGAAGCGTAATGTATGGCGTTGGCCACCAGCTCTTTCCCGGTCCCGGATTCGCCCCTGATAAGTACGGTGGCGTCGGACTGGGCGATCCGGTGAACGTCGGCCAGAATAGTCTTTATCGCCCCGGATTGGCCGATAAATCCCGTGGGAACTTCCACCTCCTCGAGTTTTCTTCTAAGGTAACGATTCTCGGCGATCAGCCTCTGTTTTTCATCGATCTTTGAAAGTATCAGCTCTATATGATCGAGATCGATCGGTTTTAAAAGATAATCGAAGGCCCCGGCTTTCATGGCCTCGACCGCCGATTCCACGGTTCCATACGCGGTCATAACCACGATCGCCAGATCGGGGTAAAGCTCCAGGCTTTTCTTAATGAGCGTCAAGCCGTCCATTCCCGGCATACGCATATCCACGAACGCCGCCTCGGCGCCGTCTTCTTTCAGCATACCCAGGGCGATCTCCCCGTTCTCGGCGGCGCGGGTTTTATGGCCCTTGTTGATCAGGTATTCGGTTAACAGCTCTCTCTGACGTTCTTCGTCATCTACCACAAGGAGTCTCATACTCTCAGCTTTCTTTTCGAGGGATCACAAAATCGACCCGGCATCCTTTGCCCGGCGACGATTCAATTATAAGTTCTCCGCCATGATCAGCGAGTATCTTTGAGGCGGTTGAAAGTCCCAGGCCGGTGCCGTCCTTTTTGGTCGTATGAAACGGTTTCAGGACGGAGGCCGTATCCTCGATCCCGGGACCGTTGTCGATCACCGATATGATTATTTTATCATCCGTTTCGCCGACGCCGATTTCGATTGTTCCGTTCTTTCCTATAGCCTCAATGCTGTTTTTAACCACGTTCACCAGCGCCTGAATAAGGGCGTCCTTATCGCCCTCGATAATGTAATCTTTCTTTGTTTCATAGCTGAACCCGATATTCGCCGATTGCGCCTGGTTTGAGAACAGTTCAATGGTCCTTTTGATTATATCATCGGTCGACACCGGGGTAATTTCAGGACGAACCGAGCGAGCTACCGCGAGGAATTTTTCTATGATCGAATTCAACCTCGAAATCTCTTCCCTGAGGCCGTCAATAAACCTGCGGTAATCCTCTTGCTTATGCGCCGGCTTGATCTCGTTTTTCATGCGCTGAATGGTGATGCCGATAGCGTTTAGGGGATTGCGGATCTCATGTGCCATGGAGGCCGCCAGGGCGCCCATCTCCGATAGCCTCCTCCTCGATTCGGCCATCTCCTCGAGTCTTCTCGCCGCGGTGATATCCTGAGCCACCGCGATGGCGCCTATCACCGAACCATCCATGCCGAAAAGCGGGGTCGAGGTAACAAAAAAGCGCCCGCCATCCTGTCCCATGGAGTTTTCGAAACCGGCGCTTCTCTTGGCGGAAGTAACATTTTCGAAACGGAAGGGATCTTTCGGGAATATATCGAAATAATCCCTGCCTTCTGCGAAGCCCGACTGCAGGCCGAAACACGACCTGGCGGCGGAGTTTATATCGGTGATTCGGTTTTTCGAATCTATCGCCACCACCGGGCCGGGTATGGAATCCAGCAGGCTTTGAGATATGGCGCTGGCCTTGTGTAATCCAGCCTTCAGGAGATCGTAATTCTGATATCCCACCACGGTGGCGAATCCGATCATGCCCACGATTATCAGGGCCACCACCACGAACCAGACCTGGCGTTTCATACCGTCGGCTATTTTGCGATACCCGTACATGGATAAGCCCACACGGAAAAGACCCTCGAACTCCTTCGATTTGAAATTGCTGACGGTTTCAAGCACCTCGCGATCCTGAAAGGGAATCACCCTGCTCCTGGTGGTATCGCTTTGAAGAGATTCCAGGAGAAACTCATCATCCGATATGCGGGGCATGGAGGCTATTTTCTTCGAGGCGAAGATAATCCCCTCCAGGTTCTGAAGCATTATGTATTCCACGCCCGATTCCTGGGCGACCTGATTCAGCAGATAATAAAGACTCAATTTACGGTTGCCGTATTTCCCCAGAAGCCAGTTTTTCGATACGAACAAACCGGAGTCGCCATTAAGCGGGAAATAACTCCACAGATAACGATCACCGTCGGTCTCCCGGAGCTCGTAGATTATCTGGGCGTCGGGATCTATCATAAGGGAATCCAGCCAGGTTTCTATCTCGTTGTTCCCGATCACGGAATTTCGACGCTGAGAAGAAACAACTATTTTTTTATTATCTATAAGGCAGATCCTGTCGGTATCGGATATTATCCTCAGGCTGTCGAGGGCGCCTTCGGATTGGAGTGTTTCGGATGATTCGAGCGGGATTCCCTCCATGAGCCGATCCAATCCCAGCTCCATAAATTCCTCATCGGCCTCGATGATAATATCGGCGGAGGAAAGAAGCGACTCGGTCAGGGCCCGGCCCTGAGAGGTCAAGGCGTCGAAGGCGGCGTTTTGCCCCACTCTGACTGAAAAATACCCGGCGAAAATCAGAATGACAGCCAGGCACGCCAGGAGCGCGATGGCGTGCCTTAGTTTCAGGCCGTAGAAAAGCGGAAGTTTTCCGATCTGTTTTTGTTTCATTTTGATTATAATAAATCCGCGATAATATTATGTCAACTTGAGAAAGTTCATAATTTATAATGATTCATGCCGATATATTAAATGATGGAAGATTCCAACAAAATACCGTCGGCGGCGGATCTTTTAAAGGAAAATGTCAAAAAGGCCAAAAACGCCCTGCAAAAAACCAGGGGCATAAGCGCCGATATGGTGGCGGATGCCGAGGCGATGTTCAGGTCAAATCCGACAAATCCGGTCAAATTATCCAGCACCAACCACAAAAAAAAGACCCAGAAGCTGCCGCCCTCCAATTTCATCGGTTGATCCAGACATTTTTTTGCATTTTGCATAATGTAATATAGCCGTCTTCTTTTTAAATTATTTCAGGGCAACCAACACCCGAGAAATCCGTATGTAAAATATGTAAGACTTTGGCCGCAACTCTATGGTGGAGGAAATAGCCGTGCAGAAGCAACTGCTGATTATTACGATATTTTTATTGGCATATTTGCCGACTCACGCCGAACCGGGATATACCGGGGAAGATGCCATAGCAACCAGGATCCAGGAGCGCATCAAGATTGACGGCGTGCTCGACGAGGAGGCCTGGCTCAAGGGAAATCCGGTAACCGGTTTTATTCAGTTTACGCCGAATGAGGGGGAGCCGGCGTCGGAACCCACAAAGGTGACCGTCCTTTACGATGACGCCGCCGTCTACGTGGGATTCATGTGCTACGAGAGCGAGCCCGAAAAAATGGTTAAAATCCTGTC
>CP070813.1:2597676-2616506 GCA_020344055.1 Candidatus Zixiibacteriota bacterium | reverse complement strand
AAGGATAAGGAAACCGATTCCATGATAAACTGTAGAAGTATATCCTTGCGCCTGGCGCCCACCGCCATGCGTACGCTGATCTCCCGGGTTCTCTCTGTGACCGATACCAGCATGATATTCATAATACCGATCCCGCCGACTATCAAGGAGACCAGCGCCACGCCGGCTAACAGGTAGGTGAAGGTTTCGGTGGTTTCCTCCTGGGCCGCCACGAAATCGGTCTGCGACTGGATAAAGAAATCGTTATCCTGGTCGGGCCGCAGCCGATGTGATTTGCGAAGAATCTTTTCTATCTCCAGGTAGGCCGACGACACCATGGACTCGTCTTTTATACGGGCGATAAACCGTCCCAGGTTGTCCTCGCCGAAAACCCGTTTCTGGGCTGTGGTGTAGGGAATTAATATGATATCATCGAAGTCCATCCATCCCCCCGAAGCGCCTTTCTCCCGGGTTACGCCGATTACCTCGAACCGCAATCGTCCGATACGGATAATCTTTCCCACAGGGTTTATGTCCCCGAACAGGTTTTCCACTATTTTGGGACCGATTACCGCAACTCGTTTCATTCCCCTGACATCGCGGTCGGTGAAATTGTCTCCGCGGGCAACGGAGTAATTTCGCAGCTCCATATATTCGGGGCCGGTCCCCACCACCATGGTGTTCCAGTTTTTGTTGCCGTAGATAACCTGGCGGCTTCCCCGCAGTTCGGGCACGATATTATCGACGGTGAGGCATTCGGCCCGCAGCCTCTTCATATCGCGCTCGTCCAGCCTCTGTACCGTACCGGTGGCCATCCTGATATGCCCCCTGCGAGGCGCGCCGGAACGGATATACAACAGGTTGGTACCCATGGCCTCCAACCGATCAGCTACTGCTTTCTTGGCCCCCTGCCCCAGCGATATCATGGTAATAACGGCAGCCACACCTATAATTATACCCAGCATGGTCAGAAGCGAGCGGATTTTATTTGCATGAAGGGAGGCGGCGCTGACGCTGATGAATTCTATCCAGTTCATCTATCGCCTCTGTCCCGGCAACCGGTTCCAGCCTCTGATCCGTTCCAGGAAGGCCTCGCGGTCTTTCAGGGCTTTGGACGTCATGGTAGTCAGCACAGTATCTCCCTCGGATAAGCCCGAAAGCACCTCCACCTGCTCGAAATTCGATAATCCCAGTTCGATGGGGCGGGGCTCCTCGATCCCGCTATTGACCACGATGACCATCTTGACCGGATTCGATCTTCTGGAATCATCGTCCTGCCTGCCGCCTTGCATACCGCCCTCTCCCCCACCGGGGCGCCTTCTCATACCCTCCGGCGGGCCAGACCCGGCGCCTTCGCCAATCATCCTGGCAATGGTGCGCATATCGGTCAACGCCTCCCTCGGTATCAATAGAGCGTTCTCGACAAAACCGGCGGTAATCTCCACGCTGGCGTTCATGCCGGACATCAGCAACCGCTCGGAGTTGTCGACCTCGATGGTGACGTCAAACGTCGTCACGTTCTGCTCGATCTTGGCCTGGGGATGAATTCGCAGAACCTCGCCCATAAATTCTCTATCGGGATAGCTTTCGGCGATAATGGCGGCTTTCTGGCCGGGGTTGATGCTGCCGATATCGACCTCGTCGACCGCCGTGGTCACATACGCCCTGGAGAGATCGGCCACGGTGGCTATTATGGTTCCGCCCGAGACGGCGGAGATCCCGGAGGCTATGATCTGACCCTGTTCCACATATTTCTGCAACACGATCCCGTTGACGGGCGATTTTATTACCGTATCCGACAACCGTTCCTTGGCGTCCTGAAGGCTGGCGTTGGCCTTGACCAGGTCGGAATTGGCCCTCTCCCTCGCCAGCACGGTGTTTTCATGATCCAGCTCGGATATCAACCCCTGACGGAAAAGCTCGTCCGCCCTTTCAGCCTCTTTTATCGCCAGGGAAAGGCCCTTTTTGGCCACCTCCAGGTCTGCCAGCGCCTGGTCGTAAGCGTATCTGGTGGTGGTGGCGTCCAGCTTCGCGATCAGATCCCCTTTTGATACCGCGTCACCTTCATCTATAGGCAGTTCGATGATCTCACCGGAGGCCTTGGATTTGAGATCCACGGTGAGAATCGGCTCCACTATGCCGGTGGAGCTGACCGTCAATACCAGGTTGCCGCGTTTGGCCACGGCGGTGGAGGTCTTGGTCGGGGAGTTATCC
Source organism: Candidatus Zixiibacteriota bacterium (assembly GCA_020344055.1). Lineage (GTDB taxonomy): Bacteria > Zixibacteria > MSB-5A5 > UBA10806 > UBA10806. The sequence continues at coordinate 2,614,313 of CP070813.1, read as the reverse complement.
GAATTATCGGAGGAGCTAAAGATTCCTCGACCGAAATAAATCGCTATCAGAATTACGACCGCGGCGGCCGCTATTATTATTTTCTTCATCCTATTATCTCCATTATGTACTCATCCCGCATTCAATAACCATAATATATTGGACACACTTAAAACACAAAAGTATAATAGTTGGTTTCGGAATACCGCCAAAATCCTTCTCACTCTTCGTCGCTGGTTTTCTTCTCGATCAGCAGCTCGGGGAGCCGACCGCAGGCACCCACCAGGCAGAAGGGATTCGCTATTTGCAGAGGTTCGCCAATGGCATAGCCCTGACCGTATTTGACCCCGATAATGTTACCATAGGTGCGGGCCATCGATTCCAGCGACCAGAGATAGTCTTTGTCTTTTTCGGGATTGAGAAACTGCGAGCGGTGCGCCGAAAGGGCTTTTATCCACTGATCGTATTCGTCGGTAATATCCACCACGAAGGTCGGGGGAACCTCCGGCGGAAGCATGTAATGGAAGAGGGCGTTTACCCGGTGCGGGGGAAGATCGATGGGCAGTTTTTTGAAGGTGGCGTAATTGACGGCGTTCATGGCAATTTTCCCGCAGGCCAGGTGATCGGGATGCGATTGTCTTTTGCCATGCCCGCCGGTCCACCAGGGAGCGAAGATGATAGAGGGTCTGTGACGCCTGATAATCTCCGCCGCCATCAACCTGGACTCGTAGTTGTCCTGGACTTTGCAGTCACCCAGATCCAGGTGAGCCACGATATCGGCCCCCATTATTCCGGCGGCTTTTCTCACCTCTTCCCCGCGGATCTCCGGGGTCCCGCCAGTGCCCATTTCTCCCTGGGTAAGAATGGCCAGGCCGGACCTGTAGCCCAGTTTATTGAGTTTGATGATAAGGCCGCCGCACCCGACTTCAACGTCATCGGGATGCGCGCCGAATACCAGGAGATCATATTTACCCTGTTCCGAATTATTCGCCATTTTCTCCCTCAAAATCGATCAATAGTAGTTTTCGCATATTCTCATCTCGCCTTTATATAAGCAAATACCGCATTTATCCCGCCGTTTTTTTCAAGCTCGATCATCCTGTTCAATCCCGAGGAATAAATGCTTTCGCCCGCCCGCATGTTTTCGGCGTATTGATGGTATCCGAAATTCCGCGCCGTACGATAGGCCACCCACTGCGCGAAACCCTCTCGTTCTTCGGTTGTAAGCTTGTCCGAGCAGTTTTCCGCCTGCCAGGCATGGGTTATTTCGTGCGCCAGGACCCAGATCAGGTCCTTTTTCCTCAGGCCGTAGAGGACATACACGTTAAAATCATCGTCCTTTCTATAAAAAAGCCCGTTTATATCCTCGCTCAACCCCTTCGATTTTTTCTCCAGGAATTTTTTGTCCCGGACTGAATATTCTATTCTATGCTTGATACCCATATTCAATCCGTCCGAAAGATACGCGAGCACATCGGTTTTTACGGGAGTTATCAGGGAAGGGTTGAAGATCGCCTCCCGGCGGCAATCCGGGCACAGGTAGCGGCCGTCATCCAGCTTCTGGCCGCGGGGCCCCGACGGCGCCCCGCAATCGGCGCAGCTTTTATAATCGGAAACGCATTTCGTGCAATACTTTTTTGATTCATCGTTTTCAAAATATTTAAAATTACCCAGCAGCGCATCGCCACAGGAATAGCAGCGGCTCGTTTTGGCGGCGCAGTCGATGCAAAGCATGGCGTATCCAATGCGATTCAGTTTTCTGGCGGGCCTGTTGCAGGCATCGCACCTGGGACAGGTTTTCTCGCAGTCACTGCATACATCAATGCCGAGTTCGGGATATATGGAATAACTTCCCATTATCGCTTTGCCGCAAATGTCGCACTTTTTCAAACTTGCGTAACAGTCGCTGCAAACCTTTCGATCGTCAACGGTAATCAGCGATTTATATATCTTGCCGCAGACCGAACAGGCCGGGTATTTGGTGTAACAATCCCAGCAATAGGAAATGTTATCGGGTCCTGTAATATATTTGCCTTCTATACCCTTTCCACATATATCACATTTAACGGCGGCGTGGAGCGCAATGACCGCAAAACCCGCCAGGCATACGGCCAGTATTATGTAACGAGCGGACTTCATGACATGGTCTTCAGGTCGGCCGCCAGGCTGTTCAGGTATTTCACAGACTCAAGCAGGCTTTTTTCGGGGAAAATCTCCAGGACCACGTCGGCCCGAATGGCGTTTATTATATCAATATAGGCGGGCACGTTCACCATTCCCGTACGCAGGGTTTTATGGCCGCCGGAGTCGGTGATGTTGTGAAGGTGGACTATTTTCACATACCCGACATTATCATTATAAAATTTCAGCATACGCGCTCTCTTATCGGGCGGCAGGATATCGGTATAACCGACATCCCATACCAGATGCAACCCCCGGTCCCTGAGCGTTTCATTGATGATATCAAGAAAACCTAACGGCATATAATGAGTGTTTTCGATACATACGGATACGCGGCCGGAAGCGTATTCCAGTATTTTATAAAGGGAGTCTCTGAAAAAATCGAGGTGTTTCGAGGGGATACGGTTTTCCATGAATACCACCTTATTTTTTCCGGTAGAATAAAAGGCCAGCCTGCCGGGATGAAAGATAAAATATACCCCTCCCAGTTCCACCGCCAGATCGATCATTTCAAAAATCCGGTTCAATCCCGCCTCCCTGACAGCGTCATGCCGGTTCATTAAGGGAATATCAGAAGGACCGTGAAAGTAAAGGCCTATATTTCTGTTATTATAATATTCCCGGATTTCCCGCCGCTTCGATTCCTTCAAATTTTCGGGAAACAGACGGGAGAAATCGAGGCTGAGCTGCACGAAATCGAAATGGTGTTCCCGCGCAAAGTCGGCCGTCGATTTTATATCGCGGGACAGCGGCGAGGCCGCGAATCCGATCTTGCCGCCAAACCGCTTTTCCACCCTTACGGTCAGGTTTTTCTCTCTTTCTTTTTCGCCGCGGGGAACAACACGTTGTTCAATATCAGCCTGTATCCCGGCGAATGTTTGTGCAGGCGCAGGTCCGTGGGAGGATCGCCGATCATATGCTGGTAATCCTCGGGATCGTGTCCCCCGAGAAACGTAAAAGTCCCTTTTCCTATATTACCATGTATATACTTGGCTTCTTCCTTGCCGGGCGTTTCGGCAAGAATTGTTACGTTATTCTTAATAAAGCGTTTGTTATACCCGGTACACTGACCCCAGAACCCTTTTACGATATCGGTATGATTCTGAACCAGCATGGTGGGAACGGGGTCCCATTTCGCCGAAAAATCGAAAAGAGAAAAATAATCGGACTCGGCCGTAAGCGTTCTCCCTCCGCGGGTCGGGGAGGTATCGATGCTGGAGTGCTCATAAATAGCGGGATTTAAGATAATGCTGAAATTTTCAAAAGCGTAGGTGCGCTGGAAATCCAGCATGGACTTATAATTCGGATCCACGCCGTCGCCATCCGATTCCGGCGGCACGATATCGGTTTTGTGCGCCGCCCGGCAGATATCGTACGTATCCGTGGCGGAACACATGGCAAACAGAAAACCTCCGTTGGTTACATAATTGTGAATGGCTTCGGAAACCGACAGCTTTAATTTCGATACCTTCGAAAAACCGAGTTCGTGGGCGGTGGTCTCGTTAAGGGCCTTGTCCTGCTTGTACCACATTGTGTTCCTGTAGGCGGCGTAAAACTTGCCGTATTGACCGGTGAAATCCTCGTGGTGGAGATGAATCCAGTCGTATTCGTTCAGTTTTCCCAGAAGTACGTCCGGATCCCAGACTATATCGAACGGTATTTCGGCGTATTCCAGGGCCAGGTTTACGGCGTCGTCCCAGGGCTCGTTCTTTCTCGAAGGCGGGGCGTATATAGCGACCTTCGGCGCCTTTTCCAGAAGGACCGACTCCATGTTGCTTTCTTCGATTGTCTTGACAATTTGGGCCTCCTCCGCCCCGCTGATCTTCTCGTAGGATACCCCTCTCAACCTGCAGGCCTCCTCGATCTGGGAAAGATCCTCGGTCATAAACGAACCGCCCCGATAATTCAGCAGCCATTCGACCTTTGTCCCGTACTGCAGGCACCAATAGGCCAGACCGTAAGCCTTCAAATGATCGGACTGGGAATTGTCCATAGGTATCAGGATCCGGGACCCGAAAGCTTCAGAGAAGGCAAAAATCGACAAAAACGACAATAAAAGGATTTTTCTTTTCATGATCTCCTCAATTTTTTATCGTCAAAATAGTAAACGTACTAAAATCATTCGGTGTTCCAACCCATCATCCAGCAGTATTTTACTATTCCATTTAATATTTGTTTTCATCATGGGAACTTTCCCGGTATCTTCGCCGTTTGAAATCCGGCAATTGCGGCTTACTGAGATTAGCAATCATTACTCAAAAAGCCGGCGGTCTATTGGTCTTTGAAAACATCGAATAAGAATAAAGCGACCAGCCTACATTTGCGCTTGCAACGGCACGACAACGGATTGTACGTGTTGACTTACAACGGATTGACAACAGCGTCGCTGAAAAAGGCGGGCAGTAATTGCCCGCCTTTTCATATTTGGAAAACCGGAGAAACATAAAGGTCTACTTTCGAATCGTAATTTCGCCGCCGCTAAGGACCTTAACTCCGCTTTTGGATTTTACCATCAAACCCCCGTTTTCATCATATCCCAGAGCCATTGCCGTGTATTTTTTACCGCTCAACTTGAAATTTATCTCTCTCCCGATAACCGATGATCTTTTTATTATTTCCGAGGCAATAAATTCGAGCCCGTACCTGTAGAAATTGCGATAGGATTTCTCGAATTCATGCAAAAACGGTCTCAAGCAGTCGACCCTGCTGAACATCTTGCCGGTCTGGATGGCCAGCGACGTAGCGGACTTTCTGAGCCCCGATGAAAAATCCTTCTGGGCGGTATTGATGTTCAAACCCACGCCCAGGATAGCATAAGAAACCCGGCCGAGCTCGGCGGAGATATCTATCAGTATCCCCGCCACTTTTTTCCCATCGATAAGACAATCATTGGGCCATTTTATCTGCGGCTTAAGATCCGTCATACTTTCGATCACTCTACAAACCGACAGGGCGGCAACCAGCGAAAGGGCCGGCATTTTTTCCACCGGAATCTGCGGCCGCAGGACCAGTGAAAAATACAATCCCTTATTTTGGGGCGAATGCCAGGAACGACCCAGCCGTCCGCGACCCTTGGTCTGTTTTTCGGCGATTACCAGGGTCCCCTCGGGCGAATCCGACTCCGCGAGTCTTTTGGCGGTATCGTTGGTGGAACCGATCGACTTATAGGCGAAAATCCTCCGGCCCATATATCCGCTTCTCAGGCCGATCAAAATGACGGGAGGCAATATCAGATCCGGTAGTTCCGGGACTCTGAAATATTTTCTTCCCACAGACCCCAGCCTCGATTCCGCTAATTCTTTCATGTTTTCTTTAATGATTTCCATAGTATATCCGGTTTTCTTTTCAAGGTCGGAAAAAAGTATTTTGCGGTTATCCGAATTTAAAGCGGCATGAAGAATTTCAGCCTGGATCCTATGCGATTCGAAAGAAAGCCCTGTTTTCAATCCAGTATCCTGAACGACAGATCCAGCGCCGGGGCGGAATGGGTGAGAGCCCCGATCGAAACGCGATCGACCCCGGTGGTAGCGACTCTATTTACATTTTTTAGATTGATATTTCCCGACGCTTCCAGGAGCGATTTTTTACTCTTGATCCTGGTTATTTCCACCGCTTTTTTTAAATCCGGGAGGCTAAAATTATCCAGAAGAATATAATCCGGGTTGTAGGGTAGAACGAGTTTTAATTCGGAGATAGAACGCACTTCAACCTCGATTTTCGCCCCGGTTCTCAGACTACTCCTTCGGACTTTGCCAAGGGCAACGAGTATCCCCCCTGCGGCCGCCATATGGTTTTCCTTAACAAGATACATATCGTAGAGACCCTGGCGGTGATTGGATCCGCCGCCATGTTTTACGGCCGCTTTCTCCCAGGTCCTCATACCGGGCATGGTTTTCCGCGTATCGAGGATCTTGACGGGAAAGCGTTTTACTTTCTCCACGAATTTCGCCGTCAGAGTGGCCACGCCGGAAAGATGAGCCAGGACATTCATGGCCGTTCGCTCACCGGTTAATAACGCATCCAGCGGGCCGGTTATCCCGATTACACAATCTCCCGTCGAAACCTTCGCGCCATTTTTATTATAATCCTTGAATTTGACCTTGGGGGATAATATCCGGAACACTAGCTTGAACTGATTTATACCGGAAATAACACCTTTGGATTTTGCCGTAACCTCCGCTTTCCCCGTTCGGCCACGGAGGCCCAGGGCCTTGGTGGTGATATCGCCTTTTCCTGTATCCTCTTTTAGCGCAAGGCGAATGAGCCGGGAATCGAGAGAATTCTTTTGCATGCAGGAAATTTAATTTAACATATCCGGTTGTCAATATGGAATTATGTTGACAGCGCGAATAATGCAAAATATGTTAGAAAAGAGGAGATTTTATGCACGTTCCCGAAAAAATCCCCTGTGATCTTGCGGGATATAGCAGCAAAATCTGCTGGTTACACAACCTCGCGGACGGGGATTCCCGGTTTGAGATTCAGGATGATATCCTGGTTTGCCGGGATTGCGTACACTTCAAGGATGTTATCAACCGCGGCTTCGGACGTCGCACAGCCGACCAGACGCTGGGAAAGACCATCGCCAGGTTGCTTATGCTGGTATCGGAAAAAACCATGCGCCTTGAAAATACCAGCAGGCAGTTAAAATTAAAAGCGGAAGAGCTCACGCTTATAAAGATCATTACCGACGCGGTCATAAAAACCACCAATTTAAACAAAGCTTTAAAGATTATCCTCACGGGGGTCACATCCGGACGGGCTTTTGGGTTCAACCGGGCCGGTATATTTCTCATCGATGAACGTCATGAAATGTTAATGGGCAAATACGCGGTGGGACCCCGGGATAAAGATGAGGCTCTGAGAATATGGAACGAGATTAAAAACCTGAGCTTTGAAAAGCAGATAGAAAATATCCTCAGAGACCCGGTAATGGAATTGGACTCTCTTTATGACACGGTCTCCAGGATCAAAATACCGCTGACCGATGAAACCAATATTCTGGTTAAATCGCTCTGGGAGGGCGAGCCCAAATTCCTTAACAGGGATTCCATTAATGAGGAAATGGCCAGGAAAATAGGCATTTATTTCGACTTCAACGAGTTTGTCATAGTTCCGCTGCGGGCGGATGGCCCGCCCCTGGGGCTAATGGTAGCGGACAATTACTATACCGGACAGCCCATAACCGAATCCTCAATAGACGCCCTGCAGACCCTGGCCACGGCCTGTACCGCCCTTCTTGAAAGGACTCTACTCCATCAACAGCTTTCGGATAGGTTGAAGGAACTGGAGCACTTCAACGCCCTGCTGAGGGAAAACCAGAATTATCTTATTCAATCGGAACGCCTGGCCGATATCGGGAAGCTCGCCGCCACCGTGGCCCATGAATTCAAGACGCCTCTCGTAACCATCGGCGGCTACGCGCGCAGGATGAGGAGGATGATCAATGCCGGGAGAATCGAGAAAAAAGACCTCGATATCATATCGTCGGAAGTTCTGCGCCTGGAGAGAATAACATCCGAACTCCTGGAATACTCCAGAAAACCGTATCTCGAGAAAAAAACCCATAACATCAATGATCTGGTGAGGAATTCTCTGGGTTTCATGAAAAGCCAGATAAGATCCTCCGATATCGAGATTTCAACCGAGTTTGACATAAAAGAACCGCAGGTAGAACTCGACGAAAGAAGATTCCGGCAGGTAGTTTTCAATATTATCGGCAACGCTCTGGAAGCGATGGAACCGGGTGGAAAATTAACAATCACAACAAAAGCAGAAAACGGATATGTGGAGCTTAAGATAGAGGACAACGGTAAAGGGATCTCGGAGGACGAAAAAGAGCATTTGTTCACGCCGTTTTTCACGACGAAATCGGGAGGATCCGGGCTGGGGCTTCCCATCTCGAAAAAAATCGTCGAAGATCACGGAGGCAGAATCGAGTTTCGTTCTCAATTTTCCTCCGGGACCCAGTTCTCAATCTTCATGCCACAAAACATCGAAATAGAGGGAGGGAATTAAATGCCGCGAATTTTGTCAATATTATTTAAAAACCTATCTCTGGAGGGGGATATATGCATTCTATTTTAGTGGTGGAGGACGAAAAGAATCTTCTCGATCTTTACAGAAACGAGTTTGAGGACGTCGGGTATACGGTTCATCCGGCCGAAACGGGCCGTGATGCCATAGACAGCGTCAAGAAAAAGCGTCCCGACCTGGTTATTCTGGATATTAAGTTAACCGATATGGAGGGCCTCCAGGTTCTGGACGAAATCAAGGCCATAGACAAGACCATCCCGGTTATCATCAATTCCGCATACTCGGTTTATAAATCCGATTTTTCAAGCTGGATGGCGGACGATTATATCGTCAAATCCTCGGATCTATCAGTATTACTGAATAAAGTAAGAGAGCTCATCGGCAATAATTAGCTTCTCTTTCGCTTTTGAAAAAATAGTCTGAAGATTATCAGTTTATATTCTATTTCAGCAAGGTCATTTTTCTAATTTCGACAAACTTCCCTGCGGTCACCTTATAGAAATAAATACCGGAGGGAAACCCGGAGCCATCCCAAACTACGGTGTAGCTTCCCGCGGGCATCGAATTCAAATAGTGTGAATCGACCATTTGCCCGAGTACATTGTAAATCTCAATATCCACCCGTGATTCTTCCGGCAGATCGAATTCGATCCTGGTGAAGGGATTAAAGGGATTGGGGATATTCTGCCGAAGCCTGAAATTCGAAGGCGTCGTTACATAATCGTAGTCGTACGAGGTGGGGGTAGATATGGTAAAAGACCGGGGTTCGCAGTAAGGTCCCCAGCCGTTCTGGTTGCCGCCTTTCAGGCGCCAGGTGTAAATGGAATCCGCCAGAGGCGTGGATAAAAGCAGCGACGTGTCAGTAACGGATGAATCGATATAAACGGGATAGGCGAGACTATAATCATAGTAAAGTTCAAACAGGTAATAGTCGGCGTATAAGGAGGGGTTCCAGATAAATTCCACCAAGTTACCTGTAAGGGCGGTGTCCGGCGGGGGATATTCGGGTTCAGGGGCTGGAGGCCTGGGATGCAGCGGTCGCAACAGGACATCGGTCTCAGTCGGTTGGCCGCTCACGACGACGACATTATAAATTGTTTTGGTCTGATAATCGTCCTTTAAAAAGGTCAGGGTATAACTTCCGGGGGCGAGCAGCCTGCGGTAACGGCCATAGTCCGGCCGGGAGAGACGGGGATTGATATCGGGATTTATATGCTGCTGAACCTGCACTTCGGCTTCGATAGGCTCAAGGGTAACGGAATCCCGGATCACGCCCGTAATTCCCGAACCCAGAGCCCTTTCCAGCAAATAGTATTGGCCCGGAAGATGGGCGGTAACAATGGTATCAATCAGGGCCGGATCCTGAATGGTGGTATCCGAGACCTCGACCGAAAAAGCGGCGCTGCCGAAATTGCCGTAAAAATAGGTCTTGAAATCGGCCTTATTCACCAGGGCCCGTCTTGCGGTATATGTACCCGTGGCGGAATCGTCGGGTATGGCTTCTATTAAAGACGTAAAGGTCTGGCAGATCGAACGCATCAAATTCTCGTCGGGTCCGAAACCATGCCCGCCCTGATGCGAATACCAGTACCAGGGGTAATAGGCGACGTTGGGGCGGCCGTAAGATGGAGAATGATAATCGAGAGCCACCAGCGGACGGTAACGCCATGCGAAATCGGCCATGGCGATATTTTCAAGTTGAGTGAAGGGCGCCGTTCCTTTGTACGTCAGCGATTCCGGCGTGGTGGCTTCCGGCCCGCTATCGATATTCCAGCCGAAATCGTAATTGCGGTTATTGTCGACACCGTCGTGAATGTCGAAGACCCCGTTGCTGTCGTTATCGCATTTGTTCTTGCGCCATAAGGTATTCCCCTGTTCCACCACAATGTGCCCTTCAGGATTTATAAAGGGTACGCAGAATATTTCTATATTGTTGACATATCTGGTAATATCGGGATCCTCCAGATTGTAAAGACGAATGATATCCTGTATGAAATTCATTACGACCTCGACACTGAGAACCTCATCCGCGTGCACACCGCCGCAGTAAAAGACCGCCGGTTCGTCTTCATCGACGTTCACATTATCGGATATCTTGAATCTCAGCATGGGGATCGAATCCCTGGTGGAGTATCCCATGGTATCCAGTCTGCAAAATGCGGGATTGTTTGTCGCCAGATAGGTTAGGGCCTGAAGCGCCTCGCTGTAAGTGGTATAGGCATCCGGCAGTTGAGCGCTTCCATCGGTCGGTATCAGGAACGCAAATATTAAGAACGACAAAAAAATCCCGGCAAACTTCATTACAAAACTCCCTTTTAAAACAATCCGTTCTATGCAATTATAATTAATAATCGCAAATTGTCAACATCAAGACCTGTCGTGATGGACGTATCCCGTTGTCTTTCAAAGTCCTGCTGTATTAATAAACTGTCTCAGGCGCGTTTGACCCGCTATTTCAAAAGTGTCATCCGCCTGGACCCTTCGAATTCTCCGGCGCTAAGTTTATAGAAATATATTCCGGATGCCCGGTCGTCAGCATTCCATGTAATTCTATGTGTCCCGGCATCCAGCCTGCCGTCGATCAGAGTCTCCACGTTTTGTCCCAGAAGATTGAAAATCTCGAGCCTGACATTCTCGGATGTCGGGATGGAGAACTCAATGGTTACAACGGCGTTAAAGGGATTGGGATAGCTCTGAGAAAGAGCGAAATCCTCAGGAATATTGTCAACCGTTTCGAGGTCGGTGTTGTATGCCGATCCGGTCGTAAATTTTATGGCGCGGCCATCGGCCAGGCTGGCGGCTCCGGCAGCGTAGCTGTTGTTGAAAAGATATTGAATACCGTCACGCCTGTCCGGGGAGCAGATTCCGACGGACGCCGAGTAGGGATTGTTAACGTCAAAATACTGGATAATTATTTCATTATCGCCGGTTTCGCTGGGCCATACGGTGTCATCCAGAATAATAATCTCGAACGTCTGGTACCGGTAAACGTCATCGGCCCAGGCGTTGTCGTAGGCGACAATAAAATACCCGTTGTCATTGTCATGATGATAATAAACCCGGGGTCCCATGCTGCTGTAGCTGGAGTATTTCAGATCGTCCCAGAACGGCGCGATCATGGCGGCGGCGTTCTGGGGAGCGGGAATCGGCGTGTTGTACCAGGCGTTCCACCACGACGGCCCCATGGCGATATGCCCGTTATCGCATACGGAAATTTCTTCATATACATTTCCGTAATACCTCACCGCAAAAGGCAAAGCGAGACTTATTACGTCATCATCAGCCGGCTGTATATAGGGCCAGTTTTGAGTATCTATATCTATCCAGTCATAGGTCGGGTGATCGATGTAGCCGACGTCGGTATTATCAAAGCAGTAATATCCGTAGTCGTCCGGGCCGATGGGATCGTCGGAGGAAACCGTACCCACAACTTGATTGAAAGCGGTCGTGACAACCTGCGGACCCGCCCCGCTGAATTGGATGGTGAAGTTTATTAAATGTCCCACGTAGATTTCGGAATCGACCGAGAGTAAAAATGTGTCGCCGCTGTTATCGAATGAACCTCCCGGCGCACAGTCTCCGAAAACGGCCATGGAATCGTATAAGGCCACCTGATCGTCCGCCGTTCGAAGGATCGCATTCGCCCCGGTTATGTCATTGCTTCCGATATTCGCGGCCGAGAGATACATCTGGAACACCTCGCCGGGATCGATCTGGCCGTTGCCGTTATCCAGTATGGTGACATTAACCACCTCGAATTGAGCGGCCTCGATGGGAATCTGTATTATTGAATTCCAGGAGTTTCCGGAATTATCCGAAACGGACAAAAGAAGATCGACCAGAGCCCCGTTCAGCGCCTCCGAGGTTACACCTATAAGATACGGTTGATCCGCGGCCACCGCTTCCCCGGGCGCGATATCGCCGAAATCGGCGGTATCCCGCGTAACGGTTATGAATGAGGACTCGCTGGTTAATACGGCTGAAACTCCATAAGCGGTAACCGATTGCCCGTAGTTGTAAAGGTCGACTTCGAGCTCAATGGTTTCGGACGGATTGGCAATACCGTTTCCGTTTCCGGAGGATTGTCCGTTGCTATCGTCATCGATAATATGGGCGTTATAGCCGACAGCGACGTCGGTACTATGACATGCTACAACGGCTTCATGAGGGATGAAACCGCGCGCCGTTACGGTAACATACAGGTCTCCGGCGTTGTCAGGCAAAACATCGAAATTGATGGATCCCTCCCCGGAAGTGAATCCTCCCTGGAATACGTCGTCATCGTTGGTAACACATACGTAGGCGCCCTCAAGCGGGCTTCCCGCGTTATCGTCGACCTGTACGGATAGATGGTTCTGCCCCATCGGCAGGGAATCGGGATGAGTTACGGTCAGGTGTCTGGGCACGCCGGTCCAGCAATTCAGCTCGGGGTCGCCCAGGATATTATAGCTGTTAAAATAAAGGTCTACCTGTCCGCCGGGATAACGGTCATTGGGAAAAGCGTCCCATACCGTCATCTTACCTATATAATTGGCCTGGCCGAGGGAGGAGACATTTTCGACAAACAGACCCCAGTATACACCGCAATCCAGGGCGTTGGTCCAGACCGTGTGGGCGTCATGATTGGTGTTACCGATAAATCCCGGCCCGCCTTTTCCGTTGTATCGGATCCAGGCCTCGCCAAAACACATATCGACCCAGCTGTCGCTGAAATCGCCGGTGCCGCATACCATCGACGTCATAATCGCGTATTTGGGACCGTTATAAAGGCTGTTGAGATTACTGTAGGTATAATATGGCGCGGACCACCCCGAAGGAGTGCCGTAACCCCGATAATTCACATAGCTCACGCCGCTGTTGATAGAGGCGTTTATTTCCGCCGGAGTTACGTAATTGGAATAGGAGTCAAAAAGAGTATCGATATTGATATATCCGGCATCGGTCATCCGCTCTCCGCACCATAGTTTGGTGATTCTCGGGCTGATGAAATATCCGTTATCTCCGCCGGAAACCACCGTGGCGCGTAAATACCAGTCGGTATCATCTATATAAGGCGTTCTTTCGTAGGAGAAAAACTTGGTCAGATAGTAATTCAACTCGTTGGCATAATCTATCGATATCCTGCCTATGAAAATCTCCGGGAAATAATCGTTCCCCTCGATAAAGGTGTAAAAATTATCGGAGTCGATATCGCCCATACCGTAGGGATTGGGGTAGTTTCTGGTGGGGATGCCCTGGCTTGAGGGCATGGTAACATCGCCGATGATAACGATGTAGTCCGGCTTTACCTGGCAGGAATCATACCTGGTGGTAATATAGTTTTTTATGGTCAGATAAGAGGGGTTGGAGCCGATATCGCTTTTGGCTATCATCTCCACACTGAATCCCTTGCGGTGTTTCCATTCGGCAAAAGGCTGAATGGTGCTGCCAAAAGCATCCGGATAAATAATCCAGTAAGCCCCTCTGGTGACCGCGACGGGATCAAATACGCCGGGATTATCCAGAATGGAGCGATAGACGGGCGCGAAGGCTTCGGATATCTGATCGCCAAATCGCGTAAGTTTCGAACCCGCATGCTCAATCTCGATTTCCACATCATGATAAATACCGAGAGTGGAATTTTCGGGATCATACTTAACCGGAGCTATGGTAACGGAATAAACCTTTATATCTCTCATTACTCCGGCGACTTCCGCCGCCGCGATTTCATCGGAGGCATGTAATGAGAAGCCGCTTTCATTTTTGTAATAAGACTCGATTTCTTCCTCTGACGCCCGGGCCAGGGTAATATTATCCAACTCCCTATAAGAGGTTCGGGCGATTCTCAGAACAGGTTCGGAATCGAAAGGAACCGCTATTTTTCTGGTAATGGTCGGCAGCAAAACATCGCCCCTTCCCGGAGCGGCCCCCACCGACATTCCAAAGTCCTCCGGTAGCGATAACCTGGAGACTACTTGTTCCGGGGATTCGATTTCCTCAAGATCAATCGCAGAAATTGTTAGCTTTAATACGGTGCGGTTATTTTGCTGCTGGAGAACGGCCACTCCCGAGGAGCCTCCGCTCAAAACAATATTTTCACCCTCAGATAAAGGCACAAAAATCAAGAACAAAAGCAAGGACATGATTAATGACCGATAAAGCATATTCTTACCTCCCGACATCACGCTATTAAAGGGATAGATTTCACTCTAAGCTTCATAACTCACCTTATTAACATATCAAAACTAATATGCGTTCCCAATTGTCACTCAATTGGGTCTCGGCATCTTACCTGTAATCTGACAGGTTCGAGACAATATACGTAATCATTCCAAATTAAAAAACAATTTTTCTATTCTGGATTATTCTGGTTACCTGGAGACAGTATTTGAAACTACGAATTCGGCGGCCGCGATTGTACGGCATTCTTTACTTCTGCCGGTAATACTCAATTTCTCTAAATCTATTTTTGGTTTTGCTCTCGAAGATTCCATTTTTCTGAATATCCTCAATAACCAGGTCGGTCAGCTTGTAATTCGTCTTAATAAATGCTCTCACCCGAAAACCGAAATATCTCTCCGAGTTATAAATAACCACATAGTCGAGGGAAGCTACGTAATATATTCGATCGCTATCAACCGGTTCGCCATTGACCAAAAGCTCGACTATTTCATTTCCAGAATCAGTCTTCCGCCACAGGCACGTCATCCCGGAAATCTGCAGCGGATAGATGTATCCTTCGGCCTGGAAACCGATATTCTGCTCAGCGATCGATCTGAGCTGCCGGCCGGTGCATCCGAAAGTAATTATCTGGTTATCGAATGGGAGCATTTCAAGGATATCTCTTACTGTTATATCACCCGGGCCAAGATCCTGCCTTATGGCGCCGCTGTTGACAATAGCCAGATCCGTATACAATCGTTTTCTTAAAATATCGGTTATCCAATTTCCTGCAACTGTCTCTTCCCCGTAGGCATTTTCCCATCTCTCTTTAAGTTTCCCCAAGACTTTACCGTACAGTTTGTCGATCTCCGAACTGAACTGCGAGACCATTGCCGATACTCGGGGATCGGGCTGAAGGTCCACAACCAGCATGGGGATTAGCTCCGCATCATAATGGACGACGCTGTCGCTATCAACGGTAAGGTCAATCCGTCCAAGAAATTGGCAATTGGAGCCGGCCCGAACAATCAATACCCCGTTAACTAATTCCGGTTCATGGAGTTCGCTGTGGTCATGTCCTCCCACGATCAAATCCAGTCCCCTGGTGGTTTGAGCAATCTCGCGGTCACGAGCCAATCCCGAATGAGATAAAATTACTATGACATCGGTTAGAGGATCAATCTCCGTAACGAGAGAATCCAGTACATTTTCAGGAGCGATCGAATCGAAACCTTCAAGATTCGGATCGGAAACCATACCCTGCATCGGGTGATAGGTGAGGCCAATAACGCCCACATTCAACCCGCCGACTCTATATATATGATAAGCTCTTTCGGTCAGCGGTTCATCCCCTTTTACCATGTTGGCGCAAAGCATGGGGAACTCCGCCAAATTTTCCAGGGCCCTGAAATTGGCAACGGAAATATCGAATTCGTGATTGCCCGGCGTCATGCCATCATATCCCATCATGTTCATCATGGCTATCAGGGCGCCGCCATAGGCTCCCCGGTATTCGATATCGCAGATCATCGATCCCGTCATTAAATCGCCAGCATCGAGCAAAAGAGAATTCACCGCCCGATCTCTTTCCGTTTTAACATAATAAGATAACGCCTCAAAACCGCCTATATCAGGCTCCCGATCGAGCCAGGTCGCCTTTGAGGGAATATAGTTTCCGTGCATGTCGTTGGTATATAATATAGTTAATCTTTCGGGTTCGCCGGCCAGTACGAAACCATACAATGCAATTAATAATGAAATAGATAGAAAGATCTTGCCAGCGGCACCGTGGTTCAAATTCACGCTCATTTTCATTTCAAATCCCGAATATCGGACAGAGGGGACTGTTTTATTACAAGCTCAAAGAAGTCAAGGGTTTAAAGAACTTCCTACAGTCTATCGATTTACGAAATTCGCTCTTCCCCGTCTGTTTTACTATGGCCAATGGATGACGATAAACGCGCACTCCGTCAGGGGGAGATTTCTGAGGGAAATATTTTCTATTATAATCTCTATCCCTGATGGCGAAGGTCCAGTAATCTCCCGGGACGATTTCAATATTTTTGCCCGGAGCATGAAGTGTGGCCTTAATACCTCTGCCCAGATTAATCGTTTTTTCCGGCATTACCGGCGAAAAATATCCGGACCATCGTCGGAGCCTGGGCGCCAGCTCAATTTTCGATCCGGACCTGGTAGCGATCCGGGATCGGGCCAGCAGAGGATGAATCGCAGAATCCAGCTCCACTAAATGACCTTCATCCACATGCTTTATATCCTTAATTCGAGCGATCTGCCCGCCC
>CP070813.1:2578733-2597576 GCA_020344055.1 Candidatus Zixiibacteriota bacterium | reverse complement strand
CCGGTTGATATCAACCGGCGCCTCGTAATTTCTATATATTACGGATTCTCGGTTATTACCGGCCCCGACGTTCCTCCCGATTCCTCATCGTCATATATAAACTGGTCCGGATTGTTGAGGACATTCTCCCAGGTATTCCCGACCGCCCAGATCGTATCCGGGCTTGCATTGTGAATGAGATACAGGCTGGTGTTGAAGTAGATAAACGTATTTTCGCCGGCGAAGGTAGAATCGTTTCTCCCCATATCGGGAGCGCTGAAATCCGCTATTTGCACACCGTACACCCAGCAGCTGTCGATCAGGTTTCCAGTGATAAACGGCATGCAGCTGTCGGCGGTAGAAATCCCGATAGAATCTTGTTTTATAATGTTATCCTCTATGTTGGGCCTGGTATTGCCCCGTCCGGTTACGTAAATACCGTAATGATTAGAGGTAATCAGGTTTCCTTCAATTCTGCAGAACCTCGTATCACCTTCTACCCAGACCCCGACACCGTTCGAGTCGTCTGTCTTAATGCAGAAATCCCTTACCTGTATACTGGGTTGTTCGACCGTAAGAACTGCTCCCGCGCGATCTTGCCGTCCTCCCGACCCGATTATAAACGTTGAATCGTAACCCGCTCCCGTTAATGTTATTCCCTGAGTGATTTCAATAGGAAAAATCTCCAAACCCGCGGCATCATATATACCCGGACCGACGATGACCTCCTGACCGCTTTCCGCTTGTGTCATTGTGTAGGTAATGGTCCTGTAGGGCGAGTATTTTGAGCCGGTTCCGGTTGAGTCAGACCCTGATGTATCCACGTATATTCTCGTAGGATCGACCAATACCGCCCAGGCCGTATCTTTAATAGAAATGTCGTCGGTCAACGTCGCCACCACGCTGACCGAATCTCGATCCGGCACCTGATTCGGCGCCGTATATAGGCCGTCGGTGTCAATGGTTCCGTATGTCTGATTTCCACCTTGCGTGCCTTCCACTTCCCAGACAGCGGGTATGGAGGCGTTATAAACATTCAAGGCGTCGAAATCCAGCGAATCGCCGAGAGCGATCAGAGACCGGTGAGGGACTATATGTATTGAACGATCCGGTTCCGGATCGGGTTCATAGGGATTATCCTCCCCGCAGGCGATAAATAGTAAAGTTAACCAGAGCAATATTAAAAGGATACGCATAACTACTCCTTTCCAAAGTTCCTAATATTATAATATATATGGAATAAGAAATTTGACAATAAAAACCCGATTATTTTTTTGAGCTTTTTTTCGCCTTCTTGGGCTTTTTATCCTTCTTCTTTTCCGATTTTTGGGATCCCGCGGTCCTGATGGAATCGACCCCTGTAAGGATATTTTCAAAATACTCAAACGATAATTCCCTGAAAAGGGCGTCCTTTTTCGCCTTTTCTTCGTCGGTCTTTTCGGGAAGAGCCTCGATTTTTTTCCTCAATTGCGATAACCGTTTGGCCGCCGACATCATCCGCGCCTTCTTGTCTTTATAGGTTAAAGCCAGCGACCAGATTAGAAGAATCACCACAAGCAGGATGGCGAAAAACGATATGTAGGAAATCATATCACTCATAAGTCTCTATTACCATTTTTCCGGTTTCACGGTCAAGCTAAAATAAAATAAACACCCCGCAGGCGCGGGGTGTCCAACCGGCGCCTTGGAGGGTATTCGCGCCGGCTCCCGAAAGAATCGGGTGGGCTGCATAGATCTCAACAGAACCGGGGCCGGCATTGTTCCCTCTTCAAATTATATTATTTTTAAAGATATTATTGGATGTCTATTAATAATTGTGGAAAGTCTCCGGTTTTCTATCCCTTTTCCCGCGCCTGCGAGATCTTTTCCTTAAAGAAATTTTTCAACTCGGGATTGACGCCAGGATTGTTGTCAAGAAATTTTTGCCATATTTCCGCCGCCCCTGCGGGATCGTTTTTTTCACCGAGGAGAACCACCCCGAGATTAAAGTAAGCCTGGGGCAAATTCGGATCGAGCTCTATCGCCCGGGCAAACATCTTCAGGGCCCTGTCAACCTCTCCGATCTCCCTGTACATCGTACCGCAATCGACAATAACCTCGGGGCTGTCGGGCCTTAACTTGAGGGCCTGCTCGTAATATTTTATGGATTCCCCGGGGCTGTTCAGATCGTAATAATTGTTGCCCAGCCGGACCAGCAGCTCATAGTTGTCCGGATCATCCTCCAGCTGCCTCTTCAGCTCGGATATCTGCTTGATAAGCGTTACCGTGAACTGCGACTGCTCTTCAGATATTGATGGGTGACCGGCGGGAAGGGGTCGGGAGCTCTGAAATCGGTAAATAACCGCGCCGGAAACGAAAATAATTGCCAGAAATATTACCAAATACAGCTTATCTTTTTTCATCCCTCATCCGTTCGCCCGAATATCTTTTTTCGGGAATCCCATGTCAAGTCTTATAACGCCCCGCGCCGCCAGGCGGTTTCGAAAACCTTTTGAAAAAAACCTGATTACCGCTACCGATGATCATATTATATTATGCCTGATATAATACCGGGAGGAGGAGAAAACGGAAACAGCTCGCGTAATCGAACTGCACGGTAAGAGGGCAAAACTGGCGTACCGAAACCGGGTCATTGATGCCGTATTGTCCGGCAAACTGAGGCTGGCCCGGCCCGATATCTCTCCCGTCGCAGTTGGCGATTATGTCGAGTTCAACATGAAAGAGAAATCCGCCGCCATCGAAAATGTGATCGAACGGAAATCGTGCATCGCCAAACCAGCGGTGGAGAAAGAAGGCTTCAAGCAGGTTCTGATTTCCAACGTTGACAGACTGGTGATTGTCACATCGGTCGCCCAGCCCAGGTTTAACCATGGCATAGTCGAGAGGTTTCTGGTAATAGCCTTCAAGGAGCAAATCCAGCCGGTCGTGGTACTGAACAAAATCGATCTTAAAAATCCCTCGAAATTCAGCCATTATTTTGAGGCCTGGGAGGAAATATCCTGTCAATGTTTTTATACCAGTGCGAAGACGGGAAAGGGTATGGAACGATTTGAAAATGTTATTTCGAGCGGCACCTCCGTCATTGTAGGCCATTCCGGAGTGGGAAAATCATCGTTGCTGAATCGCATGTTGCCGGATTTAAACATCAAAACTAAAATGATCTCCTCATACTCGGGTCGCGGAGTGCATACCACCAGCCGGGTATCTCTGTATAAGATTTCCGACAACGGCTGGGTCGCCGATACGCCGGGCTTAAAGGTCCTGGGATTCAGCGACATAGATAAAAGTGACCTTCAATTTTATTTTCCCGATATTCAAAGACATGCCCAAAAATGCCACTTCGCCGATTGCCGTCATATCGACGAACCCTCATGCGGAGTTAAAGAAGCCATGGGTAAGGTTGAAAATCAAATTCCCGAGTTCCGTTACGACAGTTACAAAAGGATATACGAATCTCTGAAAAAATAGTAGCTGCAAAACCTTCTAATTTGTCAATACTTACAGTAATGTTTTCATCCGAATTCAAGCCCCGGGTCCGAAATCGATACTGAAAAAAGTAAAAAATGCAACAAATTGAATTATAATTATTTAAGGGAAGGCGTTTTTATAACTTATGGATGAAGGTAAGTTATTGTTATATAAATACTTACGAAATGAATTAAAAATTGCGCGGTAAGACGAAAAATCCTTGACACGTTTTTTATAATTCTTTATCTTGACGCAAGTTAAGCGGATATGTCCGTATCCGGGAGGGAGTTTGATATCTTTTTCCGGTCTGAAGGGAGGTTGGTAAATTAATGGCTGGAGTCAAAGTGCGGGATGATGAATCGTTCGAGAAAGCCTTGAAACGGTTCACTAAGTCCTGCGAGAAAGCCGGCATTCTTTCTGATATCAAGAAACATCAGCATTTCGAGAAGCCTTCTGATAAACGCAAAAGAAAGCTAAATGCTGCCAAGCAGAAAGCCCGTCGCTCGAGGTTTGGTAGGAACTTTGATCGGTAGGTTAAAGACAGGACAAGACCGGAATGACGCTTATAGAGAAAATAGATTCTGATTTGAAGGCTGCCTTAAAGAACAAGGATGAGGTGCGGCTGAATGTCCTTCGCATGCTTAAATCGGAATTGAGATATAAGACTATTGACACCGGCAATGATTTATCGGAGGAAGATGCGATGGCGGTATTGAGCTCCGCCGCAAAAAAGCGAAGCGAAGCTATCGAACAATTCCAGAGAGGCGGAAGAGAAGACTTGGTGAAACAGGAAACCGCCGAATATGAAATAATCAAGGAATATCTTCCCGAACAACTTTCCGATGGCGAGCTTGAGGATATTGTAAAGAAAACAATAGCGGAAACCAGCGCGGTTTCTATAAAAGACCTCGGAACCGTTATGAAAGCCTTGATGCCTAAAGTACGGGGTCGCGCTGACGGCAAAACCGTTAATATCGCCGTGAGGAATATTCTTCAGGGCGAATAATCTGGAGGGGATATGAACTGGATCGACTTCTTTATCCTGTTCGTATTATTCGTGGCGGTGCTGAATGGTTATAGACGAGGATTCTTCAAGGAAATATCGACTTTCCTCGGATTGGTCATCGGCATCGTCTTCGCGGTCAGCCACGCCGATTGGCTGGCTTCAAAGCTTGAGGGGAAAGCTATTTTCTCGCCAAGCATACTGTATGCTTTGTGTTTCGCTCTTATTTTTGCGGTGTGTATTCTTTTACTTCGCTTGCTGGGACATTATTTCTACAGGTTGGTCAAGATCACTCCTTTGAAAGCGTCGGATAAATTCGGAGGCGGCGTTTTCGGCGTTTTGAAGGGTGTCATGGCGCTATCGCTCATCTTCATTCTCTTTTTATTCCCTACGCCCTTAAAAGGCTTCGATTCCGCCGTCCAGGAATCCGCCATGGCCAAACCGATAAGAAAATTCGTTCCCTTTATCTTCAACAATACCGCCTACTTTCATCCGAGATCCGGAGATTTTCTAAGCGAGGTTCAGAAAGGTATCCTGCTTTCCAAGGCTGAGGATTATGCGGAAGATCCCGAGGATGCTCTGGGTGATAAGATGCTCCTGGGCATGACCGATGACGATGTCCAGACCCTGAAAAAGCTGAACCGGGATTTCGGCAAAAAAAGAGCCGGAAATTAAACTGGAGGGATAAGGAATTTCGGCTTGATGAACACCCATACGCTCGGCGTATTAGAATACAAAAAGATCATAGATCGGATCGTATCTTTCGCCAGATCCGTTCCCGGAAAACGTAAAGCCTCTAACCTGTCTCCGGGAAACGATGTCGCGGCCATAAATCATAATCTCGATCTGGTCTCCGAGATGAACGACATGTTCGAATTCGACGGCGGCCCCCCGGGTCTGGAATTCGGGGATCTCGGTATTATGCTCGAAGAGGCCTCCACGGCCGGTACCATAATAGAGCCGAAAGAGCTCCTGAACTACTCCGCCTTTTTCAAGACGGTATCGGAATGTCAGAAGATTAAATCGAAGTATGAGAAAATAGGCCGTATGATATCGGGCCTGGTCTATCCCGAAAGCGTGCATACCGCCATCGACCGGTCGATCGATATATCGGGCGATATCAAGGATTCCGCGTCGCCCGAATTGAAAACCATAAGACGGGAACTGCGACAGGTTAAAGCAAAGCTGGACGAGAAATTCGAAAAATATCTTCGCGGGGATACCTCGGTTTTTCTTTCCGATAACATTTTTACCATACGCGAAGGCCGTTATGTTCTGCCCGTGAGGGAGGGAGATAAGGGTCACGTTCCGGGTATTATACACGATCGCTCCTCTTCCGGAGCCACCTTCTTCATCGAGCCTTCCGAAACCGTGGAACTGAACAATCGTCATCGCGAACTGGAGACCGGGGAACGTAAGGAGATAAATCGCATACTCAGAAAGCTGTCCGAGATGCTTTATATGAACCTCGCCGCCGTCAAGACCGATATCGGGATTTTATCCGATCTCGATTTTATCGCCGGTTGCTCGAGGCTGTCGCGCAGGTTGAACGCCACCAGACCTCTCTTTTCCGATTCCCGCAATATCCATATCAAAAACGGCAAACATCCTGTGCTGGTCCTGTATTACGCCGACGATCCATCAAAGGACGTGGTTCCCCTCACCATAGAGATGTCGATCGATAGAAACATCTATATCATCACCGGGCCCAATACCGGCGGGAAAACGGTGGCCCTGAAAACCGTCGGCCTTCTTTCTCTGATGGCGGCGAGCGGCCTGTTCGTTCCCGCCGACGAGAATTCGGTTTTCATATTATTCGACGATATTTTCGCCGATATCGGTGACGAGCAGTCCATCGATAGTTCTCTCTCGACCTATTCTTCCCATTTAAGCCACATCAAGACCGCTCTGGAAGGGGCCAGGGAAGAATCGCTGGTGTTGCTTGACGAACTGGGGGCCGGGACGGATCCCGACGAGGGATCCGCCATCGGGCAGGCTATCGTGGAAAATCTTTCCCGTAAAAACTGCTTTGCGGTCGTAACCACTCATCACGGTAAGCTGAAGGCCCTTGCAGGCAAAGTCCAGGGCGTCGTTAACGGCTCCATGGAATTCGATACCGAGAAACTGCAGCCTACTTACCGCTTTCTTACCGGCATACCGGGTTCCTCCTTCGCCGTGCAGATCGCTGAAAAGCTGGGAATGCCTTCGGAAATTACCGGTCGCGCGGCCGGGTTGATCGAGAAAAAAGAGCAGGATCTGACGGCATTGATCTCGGAACTGAACAAAAAGCTTGTAGAGCTCAAAAGGGAAGAGGAAGCCGCCGGCGAGAATCGCTTGAAATATGAATCGCTTGTCATGACTTATGAGGAAAAGCTGAAGGATCTTGAAAAAGCTGAAAAAAAGCGAAAAAAGGAACAGCTTAAAAAGAAAGAGGAAATCCTGAAGGAAACCATGCGTGAGCTGGATTCCCTTCTGAAGGAGGCCAAAAAGAAGGCGGCCGATAGAACCGAGGTCAGAAGAATCAGGAGAAAAGTATCCGGCGATCTGGAAAAGACCCGGGAAGAGATTCAGAAGCTCTCGCCCGTTCCCGATGGCGAACCGGCCCGCGGGTTGCCCGGCGAAACTGTATATATTACCGGCGTTAATGCCGAGGGGGAAGTTCTGGAACCGGCCGATTCATTGGGGCGTGTAAAGGTACGGGTCGGGAATGTCACCATGCTGACCGATCTGAAAAAACTGATTAGAAAGAAAACCACCGCTCCCGTAGGAGTCGCGTCCGTGAAAACCGATTATTCTCCGGAAGCGGTAATGGAACTCGATATCCGCGGCATGACCTTCGAGGAGGCCGAGCCGATCATCGAAAAATACCTCGAAGATTCCCTGAATTCCGGCTTGAAGGAAGTTTCGATCATTCACGGCAAAGGAACCGGGGCCTTGAGGAAAAAAGTACAGGAGTATCTTTCTCACAATTCCGCGGTCGAATCGTTCCGGCTGGGCAACTGGAACGAGGGAGCCTCGGGCGTAACCGTTATTAAATTGAAAACCGGTTAAATTTATGGGCAGAATTCCTGAAGATACCGTACAGAGAATAAAAAACGAATCCGATATCGTCTCCATTATATCCGAGTTTGTGAATCTTAAAAAAAGCGGCAAGGATTTCAAGGGGCTATGTCCTTTTCATCAGGAGAAAACCCCTTCGTTTTTCGTCATTCCCCAAAAACAGTTCTACCATTGTTTCGGATGCGGCAAGGGCGGAAACGTGATCAACTTCATTATGGATCACGAACGCCTGGAGTATCCCGAAGCTTTACGCTTTCTGGCGCAGAAATCGGGAATTGAAATCCCCAGAACCGATTCCGGAAGTTCCGATGCCGAACGGGTCTATGAAGCGCTGTCTTTCGCCGAGAGGTTCTTCAATAACCGTTTGCTGGCGTCGAACGACGCTCGGCCGGCTCTGGATTATCTGCGGTCGCGGGGAATCGACGGGGATATCATCATGAGGTTCGGACTGGGATACGCCCCTGATTCCTGGGACGCTTTGCTCAAAGCGGCTTCAAGGGAAAAGATTCAAACCGAGGTGCTGGAAAAAGCCGGATTGGTTAAAAGAAAGCAGGGGCTCTACGATCATTTCCGCAAGAGAATCATGATTCCCATAAGAAATATATCCGGTAAATGCGTTGCTTTCGGCGGCAGGATCATGCCGGGCGACGAGGGCGCGAAATATATCAACTCCCCGGAAACCGACGTTTATAAAAAGAGCAGAATCCTGTATGGTTTCGACATTTCGAAAAATACGGTGCGGGAAAAAAACGAGGCGATTGTAGTCGAAGGATATTTCGATTTAATATCCCTCTTCCGGGCGGGAATAGGCAACGTGGTTGCTGCCAGCGGAACCGGATTCGCTCCCGAACAGGCTTCTCTGCTCTCCAGGTTTTGCGAGCGGGTGGTGCTCATGTACGATCCCGATTCCGCCGGTATCAAGGCCGCCTTCAGGGCCTGCGGCGTTCTCTATAACGCCGGACTGGAACCCCGTCTCATCAGGTTGCCTAAAGGATCGGACCCCGACGGTTATATCAGAAAATACGGCGCTGAAAACTTATTGAATATTATTTCGGAAGCCGACGATATCTTCGACTTCGTCATCAAAGGATTGAAGGGGAAAATCTCCGATCAAACGGTCGCCACGCAGAAAAAGATTATTACGAAAATTGTCGAATTCGTCGAACCCATCGACGATCATCAGACACGCGCCATTATCTATGAAAAGATCTATTCCCGGCTCGGTGTTGATATAAAACCCTTCGCCCCCGGTGAGGGAAGACCCGGCGCGCCGTCCGACCGGCTGGATGACATCGGCGTTAAAAAGGATAATTTCGAAAACACTTTTTTGGCGATTATTATTTCTCATCCCGAAATCTACGGCGAATGCTTCGATCGGGTCGATAGCTCCCTGTTCTCCGAATCCGATAACGCCAGGATTTTTGAAATTATCGGAAAATTACATTCCTCGGGCAGGGAGATTTCCATATCGAACCTTTTTGATGAGATCGGGTCTAACGGATTGAGAAACAGGCTTTCGAAAATAGCCCTCATAGAACATTCCTCCGCCGATTGGGTAACCGTTTTCGAAGATTGTATGAGAAGATTCAAAAAAATCGCCATAAAAAGGAGATTGGATGAATTGAAAGGCTTGATCGACGAAGCCGGAAAAGAGTCCGATCGAGACAGGTTGGAAATATTAACCCGGGAGTTTCATAAACTTAAAGCTGAGGTTTAAAACTATGACACAAGAGGCCAAGAAAAAGGAAAAAGTGGCACGCCTCGAGTATGCCGATGATAAAATCGACCGGGAAATCGGAGGGGATTTTGACGCCAACGAAGATGATTCGCTTGAATCCAGCGAAGAACAGATCCCGACGACCGATTCCAGTGAAGGCGGATCCGATCCCGCCTATGTTTATTTTAAAGATCTGGGCAAATTTAAAATCCTCTCCAGGGAGAAAGAGGTTGAAATTGCCCGGCGCATCGAAAGCCACAAAAGGGGAATAAAAAAAATCGTCTTTTCTTCTCTTGTCGTCCTTGACGACCTGATAAACTGCAGCGAAAAATTGGCATCCAAAGAGATCAGGCTCGAGGATCTTGTCTCTCCGGAGACCTGCCGATGGTTTGCCCCGGAAAATATCAAAAGGGAAAAACAGAAAGTCCTGATGAGATTAAATAAAATAAACGAACTTTTACAGTCCAGCCGCTGCGATAACCTCGATTTTCCCTTCGAGAATTCCGATCTGACTCTGAAAAAAAGGCTGAAAAACCGTCATAAATTATTCGCTGAAATTGAGAAGTTTAATTTCAATCTCGGATTTCTGGAGGAACTCGTTAAAACCTTCAAAAAACAGGTTAACATGGTCCGGCGTTATCATCGTCCCCTGAATGACCTGGCGAAACAGCTGGGAACCGATCTCGGGGATTACCTTTTCGCCGAGGAGATGCCACAGAGCGAACTGGATGTTACTAAAAAAAGGCTGGAATACCTTGAAGCGGAGCTGGATAAGGCCAAGAAAATTATGGTCGAGGCCAACATGAGACTGGTGATCTCCATTGCGAGAAAATATATAGGTCGCGGTATGGAGTTCATGGATCTCATTCAGGAGGGGAATTCGGGACTGGTCAAAGCCGTCGATAAGTTCGACTATCGCAAGGGATTCAAGTTCGGCACCTACGCGTCCTGGTGGATCAGGCAGGCCATAACGCGCGCCCTGTCGGAACAGGCCAAGACGATTCGCACTCCCATGTACCTGAACAGCCAGTACGGAAGGGTCGCGAAAGCCTCCCAAAATCTATTCCAGAAGCTGGGACGAAAACCGAGCGTCAAAGAGCTCTCCAGCAAAGTCGGATTGCCCCTCGACAAAATAGAGGACATATTGAGTGTAATTCCACAGACCGTCTCTCTTTCCAAGCCTATAGGCGATGATGAGGATAACCAGATGTCCAACCTCATCGCAGATCCTCAGTTCTCAATCCCCAGCGGAAAAGCCTCCTTCGTCTACCTCCAGGATCAAATGGAGAAAATATTGAACACATTAACCGATCGCGAGGAAGAGGTTATCAGGCTTCGGTTCGGCATGTCCGACGGTCTTCCCAGAACTCTGGAGGAGGTAGGCCTGATCTTCAACCTGACCCGTGAAAGGATCAGGCAGATCGAGGCCAAGGCCCTGAAAAAATTAAGGCACAAATCCCGCGCAACCAAATTAAGAGATTGCGTGGATTACCTCTAAGCGCCCGAAAGCGACCCTTGAAACCGGAGATTATTCTCCGGTTTTTTCTGGACCTAAAAAATGCAACTAAAATATAATGAGAATCGTAGTTATATTGAACGATAAAAGTATGCCGATCTGGAGGAAACGATGAGACTTTTGGAATTAACAGTAAGGACCGGTATCCTTCTGTCGCTGGTTTACGGGGTTTCAGCAGCGGACAATCCTATTATTATTATCGATGATGTCAGATATGATAGAATCGAATATGCCGGCATAGAATTAAAGAGGGGTGGAGAATTTACTGTCGAGGCCGTCGGCCTCAGGGGTTACGATGACGGTGGGTTTATTGCCTATGGCTGGATTCTGGATTCCGATACCCGCGAACCGGTCTGGAAAATGAAAAGAAGGAATACCGAAAGGCATGGCCGCCGCGGACTGGTAAAAGCGGATGACAAAATCGATCTGCAACCCGGCAAATACGAGCTTTACTACTACGTCGGAAACAAGTGGGGCGGCAAAATAGTGATTAACGGCAGAAATGTAATTGAATTTCTGGGCGATCTTTTCGAAGGCGATTTTGACGGCGATATCGATGAATATATCGAGGATTTTTATATTTCCCTGATACCGGAAGACGAGGGTTATTCCGCCTATGAACGATTCGATCCCACTGGGAAGATCGACGACGCTTTGGTTCAGGTTAATAAAGTGGGCGATTCGGAATATATTGAAAAAGGCTTCAGCCTCGACAAGGATACCGAAATCCGTGTCTATGCCCTGTGCGAGTATCCTTCCGGCTATAAATCTCCGGTCGATCTGGCCTGGATTATAAACGCCGATACCAGGGAGAAGGTCTGGGAAATGGACAGGTGGAATACCGACCACGCCGGCGGGGGGAATAAAAACAAATTTTCCGACGATGAAATCAAGTTAGATAAAGGCCGATATATTCTTTATTACGTTACCGATGATTCCCATTCATGGGATTATTTCAACGTTCCCCCTCCGTACGATCCTCTCAACTGGGGTGTCGCCCTTATATCGACCCGCGATGCCGATAAATCCGCCTTTAAGACATTTACTCCGGAAGGCAAGGGCGAGCCGCTGGTGGATCTTACCCGAATGGGCGATGACGAATTCGAGTCGCAGGCATTCGAATTAAAATCAGAACAATCGCTTCATATTCACTGCTTGGGTGAGTATAGCAGCTGGAGCAAAGAATTCGTCGATTACGGATGGATCGAGAACGCCGAAAACGGTAAAACCGTATGGGATATGACCAAACGCAACACCGTCCACGCCGGTGGCGGCAGCAAAAACAGAAAATTCGACAAGATGATAACTCTGCCCAAAGGATATTATATCGCCCATTATATCACTGACGATTCCCACTCATACCGCGATTGGAACACCTCGGCCCCGTACGAAGGCAACTTATGGGGACTGGCAATTTATCCCGGAGTCGATTTCAAAAAATCGGATTTCAAACTTCTCAGGGAATCGGAAGTCAAACTGGGAGCGGATATCTTGGTAAAGATGACCGGCCTGCGCGACAACGAACGCGAACGCGCCAAGTTCACTCTCAGCAAACAGACCAAGATTCATATCTACGCCATCGGCGAGGGATCCCGCGATGAGATGTATGATTACGGGTGGATTATCGACGACAATACCGGCAGGGCGGTGTGGGAAATGAGCTGGCGCAATACCGAACCGGCCGGAGGCGCCCGTAAAAACAGGATGTTCAGGGATACCATCATCCTGGAACCCGGTACCTACGTGGTCAACTTCGTTACCGACGGCTCCCACTCCTTCAACGACTGGAACGCCTCCAAGCCCCGCGATCCCGTCAACTGGGGCATTACCGTGAGTAGAGAGTGACGTTATTGGCGTAAATTATTCTCCCCAGATAAGTGCAATTATGCTGATAACTGAGCGGCCCCAATGGGCCGCTTTTTTTGCCCGCTATTTTTTTGAAATAAATATTGACAGTTGAATATATGTTTGTTATAGATATAGAGTTACGCCAAAATCTATTTGATTGAAATGTCTCGTGTTTCGATACTCCTTTATTTTAATACGGATCCAGATAATTTATCTCGAATTGCGAGTTCGGTTTACCTGGCAATAAATGAACTCCCGGTGTTGCCAGGTCGCCTGACCTGACGATAAAAGGAAAAGTAAATGCCATTAAGAAACAGATACTTAATCGAAGGACCGGCTCTAGTTTTTTTAACAACATCCCGATACTTGCGACGACCCTTTCCGGGCGGTTACGATTATTTCCCCGTAATTGAAGAGATAATTTTCAGGACCGCCCGGGAGAAATCTATCAAGCTTATGGGATATGTCTTGATGCCTACTCATATACATTTGATTGCTGGTTCGGGTGATGGAGGTAAGGGGATATCGAGATTTGTCCATTCATTTAAAGGTAGAATTCGTGAGACTATTCAGGGTAAAGGTAAATTCTGGCAGGATCGTTATGATGATCTGCTTTTAAAATCAGAGAAACAATTTAGAACAAAGCTGAATTACATTCATTATAATCCGGTAAGGGCGGGATTGGTTAGAAATCCTGAGGATTGGATCTATTCGAGTTACAGGGATTGGAAAGAAGGCAGTAGCCGGAGAGGGATAACCCTTGATTTCGACTGGCTGTAATATTCGATTCGATTGTGTCGTCAGGTCGCCTGACCTGACGACAATAAGAAACAAGAAGCTGTCGGGTCAGGCGACCCGACAGCACAAAACAATACCTTACATGAGGTTTCTGGTCATATCCGACGTTCAGAATGTGAAAAACGAATTCCCTCTTCAGGAAGGTTCGTCGCCTGATGGCGTGGATGCACACAAGCTGATGTTCGCTCACAACTGGATGTTCCCAGAGTTTAATATAGCCGACTGGGCGGTATCGCACATAGGCGTTCCTTACGCTATTGGTAATGTCAACGTTAAAATCCCCTATGTTAAAAATGACTGTTCAGGTTTCGTTACCTCCGCCAGAATACAGGAATTGGATGAATGCGGGCCGGGATTTCTAATGGTAAGCTGGATAACGGCATACGATTATTATGACGGTGACTTTTGGGTTCCCGGTCATACCGTTGAATTTACGGAGCATGTTGATAATCCTTGTGATGAGCCATACGCGTCGGGTTGGCAAGGTTATTTGCTCTTCATTCGAGACCGCCATGAGTCTGAACCATGGAGTAGGTCAAGGCATATAATGATAATATACTCCATGAATTATGATTGTTTAAGAAATAGGGTTAGAAGATGCAAAATCGTTCATGCAAGAGGCGGGCATTCTCCCAATTACGGTAGAGTAAGGTATGATGAGGCTATGGTTCATTATCAGCCGTATAATCCCCAGTACAATAATGGTAATTGGCTTTGGACATTCATAAAATTCAGATAATAAGGAGCATTTTATGAAAATTTGGCTAATCGGATCGGGAAAAATACTCGTAGTATTTATGCTACTAACCAAGGCAACAATAGCGGAATATAATAATTCCGAAGTCTTAGTAATTCCCTGGGGTCAAGGAACGAATGAACTAAATATCGAAGAACCATATTTAGATGCGGTATACGTAACCGAAGATAGTACCCGTGATAAATTATTTCCATCGGGGGGTCCTCATTTTTGTTTTGTGGATAATAATGATAATTATTATTTCGCATCTTATTTGCTTTCCTATCTAAAGGGTTTTCGCTACAATGGTCAGGAATTCCTTGATTTTTCTACAGGGCACTCAGAACATGACACTTCCGTTTTTTTGGGTGGGACAACTAATATTTTCGTTGATTCTGATGGCATTATATATATTGGATCTAATCGACCTTTCGCTACAATGACTAATGAGAATGGCGAATTTCTTGGTCGTTTAAATCCATTGGGTGAAGAATCTGATGAACCTTCAGATTTGATATTTTACAATTTTGACGGCGAGATTATTTTCGATACTTGGTATCACGGTCTATATAAATATAAAAATGGAGAATTTACAGAAGGTGGATACGACGCCTGGAAGGCCAGCGACGGATATTATTATGACGGGTGGATACAGGATGAGTCGTCGTTTTTATTTATCAAATTTCAGGAGGTAGAAAGCGTAGATACTTTTTATGTTTCATTTGATGGTGCCTTATTATCCGGCGGTTTATTGGGAATTGATGAGAATGATCAATTTTTTATGCAAATTTCGGAATCTCCTGATACCATTAGTAGTATATTGGTTTACGACAACAACTTCACCGAGATAGATAGATTTGAATTATTACCGCAACTGGAAAATCAATATCTTTGGTACGTGCATAATTCCCCGTTTCTACGAGGGGACGGCAACGTCTACCAGTTCCTCTGCGAGGACGACGGCATGCATGTTATAAAGTGGAGCAAAGAGTGAGGTGAATTATGAATAAATTAATTTTAATTGCGTTTGTATTTATAACGGTGCCCGTTACCGCCTTCGGGCAATTGTATCCCGAAAACATCTTCGGGCTTGATATTCCCATGACCAGGTGGAACAAAACCGCCGACCGCGATTTTTTCAGCTCCAGCTTCGTGGAAAAGTTATTTTACCCGGTCGATATTGCCTCCATCCGCTTCGAAAGCGGCGATTCCCTCTCCGAGGTATTCCTGATCGTAGAACAAGCGGGCGCCAAAATCCGCTGGCTCCGCGCCCGCGAAAGCGGCGGTTTCAGGACAATCGAAGGCCTGGGATATTTCGGGCGGTCCGGCCACGAAGCAAGCGAATTCATCTCGCCGTCTGCCATTGCCATCGCCAGCGGCTCGGAATTCTACAATCCCGCCATCGATCATATCTATGTCGCCGACCGCGTCAACCATCGCCTGGTAAAGATGAACTACGACTACAATCCGGGCTCGCCGTCGTCGGACCAACTGGTCTGGGAATCATCCGTATTCATCGATACCAACTGTTTCTTCTTCGACCTGGAGTATGTCGATTACGGCACCGGTAACCTCAACGACAACCGGCTCTTCGCCGTCGACGATATCGGCAATCGGCTCTGCGTCTTCGGCCATAGCGGCGATCTGATTAATATCTTCGATCTGCGTGAGGTGGTGGCCGATACCGTTATCCGGATATATATGGGTATTACTTCCAGGGTATTGCCGAACGGTTCGGTCATGCTCTATATCGGCGATTTCGGCAATACCAACGTTTGCGCTTTTCAGTATTCCAATAATGGAACGCTCAGCTTCGTCAATGAAATAAACCTCGGCGATATGCATACCACCTCTGCCTGCATCGTCCTTTACGACGAGCGTTTCGGCCTCTGGGCCATCGAGGGGAGAGGGCCTCATATCTATAAACTGGCGCTCGACCTGTCTCAGGTCTTGATGGAAATAAGTGGCGAAAATTTCAATCAATCGCTTTTAAATAATTTATTCAGAATCTGTATCCTGCCCGACAGGATGGTCCTTTTTGAGGAGATGACTGACAATTCCGGGCTGTTATCGCTGGCTTTTAATCCGCCTTCCGGCAAACGGGAGATCGAGGAACCGGCCGCGGTTCCTTATGTATTCCGGCTAAGTCAAAACTATCCCAATCCCTTCAACTCCAATACTATTATTAACTACGAGGTACCAACCGCAGGTTACGTTACCATAAAGATCTACAATATTCTCGGCCAGGAGGTTAAAACCCTGGTTGATTCATATCAGAATGCCGGCCCTCATTCTGTAATCTGGAATGGAGCCAATCAGGCGGGGAAAGAGATAGCCTCCGGCGTATATTTCACGAAGTTATCCTCGGGCGAAAATACCGAAATAAAGAAGATGCTTCTTCTAAAATAGCCAGTATTGTGTTTCAGGAACTACGATTCCCGAAACTGTGGGTCGGCATTTTAATACCGGCGGGCTGGAGTCGTTTCTTGTGTTACCAGGTTGCCTGACCTGACGACAAAAAGAAGATAATTCTTGACATTATAGAAACATAAATTACTTTAATTATGGAAGAAAGGTATCTCGACATTTTTGATTATTTGAAAACTGTATGAGGAAGGAGTAATTTGTTCGGTTCACATCATTTTTGATGTTTATACTTAAAATAGGAGCTTGGTTATGAAATGTTTAATATTAAGTTCGATAATAATAGCGCTCTTTTTAGCGGCAACAAACGCTTTCGCCTTTGATCCGCTTTTTTATGCGAGAATTGACTGCCGGGTCGGAGATGGCCCTCGTTCAGTTTTCGCTGCCGACCTCGATGGTGATGGCAACAAAGATTTGGCCGTGGCTAACAACAATTCCGATAATATCTCAATCCTTCTGAATAACGGTAATGGCACATTTCAGTCAGCGGTTAATTACGATGCCGGGATCAGTCCCAGGTCGGTTTTCGCGGACGACCTCGATGACGACGGCGACAATGACTTGGTAGTAACCAATCCTAGCACCAACATGGTCTCAATCCTTCTGAACAACGGTGACGGTACTTTTCAGAGGGTGGGCGATTTCCGAACGGGGAATTGGCCTCTTTCAGTCTTCGCGGCTGATCTCGATGGCGATGGCGACAATGATTTGGCCGTGACTAATTATGTATCACACAGTGTCTCGATCCTCCTGAATATCGGTTACGGTGGTTTCCAATCGGCGGTCAATTACGGGGTAGGGATTGGCCCCAGGTCAGTTTTCGCGATTGACCTCGACGGTGATGGCGATAATGACCTGGCCGTAGCAAATGAAGGTTCCGACAGTATCTCAGTGCTTCTGAATTACGGTAACGGGACCTTTCTGGAAACGATTAATTACGGGGTCGGCATAGTCCCTTCTTCAGTTTTCGCGGCAGACCTTAACGGCGACGGCGACAATGACCTGGCCGTCACTAATCTTGGCACCAACAATGTCTCGGTTCTTCTGAATACCGGCGACGGGACATTCCAGGCGGCGGTAAATTATGGGGTCGGGGATTCTCCTTCTTCAGTTTTCGCGGAAGACCTTGATGGCGATAACGACAATGACCTGGTTGTGACTGACGGGAGTACACAAAATGTCTTTGTCCTTTCGAATAACGGTGACGGGATATTTCAGGCGGCCGTTAATTACCGGGCCGGGTATATGCCTACTTCAGTTTTTGCGGTTGACCTCGATGGCGATAGCGACAATGACCTGGCCGTCGCTAATGACGGTTCCGACAATGTCTCGGTACTTCTGAATAACGGCGACGGGACGTTTCCGGCCGCTGCCAATTATGGGACCGGGAATACACCCGACGGTATTTTCGCCGCTGATCTTGATGGCGATGGCGACAATGACCTGGCCGCGGCCAATTTCTATTCCGATAGTGTTTCGGTTCTTCTGAATAACGGTGACGGGACCTTTCAGGCAGCGGCTAATTACCCAGCCGGGGACAGATCTGTTTCAGTTTTCGCGGAAGACCTCGACGGCGACGGCGACAATGATCTGGCCGTGGCAAATGCCGGCTCCGATAATGTCTCGGTTCTTTTGAATAACGGTGACGGGACATTTCAGGCGGCGGTCAATTACGGGGCCGGGGATTGGCCGAATTCAGTTTTCGCGATCGACCTCGATGGCGACGGCGACAATGACCTGGCCGTGACCAGTTATTTTTCGGACTATGTCTCGGTCTTTCTGAATAACGGTAACGGGATATTTGAGGTGGCGGTCAATTACGGAACCGGCATAGGTCCAACTTCGGTTTTCGCCGTTGACCTTGATGGCGACGGCGACAATGACCTGGCCGTGGCTGATTGGTTTTCCAACAATGTCTCGGTCCTTCTTAATAGCGGTGACGGGACGTTTCAGACGGCGGTTAATTACGGGGCCGGGAATGGTCCTATTTCAGTTTTCGCGGTTGACCTCGATGGCGACGGCGACAATGACCTGGCGGTTGCTAATGTTGATTCCGATAATGCCTCGGTCTTTCTGAATAACGGTGACGGAACATTTCAGCCGGCGATTGATTACGAGGTTGGAGACGAACCTCTTTCAGTTTTCGCGGTCGACCTCGATGGCGATGGTGGCAATGACCTGGCCGTGGCAAATGAAGGTTCCTACAATGCCTCGGTCCTCCTGAATAACGGTAACGGCACCTTTCAGGCGGCGGTCAATTACGGGGCCGGAGCTGAACCCTCTTCAGTTTTCGC
>CP070813.1:2559373-2578633 GCA_020344055.1 Candidatus Zixiibacteriota bacterium | reverse complement strand
GGCGGAGTGGTAACAATTCACAGGAAACTGAGGACTGTAGGGATTATCGAGTCAGCACTTTATGAAAAGGTCTCCGACCTGATCGATCCTAAAAAGCAGAAGCGGGAAGCCAAAATTTCGGTGGCCTTTCTGCCCTCCTGGCGGGGCGTGGATATGCGTCTCACCGTTACCACCACCAACGAGGAACTCGGAAAGAAAAACATCGACGCTCTGGAGGGGAAAATCGTCGAGCGGATCGGAAAATATCTTTACGGTCGCGGCGAGGAAAACCTCCCTGAAGTGGTCGGCGAGCTTCTGAAATCCAGGAGGATGACGCTGGCGGTCGCCGAATCCTGCACCGGGGGGCTGTTGGGGAAAATGATAACCGACGTTTCCGGCTCGTCGGACTATTTTCTGGGCGGGGTAATAGCCTATTCCAACGAGCTGAAGATGAAGCTTCTGTCGGTTCCGCAGATTATTCTTGAAAAATATGGCGCAGTGAGCAAAGAGTGCGCCTCGTATATGGCGGAGGGGGTAATCCAGGCGCTGGGGGCCAATATAGGAGTGTCGATCACCGGCATAGCCGGGCCGACCGGCGGCACCGAGGAGAAACCGGTGGGGCTGGTTTACGTGGGGCTGGCGGTCCCAGGGGATACCAGAGTAAAGGAATGCCGGTTCGGAAACCACCGGGAGAACAACCGCGACCGGAGCGCCGTCACCGCGCTGGATATGATCAGGCGATATTTACAGGGGATTGAATAAGATTAATATATATCATTTTGCCGGAAGCGCAGGGGTCACGGCTTACCTCTTTATTATATGAATATAGTTTAACAAATCCTGGGCAACTGCTCGCCCACCGGCATATCGACTATCCGCCAGCCGCCGATGCCGGTCTGCATCGATACCATGCCGGGATTATCAGATATAACCTCGCCGATTATCGCCGCCTCTTTTCCAAGGGGATGAGCGCGCATGGCGTCCAAAACCGCATCAGCCTTTTCTTTACTTACTAAAACAACAAGCTTGCCCTCATTAGCTACGTATAACGGGTCGAACCCCAGGATTTCGCAGGCGCCGCGAACAGCCTCTTTTGCCGGTATTCTATCTTCAATGATTCTTATACCGACTTTTGATATGTCAGCAAATTCATTCAGAGTCGCGGCGACTCCCCCACGGGTAGGGTCGCGCATGGCGTGCACTGCCTCGCCGCTGGCTTCGATAATTCTTTCTATGAGGTTATTCAAGGGAGCGGTATCGCTTATAACGGTCGTCTCGAATGCCAGATTTTCCCGCTTTGATATCACCGCTATGCCATGTTCCGCGATACCCCCGTTTATGAGTATCACGTCGCCCGGCTTGATGTATTCCGGCCCTATTTTAAAATCGTGTTTTATAACGCCTATTCCGGAGGTGTTAATAAATATCTTGTCTCCTTTTCCTTTGTTTACGACCTTGGTATCGCCGGTTACAACCGAAACATCCGCCCTATGGGCGGCGTTTTTAATAGAGACAACGATTTTACGCAAGTCCTCCAGGGGAAACCCCTCCTCAATAATCAAACCCACGCTTAAATATAGAGGAACTGCGCCGCCGATTGATATATCATTTACGGTGCCGTTGACCGCCAGCTCTCCGATGTCGCTATCAGGGAAAAATATTGGGTCCACAACAAAGGAATCGGTGGTGAAAGTAAAACGATTACCGTAAATCTCGATTACGGCATTATCATCCTGTCTGTTTAATTGGTTATTGTCAAAAGCCCATAGAAATAGCTTTTGAACCAAATCATTCATCATTTTTCCGCCGCTGCCATGGGCAAGCTGGATAGTATCATGCGAGCTGATGGGAAGCGGGCAGCTGGCGAAATCCTCGGGGTTGATCTCTTTTTTCATTTTGCCGCTCTTTTATTATGCCTTCCGTAAGCGTAATAAGCGGAGCAGGCGCCTTCCGACGATACCATGGTGGCGCCCAGGGGCGTTTGAGGGGTGCATTTTTCCCCGAACGCCTCGCACTCATACGGCTTTTTCAATCCCTGTAACACCAGACCGCTGATACATTCAGGAGGTTCATCCACCGATATATCATTTATTTTAAACGCGGTTTCGGCGTCATAATCCGAATATTCCGACCTGAGACTCAGACCGCTTCGAGGAATAGTCCCGATCCCGCGCCATTTGCGATCTGATATCATGAACACTTTATTAATCAATTCTTGTGCCGGACGGTTTCCTTCGCGCTTAACAACACGGGAATATTGATTTTCAACTTCATGTCTGCCCGATTCTAGCTGTTTGACCACCATAAGAATCCCCTCGAGCAAATCGATCGGCTCGAAACCTGTGACCACTATAGGCACTTTGTATTTTTCTGAGATGGGAATATACTGCTCCCAGCCCATCACGGTACAGACATGCCCGGCGGCGAGATAGCCCTGTACTCTGTTTGCAGGCGATCCAAGCAAAGCGGTTATGGCAGGAGGGACGAGCATATGAGACGGCAGAAGGTAGAAGTTCTTTAGTCCCTCGATTTGCGCCTGGTGGACTGCCATGGCGGTCAAAGGGGCAGTGGTCTCGAATCCCACTCCGAAGAAGACCACTTTTTTATCCGGATTATCCCGCGCAAGTTTGAGAGCATCGAGCGGAGAGTATACAACCCTTACATCGCCGCCTTCGGATTTTATCATATAAAGATCCTTTCGCGATCCCGGCACTCGAAGCATATCGCCGAATGAGGCGAATATAATATCGGGTATCGATGCTATCATAAGGGCCCTGTCTATCAACTCAAGCGGCGTAACGCAAACCGGGCAGCCGGGACCGTGGACCAGCTCGATTTTATCCGGCAATAAACGATCGATACCGTTTTTAATCAGGGCATGGGTCTGGCCGCCGCAGACCTCCATGATAACCCAATCTCTGGTTGTAACAGATTCTATTTCAGCAAGTATTTTTCTCGCCAGGGCCGGATCTCGAAACTCGTCGATATATTTCATTTTTCTATATCTCTTTTTTCATTGAGCGGCATACCGAATATATCCAACCCTTCTTCGGCGGCCTTTTCCGCCATGTCATTCCAGAGCTCCAGCGTTTTCATCGCTTCGGCCTCATCGATTATGCTAATGGCGAAACCGGCATGGACAATTACATATTCGCCGGCTTTAACCTCGGGCACATATTCCAGGCAGGCGGCGTTCACGGTTCCCGAATAATCGATCTTTCCCATCTTCAGGCCGTTTTCGCTAAATATCTCTACAACTTTTCCGGGAATCGCCAGGCACATAATTATCTCCCGCCATTCATTTTAAATAATGTATCCGCAATTACCACCTGGCCAAGTGCGAGCCCGCCGTCGTTGGTCGGGACCTGGCTGTGAGTGATAACATCAAAACCGTCAGAATTCAGGCGTTCACAAAGGAAATTGAAAAAGTAATGATTCTGGAAAACGCCGCCACTCAAGCCGATAGTATCGATTTTGTATTTCTCCCGTATCAATTTTGCCGCCTTTACCGAGATCTCGGCAAGTGTCTTGTGGAATTTCGCCGATATGATGCCGACCTCCTCGCCTTTAAGAAAGCTATCCACTACCGCTTTTATAAGGGAGATTGTAGTTATCGATACTCCGGACGATAGATTGGGGACGGCATTTTCATAATAATCATCACATTCTTCATTTACCCTCATTTCCAGTTCTATGGCCGCCTGGGCTTCGAAATCTATCGAATATCTGATTCCCAGGATTGCCGAGACCGCATCAAATAATCGGCCGCAGCTCGAGGTTAACGGCGAATTGATATTTTTTTCAAGCATCTGAATAAATATTTTGATATCGCTGGTGTCAATCTTCTTTAAAAACGGAAGATCCAGGTTTATAAATTCGGGTCCGTACGTCTTATAAAGATAACTGAGAGCCATCCGCCAGGGATTTTGAATCGCCGCCGTCCCCCCGGGCATGGGAACGGGCTCCAGATGGAAAAGTCTCTCATATCCCGTGGCATCGCCCAGCAGGATCTCGCCGCCCCAGATGGTGCCGTCCGTGCCGTAGCCGGTGCCGTCGTAAATGATACCTGCTGTTTTATCGGTTACACCGTTTTCGACCATAACCGATACCAGGTGAGCGTGATGATGCTGAACCTCGACGGCCGGAAGTTCATTTTGCTTTTTTGCCCATTTTGTTGAGAGATATTCGGGATGAAGATCGCAGGCTATAAGCTCCGGTTCGATCTCGAGGATAGATTTTAAATGCTCAATGGAGTTTTCGAAAAACGAATAGGCCGAGGGATTGTCGAGATCACCGATATGCTGGCTTAAAAACACAGTATTGCCCCGGGAAAGGGCTATCGTATTTTTTAATTCACCGCCTACAGCCAGAATTTTTTTTATGAGAGACTCTTGAAGAAATACCGGACGAGGCACATACCCCCGGGCGCGCCTGATCATTCTTCCCTTGCTATGCTGTGTTCTCGCGATAGAATCATCGCATCTTTGAAGGATCTCCCTGTCATGTAACAAAAAATAATCAGCCAGCGGCCTTAATCGAACCAGAGCCTCGTCATTGGAGATCGCTATGGGCTCCTCGGAGTAATTGCCGCTGGTCATAACCAACGCCTCAAAATTTTCTCTTAGCAACAAATGATGCAGCGGGCTATAGGCGAGCATAAATCCCAGATAATTGTTGTTTGGCGCGATCGATTCGGCAAGAGCGCATCCCGCTTTTTTACCTAGCAATACTATTGGCCGGGTATATTCCGTTAATAGCCTTTCCTCATATTCCGATACCAGGCAGAATTTCTTTATCGATGCAGGATCGGGAGCCATCAGCGCGAACGGTTTCTCGGCCCTCCCTTTGCGCTTCCTTAATTCCAGTATAGCATCGTTGTTATATGCGTCCACGGCCAGGTGGAAACCGCCGATGCCTCGAATGGCGACTATCTTACCGTTTCTTAATAAATTGATTACCTCTTTTAACGGATCTTCAGTCTCGATTTTGGCGTCGCGATTATACAGAGTCAATTGCGGGCCGCATACGGGACAGGCGTTCGGCTGCGCGTGGAAGCGCCTGTTCGCGGGATCGTTATATTCTTTTAGGCAAACTTCGCACATGGGAAATACCTTCATGGAGGTTTTCGGCCGATCATAAGGGATATTTTCGACTATGGTATAACGCGGGCCGCAGTTGGTGCAGTTTATAAAAGGATAACGATACCGCCTGTCGTCGGGATCGAAAAGCTCCTGAAGGCAATTGTAGCAGATGGCGATATCCGGAGAAATAAGGGTTGTGGGCAGACTGTCTTTTTTACTTTGCTTTATAATGAATTTATCGTCGCCGGAAGATTCTATTTCAGTAATGCCGCTTTCAGTAATCTGTGACAGTACCGGGGCCTCACTCCTGAGCCTGGAATAGAATTCGTCGATTTTCTTTTTCGTTCCTTCGATCTCTATATCAACCCCTTCAGAGCTGTTTATTACAAATCCCGCGAGATTGAGCTCATTCGCCAGCCTGTATACGAAGGGCCGGAATCCGACGCCCTGGACGATACCATTTACCTGGATTCTACAGCGGATCCGGTTTGAGGATGTTACCGCGTCATCAGGCTTTTTAGCCATAAGTACCATTCATCCAGGCCATCACCCGCCCGGCAGGACATCTCGAAGATCTTAAGCTTGCCGTTGACTTTCAGCGCGTTCATTCTGGCCGTCTCCATATTGAAATCGCAATGCGGCAACAGGTCTGTTTTGTTGATTATCATCACCGACGACCGCCTGAACATGGCGGGATATTTCAAAGGCTTATCATCGCCTTCCGTTACGCTTACCAGGACGACCTTCATATCTTCCCCGAGATCGTAGCTCGACGGGCACACGAGATTTCCGACATTTTCTATAAAGAGCATTTTTATATCTTCAAGATCGAGATTCTCGAGCGCTTTCGATATCATGCGGGCGTCGAGATGACACAGGCCGCCGGTTACGACGGGACGGACTATTTCTCCGCCGGCAGCCTTCAGCCGGTTGGCGTCGTTCTCGGTTTGCACGTCGCCGGCGATAAGTCCGATATCAATTTCTTTTCCCAGACGGGCGATTGTCTTCTCGAGAAGGCTGGTCTTCCCCGAACCGGGAGAGCTGACGAAATTTAAAGACACGATATCGTTTTGATGGAGCCGTTCCCTGATCTCAGCAGCGATTTTATCGTTCTCGGAAAGGACCTTTTTTTCAATCTTTATTTTCGCTGACATGCTTATTCCTTGATATGTATATTGCTAATCCGATCTATCATCCGCTTCTATATATTCGATATCGAGCTCGTCGCCGGAGGTTATCTCGATATCGAACGATTCGCAGAAGGGACATATAAAAATATGCTCTTCTATGTTAAATTCATTGCCGCAACTCTTACATTTGCCGGTGACCGGAATCGTTTTTATCTCGAGTCGCGTGGCCGCGAGTTCGGTATCGGCAGACGCCGCCTCAAAGCCGAACTGAAGAGCGTCGGGAACAATATCGGTGAGCGCTCCCACCCGCACGGCAATCTTTTTTATCCGGGCGAGGTTTCGTTTTTCTGCCTCGTCGAGAACGGTCTTTATTATCGATTCCGCGATCGCCAGCTCGTGCATCATCTACCTCAACAAAAGGCAAGATAGAGAGGGAAGGTTAATTAATCAATAGATTTGTAAAACGCATTAAGTTAAGTGAGAAATTAGGATCTTCTAATACATCCGCAAGCGCGGTTATTTTCTCCTTGGACGGTAAATATCGGTCGCCGCCACGACCCATTTTACGAATCTCGCCCCGTTGGGAGACGAACCTCTTTTAATATAATCGAAACCGTTTTAACTGAAAATGGGATCAGGCTTGTCCGGATTTATCTCCAATTCCTTTAAAGCCCTTTTAACAACATCGCCGCTTGTTTTATTTTCCAGAGAAAGCGCCTGCAAAGCCGCTAGGGCTATAAATCGAAAATCGACCTCGAAGAAATCCCTTAAGGCCTCGCGGTTTTCGCTTCTGCCGAAACCGTCAGTACCCAGCATCGTAAATCTCCCCGGTATCCATCTGGCCAGCGAGCCCGGTAATGCCTTCAGGTAATCCGAAGCGGCGATATAGACAGCGTCACTATCGGAAAGTTGCCGGGTGATATACGGGATCGCTTTTTCATTATTGGGATTCAGCAGATTCCTTCTTTCAACGCTGATGGCGTCATAATATAATTCCTTATAGCTGGTGACTGACCAGACGTCGGCGGAAACATTAAACTTTTCCTCGAGAATCTTCTGCGCTTTCAAGGCCTCGTTTAAGATAGAACCGCTCCCCAGAAGGTGCGCTTTGGGCAAGTTGCCTTTTAATTCCGACTCTTTAAACCTGTAGATACCTTTGAGAATCCCCTCTTCCACACCCGGCGGCATGGGGGGCATCCTGTAAAACTCGTTCATAACGGTGATATAGTAAAAAACATCCTCCTGGTCGTGATACATTCTCCTGATACCATCCTTGACTATGACTGCGATCTCGTAGGCGAACGCCGGATCGTAGGCTTTGAGGTTCGGCACCGGGAGGGCGAGGATATGGCTGTTGCCATCCTGGTGCTGTAACCCTTCCCCGGCCAGGGTGGTCCTGCCCGCTGTACCGCCTACGAGAAAACCCCTGGTTCTCATATCGCCCGCCGCCCAGATCAAATCCCCGATACGCTGAAAGCCGAACATGGAGTAGAATATAAAAAACGGTATTATGTTAATGCCGTGGGTGGAATAGGACGTTCCGGCGGCAATGAACGAGGACATGGAACCTGCCTCGGTTATCCCCTCCTCTAGGATGGCGCCGTCCACCGACTCTCTGTAATAGATCAGGTTTTCCTTATCCACCGGTTCGTACAACTGGCCTGATGGGGAATATATCCCTACCTGCCTGAAAAGCGATTCCATCCCGAAAGTACGGGCTTCATCCGGTACAATGGGGACTATGCTTTTCCCTATGTTCTTATCCTTGAGGAGCTTCGATAACAGGTGCACGAAAGCCATGGTGGTGGCCACTTCCAGGTCGCCGGTGCCCTGCAGGAATTCCTCGAAAATATCATCCGAGGGAACCTCTATCGGTTTTGCCAGCACCTTTCTATTGGGAAGATACCCGCCCAGA
Organism: Candidatus Zixiibacteriota bacterium; assembly: GCA_020344055.1. Classification (GTDB taxonomy): domain Bacteria; phylum Zixibacteria; class MSB-5A5; order UBA10806; family UBA10806. Next base: position 2,570,528 of record CP070813.1, on the reverse strand, counting down.
GCCTCCCGTCTTTCTTTCAGGTATTTTATCTCTTCGCTGTCGTCGGAGGGTCTGTAGAATGGAGCTTCGGCGATGTCGTCGTCCGATATCGGTATCCCGAACCGGCTCCTGAACTCCCGCATCTCCTGCTCGTTGAGTTTTTTCTGTTGATGGGTGATATTCTTGCCCTCTCCTGCCTCGCCGAGACCGTATCCCTTGATAGTCTGAGCCAGTATGACGGTTGGCATTCCTTTATGCTCCACTGCCGCCTTATAGGCCGCGTAGACTTTTGCGGGATCATGCCCGCCCCGGCGCAGCTTGCGAATCTCCTCGTCGGAGTAATTCTCCACCATCTTCAAAAGCTGTGGGTACTTGCCGAAAAAGTCCTTGCGGATATAATCGCCGCTGGCGACGGTGTATTTCTGCCCCTGACCATCGACGTACTCGTCCATACGCTTGACCAGGTAACCATCGGTATCTTTTGCCAGAAGCGGGTCCCAGTCATCTCCCCAGATGACCTTGATCACGTTCCAGCCCGCCCCGCTGAAAGCCGCTTCGAGTTCCTGAATGATCTTACCGTTGCCGCGAACCGGGCCGTCCAGCCGCTGCAGGTTGCAGTTGACCACGAAAATCAGGTTGTCGAGTTTTGCTCTCGAGGCAAGTGTAATCGCTCCCAGCGATTCCGGCTCGTCCATCTCACCATCGCCCAGGAATGCCCAGACTTTCTGATCCGATTCTTCTTTCAATCCCCGATGTTCCAGGTATTTATTGAATCGTGCCTGGTAAATGGCCATTATGGGCGACAGGCCCATGGAAACGGTGGGGAATTTCCAGAAATCGGGCATCAGCCAGGGGTGAGGGTAGGAGGATAACCCGCCTTCCGGCTTCAGTTCCCGGCGGAAATTTACAAGGTCCCTTTCCGATAGCCTGCCTTCCAGGTAGGCCCTGGCGTAAATGCCGGGAGCGGTATGGCCTTGAAAATATACAACGTCTCCGTCCTGATCCCGGTTTTTCGCCCGGAAGAAATGATTGAATCCGACTTCCAGCAACGTGGCGGCGGAGGCATACGACGAAATATGTCCGCCGATTCCGTGTTCGCTACGATTGGCCCGGACAACCATCACCATGGCATTCCAGCGTATAATGCTTTTAATGCGACGTTCTATTTCACGGTTTCCGGGATAAGCCGGCTGTCGCTCGACCGGGATGGTGTTGATATACGGGGTATTGGATGGGCACTGATACGGAATCCCGAGCTTCTGGGCCCTGATCTGAAGAGTTCGAAGAAGATCGCGTACCCTTTCGGGCCCCTGGTCGTCGTAGATATATTGCAGGGATTCCAGCCACTCCCGGTTTTCGACCTCTAGCTGATCATCTATTTTTTGCCTGTCTTCGTTGTTCATTTCAGATCATAAAATTGAACGAAAAAACAAGCGGGCTTGTTCCGCGTCATTTCTTATTAAGATGTTATTGTAAAAGACGTTAGTTAAATTCTCAAGTTAAAATATAAATGTGAAACTCTTTTTATAGCCGGCTTTACCGGGAAAACAGTTTTTTGAAAATGCGATCTTTCTGGCTTTAATGAAGGGGGATCTTAAAATTATGCAGTTGGTATTTTCATCAAACCCAGGGCTTCGTCGAAACCGAGCAGTCGGCTTTCTAAAAGTCTTTTCGCCAGATCGATTTTCAATCCTCCTCGGAGGGGTCTTCCGGCGATCTGTTCCAGTTCCGATGATTTCACAGGCAGTATCAAGTTCCTGTCAAAATTGAAAAAATCGGCTGTTTCGACAGCGAGTTCAAACCGCGAAAGATAACTGTCTCCAGCCAGATGAAGAACCCCGGTCAGACCGGATTCCTCGGCCTCAATAGAAGCGCCGGCAAGGTTATCGGCATGAATGGGATTGTTGTACTGATCCGTTACTACTTTTATCCGATTGCTCTGTCTCAGATTATCCATCAACCACGTTACGAAATTGGGACGGATGTTTATGCCCGACCCGAAAAGCACGTTGGTGCGGATAATCAAATGTCTCCCGGCGGAATTGAGCGTAATCCTCTCTGACTGTAATTTTGTCTCTCCATAATATCCAATCGGGTCGGTTTCGTCATCCTCTTTATACGGTCCCCGCTCGCCGTTAAAAACGTGGTCGGTGGAATACTGAATCAGTCTTTTGGGGCCGGCATCGAGCAGATTTTCAACGAGCTTCACGTTAAGTTCGTATGCCCTATCCCGGTCTGTCTCGCATCCGTCAACGTCGGTATACGCCGCGCAGTTATATATGATATCGGGATTCGCTTCGGATAATATGCCGGCAGGGGCGCCGGATTCGGTCAGATCGCGATTTACAAATGCTACATTTTTATGCGTCTCAAATACGTTAGCCGCGATATCGACGGCGACAGTTTTATATTTTGATTTTAAATGATTGACAAGATATTGCCCGAGAAGCCCGCAGGCCCCGGTGACCAGCGCGGTTTTCAAGAGCGCTCCCGGTAGTGAAGCTCATAGAACTTCATATATTCGCCGCTTATGACATCATCGCACCATTTCTTGTTGTTGAGATACCATTCTACCGTCTTTCGCAGCCCATCGGCGAAATCCATCTGTGCCGACCACCCCAATTCGGCCTTTATCTTATCGCAATTCAGGGCATAACGTCTATCATGCCCCGGCCTGTCCTTAACGAATTTTATCAAAGATTCCGGTTTGCCCAGGATTTCGAGAATAATCCTTGTCAGCTCCAGATTGGTTCTTTCGTTGCCTCCCCCGATATTGTAAACCTCGCCGATCTCTCCTTTTTCCAGAACGGCAAGTATGGCATCGCAGTGATCCTCTACGTGAATCCAATCGCGGACGTTTAATCCATCGCCATATAGCGGAAGCGGCTCGTCTTTAAGGGCTTTTGTTATAAAGAAAGGTATCACTTTTTCCGGAAACTGGTAGGGACCGTAGTTGTTGCCGCACCTTGTGATAATTACAGGCATGTCGAAAGTCCTGGAATATGATCTGCATATTACGTCGGCGGACGCCTTGCTGGCGGCATACGGAGAGTTGGGGGACAGTGGTGACGATTCATCGAAATAGCCTTCCGATTCAAGCGAACCGTATACCTCGTCGGTGGAAATTTGGATAAACCGCTTTATTCTTTTCTCCAGCGCGTAATTTAATAGAAGCTGAGTCCCCAGGACGTTTGTCTTTAAAAAAAGACCGGGCTCGTAAAGAGACCTGTCCACGTGTGTTTCTGCCGCGAAATTTACAAGATAATCGTATTCCGATTCGAAGAGGCGTTCCACGTCCTCCGGATTGCTTATATCACCTTTGATGAATTTATATTTCGGCGAATCTTCTATCCCGGACAGATTGGCGAGGTTGCCGGCGTAGGTCAGGGCGTCTATATTCGTTATGTCCCACCCGGGTTTTTTTTTCAATATGTAACGAATAAAGTTCGATCCGATGAACCCGGCTCCCCCGGTTACTATAACTCTCATTTCAGGTTACTCGTCTTGCCGGGCCCAGTCGTACGGTATATCGTTATTGTATGGATCCAGACGGTACTCATCGGGATTTTCACGGTTATACGGTTCGGTAGGTATATTAATCATTATCGATTCTTCTTTCGAAATAGTCTTGAAGCCGTGATAGACCAGGTTGGGAATGACGACCAGCAGGGGATTCCGCTCTCCCACGACAAACTCGTTTATAAGTCCCCTGGTGGGCGACTGCTCGCGGGGATCATAAAGCGCCAACCTGGCCGTTCCCTTAAGGCAAAAAAAGTAGTCGGTCTGGATCTTATGATAATGCCACGCTTTTACCACTCCCGGGTGGGCGGTAGTATAATAAACCTGCCCGAACTTCTGAAAAATATCGCTGTCGGAACGGAGAATCTCCGCCAATCTGCCCCTACCGTCCATATTAACCTTTATCTCTTTGGTTTTTACGCCCTTAATGAGCTTCATATCCGTCATCCGGATGCTAATCGATTTTATTTTTTGTTGGCGCCGCGCCGGCGAACAAAATTAATGGTGTCATTATAGGAATCGATGGATTCGCCCGCGTCCGCCCACCCGCCTCTCAACATTTCAAAAATCATCAGGCCTTCTTTTATGTAGGCATTATTCACGTCGGTTATCTCGAGTTCGCCCCTCCCGGAGGGTTTCAAGGTTTTTACTATATCAAACACCCTGTTGTCATACATGTATATTCCGACCACGGCGAGATTACTCCTGGGTTTCCTCGGTTTTTCAACGATATTTATCACTTTGCCGCCCGCAACCTCCGCCACGCCGTATTCGCCAGGGTTCTTGACTTTCTTAAGAAAAATCATTGCCCCCTCTTTTCGCTTTTTAAAACGAGAAACGGCGGTTTTTATGTTTTTCTCAATGATATTATCGCCCAGCATGACCGCTATCTTCTCGCCTTCGGCAAAATACTCGCAGAGCCCCAACGCTTCGGCGATCCCGCCCTCCCTGGCCTGGTAGGTGAAATTCAGATGCTTCAAACCGAAATCGGAACCGTTGCCGAGCAGCTTTAAAAAATCGCCGGCGTTGTTTCCCCCGGTTACGATCATTATCTCCTTGATACCGGCGTTGACCAGCGTTTGAATGGGATAATAAATCATGGGCTTATCATAAATCGGAAGTAGATGCTTGTTGGTGATCTTCGTCAGCGGGTAAAGACGTGTGCCCAGACCGCCGGCAAGGACAATACCCTTCATTTGATCCTCCGTTTGCCGATAGTATAAGCAAGCCCGAATCTCAACTCAAGGATTTTCTTCTAACCGTTCATCGGCAGAAGGATTAAAGGAATTCATGATATAAGAAACGGCCGGATTTTATCCGGCCGTCCTGTTATTAATTCTTCCCAAATCGCCTAAGCGACTGAATGAACCTGCTGCTCGAGTTGATAACGCTTGTAAAGCCTGGCGTAATGACCATTGTTCTGCATCAACTCGTGATGATTGCCCGATTCAATGCGCCTTCCGTTTTCAAGGACAATGATGTTGTCCGCCGTTTCAAGTACGTCGGGCCTGTGTGTAATCAGAATAATAGTCATGTCCGGCATCACTTCCCCGAGCTGTTCCCATAAGGCATTCTCGGTATCAGAATCCAGAGCCGAGGTACAGTCGTCCAGAATTAAGATCTGCGGTTTTCCCACCAGAGCTCTGGCCAGCGCCAGCCTTTGTTTCTGACCGCCCGAAATCGACATGCCTCTGGTGCCGATCTGAGTGTCGATTCCGTCAGGGAAAGCGTCAATCTCTTTCTTCAACTGCGACACTTCAACAGCCCACTCAATATCATTGTTTGAAATTCCGGTGCGCCCGAACATGATATTGTTTTTAATCGTGTCCGAAAACAACACCGGTTCCTGCGGCACATACCCCATCAGGTTCCTGAGTTCTTTCAGTTTATATTCGCGGATATCGTGCCCGTCGAGGGTAATGGATCCCTCCGTCGGGTCTATGTATCTGGGAATCATCCCCGCTATCCAGCTCTTTCCGGCGCCCACCTTGCCCACCAGAGCGACAGTCTGACCGGGTTTAATCTCAATTGATAAATTGTCGATTATCTTCCTGCCGCCGTTAGAAAATCTAAAACTGACGTTTGAAAAATTCAAATGTCGCTGTTTATTTCCGTTACTTGATCTTTTTCCGCTATCGATCACCATGGGCTGATGTTTCTCGAGTTCCAGCAACCTGTTTATAGATACGGCCGACTGCCGTGATTTCACCAGAAACTGTCCGATATCGAACATGGGAAAAATCAGGTAGATAACATAAAAAACAAACGCCACCAGCTTCCCCATGGAAAGATCGGCGCCGATTACCATGTAACCGCCTGCCAGCAGAACCATAACGATTCCGAATTGCCAGATATAAATGTAAAGCGAGTCGACGATAGTAGTCGCCTTAATGGCGGAAATCTCGGCGTTCCGGCGATCCCGAACCGCGTCATCGAATTTCCTCCGCTGCGCTTTTTCCTGCACATAGGCTTTTACAACCCGGATCCCGCTGAAGCAGGCCTCCATTACGGCGTTAAATTTCGAGATTCTGGTTTGAAGATGATCGTATCTTTTGTCGAGCATGGATGAGCTTTTAAAGAAAATCAGGATTAAGATCGGCAGCGGTCCGGCAGTAAGGAGTGTCAGGAAAGGATCGATCGTCAGCATCATGGTAATGGTGAATACGATGAAGAGCAGAGCTTCATAGAATCTGAAAATGCCCGAGCAGGCAAACCACGACAGTTTTTCCGCCACATCGTCGGTCATACGGGTCACCAGGTCGCCGACCCGGAACCTGTTAAAGAAATCCGGACCCTTGTCCGTTATGTTATTGAATGCCGTCTGCCGAAAAAGCCACTCCAGCCGGATATTCATCCATGCCCGGTGACCCTGTATGAACGCATAGATCAACGACACGTCCAGGCCGATAATGATGATTAGAACAGTGAATATCGATACGGTCGACATTCCCAGTATCTGACCCAGGTTTTCAATCCAGGCCAATATAGTGTACGACGGCAGCTCCCCGGTTTTGGCGTAATCGATGGTAAACTCGATCAACCTCGGGATGGCCACATGCAGAGCTGCCTGTACAGGCGTAAGAAGCAATAATACCGCCAGGATATATTTATAATTCCTGTAATATCTCCAGAACCATTTTATCTTATCCCACATTCGCCATCACCCCATTCTTGAATTGCAGGTGGAAAAGCTTAGAATAGTAACCGTTTTTCAGTATCAATTCCGTGTGCGTGCCTCTCTCAATTATCTCTCCTCTCCGGATTACAAGTATCTGATCCGCCTCCAGGATCGTCGACAGCCGGTGGGCGATAATAAGAGAGGTCCTTCCGGCCATCAGCTTTTTCATCGACTCCTGTATTGTTCTTTCGGTATCCGGGTCCACCGAACTGGTCGCCTCGTCCAGTATCAAAAGGTCCGGATCATTCACCAGGGCCCGCGCGAACGACAACAGTTGCCTTTCGCCGCGGCTGAAATTAGCCCCTTTCTCGGATACTTCGGTTTTATAACCGTCCGCAAGCTTCCGGATAAACCTGTCAGCGTCCACAGTATCGGCTGCCGTGACAATTTGCCCGTCCGAAACATTGTTGGAATCCAGAGCGATGTTAAAGGCTACGTCTCCCGGGAATAGAAATATATCCTGGAGTACCAGCGAAAATCTCCGCCGTAGATCCTTTTTAGTGATATCCCGGATATCGATCCCATCAACCGTTATTTTCCCCCTCTGCGGATCGTATAAACGCAGCAGGAGAGAAATTATGGTCGACTTGCCACCCCCGGTTACTCCCGCCAGGGCGACTTGGCTTCCGACCGGAATCTCGAAACTGGCATCCTTCAATGCGTAATCATCATTGTTGTTGTATGAAAACCAGACGTTTTCAAATCGAATACCGTTTTCCAGACCGTTCCAGACGACGGGATGAGCCGGGTCCGGCAGACTATTATCGCTTGAAAGAAGAGCGAAAATCCTCTTGCCTCCGGCAATCGCCTTCTGGAAATGGGAAAGCTGGCCCGAGGCGGTATAGATCGGCTCGAACGATTTCCAGATCAGGACCACGAACATGCTGAAGGTTCCCACGGTCAGTTCCCCGGCTCTCATCCACTTCACCCCGAAAAAGAGCACCAGCGCGATCATAAGATATTCCAGGAAATGTATGGAGTTAAAGAACGCCACCACGATCATCTCCGCCCTGGATTCAGCTTTGAACTTCAGCTTATTGGCCTCGCTTAACCTGTTTTTGACATATTCGCCCCGGTGAAAGATCTGGATAATCGACATCCCATGCAGAAGCTCGGTCAGCGTCGCCGTGATCTCCGCCATTCTCTTTCGCACCGCCAGGAACCGGGGAGAGGTGGTTTTTTCGAAAATGTATATCAACACCGCGAAAACCGGGATCAGCGCTGTCAGAATCAGGGTCAATCTCCAGCTGTAATATAGCATCACGAAGAAGATGCCGATGATTAGTATCAGATCGCCCATGAGCATGACCACGGTACTGGTAAACATCATTCGCAAAGACTCGGTATCCGACTCTATCCGGGCCATAAGCCGTCCGATCGGATTTTTATCGAAGAATGAGACATTCGATTTAAGAATATGACCGAAAAGCTTCTTCTTCAGCTTCAGCATGATGTCCTGCCCGATGATTTCGAGCCTGACGGTCTGGATGTATCGCAGTATCAGCGTGACCGCCTGAATAACAGCTATCAGAATCACCGTCAGAATGAGACCCCGGATATTGCCGCTTTTGATATCAACGTCCATGGCCCGCTTCATCAGGATCGGCCAGTACAGCGACAACAGGGTGGAACCGGAAAGGAGCAAAAGGCAGAAAAAGAGCGGCTTTTTATGCTCTTTGAGCAGGGGCAATAATTTCCCGAAAGCTTCTTTCGAGCTTAGATCCCGTTCTTGAGAGGTCATTTTTTCGTCTTCGTAAAATTCACTTGTCATTTTTATTTCCAGTATTCTTTTTTTTCAATTTAACAGGCATTAAAAAACCCGCCGTGACCGTCGGTCGCGGCGGGTCGGGTTCTCGAATGAAAAATGTTTACGTAATAGAGACACCTCTCCCGCCGCGGAATACGCAAATCGGCTTCAGCTGTGTATTTACATAAGATTTGGTCATGAAGTAAAAGCCTCCGTGCGGTTTAAGTTTATCTCATTACGCTACGTTACGGCAAATTTCGCCAAAAGTTTCGATAAATATATCCATAATTACGACCGCGTCAAGAAAAAAATCGAGGAAATTATAAAAAATAATTATTTTTACAAATCTATTTCAAAACTCTGCCCGAACTCAGGTATGGTGACGTCCCAGCCGAGATTGCTCTTGATATGCTCCGCCATGGCCTGCGATGATTCCGGTTCGCCGTGTACGATAAACGTCATCTCCGGCGGCCGGTTGAATCCGGTCAGCCAGGCCAGGATCTCGTTGTAGTCGGCATGGCCCGAAAACCCCAGGATCGATTCTATCTTTGCCGCTATCGGGATCTGCCTGCCGTGGATTTTTACCGATTCGGCTTTTTCCACAATGGTCCGTCCGCGGGTACCTTTGGCCTGGTATCCGATAAAAAGCACCGTGTTTTTCTCGTCTGGCAACCTGTGCAGCATATGATGGAGTATCCGCCCGCCGGTAACCATACCGCTGGAGGCTATTATTATGGCGTCTTTCTTGACATCGTTGATCGCCTTGGAGGCCTCCGTGGAGGTGCAGATATTCAGATTTTTGGGCCGGAATATATTGACACCGTTAATCCTCGCCAGCCTGCTCGCGATATTCATATCGGAAATGCGGTTCTCAAAAACCTCGGTGGCGTCGATGGCCATAGGCGAGTCGATATAGACCGGAAGCGAAGGTATCCTCCCTGATTCCTCGAGTTCCCTTATTACATAAAGCAGATTTTGCGTTCGACCGATTGCGAATGATGGTATAACCAGCACTCCGCCGCGCGCAACGCTTTCATTGATTACCCTGACCAGTTCCTCGATTATATCTTTGTTATCATGAAGACGATCTCCGTAGGTCGATTCGATTACCAGGTAATCGACATCGAAAACCTGGGTGGGATCGCGCAGAAACCGTCTCGACGGCCTTCCTATATCGCCGCTGAAAACGATCTTTTTGGATTTTTTTCCGGTATGAGCTTTAATATCGACCAGCCCCGAACCGAGAATATGACCGGCGTCCTTTATCTTGACCCTGATATCGCCATCGAGATAGAGATCCTCGCCGTACTGCAGGGGAGAGAGATGACCGATCGATTTTTCGGCGTCGGCCGTCGTATACAGCGGCTTGGCCGGTTTGTGCTTTGAGAATCCCTTCTTGTTGGCCCAGCGGGCGTCCTCCTCCTGCAGGTGGGCGCTGTCCAGGAAAAGAAGCTTGCAGAATTCTTTGGTCGCGTAGGTGCAATAAGCTTTTCCTTTGAATCCCTCCCGGCAGAATTTGGGGAAATAGCCGGTATGATCGAAATGGGCGTGTGTGAAAACAACCTGATTTATGGCGGCCGGTTTGACCGGAAATTTTTCCCAGTTCCTCAGGCGGTCCTCCTTGGCGCCCTGAAACATGCCGCACTCGATCAGGAATTTCTGGTCGTAAAGCTCCAGCAGGAAACGGGAGCCGGTGGTGGTGCCGGTCGCTCCCCAGAAGGTCAGATTTGCCATAGCGATATAGATAATCTTTGTTTTTCGTATCTATGTCAACCGATGTTTTTTCCGATATAGAGAAATTTTATTTTTGACTTTCGTGCCCGATTTATTAATAATTGCCCTTCAAAATAAAAACAGGAGGCTATCATGAGCGTTAAAAATATGTTTCTCGAGACCAGACCCCAGTTCCTTCTCTTGTCGCCGATACTATCGTTTCTGGGTATGGCCATAGCGTTATATAACGGCAGTTTCAACACCCTCTATTTCATCCTGGCGGCCGTGGGGCTGGTGCTGCTTCACGCCAGCGTGAACACCTTGAACGATTACAGCGATTATAGAACCGGCGTCGACCTTAAAACCCGGAGGACCCCCTTTTCCGGCGGTTCGGGCTTTTTGCCGGATGGGCTTTTGAAACCGTCAACTGTCTTGAAAATCGGGTTGGGTTCCATAATACTGGCTACGCCCATAGGCATTTACTTCGTGGTGGAGCGAGGGGTGTTATTATTGCCGCTGTTTGTTATCGGCGCCATATTCGTACTTTTCTACACCAGCCATATCTCCCGTATCGGGCTGGGGCTTTCCGAGATTTCGGCGGGGCTCGGGTTGGGAGTCCTGCCCGTTATCGGTACCTTCATTATTATACACGGAAATTTCTCGTATTCGGCCCTGTACGCCTCCATGCCCTCCTTTTTCCTGGTCTTCAACCTGCTTTTGTTGAATGAGATCCCCGATACCGAGGCTGACAAATCCGGCAAGCGCAAAACCCTGCCGATACAGTTCGGCGTGAAAGCGGCCGCAACCGTCTATTCCGCGTTGATTATAATAACCTATCTCTGGATCCTTATCGGCGCACTTGCGAAGCTGATGCCCTACTGGTCGCTTGTCGCACTGTTGACATTGCCGCTTGGATTGAAGGCGATCAAGGGCGCCATGACCTTCAAAGCCTTCGAAGAGCTTATACCGGCCCAGGGCGCCAACGTCATGACCGTGCTTTTGACCCAGCTATTTCTCGG
>CP070813.1:2539430-2559273 GCA_020344055.1 Candidatus Zixiibacteriota bacterium | reverse complement strand
TTGTCAAACAAGTTCGAATTTTCTATAGGTCCTCTTTCCGGCCTCGAAATGTCTTCGTACGGGTACCGTTTTTCCGTGGCGCCATCAAAATTGATATCCGGAATCTTATAATTATTTAGAAATCCCGGAGCTCCGCCGCCTTCCTCCAAGGTAACGCGGTAATCAAGCGGGGCAGTGCCTGTGTTGTACAGGAATAACGAGTAAACCGCGGTATCGCCAAATCCCACCGTATCGACAACCGGTGTGATATCGATGGTGGCTTCAGGAGCGGTAAGCGCGACGTCGTGCGTGGTTATCGTATCCTCCACAACCCACACCCCTTGCGAATCGGTGACGTATCCTTCTTTTTCCACGGTTACCTTTACATAATCCGCGAACATAGGCAAGCCGTAGAATCCGAACTGATCGGTTATACTCCACATAACGATGGCTCCCATCCTGGCGGTGACTTCAGCTCCCTCAATCGGCGAGCCGGTATTGGCGTCGGTAACCGTACCCTCCACGGCACCCCAGGACGAATTAGTAAGGCAAAAGGCCTGGTCGACGAAAGGTTGCATCATATTGCCATCCCACAGGAAGGAGATTCCGTCGCCCCAAGGCGAGCTCATCCAGTAAAAATAGCAACCGGGATTGTCATAATAGGAACCCTGTATCGAGATCCAGCCGGAATACAGATCGCATTCCATAAACGGATCATCAAGATCGAACCTCCAGAGGGGCGCTCCATAATAATAAAATCCGGTCGTATCCTTAAAGGCATATACCCCTGTGTAACTACAAACCGGAAAAGTAGTGTCGGGCATGCCCATACCGTTGTCATTGTAGAAGGTAACATCGAAAAGGCGGTCGTTATCGCACGGTTGGCCGCCGTCATCGACCAGAAGGCCCCACAAATGAATACTGCGGATGGTATCGGAAACCGTGTAATTTTCGAAGATTTTAGTCCCGAAGTAAAAATCGCTGGGATAGCATATGCCGATATCAGGCGGAATATACGGCTCCTGTCCGAAAACCGAGGTTGTCGGGCACCATAAAAGGGTTGTGTCCTCAAGCGTCACCGGAGGGTCGGCGCCCCCCGACCGGGCGTTTTCGAAGTTAATGAATCGTTTGACAGGTTTCGTGGCTGCCGCGCCCATTCCGGGGCTTTTCTCAGCCGTCACGGAATTCGGTGTGGGCTGATCGCTTTTTTCCCCGGATTGGGTAACATCCCCGTTTGCCGTCGCCCAGAACAGGACAGACAGCAACGCCGCAAAAAGCATCAGGCGTTTAAACATCTTCTCTCCTCTCTCTCGAAGCAAAAATCAACAGTCAGATTTTATTTGCTGAAATAAACCCCTATTTCGGAAAATTTAAAAATGATCGCTATTCTATTCAGTCATCCTTTATAAATCAGGTTTATAGATATAGATGGCGGCTTTGATAAAACAAATTCCCGGCTTAATTTTATTTTGACCTGGAGCAAGGAGATAATCTCCTTCAGTCACGAAGTGTCTTAAGTTTTAAAAGTAGGATTATGTATGCAAAATCAAGGTAGATGCCAGTCCCGTTATCCCGTCGATCAATGTAATTCTTATCCATATTATAAGCATCGCGAAAATTCTGTCAAGTAAAAAAATAGATTTGTATTACTATAATAAGAATTCTTACTGTCAATTAGAGGAATCCCCGATGGAACCACAGGGCGGGCTTTGGAGGCGATCTTCAGGGAAATAGATTGCAATCCGAACATTGTCAGCGCGCGAAAAAATAATTATCGGTTCCGCAAAATTACCTTTTGCGGAACCAGGATATTCCACCCTTTGCCAAGAATGTCCCGTTGTCGGCAATGTTTTAAAAATCGCTAGAAATCCAATCAAAACCGTCCCTTAACTCAAATGCCTTTTCGGAATAGTAGGCTCTGAGGGGTCACAACTTGTGCTGATGCAATTATTTATCCGGTTATAATTAGAATTTGATATTATCTATGTTTTAGTCAGGATCACAGGGATCCTAACCTACTTTCTATCCATAATATCTCGCGGGAAATGTCTTTATCGTCGGGACGAAGTGCGGCAGCTTCTTGCAGGTATTCCAGGGCTCGGCGATAATCCTGCTTTTTCATGTAAGCCAATCCGAGGATGTGCTGTGGCAATGTAACATAAGGCTTTGTCCAGAGATATGTATCAAACAGATCATCTTCCGGGGGGTGTTTTATCGCCAGCTGGGCCAGCTGGATCCCCTGATCATTGTCAAGACCGCCCTCTATCAACACCCGCGCCATCAAGGTATAGCTGAAGAAGGTACTATCATATTTCAGAGCTTGCTCGGCATATTGTCTGGCCTTATCATACTTCTGTTGATCACAATACATATAGCCAAAAAATCTAAAGGTAGTGCTGCTGTACATATCAATCTCAAGACACCGGTTGAACCATTTCTCTGCTTCGACATAATCCTTTTGTCTCATAAACAACCGACTCATTTGCAGATAGTCCTGTAACGGATCCGGTTCAAAGCCCCGTCCCTGTCCCAGCTCAAAAAGCCCACTATAAACCTGCTCCGCTTCGTCATATTTGCCCTGCAATTCGTATATCCACCCCAGCGTTTGATTTATTTTCCAACTTCCGGGAAAATAACTCGCAGAGCGTTCACATAGTCGTTCTGCCCTGATTAGCTCCCTGACATTAATATACATTTCGGCTACCCGTCTAAGGATACGTGCCTTGGCATTTACCATCGGGTCTACTTCGACGGCAACCGCCAGAACACTATCTGCTTTCTCATATTGACCGGTAACGATGAATGCCTCTATAAGATTCCCGTATGCATCACCAACATGGGATTTTATTTCAACCTGCTTATGGGCGTATGCAAATGCATGTTCATACGAGCCGCGATACAAACTGGAATAGAATTTGAAACCGATAGCGTTACCATCCAGAGAATCCATTTCCAAAGCCTTATCAGCATAATACTCGGCTTTATCGTAGTTTCTTGTGGAAATGTATAAACCAGCCAAACCTCTATATATATTATAACTCCTTGTAGACATATCATACGTACCTGTTATATCCAGGGCTTCCGCTCTCAGCAACAACTGTTCAGCCTTTCTTCTATTATTCAACTTTCTTTCATTTACATTGGCAGCATGGCCTAACAGGTGAGCTTTACCTGGTAACGAGGGTATGGCCTGCAGGCCGACTTCAAGAATACTGTCAGCTGCTTCAATCTGGTAATTAAGAGAGTAAGATTCATATAATTCGCCATAACGACGGGGTGATTGTGGCCTTATCTTGACCAGTTTCTGAGAATACTCGATAGCTTTATCATATTCCCGTTCGGCCAGGCTTATATACCACAAACCTCCCAGGCACCAGGTATTGTCAGGATTTAACTCCAGCCCTTTTTCAAAGGCTTGCCCTGACCGGGTTAACTTACTCTGGTTGCCCAGCGCGTCACCCAGAAGAGCCCAGGCCAACCAGTCGGTCGAGTCATATTCAAGAGCCTTTCGAGCGTATATCTCGGAGAGATTCTGATCACCGATACGATTGCCTGTCTGACTCATATATAGATATAACCCCTTGATTTCTTCGGGGGTTTTGTGTTGTTGAATAGCCTGCTCTAAAGCGAGATCGATCTGATCTGTATCCCCCTTGGACAGGGCGGCACCAACCATAAAACGATAACCCATAAGACCATCGGGTTTTATCGTTATTATATCCCGGGCTTGCTTCATGGCTTTGACATAATTACGATCGCGTATGTACAAGTCATATATTTCCTGATGGGCAGGCACATAGGTCAAATCAAGGTCAATTGCCTTCTGAAAAGCCGCCAGAGCTTTGTTCTGATTCATAGCGCTTTCGTTGGAATATGCCAACCCAAGTACAAAATGGATTTCCTTATCATCCGGGTGACTCTCAACCATCTGCTCGTATGTGTTCACCGCGTCTGTGAACCGGTTTTCAAACATGGCCAGAGCGCCTTCCGCCAACCGCCTTTCACGTTCCGTAGTGTACTTCTTTCCTTCAAGTATTCGGGTAATCGATTCTACTCCCTGTTGGGAGGAGATATCCCGTGCCCACCATTGGGCAAAAGCCAGCCTGTAATAAGCCTGGTTGAAATCAGGGTCAATCTCAACTGCCATCTCCAAAGATGCGATTGCTGAATCCATCGAGCCGATATTGATATAGTCCACCCCGTCTAAGTAATGCCGGTAAGCATCCATGGATTGCGTGGTCTTGTCTCTGACAGCAATTTCAACCCGGTCGCCAGCATCAATCGGCAGACTCAGATCAGTCCGCACCTGACTGGCCAGATCATCCACCATGCCATAAAGGTCAAGACCGTCAATTCTCTGCGATTTGATTACTAATCCGTCCTCAACATCAACCAGTTGACAGGTCAGGACCCATTTCCCTCCCAACTGCATTAGACTACCGGAGAGCAGTTTATCCGCGCCGGCCCTGCGGGCGACCTCTATAGATATGTCCTGATCGATTTTCGTGCGGTTTTTGTACCCCATCTTTTTCTGGACATCAAACAGCCTCTGACTGCTTAGTACCTTGATTGATGATAACTCCGAAAGGTCGGTTATTACAAGCTCCTGCATAATCTGCCCCAGCCTTTCAGCATCATCCGGATCTTTGAGATTTTCAAAGTATAAAACCGCCAGGGATTCTATCCCGGCTTTGATGTCATGGCGGGAACTGATTTCAAATCGGAAGGATTTGAATATCAGAAACAACAGGACCAGGATAGCTATGACTGAGGTCGGAATAACAAACCGTGATACCTTTTTCCGAAAAGGTGGCAGTACCAGTTTATTACCGGCTACCTGGAACTCTTTGCTGCTAATATCTCGCTGGACTCTTTTTATGTCGGCCACAAATTCTTCGGCGCTCTGGCAGCGAAGAGCCGGATCCTTCTCCAATGCTTTGCCGATGATAGCCTGCAATCCTTCCGGCACATCGGCTCGGTATCGTGAGACTGGGTGCGGCGTGTCGTCACTAACTGCTTTGAGTGTTGCCGCCTCGCTGTCACGTTTGAACGGATTCTGCTCGGTGATCAGCTCGTACAGCACGACCCCAAGAGAGAACAGATCACTACGGTGATCGATCTCCTTGCCCTGTACCTGCTCCGGTGACATATAGCCGATGGTGCCGAGGGTAGAACCAGTTTTGGTCAACTGATCTGATCCGACCACCGATGCCAGTCCAAAGTCGACGATCTTTGCCCTGCCATGGGAATCGATGAGAATATTCGAGGGCTTGATATCCCGGTGCGTCACACCCTTTTCATGTGCGTCATTCAGTCCTTCACATATCTGAATGCCCAGCTCAAGAATCTGCTCTACGGAGAGTTCTTTCTCTGAAGCAAAATCTCTGAGAGACCGCCCTTCGACGTGCTGCATAGCAAAATACGGCCGCCCCTTAAACTCGCCAACCTCATAGACATGAATAATATTGGGATGGTCCAGTTTTGCGGCCGCCTGAGCTTCCAGCTTGAAACGCTTACGACAATCCTCATCCGGACACAGATGTGGCGGTAGGAACTTGAGAGCTACTCTGCGATTAAGTTTTGTATCCTCCGCCAGATAAACTTCGCCCATACCGCCGACGCCGATTTTCTTGATGATCTTGTAGTGGGAAATCAATGTCCCTTCGGATAGGGGAATGAAGGAGCGAGTATTATCCATTCCATTTTCACGGGGCTGGGACATTACTGCAAACTCTCCGTATTCATCTTATCAAATCAGAAATATATCTAATTCTGCCTATTATAGTAGCTTGTAATTAGTGTGAAATCAATATTTATCTGCGGTGCATCTGCCCGCACCTGATGCCATCCAACCACAAACAAACTCAGCTTTTGCTTTGGCAGGGCTAACTTAAAATTTCGTACGATTATTGGGGCGGGACACCGATTTGAGCCGCCGACCTTCGTTAGGTTCCGCAAACGTCCCATTTGCGGAACTGCGAAACACTGTCAATTACCGGGAATGTCCTATTCCCGGCAATGCATTTTCCAGTTGATTTTCGATGGCAATTCCTCCTACTTCTAACTAAAAAATGAAATGAAAAGAGAGTCGGAATGGCTACTATCCGAAAGCGCGGAAAAACCTGCTATGTAGATTACTATGAAGACGGCGGGAAACGAGTTGTCAAAGCCGTAAGTAAGGATAAGAGTGCCGCTGAAGTAGTCCGTAAAGAAATTGAAATAAGGAAACACCTCGGGGAGATCCCCAAGCCAAAAGCAAATATCCTTATCCGCAACGCGGCAGCCAAATACTACGAGGCAATGGGGGGTGTTCGTCGCCCGAAGACTATTCATAGCAGCAAGGGACGGCTCTAAAACCTAATAGATTATTGGGAAGATGAAGAGGATGTCTTCTATTTCCAGGACATTAATATGCAATCTCTTAGAAACTTCCGGATTCAATTTCTAAAAACTCGCTCTTCTTTAACCTACAATCATTATATCGAGGTCGTAAAGGCGTTTCTGAATTGGGTGGTACGGGAGCATCCCGAATATCTAAAGATAAATCCCTTGGCCGGAGCCGAAAAAATAAAAGGGGCCTACAATCGAAAATCCCGCTATTTCAAAAAAAGCCAGCTTACAAAGATCTACAATGCTATTGAAGACCCCATCCTTTTGGCCTTTGTGAAGCTCTCTGCCAATGTTGGTTTCCGTCCTAACGAACTTAGATTCCAACAATGGGAAAATATAGACCTGAAGAACAAATCTGTAACGATCGCAGCGTATCCAGAACTGGGCTTTTATCCCAAGGATTACTAGCTCCGCACCATTCTCCTAAATAGGAATGCCATTGAATCATTGAGATCGCTTAGTCGATCCGGACCCCTTGTTTTCGATAACGGTAATGGCCATCCCTTGTTCAACGAATGGTATTGGAATAAGAAATTCAAAAAGGCACTCGACAAGGCCGGCATCAATGAAGGTCGTCTCTATGACCTCAGACATACCTTTGGCGTCCATCATATACTGGCCGGAACCTCTCCCTTTGTCCTGCAAAAAATGATAGGCCATGCCGATATAACGACAACTATGCTTTACGTTAACCTTACTGACACCGATATCAAGACACACGCCAAAAATATCAATCTTTAGCTTGTAACCATATTGTAACCATACCTTTTTTCCCCGCCGGTTATTTCCACTTATTCCTATTATTGCTATTTGTCGAAGACCTCTTTTATTCGTTTATTTTATAACAAGTTACAACTAATTTATTGAGAATAAAGCAATACCCCCGGCCCGACTCGAACGGGCGGCCTGCGGTTTAGGAAACCGACGCTCTATCCTGCTGAGCTACGGGGGCTTTGTTCCGAATATAGTATACTTTTATTATTAAGTCAACTCAGGAGAATAATAGCGGATTACAGCTCGATTATCTCACCCCATATGCCTTCGACACCCAGGTGCAGAAGCCCGAAGGTCTCCGGGCCCTGCCTGCTCTGCGAGAGGCTGCCGGGATTGAAGAAAACTGTGCCGCCGGATTTAGCATGATAAGGGTTGTGGGTATGACCGAACAGGGCAACATCCACCTTTCCGACGAGCTGCCTCTCCACACTTTTGACGGTTTCGACCCGTCCCCCCTTCCCGTGGGCGAGGCCGACTTTATAACCGGAAATTTCTATAATTCTATTCGAAGGAAAAAGATTTTTTATAGATGAGGGATCGCAATTTCCGCTGACAGCCTCCAGACGGGCAATTGCCCGAAGCTGTTCTATTATATCGGGTGAAACAAAATCGCCGAGGTGAATAATAATATCCTCCCGTCTCACCCGCCTGGTAAAGGGGTCCGGGAGGATTTGACCTGATCTTAAATGAGTATCCGAAACGACCCAGATTCTTCCCGGGCCGTTCCGCCGCTCAGACATTATCTATTTTTCTTTTTATGACGATCTTTGCGTAATCTCTTCTTCCGCTTGTGCGTTTTGATCTTATGTCTTTTGCGCTTCTTACCGCTAGGCATTCATTCCTACATTCTATTCTTCTCTGAGTTCATAACCAGATTCTTGAATTCGTTTGAGGGTTTAAAAACCGGAATCTTCCTGTCCGGCACAGGGACAACATCACCCGTCCTCGGATTCCGCGCCTTGCGGGCTTTACGCGGCTTAATCTTAAATGTACCGAAACCTCTTATTTCGATATTAGACCCGTTTTCGAGAGTCCGCTTAACAGCGTCAAGAAAAGCATCAACCGTAGCGGCAACGTCTGTCCTGGTAAGGCCTGTCTTTTCCGCAACCTGCTCAACCAGATCGGCTTTGGTCATCTATCCACCTCCAAGAGAAATAGTTTTATTAATTAATTCTTGCATCCAACACAACTGTTGCTCTGGCATCCCCCGCACGACGAACCCGATGACGAACTGAAACCCGACGAGCTCTTCATCCCGAAAACGGAGAATTTTCTTTTCATATCCTTTGATCCACACGCAGGGCAAGCCGAACCGTTAGAACTTCCCATAATCAAAAGCTCGAAATCATTTCCGCACGCGTGGCATTGATACTCATAAATCGGCATAGTTCAATAGCTGTATCTGTATTCAATATATGGCCACAGCCTGTTGCTTAAAACGTCCTCGCCCATTCCCAGAAGGCTTTTGGCGTACTCCCATAAAAGCGGTTTTCTTCGAATCCTTTCTTTAACGGTTCGAGGATCATCGCCGAGATCCGTCAGTTCGCCGGCCAGCGAGATGGCGTCATCGAGAGTCCCGAACTCGTCAATCAAGCCGAGTTCGAACGCCTGGCGGCCAGTATATATCGAACCGTCCGCTATCTTACGTACCTCCTCAAGATCCAGACCCCTGGCTTCCGCCACCACGGTAATAAACTGGTCGTAAGTATCGTTAATGGCGGCCTGCATCATCCTTCTCTCTTCGGGAGTAACCTCCCTTGACAAATTGCCCACGTCTTTCAACTCGCCCGCTTTGAATACCTCGATCTCAATCCCGATCGTCTTCATCAGTTTTTCAAAGGTAGGAAAGGATAATATTACTCCGATAGAGCCGGTAAGACTCCCCGGGTTCGCCAGGATGGTATCGGCGGCGCAGGCTATATAATATCCGCCGGATGCCGCGATGGCGCCCATCGAAGCGATTACGATTTTACCGCTATCTCTGAATTTTAATATACGATCATAGACTTCCTGGGATGCCGCTACCCCTCCGCCGGGACTGTCAATCCGCAAGACCAGCGCCTTTATCGACTTATCGTCCTCATAATTGTCCAGTTGGCGAACGATATCCTCGGAGTCCTCAATCACCCCCTTGACATCGATTATCGCCACCCTACCCACAAGGCTATATTTATCAAGTAAATACCCGTCGGAACTGCGCATTATGCCTATAAATATTATAAACATAAACATCGCGAACATAAAAAATGAGAATATTATGATTCCAATCACTATTCTTTTTCCGGTTTTGCTCATAATATGGTCGGAAAATATCCTAAGAGACAGCTAATGTCAAATGTTTTTTAAAGTTACCTTAATAAATCTTAAGTTGATCGCCGGGATAGAGCCGGCTGTTACGACTTATGCCGTTCCAGCGGGCAAGATCGCTTACGGTTACGTTAAAAGCCTTGGCAATTCCCCAGAGCGAATCCCCCTTTTTGATGGTATACAGAGTAAAATCGCGTTCCGCCAGACTTTCAGTATTACTTGAAGTCTTCCCTGGAACCATAAGTGTCATACCGGCATAGATCCTGTTGGACGTAAGCCCGTTGGCCCTCTTTATTACCGATACGGTGGTGCCGTTTCTGCTGGCGATTTTCCAGAGCGTATCCCCTCTTTTGACCCTGTATTTATAATATCTGACATCTTCATTATAACCCACATCTGCGCTACCGGGGATGGTCAATATCCGCCCGGCATAGATTTTATTTGAAGAAAGATTGTTGATCCGCTTTAATTGCGATACGCTTACGCCATGGGCGACGGCGATATCCCATAAAGTGTCGCCATACCTCACCCGATATTTGCCGTTATCGCTGGGGACGATTTTCTTTTTCCCGGTTTTTGGAACCGACTTGTAGGAAGTACCGTTGGTCGTGGGAATCATCAAGGTCTTCCCGGCATAGATTCTTTTTTTGCGACCCAGCTTATTTGCCTGTACTATGGAGGCTTGTGAAACGCCGTATCTTCGCGCGATGCTCGATACCGTCTCGCCCCTTCTGATTTTATGCCTGACCCAGTTTGTAAGTTTTTCCGACGGTATTTCGTCGTAGACCGCCAGAAAATTCGAACGATAACCCCCGGGAATGCGCAGTTGATAGTTTTTGATATCGGGCGGCGTGACCCCCCTTCTCAACTCCGGATTCAGCAGTTCCAGGTCGGCTACCGATACGCCGGTCTTCGACGATATGTTATTAAAGGAAATGCACTTGGAAACATCCACCAGCTCATATTCGAGGGGCGATTTATATTTGGGATAAAAACCGTATTTTTCAGGCTGCTTCGCTATGATGGTCGCCGCCATGAAAAGCGGAACATAATTTCGGGTTTCCCTGGGCAATCTCAATTTCCAGAAGTCTTTGGTCTTCTTTTTTCTAATTTCGCGGCTGACCCGGCCGGCGCCGGTATTGTAGGCGGCCAGCGCCAGCTCCCAGGTTCCGAACCGTTCATACAGGTCTTTTAAATGTTTTGCCGCCGCCCGGGTCGATTTTTCGAAATCGCGACGTTCATCATACCACCAATTGTGATTTAGCCCGTACAACCTGCCGGTGGACGAAATAAACTGCCACATTCCTACCGCCCGCGCCCGCGAATAGGCGTGAGGATTATAACCCGATTCGACCAGAGGAAGATAGATTATGTCATTGGGAAGCTCTTCCTCTTTTAGAATTTTTTCGACAATGGGCATATACCGGGAGGACCTTTCGAGGTAGGTCAAAAAAGCTTCTCGAGCGACAGTCTGTAAATAAGCAAGAGAGTTCTCGACCCTCTCGTTCATCTCGATGGGGATATCGTAGATGATAGTATCTGACTTATCGAAAGAGCGAAAGGCATCCGATTCTTTCAGTTTCTTGAAATTCTTCAGATCATCGAAAAGTTCCTGAAACGCCATGACCGAGGATTCGGAATAAAGAACGCCGGTGCTCATCAGTGCCAGCCGGTAATCCTGTTCGATTTCATTGAGCAGTATCTCTATCCTGGCGGCCTGCTCGGGCCTGTCGTTGGGATCGACATCGAGCTCGGAAAGCACCAGCAACGCCTGCTCATAAACCTCCTGGGCCGAGTCGGGAATACCCGTCTGGAAATACTGGACCCCCCGGGCATAAAAATATTCGGCTTTGTCGATGGCCTCATCGACGTCTATATCACCGCCATTGGTCTGGTCTATGACCAGCTCGGGGCTATTATCTTCGGTATTAGCACTCGTATCCGCGCTTTCGGACGTATCCTGTTCATGCCTCATCAGTCTATCGGGATCCGGATGTGAACATACGGAGATTATTAAAATCGCCAGAATCGAGAAGAGCATTAATTCGTTTTTTCGCATAGCTTTACTTATTACAACCCCAGTCGCCGGCTGTCAAGTCCTTTTAAGATAGTCGTCTATAAGCTCAAAAACTTTACCTTGAAATCCGTTTTCGAGGGGATTTATCCACTCCGGCGACAGCCTGTTCCGAAACCAGGTCATCTGTCTTTTGGCATAGTTGCGAGTATGCTGTTTAATAAGCCTAATGGCCTCCTCAATGGAGTATTTGCCTTCGAGGGCGTCGAGGACTTCCGCATAGCCGACTATTTTTTTCTTTTTCAGGATCTCTCCCATTCCGTCAGCAACCAGTTTTTTCACCTCATCTATCAGACCGGAATCAATCATTTCGTCGACCCGGTTGTTTATCCTCTCGTAGAGCGTCTCTCTGGGCAGATCGATTCCGATCCATAGAAACTCACAGTCGGGAACGGAATAATGCCCGGTTTTTCTAATTAAACTCGGAGCTTCGCCGGTTAGTTCGAATATTTCCAGCGCCCTGGCCACCCTCACCGGATCGTTAGGCGAAATATCGCCCGCGGATTCGGGATCGATTCGTCGCAGCTCTTCATGCAATTTGTCGCAGCCCTCATCCCTGATTCTTCTTTCCAACTCTTTTCGAATATCATCATCTTTGGGGGGAGTCTCCACGATGCCACCGGCCAGGGCTTCCAGATAAAGCCCTGCTCCCCCTGCTATTACAGGTATACGTCCCGAATCAAGAATCTGTTCGATATAAACTTTCGCCAGTTCCGCGAAACTCACCGCCGTAAAATCGTCCGTAATCTCGGCAATATCGACCATAAAGTGCGGTATTCTGCGCCTGTCATCCGGTGTCGGCTTCGCGGTACCTATATCGAGTCTTTTGTATATCTGCCGGGAATCGGCGCTGATTAAAGATCCTATGAATCGTTGGCACACCGCCATAGCCAGGGCCGATTTGCCCGAGGCCGTGGGTCCGCATATTATGACAGCTTTTTTATTTTCTTTTGAATACTCGTTCGAGATCATCGCGATTTAATACCGCCATTGTCGGGCGGCCGTGAGGACATCGGAAAGGCTCTTGGCATTTTAGAAGATCAGAACAGAGCCCCCGCATCTGCGGTTCCGAAAGCCTCTGCCCCGCTTTCACAGCACCCCGGCAGGCCACGGCCGCGGCAAAGGCTTTCTTCGATTCCAGCCCCTCTTCCCTGTATTCGACAAAATCGGAGAGAAGCGATTTCAAGGCGTTCCCGGGCGAATTGACGGACAGCTCCTGGGGCATACCGGAAATTATTACCTCGTCGGGGCCGAACTCTCTTATCTCAAATCCGGATCGGTTCAGGACTTCCGCAAGAGTTTCAACCAGATGAGATTCGTCGGGCGTCAGCTTCACCCGTTCCTCGAACAGAAGTTTCTGCGACGGCGCTTTCCGGCTGTTTATGGCCTTTAGTGTTTTCTCATATAAGATCCGTTCGTGGGCGGTGTGCTGATCGATGATTATAAGCTCCTCTTCCTTTTTTATTATTATATAGGTGTCGAAAACCTGAAACGATAAAGCTTCCTCCGCGGCTTCGATGATTGTCCTGGTAGGATCTCGATCGATCTGGAGATGATCCGGGGTCAACCCGGGAGTTTTCTTGCCGGAAAAAACGGTGGAAAATACCTCCTGTTTGGCCTGTTCAAAAGAGATGGCGTCCTTCCCCAGAGTTCTCTTCGCTCTAACATCAACCGGAATTCCTGCGGGAACGGACAGAGTTTTTTCGAGCGCCTTTTTTATGGTCGAGAAAATAAATCCTTCATCGGAAAATCTAACCTCGGTCTTGGCCGGGTGAACGTTGATATCGACAAACGACGGTTCTATATCGAGGAATAAGGCCACGTAGGGGAATTTCCCCGGCGATATATGGTTTGAATATGCCGCGGTTATGGCGCCGAACATCGCCTTTTCCAATACCGGCCTGTTGTTGACATACAGGTATATCTCGCCCCGGTTTCCCCTGGTGGTTTCGGGCTTTGATACGAAACCGCCGACTTTCACCGGGCCCGCCGGTTCGGTATCGATTTTCAGAAGGTCCTTTACCGTTTGAGAACCCCAGATATCATTCAGCCTTTCGACCAGGAACTCGGTCGGTTTGTATATTCCCACGTGCCTTCCATCGCGGCCGACCCTGAAGCCGACGTCGGGTCTCGAGATAACGTATCTCCTTATTATCTGGGAGACCTTTCTCTGTTCCGCCGATTCGGATTTCATAAATTTCCGTCTCGCGGGCACATTATAAAACAGATTTCTTACCGAGAAAGAGCAGCCCTTTCGGGGAGGCGCGGGACCGAGGTAAACCTGTTTGCCCCCTTCTATCCTGATGGTGGTGCCGACCTTTTCGGATTGAAAGCAGGTTTGCAACTCCAGAATCGAAACCGAGCTTATCGACGGCAAAGCCTCGCCACGGAATCCGAAGCTCAATGTTTTCAAAAGATCGTTCCAGTTCTTTATTTTCGAAGTTGCGTGACGCATAAAAGCGATTTCGACCTGGTCTTTGGGAATACCCTCGCCGTCATCGACAATTATGATTTCATCCTTGCCGCCGTTTCTGGTGGATATCTCTATATTGGTCGAAGAAGCGTCGAGGGCGTTTTCCACAAGCTCCTTGACCACCGAAGCGGGATTCTCGATGACCTCGCCGGCGGCGATCCTATCGATAAGACCCTCTGGCAATATTTTTATAAATTTCATATCAAAAGCCGGTCATCCGGGGAAATCGGAAGTTTCTGGGAAACGCCTCGCCGGAGCGCCTGCCGACGTAATAATTTCCCTTATACTTGCGGGTCACTATTTTTTCAAGCATTTCGAAAAAGCGATCGATCTCCGATCTGGTGTTATACAGACCGAATGAGATCCTTATCATTCCGGGAATATGCGACCTTATTTTGCGATTAATCTCGTCCCGATATACCTTCGAGTCTTTATCCGAAAGCCTCAAAAGCCTCTGAATATAGGGATGGGCACAGAAACAGCCGTTCCTGACCGCGATGGCTCCTTCGTAACTCAATATGGCGGCGGCGGCGGCATGATAGTGATTGTCGACGTTAAACGAGATGGCGCCCACCCTGTCCTCTCCCGCAACCCATGTTTTGGGGCCGTAAAGGGTAACGCCGTCGATATCTGAAAATCTCTCCAAAGCGTACCTGGTGAGCTCCTTCTCATGGGCGGCAATTCTTGAAAAACCGGCCTTATCCAGAAAATCTATGGCGGCTGACAGCGCTACAGCGCCCACCACGTTGGGGCTGCCAGCTTCCTCCTTATCGGGAAGATGCGCCCACTGTACCTCGGATCGCGTAACATAATTAACCGTTCCGCCGCCCACACTGTCCGGGTCTCCCCTCAGAAATATCTTTTTCGGTCCTATCAGAACGCCGGTACCGAAAGGGGCGTACATCTTATGGGCGGAGAACGCCAGATAGTCGAATGAATCCGGTTCGCCCGGTTTGCCCATTTTGATCTTCCTATGTGGCGTCAGCTGCGCGGCGTCAACCAGGAACTCGGCTCCGGCCCTATGGGCCATCTCCGCCATTTTCTTCAGGGGAGGAATCAATCCGCTGACGTTGGACGCTCCGGTTACTGCCACCAGCCTGACCTTCCTACCATATTTTTTCAGCTTCTTTTTGTAATCGTCGAGATCAAGATAACCCAGGCCGTCGATCTCGATATGGACGGTTTTCGCCGCGGCCCTCCAGGGCAGGTCGTTGGAGTGATGTTCCATCAGACTCGAGAGAACGATATCTCCCCGCCTGAAATTGATCCTGCGGGCAAGTTTGTTTAAGGCGTCCGACGTGTTTTTCATGAAAATGGCGGTGAAACAACCGGGATCGGCGCCCACGAATCTCAGCGCCTTCACGTGGGCGTCGTCATACGCCTTTGTGGAGATAATAGACTTGAAACCTGTCCCGCGATGAACGGAGGAATAATAATCTTTAAATTTATGAAGAGTTTCCCAGACATATTTGAGAGGAGGAGTCGAGGCGGCGTTGTCGAAATTTATATATTTCTTCTTCGCCCCTCCCAGCACCGGAACCAGTACATTGGTACCGACTACGGCGTTTTTAAAATCGTAATTTTTCATAAGGTTTTATATAAAATATAAAAAGAGAATTAAATCAAGGTTTTTTGGGAATAGAATAACGATCCATTTTGCGATACAGGGTGGAAAGATCGATTCCGAGGATCTTCGCCGCTTTGCTCTTATTCCAGCCCGTCTGATGAAGCACATAATGAATATAGGCTTTCTCCATGGTCTCGAGATCCGGAGAGACCGACACTTTCCTGGTGATATTCTGTATCAGGTCCGGTTTCGACTCGATGGCTTTCAGGATCTCCTCGGGCAGATCGTCTATCTCAATAATTTTGCCTTTTGCCAGCATCAAAGTTCGTTCCAGCATGTTTTCGAGCTGTCTTATATTGCCGGGCCAGCTGTACGATTTGAGCACCTCCAGGGCATCGTCCGAGAGGGATAATTCGTCGATTTTCATCCTGGCGCAGTGACGTTTTATAAAATAGGCGGCAAGAATTTCAATATCCTCAATCCTCTCTTTAAGGGGCGGAATATGTAAAGAAAATACGTTAAGCCGGTAAAAAAGATCCGACCTGAAACTGCCCTGATCGACCATCTCCTGCAGGCTGGCGTTGGTGGCGGCTATAAGACGTACGTCCACCGGGAAAGCTTTTGTCGCGCCCACGGGGGTGACCTCGCGATCCTCCAGCACGCGAAGAAGCTTGGCCTGTATGGCGGGGCTGGTCTCCCCTATCTCGTCCAGGAAGAAGGTGCCGGCTGCGGCGGCGGTAAAAAGCCCGGTCTTGTCCTTTACCGCTCCGGTAAATGACCCCTTTACATGCCCGAAGAGCTCCGATTCCAGAAGGGTCTCCGGCAATGCCGCGGAGTTTATGGAGAGAAAGGGGCCGTTCGCCCGCCTGCTCTCGGCATGTATCGCCCTTGCCAGGACTTCCTTTCCGGTTCCGGATTCTCCCGTGATCAAGACGGTAACATCCGAGGACGCGGCTTTGGCCGCGTGCTTTTTTATTTTAACTATGGAAGGCGAATTCCCGATGAAAGAATCGAAGCCGGATTTGATGGTTTCTTTCAAAGAGATGTTCTCCTTTTTTATTTTCTTGTTTTCCACCGCCTTTTTTATGGCGATTTTTATCTCTTCCACCTTGAAAGGTTTGGTTATGTAATCGTGAGCTCCCTTCTTCAGGGCTTCGACTGCTGTATCGATCGATCCGAAAGCGGTCATCACTATAACATCAATATCAGGATCGATTTTCTGGGCTTTAGTTAACAAGTCAAGCCCCGACATTTCCGGCATCATAAGATCGGTTATCATAAGATCGTAACGCTTCTGAGGGTCCGATTGGGACTGGGAAAAATTCCGCAGGGCATGCTGGGCCGAGGTTTCAAAGGAGACGCTATACCCCTCTTTGCCCAGCATAATCTTCATAAATTCGCCCATGCTGGTTTCATCGTCAATAACCAGAATACGGGTATTTGCGGTCTTATTCACAGGGGACATAAAAGCACCTTTTATATGAATCGGTTTATAGCCTTATGGGCTTTAAGGTTATTTAAATTTATTGAAGGTCTTAATGGGGTATTTTCCGGTAAAACAGGCGGCGCAGAACTCATCCTGAGGCAAGGCGGGAAGCGTAAGCATTCCTTCAAGGGAAAGGTATCCTATGGAATCGGCGCCCAGATACCGCCTTATGGCGGATACTGATCTTCTGGACGCCAGAAGCTCTTTTTTGGTCGGCATGTCGATTCCGTAGAAACAGGGGCTTATTATGGGCGGCGAGGATAACCTGAAGTGAACCTCCCTGGCCCCGGCTTCTTTCAACAACGCCACCAGTTTCTTCGAGGTTGTTCCACGCACCAGGGAATCATCGACTACCACCACCCGTTTCTTTTTGATAACTCCCCTGACGACATTGAATTTTTTCCTGACATCGAGATTTCTGATCTTCTGTTCCGGCTGAATGAATGTTCGGCCGACATAGTGATTCCTGATAAATCCTATGTCAAAGGGAATACCGGACTCCTCCGAAAACCCCAGGGCCGCGGTGTTGGAGCTGTCGGGGACGGAGATAATAATGTCGGCGTCTACCGGATGCTCGCGGGCCAGTTGTCTTCCGAGACGTCTTCTCACCTTATCGACGTTCATTCCATATATCATCGAATCGGGACGGGAGAAATAGATGAATTCAAAGATACAGAAGGCGTGCTTGCGTTTTTTCATAATATCGTAGCTTTTTATTCCGTTGCCGTTAATAACGATGATTTCCCCGGGCTTAACATCGCGGACATAATGCGCGCCTATCATATCGAAAGCGCAGGTCTCGGACGCCACCACCCAGACGGAACGCCTTTTGCCGAGGGCTAATGGACGCACACCCGCAGGATCCCTGGCGGCCACCAGATGCTTGGGCGTCAGTAGTACCGTGCTGTAGGCGCCTTCTATCTTGCCCAAAGCTTCCGCAAGCGCCTGTTCGATTCTCTTTTTATGGGATTTCGCGAGTAGATGCAGGACGACTTCCGTGTCAGACGTGGTCCGAAATATCGATCCGGATTTCTCGAGGTATGATCTGACTTGATGATAATTGGTGAAATTTCCGTTATGAGCCAGAGCCATATGCCCCCGTCGGAAATTTATTATCAATGGCTGTATATTCTCCGCGCCGGAGACACCGGTGGTGGAATAGCGATTGTGCCCGATGGCGGAATAGCCCTTTAAGCCGGCAAGGTCTTCTTCGGACTGGAAAACGTCATGTACGAGACCCATTCCGATTTTATGGTGAAATTTACCGTTCTCGGCTGAAACAATTCCGGCGGACTCCTGCCCCCGGTGCTGAAGGCCGTACAGCCCTAAGTATGTGAGATTAGCGGCATTCTTGGTTCCGTAAATACCGAAAACACCGCATTTATCGTGAATCATCGAGTTCGCTCTCCATTAAAAGCCAAAATCCCACAGCCGATAAATGATAAAGGGGTCATTTACGGCCGAAAACCTGAATCATATTGACCGTCTCAAACCGTGTCAAGTATAATATTTGCCGGTGACCGCGAGAAAAAGGATGAATGAAGATAAGAATATTCAGCAGATTATAGATAACTTAAACAGCCTTGGTAAGAGCCGCATCGGATACCTGGCGGCCGGCTGCGGTATGGCCGTTAAAGCGCTTTCGAATCCGCTATCAATAATGGTAAAAATGCGAATTCCCGGCCTGGCCCTGGAATCATATATTGATGGGAATAAGCGATATCGCGAATACCTTTCGGGATTTATAAAAACACTGGGGTTTGAAGGTGAATCCGACGAGATAAGGGGCTCAGGATTTATCACCGTTTCGACCGAGACGGAAGAAATCGTCTGCGTGGGCGCCATCAGACATCTCGGCAATATACTTGGCTATGCCGCCGCGGTCGCACCCTTCCCCGAATCCGGCGCCGTTTCGCTCGCGGACGGTATGGGCCTGGTGATTTCGCAGATTGAAGCCCGGATAAACGCCATATTGAGACCTGGCAGCCCCTCTTCCCTGGAGATATTTGCCAGGCGGCTGCTTGACGGGTTATCCGAGATAGGAGTCTGTGCCGTCTGCGTGAAACCTGAGAAACCGGCTCATATAGTTATTTCTGTGGCTCAACTAGATAAAGAGATATCGGCTTGCGAGGTCGAGGAATTCCCGTGTGAGGAACCGGATAAAGTTGAGACCGGGACAGAACTGGAAAGCAACGAGATTCCGTTATTATGGCCTGATGTAGCCGGAATCGAGACGGGAATATGGATCAAAGATTCGCAAAACCGCCTTATGGCCTTCGGGTTTTCGGAAAAGAAACTACTTAACAAAACCGCGCGAAAGAGAATTGATGAGCGTCTGGAATTATCGGCGGATGATGATATCGATTACATCGTAAAATCGTTTGAAAAGCTGAAGGCGAATTTCAAGAAGATGGTGAATTCCGAGAGGGCGGCGGCGGTTACCGAGACTGCGGTCACGGTCAATCATGTGATAAACAATCCCCTTACGGCTATACTGGGAAACACCCAGCTTCTCTTGATGAACAAAGACAAGCTTTCCAAAGAGACGGTTACGAAGCTGGAGACTATCGAGAAGTCGGCGATCCAGATTCGGGAGGTGACGGATAAGCTGATGACCATAATCGAGCCGGTCAGGAAGCATTACGCCTCGGGACTGGAGATGATCGATATCGAGAAAAGCAAGAAGAAATCCGACGAAGAAAAATAGTCATACTGTCGGAAGCACAGGGCTTCCGACCTACTCAACTTGTCTACCAGCATTAAAATAGATTTCAATCCCAAATTAATTTGGGA